>JAIKVZ010000039.1 GCA_024685285.1 Bacteroidales bacterium
GTGCCTGCGCCGTGCCGGTGACGGGGAGGAAGTCGAAGCGTATGGGTGCTATCGCCACACGGTCTTTGTGGTGGCAGAT
Organism: Bacteroidales bacterium; assembly: GCA_024685285.1. Lineage (GTDB taxonomy): Bacteria > Bacteroidota > Bacteroidia > Bacteroidales > P3 > Colimorpha. The sequence continues at coordinate 80 of JAIKVZ010000039.1, forward strand.
GAGGCAGTAGTCGGGCTCGTGGTCGTCGTCCTCATCCACCGACATCATGGTGAAGGGGTCGGCGCCGCCCGACGGCACGCCTTCCAGGTGAAGGTTGCCCACCAGCACCACAGCGTTGTCGTAAACCGTCGAGCCATAGCCGCCGAGGTTGTTTTTAATATATTTAAGGGCGTTGGCGACGGTTGTCTCTATCCGCTGTTCGCCGAACATGGTCACCTGTGTGCCTGTTTGGGTGACGTTTTGTTTGTCGCCATAGCTTTTGCTGTACACCACGTCGTAGTTGGGGTTGGCGATGTAGGCTGCCTTTGCCCAGTAGGGCTCGATGGTGATGGAGGTGACGCCGTAGGGCACGTCGAAGTAGGCGCCCTGCGAGAAGACGCGGCCGCTGACGCTGTAGAGGTCTTTGTTCGAGCTGCGGCGGTCGGCGTAGTTATGGTTGGGGTAGTCGGTGATACCCGTGGTGGGGTAGTTGGCCGAGGTGTAGGGGTCGCCGGGGACAGGGGTGATGGCCGTGATCTTCCAGCCTGTCACCACGCGGTTGTCTGTGTAGTTGCCCGTGCCCACGTCGTTGTAGTAGGGCAGCTGCACCTTGTCGTAGTTGTAGTTGAAGCGGTCGAAGTCTTTGTCGGTGCGCTGCAAGGCAAGGCTGCCGGTTGTGATGCTTGCACCGCTGGGAGCGTTACTGCCCACGCCGCTGATGGTAACGGCAAGGGTGTTTCTTGGCGAGGGCAGCTTGCCGCCGTGGTTGCGTCCCACGGTGGCGCTGTCGGGGGCGTTGGCGAAGTCAGGGTTGACGATGGAGGGGTAGTAGCCCTGCGCCTTCAGGATGGGGTAGGGCTTGGGGTCGGCGATGGTGCGGTCGGCAGTCTCGAGCACCCACTTGAGCATTTGGTTGGCGTCGGCCACGTTGCCAGTGACGTAGAAGGCCGCCAGCTTCTTGTTGCTGTTGAGCAGCAGGCGGTAGAACTCATGGCGGTTGAGGAACTTCTCCTCTATGGCCAGGGCGCAGTTGTACTTGCCGCTGCTGATGGCCTTGGTCTTCAGCTCGTCGTAAGCGTAATAGTTGAAGGTGTTGAGGCCACCCTGCAGGTTGGCGATGTTGTTGCCGCCGAAGACGGGCGAGACGGTGGTGCCGCCGGTGATGTCGCCGTAGAACATGCAGTTCATCACCATGGTGTTGATGCTGGCGGCGGTGGTGGTGGCATTGTTGTTGCCCACGATGCCGCCGACGTTAGTGCCGCCGGTGATGGTGGCGAAAGAGTAGCAGTTGACGACGCGGGCAGTGCCGTCAAGATAACCCACTATGCCGCCAGTATACGCTGTGCCGCCCACCGAATCACCCAATATGCCCACGTTATAGATGCGTGCCGCGCCGCTGGCTTCGCAGGCAATGGCACCCGTGTTGCCGCTATGGCCGTTGATGGCCACACTCTCCAGCACCAAGTTCTTCACTGTGCCCTGCAGTGTTGAGAACATGGGATTGCCAAGTTTCTGTAGCTTGTAGGGCATTTTTGTGGTGTTGTTGATGGCTGCCTCAAGTGAGCCTGTGAAGGTGGTTGTTATCGTGCCTTTGCCGCTCACGTCGATGTCGTCAGTGATTTTGTAGTATTTGGAGGCATCGCCGTTGGTATTGGCGTTGACGTTGGTGACGAAATTACCGTAGTCGGTGGCATTTGCAAGTTGGTAGGGATCGCCCGCTGTGCCGTCGCCGCCACTATATGACTGTGCCATTGCGGTTGTGCCGATAATGGTCATCAGTGCCAGAGCGGTTATGCGTAGCCAATGTTGCAATATGTTGTTACCAGTATTCATGGTGCAGTTCTTGTTTTTCTCTTTGTGCGTTACAACAGTATGTTATATAATAAAGCATTCCGCTGTTTTTCACAGCGTTGCTTGTTTTTGGGGTATAATTGCCCAACTGCAAAGATACACTTTTTTTATAAAACGTATCTTAAAAAATTATAAATTTGTGTTGGTCGCCGAGTTTCAGAAGTCTTTCTCGGTGTATTGCGGCTGGTTTGGTCGGCGGCGTTCCTTGATTATGCTGTGGTCGGCCTTATATTCGCGGTTTTCGCCTTTGTGTGGTTTGTAGATGCCGAAATAGGTCTTGTCTAAGTGGAGCCGTCGGGTGCGCAGGCCGTAGGTGTCGAAGTTGAGAATCCATTCTGGGTCGAACGGCTCGTATTGGAAGCGCACCTCGAAGTGCAGGTGTGGGCCGGTGGAGCGTCCGGAGCTGCCGCCAAGACCTATGGTGTCGCCGGCACATACGTGTTGGTGGCGTTTGACGTTGATTTTGGAGAGGTGCCCATAGACGGTTTCGAGGCCGTTGTAGTGGCGCACCACTATGCAGTTGCCGTAGCCGCCCATGACTTTGGCCACGCGTACCACGCCGCTGAAGGCGCAGCGCACAGGGTCGCCGGTGCGCAGCTGTATGTCGACGCCACGGTGTGGCCGCTCCCATCGCCAGCCATAAGGCGAGGTCTTGGCACCAAGTACAGGGAAACAGAAATCGGAACTGTCTTTGGCCAAGCGCAGTATCACCTCGTCGGGCAGCGACGACATGGCCAAGGTCTCGGCTTTGACGCGGTGGTCGGAGAATGCCGAACCGTACCACAGATGAGAGGGCAGGGTGGTGGCGGCGCTGTCGGCGGCTGCGGTGACGTGGGATGTGGCGGCAGGCTTGGCAGGCTCTGCTTTTGGTTTGGCTTTGTCGGCACGGGCTGTGGCGTTCTCCATGTGCTTATGGTTGTCGGCTTTGGTTTTGCCGGTCTCTATGCGACGGTAGATTATTGAGTCGTAGTAGGACATCGGCGCGCGGTCGGGGTTGTGCGAGGTGGTGGTGTTCTGTGCCGGTAGAGCGACTGTGGAGGCGGCCAGTATCAAAGGCAGTAGCAGTACTTTGAGCCGACGGCGCAGGCGTGCTGGCAGAATGTTCCACAGGTCGCGGTATTTGGCCACGGTGCGGCGTGCCACGGGGTAGCCAGCCTGGGCCATACGGTTGGCTATAGCTTCGTCGGTGAGTGGGTTGGTGGGGTCTTCGGCCTCAACTATGGCGGTCATGGCCTGGCGGACGGCTTCGATAGAGACTTCGTCGCCGCTCGGTGTGGTGAATGCAGCCGGGCACAGCGAGCTGAGGGCGATTGTGCCAAACTCGGTCTGGGTGTATTTGCTGTTGAGCACCCGCGAAATGGTTGAGACATCCATGCCAAGGGCTTCGGCAATGTCGGTCTGCCGCAGGGGCAGCAGGTCGGCGGTGTCGCCGCTGAGGAAGTAGTTGCGTTGATGGGCTATGAGGAAATCCATCAAAGCCGCCAGCGTTGAGTGGCGTTGGCCGAGGAGACCTATGTAGCCGGTGGCTTCGGCACTTTTGTCGCGCAGAAAACGCAATGTGTCGCGCTCTGACGGGTTGAGTGAGGTGCCTGACTCGAGAGTCTGGCGCAGAGCGGCATAGTAAGGACTTATGCGCAGCTGGGGCAGGTGCCTGTCGTTGATGACGTATGAGAGTTGCTGCCCTTGGCGTACCACCGTCACGTCGGGAAAGACAGCCTGTGGCGGGGTGTCGGCGGTGTCGTCGGCTGCGCCTGGTTTGGGGTTGAGGCGGCGAATCACGGCTATTGCAGCCTCAAGTTGTTCGGCAGAGAGTCCCAGTTTGGTGCCCACTTGGTCTAAACGGTTGTGTATAAAGTCGTTGTAGCACAAGTCGATGATTGAGGCGGCATGGCGTGTGCTGCCGTTGTCCATACCAGTGCGGTGCAGTTGTAGCGAGAGGCACTCTTGCAGGTTGCGGGCACCTATGCCGGCTGGCTCAAGGCTCTGCACAATGGCCAAGGCTTCTTCTACCTCGGACGGTGAGGCCTCAATGCCCTGGCGAAAAGCTATATCATTGGCAATCAAGCCAGTGTCGCGGCTCAGATAGCCGTTGTCGTCAAGATTGCCCACAACGGTGCGGGCTATGGCAAGTTGACGGTCCGTAAGATGCAGTTGTCCAAGCTGTTCGTCAAGGGTTTGGCTGAGAGTTGGCTCTGTGCTTACGATTAGGTCATGTTGGGTCGGGTTAGGGTCGGATTGAAGTCGGGTACGGTACGCATAATCGTCGTCATCGTCGTCGTGCAGAGCGGTATATTTGTCGTTATCGGGCTCTATTTCAGGCGTTGACAGCGACTCCATATCCGGCGATGAGGTGTCGACTTCAAGCAGTGGATTGCGCTCAATCTCCTCTTTTACATTCTGTTCCAGCGCGGCAATGGGCATTTGCAGCATACGCATCAGCTGCAGTTGCTGAGGCGAAAGCTTCATTTGCTGTTGTTGTCGCTGGACTTGGCGCATGATTCGATTTCTTATAAAGAAAGTGGAAAGCTGAAAGCTTCCGGCTCCCGGCTTTCCACTTCAGGTTCTGCAGTATTAGCGCACAATATCCATCTCATCGATGAGGTTGGTGGCGCCGGCGTATATGTCTATAACCCAGAGCATATAGCGTGCGTCGAGACAGATGCAGCGCTGCAGGTTCTCCTCAAAGTCGATGTCGCCGCTCATAGCTTCGCTGTTGCCGTCGAAAGCTAGACCGATGAGGTGGCCCTGGGCGTTGATGACGGGCGAGCCGGAGTTGCCGCCGGTGATGTCGTTGTTGGTGATGAAGCAGGTCGGCAACTCACCGTGGCGGTTGACGTAATAGCCAAAGTTCTTGTCGGCATAGAGTTTTTTGAGGCGCTCGGGAACTATGAACTCGCTGTTGGTGGGGTCTTCTTTCTGTATTACGCCGTCGATGGTGGTGTAGTAGTGGTAGCTGATGCCGTCTTTGGGGTCATAGGCTTTGACGTTGCCGTAGGTGCAGCGGATGGTTGAGTTGGCGTCGGGCGACATGAGCTTGCGGCCGTCGTTGATTTGCAGAATGCCGTTGGTGAAGTCGCGCATACCGCGGGTAAGGTCCTCTTCGGCCTTTTGAGGCACAGATTTATTCACTTCGATATAGCGAGCCACAGCTTCGCGGCCAGCGATCAAGGCGGGGTCTTTCTCGAGAGTTTTGGCATTGGGTTTGGAAACGAATTTTTCGAAAGCCTCGGGAGTGGCGAAGATGCTCTTGCTGTAGAGGTCTTTGGCGTATTTCACGAAGTCACCTTTGTATTTCTTGTCGGCTTGTTTGAGGAAATCGGGGCATAGGTCGCGGTCCATATGGGTGTAGACATAGGCGAAGAGTGCGGCGCAAAGGCGCTGGTCGACATCGCGGTCATAGTCTTTGTAGAAAGCGTCCATCATGCCTTGATAGGCCGAGAGGTCTGCGTTCTTGTCGTTGTTGAGGGCGTTGAGCATGGCTTCGCCGATATTGCGTGCACGCAGAGGCAGTTCGGCTCCGGTAAGCAGGCCCTCATAGAGGTACATAGAGGCCTCTTCGGCAGTGCGGCGGGCTTTGTAGGCATCGCGAATGCGGGGCAGGGCGTTGATGTATTTGGGGTCTTTCTGGAACTTGGCCCAGTCGGTGTATTCGGTCTCAACCTCTTTCTTCACACCCATAGTGTTGAGATGAGCCAAGGCTTTATTCTGCTCGTTGCTGTATTTCCAGTAGTTGGAGCAGGAGGCATACTTCGAGGCGTATTTGATTTTGGTGGCCTGCGAGGCATCCATCTCTTCGCGCAGGATGTTGATTTTGACGGTGCGGATCTCGTAGCGCAGCTTGTTGGTAATGTCCATGGTCTCTTCCAGACCGTATGAGGTGAGGAAATGGTTGGTTGTGCCAGGGAAGCCAAGAACCATGGCGAAGTCGCCGTCGTTAATCTCGCGGATGCTCACGGGCAGGTGGTGTTTGGGACGCAGGGGAACATTGTCCTTGGAATAGGCGGCGGGGCTACCGTCTGGAGCGGTGTAGATACGGAACATCGAGAAGTCGCAAGTGTGGCGGGGCCACGACCAGTTGTCGGTGTCGCCACCAAATTTGCCCATCGACGAGGGGGGTGCACCCACCAAACGTACATCGCGATAAATGACGTGCACAAAGAGGAAGAACTGGTTGCCGTTGAACATGGGGCGTACACGGGCGCTGTAGTATGTGCCCTTGACAGCCTCCTCGGCAATTTCGTCGCTGACGCGCTTGATGGCGGCTTCGCGATCGCCTTCGCTCATGTTGTCGCTAAGGGCGTCGTTGACGCGTGCGGTTACGTCCTCCATACGCACCAGTATCGAGGCGGTAAGGCCAGGATTGGGCAACTCCTGCTCTTTTGTGTAGGCCCAGAAACCGTCGCGCAGGTAGTCGTGCTCAACGGTAGAGTGTTCCTGCAACTTGCCGTAGCCGCAGTGGTGGTTGGTACTCATAAGGCCCTCGTTGGAGATAATCTCGCCGGTGCAGAAGTGCCAGAATGGCTGGCCCTCGTTGCCAAGACCCACAATGGCATCTTTGATGCAGTTGCGGTTGACACTGTAGATGTCCTCAACGGTGAGGCGGAAACCGGCTTTCTGCATATCCTCGTAGTTCTTGCCGAGGAGCGAGAGGAGCCACATACCCTCGTCAGCGCGTGCGGCGCCAGGCATGGCCAGCATGAGGGCAATTGCGATAACGATGTATCTAACTTTCATGATGATAGGTGTTGTTTTATTGTTTGTTTAATTTTTTTATCAGACTGCAAAGATACGAAAAAAAATGAATATTTGGCTTTTTCGTCTCCATTTTTCTTTTTTTTTGTATTTTTGCAAAGTGAACGGATTGGTTATACGAGCTACAGGGTCCTGGTACAGAGTGCTATGCGAGGAGGGCGAGGTTTTTGACTGTCGCCTGCGTGGCAACTACAGGTTGCGTGGCAATAAACAAACCAACCCCGTGGCAGTGGGCGACCGTGTGCATTTTGAGCTCCAAACCGACGGCACCGGCCTCATTGCCGAGGTTGATGACCGCCGCAATTATATTGTGCGTCGCGCCACAAAGTTATCCAAGCAGACACATGTCATTGCCGCCAATATAGATCTGCTGTGTGTTGTGGCCACATTAGGTGCACCACGTACATCGACGGGATTCATAGACCGTTTGCTTGTTACTGCCGAGGCCTACCACATACCAGTGTGTTTGGTATTTAACAAATGCGACCTTTATGATGATGAACTTAATGCCGTGCAGGACGGGCTTGCTTCTATATACCGCAGTGCTGGTTATCCCGTTGTAGTGCTTTCTGCTTTCACGGGCGAGGGCATTGATAAACTAAGGCCATACATCGAAGGCCGGACAGTGCTCTTTAGCGGCCATTCGGGTGTGGGTAAGTCGGCTCTGCTAAATGCCCTAGACCCATCGCTGCAGCTCCGTGTGGGCGAAATATCCGATTGGTCGCTCAAAGGCCGCCACACAACCACCTATGCCGAGATACACCCATTTGCTGGTGGCTATCTGATAGATACTCCTGGGATAAAAGAGTTCGGTATGGTTGATTTCAATGTGCAGGAGCTCTCTCATTTCTATCCCGAGATGCGTGCTGTGCTGCCGCGCTGCCGTTTTACCAACTGCACTCACCGCCACGAGCCGGGCTGTGCCGTGAAGGCTGCCGTAGACGATGGCATCATAGACCAGGAACGCTATGCCAACTACCTCTCAATAGCTGAACAAATAGAGAACGATAATGAAACCCGAAGCTGAAGATATTGTGTTGCTGTTGGGTGGCAACGTGGGCGATACCCATGTTCTGCTGGCCGAGGCCCGTATCATGCTGAGCCGCAGGGTAGGCGAGGAGTTGTGTTGTTCCGGATTATATGAGACCGAGCCCTGGGGTATGGTGGCGCAGCAGATGTTCATAAACCAAGCCGTATTGCTGCGGACCGAGCTTGCTCCGTTGCAATGCCTCAACGAACTGCAGGCCATTGAGATTGCCCTTGGCCGTCAGCCACATGCTGTGGCATATAACGCCGACGGTAGCCGACGATATGCATCGAGACCCATAGATATTGACATTATTTTCTATGGTTCGCAGGTGCTTAATACTCCGCGTCTGACGGTGCCTCATCCACGTATGCATCTACGACGTTTTGTGCTTGAGCCACTGGTTGAGGTTGTCCCAAACTATATTCACCCTCTGTTAAAACGCAGCGTGGTTGAACTCTTGGCCGATTGCCACGACGATGGCTGTGTGACGCGTATTGGATAGCTGTCATCTCATATGCAAGGCTTTGGCAACAGACGTTGAAACTGGTGCGGCAAAAAAAGATTATTTTGTATGTCGGAATTTTTGTGTAATTTTGCAGCGCCTTTTAGGCCTATAATTTGAAAGCAATGACACTGTTATTCATATTCTTGCTCGGCGCAATGGCCATCTCGTTCCTGTGCTCCATACTGGAGTCGGTGCTGATGTCCACGCCCCTTTCCTTCATCACCATGCGCGAAGACGAGGGGTACCGCCCTGCCTCTCGATTCAAGAAATACAAGACTGACAACGCGCGACCCATTGCCGCCATACTCTCGCTCAATACTATAGCCAATACCATAGGTGCCGCCGGCGTGGGCCGTCAAGCCACTTTGGTTTTTGGAAGTGAGTGGTTTGGCCTCATCTCGGTAATCACCACCATTCTTATACTTATCTTCTCGGAGATAGTGCCCAAAACCATAGGCACCCGCCACTGGAAAAACCTTATGGGTTTCACTGCCGGTGTTGTGAGGGTGCTCATCGTAGTGCTTTATCCCATAGTGTGGTTCATAGAGAAGTTCACTCATATTGTGTCCACCGACGAAGAAGATACAACGTCCGTGAGCCGCGAAGAGGTGGCCGCCATGGCCGACGTGGGCGAGGACGAGGGCGTGATTGACGAGGATGAGAACAAGATTATTCAGAACGTCATCAAACTTGGCGACATCAAGTGTTATGATGTTATGACTCCCCGTGTGGTAGCCGCTACTGCGCCCGAGAGCATGACCCTTCGCCAGTTCTACCGCGACGACGAGTACAGCCATTTCTCGCGCATACCTGTCTATGCCGATGAGGAGGATTTTATTACTGGCTACGTGCTGCGTACCGAGGCCCTTGAAGAACTGGCCGAAGACCATTTTAGCAAGACGCTGGGTGACATCAAGCGCACCATACCGCTCTTCAACGAAGAGATGTCGGTGGCTGATGTGTGGGACTCGCTGCTCAAGCACAAAGAACAAATTGCTGGTATAATTGACGAGTATGGTTCTTTCCAGGGCATTATCACCCTCGAGGATATCATCGAGACCATCTTCGGACTCGAAATTATAGACGAAAGCGATGCCGTGAGCGATATGCAACAGTATGCCCGCGAGCGCTGGCAGCAACGTCAGAACCGTTTCAAAGCAATCAACCTTCCCGAAGAGGGAGAGGAATAGCCCGAAACCATTTTATTGTTGCGTGAATACGTAACTGACGATATTACTCCCCATTCTGAGGGCTTTTAATCGTGTGGCTTGACTGTCGCGGTGCACATCGGGGTCCTCCCAGCCGTCACCAAGGTCGCATTCCCAACTGAAGAAACAGACCAGCCGCCCCTCCCATATCAGACCATAGCCCTTTGGCGGATGGTTGTCGTGTTCGTGTATCTTAGGCAGGCCGCCATTAAAATCATATTTCTGGTGGTATATGGGATGCGAGAAAGGAAGCTCCACGAACTCCAGTTCGGGAAACACTTTCTTCATCTGTGGCACTACGAATTCGCGTAGACCGTAGTTGTCGTCGATATGCAGAAAACCGCCACCAATGAGATATGTGCGCAGGTTCTGCGCCTCTTGGGCGGAAAACACCACGTTGCCGTGGCCAGTCATGTGCAGCAATGGATAGTTGAAGATTTCGACACTGCCAACGTCGACTGTGGCCGGGGTAGGGTCGAGGTTCATATGCTGGTCTTGGTTACAGAAGGCAATGAGGTTGGGGAGCGAGGTGGGGTTGGCATACCAGTCTCCACCGCCACCATATTTCAGCAGGGCAATTTGCGTCTGGGCGATACACCAAGGATCAGAGAGACTTATTAGAAATAATAGAAATACTCTTCTTATGAAACTCATATTCATTGGCTGTCGTTTATTAGGTTGAATGCCACTGCGGCGTAAAGGGCGGCGGTCTCGGTGCGTAGTCGCGATGCCCCGAGGCTTACTGGCACAAAGCCGAGACTCAGAGCCATCTCCACCTCGTCGGGTGCAAAGTCGCCTTCGGGTCCTATGATCACCGTGGTGTCTGCCCCGTGGTGCAGGGCCGAGGCAATAGGGGTGCGGGGCGAGTCTTCGTCGCAGTGGGCTATCAGGCGTTGGGCGGTACTGTCGGCACCTTCTTTGGCGAGCCATTGGGCAACAGGCACCGGTGCCTCGATGGCAGGCAATAGGGTGTGAAGACTTTGCTTCATGGCGCTGAGGGCTATTTTTTGCAGGCGGTCGGTCTTCATAAAGGTGCGTTCAGAACGGCTGCAGTTGAGCAGCACAATGCGGCTCACTCCCACCTCTACGGCTTTCTCGACCAGCCACTCCATGCGTGAGGGGTTCTTGGTAGGAGCCACAGCGAGACACAGTTTGGGACCTTCCACGTCAACGGGCAGGCTCTCCTCGACACACAACGAGCAAGCACGCTCGTCGGCGTCGGCAATAGTGCAGCGGTATAGGTCGCCCCGGCCGCTGGTGAGCAACAGGCTGTCGCCTTCGCGCAGCCGTAGCACGCGCACCGCGTGACGCGACTCTTCGGCATCGAGCGTGGCATAGCCACCAGTTATATCTGCGCAATAGAACAGTTGCATAGCGGTTGCAAAAATACTAAAAAATATTCAAATCAAAAAAAAATGTGTATCTTTGTGGCATGAAAAGACTGGCAATACTGTTTCTACTGGCTGTGAACGTGACAGTTGGGGTGTGGGCACAAGCCGTGACCGACTCGGCGTGGCACCCTGCCGTGCGCACTGTGAGCCTCTGCCGCGACGGCATAGAGTTCGAGCCGCCGGTACTCACTTTGGGCACCGGCGAGAGACTTGTGCTGCGCTTCGATGTTTTGCAGGCCGCTCCCATGGAGCTGCGCTACAGCATTGCCCACTGCAACCGTGACTTCGAGCCCGACGGGATGCCCGAAGGCGAGTTTATGAACGGCTTTGCCGAGGGTGCTATAGACAATATGCAGTTCTCGTTTACCACCAACACCGACTATGTGAACTACTGGCAGACCGTACCTGCCGACTACTCCGAGTTTGTGGCTTCGGGCAATTATGTGATTACCATCTACCAATACGACCACCCCGACAGCGTGCTACTCACCCGCCGCTTCTACGTGTCGGAGGCCGCCGCCAAGGTAACCCTCGCTGTTGACCGCGCTACATCGGCCGAAGGGAGCTTGCAGAACCAGGAGGTGAGCGTTGGCGTGGAACCAATGCAGAATGTGAGCCAGCAGTATCTCTGTGTGCGTTTGCAGCAGAATGGTCGTGTTGACAACCTGCGCACCCTCGAGTTCAGCGGCTACGACCGCAACGCCTATTCCTACAGCCGCCGCAGTGTCAATGTGTTCCCTGGCGGCAACGCCTTCCGCTATTTCGATATCAGCAATATACGCTCGCCCATGCACAACGTGCAACAGATTGAGCGCTATGGTGGCGAGACCTTCGCCATTCTGCGTCCGCTCGAGAACCGCAGCACCCGACCGCTCTCGTCGGACCGCACCCTGCAGGGCGGCATGAAAGTCAATGTTTGGGACCGCGACAACAAGCTCACCGAAGCCGACTACGTGTGGGTCAATTTCTCGCTTCCGGCTCCAACACCCCTCCTCGGCGGCTCGGTGCACATTGTTGGCGACATCACCGACTGGGCCGTCGATGACCGTAGCCGCATGGAGTGGAACCCCCGCTACAAGGCCTACAACGCGCGCCTCTTCCTCAAACAGGGCTACTACTCCTACCAGGTGCTCTACAAGCCGGTCGGGGAGCGCGAAGCCCAGACCGCCCTCTTTGAGGGCGACCACTACGCCGCTACTAACGCCTACACCGCCTATGTCTATATGCGCACCCCGTCGGATCGCTACGACCGTCTGCTCGCTGTGGGCCGCACCTTCACCTCAAAATAAACCCTCTGCACGTTAAAGAACCACGACTATGACTGAACTACTGCTTGGCATATTATGCGGATTGGCAATCTCGCTTTTCTTCAGCTTCGGGCCCGCTTTCTTCAAGCTTATCCAGAACAGCCTGCACTTAGGTTTCCGCCGTGCTGTGCCGTTTGCCTTCGGCGTTAGTTTGGGCGATATCATCATAGTCTCGCTAACGCTCACAGTGCTGCGCAGGTTCGATATGTGGGAGTTGCTGCACAACGTCTATGTGGCCTCGGTGGCCGCCGCCGTCATTGCCGCTATCGGTGTCTACACGTTCCGCAAGAAAGCCGCCGCACCCGACGGGAGCCAGCCCATGCCGCGCATCCGCAACGTCTTCTTCTCGGCCTTTCTGCTCAATATAGTCAACCCTTCCATATGGCTCTACTGGATATCAATCATAGCCATCATATCGGGCGAGTTCGACGTGCCTACCAGCCAGATGTACATATTCTTCGCCGGTGTGCTGATGACCACCCTGAGCATGGATGTGCTCAAATGCCGACTGGCGTCGCTACTGCACAACGTCATAACTCCCAAAGTCATTAATGTATTCAACCGCATCACCGGCATCATACTCACAGGCTTCGCCCTGTTCCTGCTGGTGTCGATGGTGGTCTATCAGGTCGACCCCTCTGCCCGCGACCGCGAGCGGCAAGAACCTTCCCCAAGCACCCAAGTCATAAAACGCATCCACGAAGGAGCTGGACTGCAGTCCCACACCAAAAACGTAACCGACACAGTTTCAGTAAATTAGTATTTTAGTGATAACTGATTAAAAATCAGGGTTTTAGATGGGTTAGGTTCGGGTTAAGGTCGGGTTGAGGTCGGGTACACCTCGGACACCCTCCCACGGGCTCCGAACAAAGCCCGATGTAAGCCTATCGTATATCGGCCCATGGAATGGGTTGGCCGCCCTGAGTCTCAAGCAGTTGGTTGGTTTTTGAGAAGTGTCGGCAACCGAAAAAGCCGCGATAGGCCGAGAGGGGCGATGGGTGCGGTGCCGTGAGCACATAGTGGCGCGAGGCGTCGATGAGTGAGGCCTTGCGTGCTGCGTAGGCTCCCCAAAGCAGAAAGACTATGCCCGTGCGGCGCTGGTTGAGGGCGCTGATGGCGGCGTCGGTGAACTGCTCCCAGCCGTGCCCTTGGTGCGAACCGGCCTGATGGGCGCGCACGGTGAGGGTGGCGTTGAGCAGCAGCACTCCGGCGTCGGCCCACGCACCGAGGTCGCCATGGTTGGGGCCTATGTTGGTCCCGAGGTCGTCGTTGATTTCCTTGATGATGTTCTGGAGCGATGGCGGCACAGCCACACCGGCCTCCACCGAGAAGCAAAGTCCCTGCGCCTGCCCTGGCTCGTGGTAGGGGTCCTGTCCAAGCAGCACAACCCGCACTTTGTCGAAAGGGGTGCGGTTGAAGGCCGCGAAGATGTCGGCTCCGCGCGGATAGCACACATACTGTTGCCGCTCGGCTACAAGGAACTCTTTGAGCTGCAGAAAATAAGGAGACTCGAACTGCGGTCGTAGCACTTCAAGCCATGAGGGTTCTATCTTGGGGTCGACGGTCATTGCAGGTAGGGGTTGTAGCGGCGTTCCTTGCCGACGGTGCTGCTAATGCCGTGACCTGGCAGTACGGCCACCGCGTCGTCGAGGGAGAGGATTTTCTGTTTAAGGCTGTCGATCAGAAGGTCGTAGTCGCCGCCCGGCAGGTCGGTGCGGCCTATGGAGAAGTGGAAGAGGGCGTCGCCGGTGAGCACGGCGTTCCTGTCTTTGACGTAGAAACTCATGCTGCCCGGGCAATGGCCGGGGGTGTAGCGGCATTCGACGAAGGTCTGCCCAATGGCGAGCACGTCACCGTCGGCTATGTGGCGTTGCTCCAAATCGTCGAGAGGGGGCACGTTGAAGCCCATCACAGAGCCGTATACACTGGCTTGACGCAGCAGATGGTGTCCTTCGGCGTGCATGGTCACCGGCAAGCCATATGCCGCACACACCTGCCGCAATCCCGCGATATGATCCACATGGGCATGGGTGAGGAGGATATGCGTCACTTGCAACTGCTCCGCCTCAATATATTGCGTCAGCTGCGCATCCTCGAACGAGGCCTCACATGCGGGGTCTACGATGGCACATTGCTTCGTGCCCTCGTCAATAATTAGATATGTATTAACCTCAAAATGGTTGAATGTAAACTGCTTAATCATCAAATGTCCATCTATGTTATTACTTCCATAATACCAATTTTCAGAATGCAAAGATAGTAAAAAATATTGTTTTGAGACAATAAAATCAAGAAATAATGAATTTCATTGTGCACGGACAATGAAAATGCGTTTGCATTAGGAGCGCAGCAAAAAAAGAAAAGCCTCTCCGGTCGGGGGGAGGCTTCTGTGGTTGATGGCGGTTGTCGGTTATCGGTTATCTAATCACCACAACCTTGCGGGCGGGATGGTTCTCATCCGAAGTATTCCAACAAGCCTATAATGGCAGCAGGGAGGAAGAAGAACTGCACAGCGTAGCCGATGGCGGTCATAAATCGGCTGCCGGCCAGGTCCATGCTGCTCTTTATCCAAAACCAACGTGGAGGTACAGTATCCGCCCATCCAATAATGCCAACAATGAGGCCGATGATAGCCGCTATAACACCCAGCACAATCGCCACAGGCGACGGGTCGCCCAACAAATATATAGCTCCGAGAATAAAAGTTATCGGACTAATGTACTGAAAAAGCCAAAGAAATATTGCCATACGTCTAAATATTATATCCTATTGTTTTTTGTTTTAGGCTTTCAAGGTGAAAGTGCGGATTGTCGGAATCCAGTTCACGGTGTAAGACTTCGGCCATAGTTGCAGCAATGGATATGCGACGATAGTCCCAGCAAGTTATTGACCAAGCAACCCGAAGCATTAAGCCATTGACAGGTTTCCCAATCTTGCGATAGTAGTTGCGCGGAGAAGATGTGTCGTGATACTTTTGGTTGGCAGTTTTGATAGCGTAATGTTCCGCCAGTGAGACAGACATGTCATTGTAAAGTCTCTTTAAGTCTGCTGCCGGAGCCAGGTCGCTATTGAAGCTATCGTCTCCTTTCTTTCCTCCGTACTCGAAATGCAGTTGTTCGGGATATTCAGGCTCGTTGGCTCCCGATGCTGCAAGCAGGGTTATTGCCCAAGAGTCTTCTCTGGCAGTTAGCCTACGCAAGTCTGCCATATACTCTGGCAATCCTGGTATTCCTTCTTCGTTGTCGAATGAAAAGAAGGTCCGGTATGGCTTCTGTTGCCCAATCTCACGTGAAAGATAATTAAAGCCGCCGAGAAGTGCTATATGGTAGGCAAAATGGCCTATGACCGGGTCGACCACATTGCTGGGCGCTACGATGGTGACCTTTGAGCCTCGGTCGATGCAGCAGCCGTAGGAGGTGTTCAGAGGAAACAGCTCCACGGCCAGACGGTCGTCGCTATATTCACCCAACGGGCGTGTGACGGCGATATTGATGAGTCGCATGTCTTTTGACACATTCACGGCATCCAGTATCTCGTCCTCCTTGTGCCAAATACGCGCTTGTGCTTCGGGAATAGTGATGTATGGGGGCGCTACCTGCAAACCGGTAGGTCGATCCAACTTACTCTCAAAAGCATTGTGCAATTCCTCTGCCCACTCAGCGGCACTCTCTTCGTGTCGTTTCTCGTCCATCACATCGCTGAAGGCTGATCCCACCAAGCCCGCTGGCACCGCAAATATGGCGATACCTAGCAGACCTACGATACAGGCAATAATCTGACCCACCAATGTGGTAGGTGGCTGGTCGGCGAAGCCGCCAGGGTCACCGATATACTGGGCAAAAGCCCACACCACAGATGTCCAACCGTTGTCGTATACCTCCGGTTGCGCAGCATGCTCCACAAAATAAAGGATAAAAGAAAGTATCAGTGTTACAATGCCCAGGAACTGTAGCGACACCCACAACTCGCGCTTTTTCGAGCTGATGGCTTCCGACAGCAGTCGGAATGCCTTCATATAGCGGAACACGCGCATCAGTCGTGCTATTCGCAATGCTTTGAGTAATGCGTAGGGTATCGGCAGCAGAAAAGCGATATAGAATGTGTATGTGGAGAGAAAGTCTATCAGTCCATAGAACGAGAAGCAATAGCGCACCCTGCCCCAAAAGCCTTTGTACTTGTCGTCGATAATGTCGGCGCACCAGATGCGCAGCGTCACCTCTACAGTGAAGAATATCGTGGTGAAGAGGTCGACGGCTTTCAGCCATGTGCCGTAGCGCTCGGCAATATTGTCGAAAGTGGAGAGAAAAACCTCCACCGTGCTGATGACTATCAGCCCGATGATGATGTAGTCCACCCAGTTTTGCCACTGGCGGGTGCGCAGATTGTCGTCGAATACCCGTGCCAGTTGTTGCTTAAAACTGCAGTTCACTTCTTCTTTGCTCTTTCGCGTTCACGTTTTAGAGAATCGTTGGTGCGCTCAATCTCACGTTTGAGACTTTCGATGCGCCGGTCGTGACTGGCTGCGTGGTCAATCTTCTGCTTGCGGTAGCTGGCCTTGCTGCTTGGGGATGTTGCCCTTTTTACAAGGTCGGCATAGTAAGCGTTGTCTTTTTTCTTTGCCTCGCGCTCCTTGGTGACCTGTGCACGGAGGTCGATAAGGCGTTTACGGTAGTATTCTACACTCATGATAATATTGTTTATGGTTATTGCTGGAACCCGGCGGACGGGAGACCGTCCGCCGGATTGGGTTTGAGCCTGTTTTATTTGGCATACTTGGCCTTGAGGGCATCCATGTCGGCCTTCTTGGCGTTCTTGGGGATTTCGGGCAACTTGGCGAGGGTCATCTCGTCGAGGGCCAGCACCCAGTCGTCGACCGAAGCCACCTGAACCTTCAGACCGAAGTTGGTCATCATGTCCTTTTCAAAACCACCGACGGTCTTGCTGCCGCGGCATTCATAGCTGCCGGTCTTGGTGGCAATTTCGCTCACCTTCTCAGCGCCGGTGAGGCGTTTCTGACCCTGATACACACGGAGGGTACCACCGAATTCTTCTTTGAAACGCTCGCAGAGCGTCGACACTAAAAGGCGTCCATCAACTTTAATTTCCATAATAAAACGTTTTAATGGGTTAATACAAAGGTTATTTAATGATTTCAAATTCGGTGCGACGGTTCTCCGAGGCCATGGGGTCGTCGATATTCTTCAGCTTGCTGCTGCCGAAGCCGGCGGCCTCAAGACGGCTGGCGTCCACACCCTCATGTTCCACCAGAAAGGTGACGGCAGCCTGTGCACGGGCCTCGCTGAGCTGCTGATTCGCCGCTGCATCTCCTTCGGCACTGGTGTGACCCTCGATGCGAAGTCGCATATCGGGATATTGCTTCATCAGTTTGGCTAAGTCGTGCAGGACGAACTTGGCATCCTCGCTGAGGTCGGCTTTACCTTGTTGGAACTGGGCGGTGTTGAAGTTGTCCTCAATTTGCTCCAATTGCTGCACATAGACGGTGTCAACCACCGTCTGTACCACCACTTCTTTCTCAGGTTTGGGCTTGCATAGCAGAGCGACGATAAGACCTGCCACCACCACTCCGATGATAGCCCATATCCACCAGGCAATCCCTTTCTTCTGAGTCACTGGCGCGGGTGGCACATAGCCGTTGAGGTACTCCAGGCGGAACGACCCTTTCTTGCCGCCGCCATCGGCCTCCTCGAACTTAGCAATCTCGATGCCGTACTGTGCAGCGTGGCTCACTAGTCGCTCGAAGCTCGGCTTGGTCCACATACTGACCACGGCCACCTTTGTGCCGTCGCCCATGGTGAGCAACTCGTCCTCCTTTTGAAAGAAGCCGTTCCAGTTGGCATCGGTGCCCTTCTCGCCGGCACGGACGAAGTTCTTCTTCACTCCGCTGTCGGGGTTCAACTCGTTAGGAAAAGCTTTTTGTAGGTCTTCCATCGTCGCCTGTGGATACATCACCATATAGGCGTGCATTATGCCCAATGCGGTGCGGTTTTGGGCTTTGCCATAGACTCTTACTTTGTTTACCATAGTTGTTGTATTTGGGATTGGGTTATTTATTGTTCAGGAAGTCCACCAACTTACTACCAAATTGCTGGGTGGTCCAGTTTTTATCATATTCGAATCCAACTTTTTCTGATATCTCTCGTAGGGCTCCCTTGGCGTTGTCATAAAAATCGTCGCCTTTGCCCACAACCACTTTGTTGTTTTTCATGATTACAATAGTATAATCTTCAAAGTTAGCCGATTTTTTTATGCTAACTTCTGTGGACTCATGTTTTTCTTCAGCGCCATCACGTTGGTAGGCAACCATACCCTCCATGTCGGCCTTGGTGGCGTTCTTTTTTACTAGCCCTGCTGATTTCAATGTCAATCCGTCGAGCACAGCCACCCACTCATCGCATGTGTACACCTTTACTTTCAAACCGTGTTCCTTCATCATGCGATCTATGAACGAGGCCACCGTCAGGCTGCTGCGACACTCGAAGACGCCATCTGTTGTTAGGCCGAGAGTTCCGAGGGTATCGGTCATCTCAGCTTTTTTGTTGCCGTTGTACAATTTAATTTGTGCGCCAAAAGCCTCGTTGAATTCTTTACGCAGGTTCTCGACCGTGGTGCTTGCTTTGAGCTGTAACTTGTACATGTCTCCTGCCGTAGTATTATCGGATTCTGATTTTTTTACTTCATCGACAGGGATGGTGTCACCTATTGGGTCGTTATTATCAGTCGCTTCGATGCGTGACGAAAAAATCCCGCCCAAGAGCTTTTTGAGGAATCCTCCCGTTTTGGCTGCAGGTTTGCTGCTGATTTCTTCAACCGGCTTCTCTATGGTTTTTGGCGCAGGTTCTTCTATTGGCTTCTCAACTGGTGTTGGCTTTACGGTTTTTTCTTCTTTTTTAGTAACTTCAAAGATGCGGGCGTCGAGCAGCATCTCGAACTCATCCACATCGCCACCTGCCTCTTTCACCTTCTTGATAAGAATGCTGCGTTCCTTGTCAGTTACAACGCCATCGGCAAGTGCCGCTTGGATGAGTTTTTCCATATCAACAGGAACCACTTTCGGTGTTTCTTTGACTTTCTCATCTTTTGGTGCAGGTTTTGCAGGCTCTTCGCTTGCGTGGGTTGCTTTTGGAGCCTCTATGTTCTTGGCACCACGGGGTTTACGCTTGCGTTTCGGGAATGAGTTGGCGTCAAGGAAATTTATCTGTGCATCTGCAGGAAAAGCATTATCAGCAATATTTATATTCTCGCTGTAGATATTGACTACCTTTACTCCTGATTCCGCAAATGCACATCCTTCTATTTTTTCAACGGAGGCTGGAATATTCACCTCTATCATTGCCTTACAACCTTTGAAAGCTTCATCCCCAATTGTTTTGAGGGATACTGGGAAAGATACATTTTTAAGAGAAGAACATTCTTTAAAAGCCTTATTTCCTATCGTTTCTAGTTTGTCATTGAAATCTATCTCTTTTAATGTTGTACATTCCTCAAAGGCATAACCACCTATTGTTTTGAGATTATCTCCAAAGTATAGGGCTTCAACGGCAGAGCAACCGTGAAAGGCTGATAACCCTATGTTTTCTAATGAATTAGGAAAGAAAATATCTTTGAGTTTTTTGCACCCATAAAACGCCCCAACACTAATCGAGTTATCATCCTGAGAAATGATTTTTATTACTGTCTCTGGAAGAGATAAATTGACGAGAACTTCATCTCCTTCAAAAACTCCACGTTGGTAACCACTATATCTAAAATATTCCCCATTATACACCGTTGTTACTCTGTATTTTTTTCCGTCGTTTTCCACTTCAGCGGGGATATTGCGTACGGGACGTTTAAGGCCTTCTGTGCTTTTAAGTTGTACCTCTTTATCGTTGAGTGTTTCGTACACTAATCCGTTAATTGTGAATCTTTCCATAGCCTATAGTATTAATTGTTTTTGACTATTGCTTTTAAATAGATTATTCTTTGTAACACAAAAACGAGTATTATATTTCCACTATGCAGTAGTAAATCGGCACTCCTTCAAACTGTGTGTTGCTCCAATGGATGGCATACGAACCTTCAAGATCAAAATCAGGGTAGGTGTCATAGTAATTCGCCTTTCTTTGTTCTTTAGGATACATCCAATGCCGACATCGGGAAGTGTTGTCGCTTGTCATACGGAAATTATAGTGGTTGGATGTTACTTTGTAGTCTTCACGTACATAATATGGGTCGTTGGTGGCGAATACCGCCAGACCGTTGCTGACTGCACCAAAGCGATTTCGCACCAACTCGATCCGATGCACATCTTTCCAGAAATCGTACATGCCCAAATCCTGAGCACCTTGATTTTTCAACACATCAATCGGCTTTGTCAGATGCTCGTCAAACCTCGTCATCTGTTTGCTGTATCTACGTGTTTTATACTTCAGTTCCACTGGAAGATACTCGTTGTCTTTGTGTACAAGAATGTCAAGCTTCATCTCACTATTCCATTTATAGTTTTTCAACTCGCCACATGGAACATAATATTCAAGGTCAACATCATGGTAATGTCTTAATTTAATAAGATGCAGAGCAAGATGCATCTGGAAATCGCGTTCATTGAATAATAGTTCGTCATTTTCGTGGTTAAGAAATTGTTGTATGTCTACTTTTACTTGTTCAATTAGTTCCATCTTTGGCTGTTTTGTTTTTTCCTCGTTTCACTTGTTCATTAGTGGTAGTTTATTTCCACACACCTTTTTTGCAGCCGTCGGCTTCGCACTTCTTGTTAAAGGCAGCAAGAGTCATCTCGTCGGCGGAACCACTTGTATAGTATCGGTGGCCATCCTTCTCGGTGTAGCACACTTGGGCATAGAGGCCAAAGACTTTGTCGAATTCCTTCTCCAGCGACTTGATTTTCTTGTTGCCGCTAATAGAGATGTCACCACCAGAGTCGGCACGACGTACCGAAGCAAGGGTCTTGTCAGGATCAATACCGCTGATGCTCTCTCCTTTGGCCACAGCTTGACGGGCATAGCTGTAGCATATCTTCAGGCGCAGATAAGGGAACTGCTTGTTGAATTCCTTCATCAGGGTGCCAATCTTTTTGTTGCCTGTCACCGACAACTCCACGGCGGTCTTCACCGGAGCGGTTTTTTTCGTAGCGGAGTTGGCGGCAGCTGTGGTCTTCTTTACAACTGGCTTTGTGGCAGTGGTCTTCTTTGCTGCGGGTTTTGCCGTGGTGGTCTTCTTTGCGGGAGCGGCTTTCTTGGCTGCAGGTTTCGCCACTGTGGTTTTCTTGGCGGCGGGTTTGGCCGTTGTAGTTTTCTTTGCTGCTGATTTCGCGGCAGGCTTTTTGGTGGTGGTTGCCATAATAGTGTTGTTTTTAATGGGTTGAAAATAATATTGGAATCCGGCGGAGGGTCTCCCCGTCCGCCGGATTGGTTTTGTGGTTATTTACTTGCCAGCTGCCACGAGGGTGACGCTGTTGTCGGCCAGCTTGCTGTTGCTCTTGTCAGCAACCTGCACGCCGATGCCGTACATCTCTTTGATCTTGTCCTCGAAGTTGCCCACGCGGAGGTTACCGCCCACGGTCAACTCACCACCCTTTGCGCCTTCAGCACGGATGCTGGCCAAGGTGGCGTTGTCGTCGGCAAACTGCTTGCAAGCGGGGGTGGTGTAGACGCGCAGCGTGGCGCCGAAGCACTTGTTGAAGTTCTCTTTCAGGCTTTTGACCTTCATGCGGCCATCTAATTTGAATTCTGCCATAATGAATATGTTTTAAAAGGTTAATAAAAATCTACTATTTGTACTCACCTCTGGCGGCTTGACCGATGGTGATGTTGTTGGGGACGCAGATCTTTCCTGCTTTGTCCTTAATCTGGACGGTGACGCCGAACTGTTGGTCGAAGAGTTTCTCTGCTTCGCCTACCTTGGTGCTGCCTTTAATCTTCAGGCCGTCGGCTTTGGCATTGACCTCCTTGGTGGTCTTGCTGTTGAGGGCCGCGAGGGTCATCTCGGGGTCGGCCAGCACCACACCTTTGTAGAAGGCCAGCGTCAGGTCGAAGGTTTTCATGAAGTCTGCCGAAATGGTCTTCAGCTTCTTGTTCGGTGCTACCGTGAACTCTGCCTTGTTGAAGGCATCTTTGATGTTGTTGATAAGTCCCATATTGTGTGTTTTTTGATGTTTGGTATGCAATAAAAAAGAACCGCGGGCCTTTTGTGGTGCCTGAGGTTCTGCATTACCTACCATCCGAACAAGAAAGCTCACGGTTACCCGTAAGCATTCCGCTTCAATATTCGAATGGTAGAGTGGATAAATTTTGCAGATTTCAGGCACTCTTTTGAAGACGTAAACGCTTATATTATTTTAGGTTAATTATTGTTTATTATGCCATATTATTCATTTTTGATTCACGGTGCAAAGTTACGCATTATTTTTGAATTGGCAAAATTATTTTCGGGAATGAGATAATTGGGCGAAAAATGGATATATCAAAAACGACTCCGCAAGTGAGGTATTACATTTGCAGAGCCGATTGCAGAGATGGGTTAAGATGACACTCTGTTTTGGCTGTAATCAGACCGCCGACACATCGTCGAAGGATTACCGAGAGACCGTATAGTAATATGGCTGAATATCAGTGCATTGGCATCCTATGCACAACGTTATGTGTATATGGTTGATTTTCAGGCAATCTGTATTGACTGCAAAGAAGGCACATAGAAGGGAGGAAGAACCCATGTAGAAGGAAAGTGAAATTTGAACCCGTGAGTGACACTCACGGGTTCAAATCCTTCCAATTATTAATTCTTGATTGCCGTCAGGGAATTGAAACTTGAAGTGGTTAGTGTCACTAACCATTAAGCCAGGCGTCGAACTGCTCGCGTTTTAGGGCGGGGATGTCGAGTTTGAGCTTCTTGCGGAGGCCGCCGAGGTCGTTGAAGAGCTTGTTGGGGTTGGCTTCCTTGAGCTGGCTGTAGCTCTTGATGCCGGCTTTTTGCAGCACGGGCAGCCAGGCTTCGTCGACGCCGTGGGCGGTGAGGTCGCTCTGCTCCTCTTCGGCGGCAGCGGCGTGCACCTCGGGCTTCATCTGTGGGAAGAGCAGCACATCCTGGATACTCTGCGAGTCGGTCATCATCATCACCAGACGGTCTATACCCACACCGAGGCCGCTGGTGGGCGGCATGCCGTATTCGAGGGCCCGCACGAAGTCCATGTCGATGAACATGGCTTCATCATCGCCTTTCTCGCTCAAGCGCAGCTGCTCCTGGAAGCGGCCGAGCTGGTCGATGGGGTCGTTGAGCTCGGAGTAGGCGTTGGCCAACTCCTTGCCGTTGACGAAGAGCTCGAAGCGCTCGGTGAGCTCGGGGTTGTCGCGGTGGCGCTTGCAGAGGGGCGACATCTCGATGGGGTAGTCGGTAACGAAGGTGGGCTGGATGAGCTTGCCCTCGCACTTCTCGCCGAAGATGGCGTCGATGAGTTTGCCTTTGCCCATGGTGGCGTCGGTCTCCACGCCAAGTTGCTTGCAAGCTTCGCGCAGCTGATTCTCGTTCATCGGGGCCACGTCGATGCCGGTCTCCTCCTTGATGAGTTCGCACATTGGGGCGCGGCGGAAGGGGGGCTTGAAGTCTATCTCGTTGCCCCACACACTGAGCTTGGTCTTGCCGTGCAGTTCGGTGGCGATGCGCGCCAGCATGTTCTCGGTGAACTCCATCATCCAGTTGTAGTCCTTGTAAGGCACGTAGATTTCCATGGCCGTGAACTCGGGGTTGTGGGTGCGGTCCATGCCCTCGTTGCGGAAGTTGCGGCTGAATTCGTACACTCCAGGGAAACCGCCCACGATGAGGCGCTTGAGGTATAGCTCGTTGGCTATGCGCAGGTAGAGGTCTATATCGAGGGCGTTGTGATGTGTCACGAAGGGGCGTGCGGCGGCACCGCCGGGGATGCTCTGTAGCACGGGGGTGTCCACCTCGAGGTATCCCTGCTCGTTGAAGTAGTTGCGCATGGTGTTCACTATCTTGGCGCGCTGCACGAAAGTCTCTTTCACCTGCGGGTTGACGATGAGGTCGACATAACGTTGGCGGTAGCGCATCTCTGGATCGCTGAAGGCGTCGAACACCTGGCCGTCCTTCTCTTTGACGATGGGCAGTGGACGGAGGCTTTTGCTGAGCACGGTGAGGCTTTTGACATGGATTGAGGTTTCGCCCATCTGGGTGACGAACACGTAGCCGGTGACGCCGATGATGTCGCCGATGTCGAGCAACCGTTTGAAGACGGTGTTGTAGAGCGTCTTGTCGTCGCTCGGGCATATTTCGTCACGCTTGACGTAGAGTTGTATGCGTCCATAGGCGTCCTGCAGCTCTACGAAGCTGGCAGCGCCCATTATGCGGCGGCTCATTATGCGGCCCGCAATTGAGATGTCCTGAAAGAGGCTGTTGTCGGTAGGGAAGCGCTCCAGTATGTTGGAGCTCTTGGCGTTGACCTCGTAGAGGGCGGCGGGGTAGGGGTTGATGCCTGCTTTTTTGAGTTCGGCGAGAGAGTTTCTGCGCACTTGTTCTTGCTCGGTAAGTTCGGCCATATTATTTCTTATGTTATTGATTATCAATATAAAGGTATACGCAACTAAACGGCCCTTGGGCTGTGCTGCAAGTTGCAAAAATACAAAAAAAAACTTAATTTTTGTTTACAACGGAAAAAAATGTGTATTTTTGCACCCCGAATTTTTAATGCCGATATGTTGATACGCATTTATCCGGACAACCCCAATGTGCGCGAGGTGAGGCGAGTAGCCGACACCCTGCGCCAAGGCGGAATTGCCGTGCTGCCAACCGACACGCTGTATGCCTTTGTGTGCTCCATGGAGTTCAAACAGTCGGTCGAGGCCATCGCCCGCCTCAAAGGGTTCAAACTCAAGCAGGCCAAATTCTCGATGCTTTGCTCGTCGCTGAGCCAGGCTTCGGAATACCTGCGCCCGCTCGACGGCGACACGTTCCGCCTGCTGCGCTCGTGCCTGCCGGGACCGTATACTTTTATTTTGCAGGCCAATAACAACCTCAACCGCAATTATCAAAACGCCAACAAGACTATCGGCGTACGTGTGCCCGATAACGGTGTGCTGCACGCTGTGGTCGAAGAGTTGGGCGCCCCTCTCATTGGCACTTCGGTGCGCCTCGAGAACGAAGATCAGGAGGTGGAGTACCTGACCGATCCCGAGCTCATCAACGAGCAGTTTGGAAGGCAGGTCGACTTGGTGGTCGATGGCGGTATAGGCACCGCAGAGCCCTCAACGGTGGTCGACCTCTCTGAAGGCTACCCACTGTTGGTGCGCCAAGGCAAGGGAGAATTTGAGATATGAACATAACCATCCACAACCGTAGGCCGGAGTATGCCGGCGTGTGGGGCTTTGCCGCCCAGGTGTTGGTGATGTCGCTGGCCGTGGTCATTGCCGCGCTGCTGCTGCCGGGTGTCACGGTGGGCAGTCTGCCGGCAGTGGTGCTAACCGCCGCCGTTATAGCCTTGCTCAACAATTTTCTGCGTCCGGTGCTCATCATGCTAACTTTGCCATTGACGGCCGTCACGTTGGGTCTTTTTATATTTGTAATCAACGCAGTCATTGTGCTTATAGCCTCGGCCGTGGTACCCTCCTTCGGGGTCGACGGCTTTGGTTGGGCACTGCTTTTCAGCCTGCTGCTCACGGTGCTCAACTATCTGCTCGAGCTTCCCAACCGCTGGCTGGGCCGCAAGCAGTTTGAGGAGCCCGACGACGACCCGGACCGTTTTGACGAGTTTGAGGAAATCAAGTGAATATAGATACAACTATGCAAACAATAACCACAGTGGCTGCTTTGAGCCAAGCCGTAAGCGAGGCCAAGCGCCAAAACAAAACCATAGGACTGGTGCCCACCATGGGCGCCCTGCACGAGGGGCACCTCTCGCTCATCACCCGTGCCCGCAAGGAGAACGACGTGGTGATCGTCAGTGTCTTTGTCAACCCCATACAGTTCAACAACAAGGAGGACCTTGAGAAATATCCCCGCACTGTCGAGGCCGACTGCCGCCTGCTCGAAACTGCCGGCGCCGATGTTGCATTTGTTCCCGCGGTCGAGGAGATGTATCCCGAACCGGTGACCGACGTGTATCACTTCGGCCCCATCGAGGAGGTGATGGAGGGTCCACGCCGCCCGGGCCACTTCTCGGGCGTTGCCGTGGTGGTGCGCCGCCTGTTCGACCTAACGCAGCCCAACCGCGCCTATTTCGGCGAAAAAGACTATCAGCAGATTGCCGTCATACGCAGTCTCCTGCAGCAGACGGGCTACCCCATCGAACTGGTACCCTGCCCCATTGTGCGCGCCAGCGACGGCCTGGCCCTCAGCAGCCGCAATCGTCGCCTCTCGCCAGCGGCACGGGCCATGGCTCCGGCCATTTACGAGACGCTGTGCCAAGCTGTAGAGATGTCCGAAACCGACGATGTCGAGGATGTCAAGCAGTTTGTCGTAGACAATTTGGCTTCATACCATCTGGTCAATCCCCAACCCGACGGGTTGCAGTTCGAGCCCGAATATTTTGAGGTGGTTGATGCCACGACGCTGCAGCCCGTGCAGAAGTGGAAGGGCGAGAACGGCGTTGTTGGTTGCATCGCAGTGTGGCTCGACGGGGTGAGGCTCATCGATATGGTGCGATTCCGTTAGAAGTGGTTGATAATGAGGCCGAAGAGACGCTAACATCGGCCTTTGTTCGGCAAAAGACTGAAGCCCTCCGAAGCCTACCCGACCTCAACCCGACCTTAACCCGAACCTAACCCATGCAACCTGCTGATTGTCAGCGGGTTGTATTGTTTTGTTTAAATTATTGATTTTCAAACAGTTGGTTTTTGCGGGTGCAAAAGGTTGAGCACCTCGGGGTCGTCGGCCATTTCGGGGCAGATTTCGAGCAGTTGACGGCCAGCCTCGGGGTCGTCGGCAAGGCAGGCGTTGATGGCGTTGAAGAGGTAGTTGCGGCGTCCGGTCTTGAAGTATTCAACGGCAAAGCGCAGGTCGAATGGCAGCTGGTCGGTGGCCGAGGCGGCGGCCTGCAGGGTGTAGTCTATGGCCTCGTCGTAGCGGCCGGCGCGCAGCAGGAAGTCGATATAGGCTGTCCAGTTGTCGTCGGTGTCGGGCTCGCGCTCTATGGCGCTGAGGTACATCTTTGCGGCCTGTTCGCTGTCGCCGTGCTCTTCGTGCAGTGAGCCAAGGAAACGCAGTATGCGCCCAGGGTCGGCAGTGAGGCTGAGGGCGGCGGCGGCGCTTTGTGCTGCCAAGTAGTATTCGTTGAGGGCGCGGTAGCAGTCGGCTTGTGCCGAGTATAGGTCGGCCAGGAAGTACGACGCGGCCTCGGGGTTGGCCGTGGCGGCTTGTTCTGCCTGCTTGAGGTAGAGCATGGCGGTGTCGTAGTTGCCTGCACGCATATAGATGATGCCTATGGAGCAGTATACGGTCTCTTTGTGTTCGGCATAGTCAAGGCTGCGGCGCAGGCACTCCACGGCGCTGGCGTGGTTGTTGGTGTCCTCGTAGCAGTCGGCCATGCACATATAGGCGTCGAAATAGGTCTTGTCTATGGCTATGGCGTACTCCAATGCGTCAATAGCCTTCTCGGCAAGTCCCAAATCGTAGTAGGAGCAGCCCAGACAGTACCAGGCGAGCTTCGAGTAGGGCTCGCGCTCCACCATGCGCTTGAAGTAGTCGGCCGACTTGTCGGCCTGACCGGCTTCGGCGTATGTGTCGAGCAAGTTGAGCATGGCGTTCTCGTTGGCAGGGTCGGCAGCGAGGGCTTTCTTATAGTACATGATAGCCTCGTTCAACCGGCCCAGCTTGTAGTACTCGTCGGCAATGTTGCCGTTGACGGTGCCTAATTCGTATCCGTCGGCTGAGGCTTTGCGGTAGTAGCGGATGGCTTGGTCGGGGTGGTCCAGCATACTGTAGACGGCGCCGAGGGCATAGGCTACATCGGTGTTGTCGGGTTCCACGCGCTCGAGCTGTAGCAGTATGTCGAGAGCGCGGTCGAACTGGTTGCGTGCGCTGTAGAGGTGGGCGCGGCGCAGGCGTATGCTGTTGCTCGAGGGGTAGAGCCCTTCAGCGTAGCGCACAGCGGCCTCGAGGCGGTCGAGGTCTGAAGTTTCGAGATAGTAGTCTATAATGATTTCAAGCTCTTCGGTGTCGAAAAACTGGTTACGGCCCTGTAGCACGGTGTTCTCAAAGTCGAGCACCGCATCGCGTACCTCGTCGTCATAGTCTTTAAATCGGTTGGCCATAGTCTAAAAGCGTGTTTTCGGGTTGGTTAGAAGTTCAGTCGCAGCGTGAGGCCGCCTTTGGTGGTGGAGTTGTCGTAGGAGTTGGATATGAAGGGGTGGGTTATGTCGGTGTTGATGAAGGCGCGCAGGGTGACAACGTTGGAGAAAGCGTACTCGCCTGAGATTACGGCTATCCATGTTTCGCTACCCGACGATATCTGGCTGATATTCTGGTTAATGCGGCGTATGTTGGTCATATTGCTTCTGTGGGTCAGATTGAAACGTAGAGTGATGTCGTTTTTGAAGTTGTGTGTTTTATCGCCAATCTGAATATTTATGGCCACATCCTTGAACTTGTATCCGGCTTCAACGGTTACGTCGTCGTTGGTGGTCTCGGTGAGTTGGTTGTTTGAGAAAGAAAGGCCCAAGGTGCGGTTCTTCCTTAAAGAGAAATTAACGAAGAAACTGTTCACCATGTTGAGCGAGAGTTTAATAAGGGGATTGAACTCCTCTCTCAGCACTACCCCGTCCATACTTAGCGGGGCAATGTAGTCGCCAGTGCTGTTGAGCACCGATTCCAAGCCGTAGTCGTAGTCATCGACGGCCGAGAGAGCCGCGTCGGTGTAGAAACTGTTCACAGAGTATGTGGACTTATAGGTGTGAGACAGGGTGATTTGGTTGAACCATTTTTTCAGAGCCTGCACCTTGTTGAGTCCAGTGTAGTTCACACTCCAGTTAGGCATAGGCAGGGCCAGGAATGGCGAGAAGGGGAATGAGGAGGGGTCCTTGCCGAGGTAGGTGGCCAGGAACGAGGTGAGCAACACGGTTTGGCTATTGGCGCTGTAGCCGGCAGGGTAGTAGTGGTGGTTCATAGAGTCGAGAACCATCTGGTCAGTGTAAGGGTCGGGGTTGGCATCGGCCAGGCGTTGGGCAACGATGGAGCGGTTGTCGAGGAATCGGTTGAAAAGCTCGTCGCGGTCTGTGAAGGCGGTGGCCATACTCCAGGTTGTGGTGCTGTACGAGCCTGTCATGATGTATGAAAGCGGACCTGTCACAGCACCTACGTCGCTGAGGTACTTGTAATAGTATGACTCTCGCGACGAGTAGTTCTGTGATGCCTCGACTTTTATAGAGAAATCCCGAATGGGTTCAACAGTGGCATTCAGCGTCAGTTTTCGGTCTAAAGTGAGTTCGTGCGGACTGTTGAAGAGGGTGTCTGACGAGAGCAAATCGTGGGATAGCAGCAGGTCGGCAATATCGTTTTCGTAGCCTAGCACATAGCCTGGTCCGGGTGTCCAGAAGTTGCGTGGGTCGAGCCCTACAACCATTGGCTCGCCCATATATCCGGGCAGGCGGGAACCGGTGGTGTAGTTGTACTGTACATTAAAGTCTTTCAAGGCGGTAACAAACCTCAATCCGAAATAGCCCGCCTCTTTCAACCGTTCCATCATCTTGACATGGCGCAGGGAGTCGGCGTTTTGCGTTGTGTCTTTCACAGACTTGACCTTAGGTTTAGGCGGTTGCTGCGGCTGGCGTGGGTTGCGTTTGTTGGCATCGTTTTTGGTAGCATAGGCCTTCTTCAGTAGGGGTATCTTGTTGTACAATGTCTTCATATCGGCTACGAGCGACCCGTGCATGGTAGTTGAGTTCTGCAATGTGCCGCCCATCGAAGCCAAAGCCGGAGTGGTGCCGGTGTAGTCATAGGCGGTGCGATATGTCAATTGCGATGTCTTGATAAACTCAAAGTAGGGCAATTTGTTTATGGGTAGGTTCCACGTGGCATTGAGGGTTTGATGGAAGTTTTGTATTGTGCCGCCACTCATCAGCGAGTTCCATATAGAGTCACTTACCGAAGGCGAATCGACAGGGCCTATAGGTTCGTCGACCCGCGCGTTGGCGTTGGCGGTGTAGTTTAGGTTAATGCCTCGCGCAAGGTCGTACTGCAGACCGTAATTGCGTTGCCATGTGAACTGCTTGAAATAAGTGGGTTTTAGTATCACTAACGCGGCACTCTTGTTGCGCAGCATGGTCTCCTCGTAGTCGCGGTATATCTCTGTGCTGAAATTGAGGTTCTTGGGTAGATAGTAGAAGTTTATGTCCTTGATAATTTTGAAGTTTTTGTTGTTAAAGAGCTTTATTTTGTCGAAAGGCTTTACGTTCTTGGGCTCTTTCGGTGAGTAGTTGTATGTGAAGCCGCCGCGGTGCTGGTCCTTGTTGAAATAGGCTACATCGTCGTCCGATTGGCGCTCACGACTGTAAGCGTAGGAGAAGGTCAGGTTTTCGATGTCGTAGAAATGGGGTTTGAGGGCATTTTTGCCTATGCGGTCTTTCTTGACGTTGGTAAGTGTGATGTTGGTAGTGGTGTGCTGCTCCTGAGTCATGTCGCGCACGCTGTCTCTCTCCTCTTTAGTTGTGAAAGTACGCAGGTCGTCAGCCAATTTTACATCGGGGTCATAGGGATTGTATTCTGGGCTGCCGATGGCCTTGTTGTAGTCCAGATAGAAAGGCAAGTGTATGCCCCATGACTCGGGCAGGAACTTGCCAAGTTCCATATCTAGGGTGGCTTGCATAGTCATGGTGTTGACAAGGTCAACCTTGGATAGGTGGTCCTCTAAGTTGCCGAATCCCGACGAAGTGTAAGAACTGTAGAGTGAGAGGTTGCCCAAGTCGGCCAAGTTGGTGCGTGCCAGAGCCATGGCGGCCCAGCCGCCGTTGTTTATATAGTCGGCCAAACGCAGTTCATTAACCCAGACGATTGCCGACTTTGGCATCATGTCATTGCCGTCGCCTATGCTTTGCTTCTTGGGGTTTCGCACGCCTATCATTATGACTTTTATCTTGCCCAGATTTGGCGAACCCAGTATGGTGTATTTTCGCCCGTCGTGGTATTCAGAATAAAGCAGAGTGGGACTCAGGTCGGCTTCGCCGCTGCGTATCTGACGATTGCGGTTGGTCTTTATCTCAACCAATTTCTGTAGGTCAATCTCAACATTGTTCTCAGCAGGCCATATTATTTCACGGCTGTCGGCGGTGGTGTACCACGGGGTGAGTTTGAGTGGAAGTTCGTATTCGTAGTAGTTGTTGGTGTAGTCGCTTCCCAGTCGCACAAAAAGTTTCAAGTCGTTGTCGTCGAGGTTGTCGTTGACATATTTTTTCTCAGCGTGCACATACATACGCAGTTTGCCATAGTAGCGTAGGTCGTAGCTGGTGCTACGGTATATGGCACGAGCGTCGCCCGAGGTGAGGTTGTCGATGTCGAGGGCCACAGCCTGCTCGTTAAGGCGGGTGTAGGCCGACGATGAACTGTACCATGACTCGCGGTCAACTCCCGGGGGCAGAGCGTAAGGAACTGGCTCGCGGCTACCGTTCTCCTCAATGCTGACAGTTGATATTGAGAATGAGGTATTAGCGTCATCGCCTGTAACATAGTCGCCTGGTTGCAGCAGGTCTTCACTGTATTTGCGCCAAGTTGAATAAACCAAGTCGAGGGTGGCAAAACGCAATATGACAGGCTCGTTGAAATCGCTCAGAAACATACGCATAAACCTTATGGATTGGAACCCGTTGAGTTTTCCCACGGTTTGATCTGGTTCGCGTATTGGTATGCGGAACTGGTACCACTTGCATGTGGTGGTTTGACCGTTGCGCAATTGTACGTTGGCTTCCTGTATGTCTACTATATGGTTTTCTCCAATATTCATGTGCTCAGGCGTGAGATTGATAATGTATTGGTAGTAGTTTTCAGCTTCACTGAGTGTATTGTCTTTGTTTATGTCTTCGACATTTGGGTAGGCGGAGACTGAGGTGGAGAAGTTTTCGCTATTGTCGCTATTGGCCGATGAGTTGCCTTCGGGGTTATTGTAGTATTTATAACGCTCTACAATGCCGGCACCTACTTGGTCGTATGCGGTTGCGAAGTAGTGGCGAAAGTCGTCGCTTGAAGGGTCGGCCGAGGCTTGTTGATACGACCTTGACCCGACCCCAAACCGTTGGCTTATGCGCTGGAGGAAGTTGTCAAAGAATGATTGCTCATCGCTCATGCCGTTAGTGGAACTAAGACCATCGTAACCAATGTCTTGGTATTTGCGTGCCGACTCGTCGTTGTCGAAGGCGTTGACTATTGGCTGGGTGTTAGGTACACGTCCCCATATGGTGGTGTCTACGCCGGTAACCTCTGACGAGGCGGGCAGTCCGTTTTCGAAGCTCTTGCGTCCGTCGCGCAGAATATCCTCGCTCACGTCGCCTAAGTTGATGTAGAACTTGCCGCCTTCGTGGTTTGGATTTTCGATGAATGGGTCCATAAGCCAGAACTCGATGGTTTCGATGTTCTGAGTCTCGAAGTCTGTGTAGTCGAGTTTACGCATTATTCCGCCCCAACGCGAGCGTGGGTTTAAGAGGTTTCCGTCCGCGTCTATACCAGCACTGTATGCTGTTGGTTCCACATCGTAATTGTAAGGACCGCGCTCGGTGGGGTAATAGGCCAAGTTGAGGTCGTAGATGGTTTGTGTTTGGCCGCTGGCAATCTCTTTGTTTGGGAAAACCTCCTGCTCTGTCACTATGCGAGCATAGGGCTTGGACTTTTCGTTGTCATCTACTCCGCCAATGGAGCGGTTTCCATAGAAACTGTTATCAATGCGGTACCATGCTAATCGTGCACGGTTGTAACCATATGCCAAGCCTGTGCCTGCTGCTGTTTCAGGGAAGAGTGGCAAGGTTGTGTTGTAGTCTTGTGGTGTACTGGCTAAGTTCCAATAGGTTATGCCGCGTAGATCAATGCTGCTTTCGGCGCCCTCGAAGTCGTCAATGTAAGACACATTGCCCTCTTTTGTGCCGGTATTGCTCATGCTGGGAATGAAGTGGGCAAACTCGGCGGTGAGACTGAGGTTTGATGGGGCTTTGGTTTGTATACCAGGTAACAGGTCTACGGCTTTGGTTATCCATGGCACTTCGTGGCGATAACTGAGATCGAGTCCCCAGATAGCGTTGCTGGTGGGCTCGTCGCCAAAGTTGTTTTTTTGAGTGAGAGGTTTCTCGGTTAGCCCCATGGCTGTGGCGCCCACGTTGAAATCTGGTTCAATCTCGTAGTTTAAGTGCAGGCCGAGCATTGATTTGGTCATCATGTTGAACGAGTTGTTCTCACTGCTGACGCTTATGGGTGTGCCGCTTGAGAGTATACTCTCGTTAATAATGCGCACAGTACCCATTGTATAGTCTACGGTATAGTCTACGTTTTCTATCAATGGGACACCTCCGGCCGTTACAGACACTGAGCCTTGTGCCACGCTGTAGCCAAGTGATATTTCACCGCTCACGCTGGTGGTGTAGTAGCCTTCGAGGTAGAATTTATTCTTGTCGGCATATTGCTGCGCCAGGGCCTGTGTCATGGTGTAGAGTGAGTCGAAGCAGTAAATGTCGGCCAGTTCGCCATCGCCTAAAATTTGGCGTAGGTCTTTACCAAAGGGTTCAACATAGGGGAAAAATATGCGGCCTGTGGTCGATTGGATTGTTCCCCCTTTGAAGGCAGCGCTGTCGAACCAGTCAAATACGCCATCGGCGTAGTAGTAACTTTGCGAGGCATCCATACGGTCGAGACCGAATACCTCAATCAGCGGTACGCCCTCTTTGGGCCCTTCTGTGAAATAGCCTATGCCCACACCCCCTTCGTTGCTCTCATAGAGCACGTTGAGTCTGAAATTATCGCGACTCAACTGGCTGCTTTTTAAAAAGTATACATTTTTCATCATCAAGCGCCACAGAGGGCCGTGTGTATCTACGCTGGTGCTTTTGAGCAACTTGACAATAAGTGTGTTTGGGTCGTTTATGCCGTCGGTGGTAAGTTCTCCAACCTGGTATACGTTGGTGTCGCCTATTATCTGGTACTGAAACGCTACGGCCAACACTTGGTCGCTACTTAGGGGTTGGTTGAGCGATATGAAGCCTAGTTGGCTGTTGAAAGTGTAGTCGTTACTGTTGAGCAGGCGGGCACTCTCGATCTTCTCGTAGTCAACAGCGTTGGTCATGCCCATGCCCTGCATATATTCGGTCACGCTGTTAATGCTTCGCAGTGCGGCAGGATTGATAACTTGCAGCAGGTTGTTACTGCCATTTGACGGCAAGGTGCTGCCTGTTCCATAAAAACGGTTGTTTGTTGGTGAGTGCTCTCCCAAATCGGTGAGTGCTAATAGGTTTCGGTTTTGGGTTACAGCGGCGCCAACATTGGTGCGCCACACTTCAAGTCGTATTATCTTGACGTTAGAGTTTACTATTGGCAACGAAGCCAAGGCGTTGTTGTAGTTGTCATAGAAGTATTGGGCTATAAAGAAGTGGCGGTTCTCTTCATATTCGTCGGCGCGTATCTCGAATTCATGACTGCTGGCACCGCCTTTGACTTGCATATTTTCGGTGCTGGTCTTTTTGTATGAGGCCACTCCATCGACTGTCAGTTTGCCAAACTTGAGAATGGAGTGGACGCCGAAAAGTTGCTGACTTCCTTTAATCAGGGTTGAGTTGAGTGGGAAAGATATATTGCCTGCCTCTATTAGTTGCAGTATGTCGTCTTCCTGGCCTTCGTGGCGTAGTTTTATTTGATTTTCATGGTCGAAAATTGCTTGAGTGTTCCAGTTGACATCGAAGTCGGCTAAATCTCCGATTTTGGCATTTACGTTGAATTGTATGTTTTCGTCAAAATCGAAAGTGAAGTTGTTGCGACGGTTTATATCGATAGTTGGGTTGTTACGGTAAGTGTGTATGAGCTGAAAGGTGAGGTCGGCACTGCCGCTTGGCGTTATCTTGGGTTCTATGTGGGCACCCATGATGCTCTCTATTTTACGGCTTATCTCGCTAAAACCTGGAATTTTGCTTAACAGCCCCTCCTCTTCGGTCGCTTTGGTTTCCGATACTTTCTCGTTCCAGTATTTTTGCATCAACTGGTCCATATGCCAGTCTTGGTACTCCTCAAACGAGAGATACTCGCGGCTTATTACTGTAGAACCTGATTTTGTGATTTTAACGTAACTGCCAGTTTGTTCGTCATACTCCACCTCGGTTGTTATCCCTTGTGGGGTGTAGCCGCTACCCATTTGCTGGAATGAGGAGCTATCTGTCTGGGCTTGTATGTTCAACGGGAGCACAACCAAAAGCAATACCGCCATAGCTAAGGCTGTGGCGTGTAGAAGTACCGGGGTGTTCCGTTGACGGGTCATTCAGAGGCGTTTGAGGGCTTCTTTGATGATTTCTTCTACTGTCATTCCGCTCCATGAACCAGAGCCGAGTACTTTATCTACAGCATTTTTGGGGAAGCCGAGCATGGTTAGGGCTACGGAGGCTTCGTCTTGCTGCTGGCTAATGGCTACCGTTGTGGCTGCCGAACCGGAACGCACTGCGGCAGCACCCACCTTGTCTGCAAGTTCAATAACTATTCGCTGTGCGGTTTTAGCACCTATGCCCTTGACTTTCTGTATCTTCTTGATATTCTGTTCGGCAATGGCGGAGGTGAGTTCGTCAACGGTCATTGATGAGAGCATCACTCTGGCGGTTTGTACTCCAACTCCGTTCACCTCGATAAGGAGCCTGAACATGGCGCGCTCGGCCTCGTCGGCGAAACCATAGAGCAGATGAGCGTCTTCGCGTACAACCTCGTGCGCCAGCAGACTGACTTGGTCGGTATCGGTATGGCTTAGTATGTCGTATGTGTTAAGGCTTATTTCAAGCAGATAGCCCACGCCACCGCAGTCTATTACGGCACGTGTCGGTTCAAGAGAGGCCAGTTTTCCGTTTATGTATTCGTACATCTTTTTTGAGGTTCAAGATAATATTTTCTATTCTTCTTCGTTATATTGGTAGCCAATGCCGAGGGCAGGAGAGTCGTCGGCGAGGTGGAAATCCTCTTCCTCCGCGTTGACGAATTTCGGGTCCACGTTCCACTTGCCGCCTTTCACAATTGAATTGTCGAAGCGGTAGTTGAAATCGGCGGCGGGATGTTGTTCAAGATAGACTTCGGTCTTGTCATAAGAGCCGTAGATGATGCAGTTGGTGAAAGTGGCTTCCACGAGGTTACGTGCCACCGTATCTCCATCGGCCGACACATACCAGTTGTTGAGTATCACACCTGGGTTGCTGCGCGAGCCGTAGCGCCAATAATTGGCAAAGGTGCTCTGCTCAATGGAGTAGCGGCCTCCATATTGCAGTGCAAGCGTGGCTACGCCGCAGGTGTAGACTAACAGGTTGTTGCCTACAATCCATGAGCCGCGGCCCACAATGCCGCCCTCGGTCATGTGTCGCACAACGGTGTTGCTCACTCGCAGGGTGGGGTTGGCCCCAACATTGGTGTCGACAACAAGACCGATATAGCCGTTCTCAATCACGGCGTGGTCTATCACATTGTCGTGACTGCCTGCCGAAAGGTGAATGTAGCCCCACTGGCCTGGCAGGAACGAATACCACCCGTCGTGGCGCAGCGAGGTGAAAAGCACTGGCTGTGCCGCGTTGCCTTGGGCCACAAGACTGCCGCCATTGCGCACAACCAGACAGCTGTTTGAGGCAAAATGCAACTCTTCGCCAGGCTGCAGGTTGAGGGTTTGTAGCGAGTCGATGCGGGCCGTTCCGAGTATGACGTGAGGCTTTGAATGGTTCCAACCCGCGCAGTCGATGGCATAGGCACGGCCGGCTGTGTCTGGTTTATGGTATATGGCGTTACGCCCCCACGCAGTAAGTTGTATGAACTGCATCGCTCCGCCCTTGATTTGCAGGCCGATAGAGTCTCTTACCAAGAACGGCGAGGTGGCGTTGTTGGGGTCTATGTTTGCCTGCACAAAAATGAATATACTGTCATGTCCTGATATTTCGACATTTAGCGAGGTTAGGTTCGGGTTACCATCGGTATTGATTCGGAAACGGCTTGCCTCACCCCCCATCAAGCTGACCTTAGAGAGCATGATGGGCTGACTGTAGGGGTTGTATACCTTGACAATGCGTGTTGTGGTGCCGAGTGTTGTGAAGACTGTGTCGAAACTTAACGTGTCTGTCGAAAATAGTAACCGAGCACTGCTGTCGTTCAGGTACATAGCCTCTGGGTTGCATCCCGTAGGCAACCACGGCAGCAGCAAAGCCGTCGCCGCTATAAATAGCAGGTGTTTTATTTTTTCAATTCTCACGTATATATAACGCGCGAATTGTAATATTATTTTGTGTAAAAGTCAAAAATATCGTTTAATCTTTTGTTGCATACGGGGCAAAACGGTGCATAGTCGCGCATCATGCAGTGCATACATGGTCTGTACATACCTTTGCCCTTGTAGCCTGCGCCCTCGTAGCAACCCATTGGGCCGCATTCTGTGGCTGGTATGTCTGGGTTTGCCGCGGTTGGCACCTTAGTGTCTGGCGGCAGCATCTCTTTCCACTTGGTGTCAAAGTCGACCAGCGAGGTGATGTTGGGTTCGGTAGGCTCAACGTGCGACGAGTGCATACAATTGTAGCTCAGGTCGTCGTCGACATATTCGTCGGCCAAACCGCCTATTGAGTGTCCCAGTTCATGGGTGAGGATAAGCGGTGCCATTCTGTCGGTCGACACGGTGGCGTAGAAGTTGTATATGGCTCCGCCACCGTATTTGCTGGCGGCTGCCATAATGACAATGTGGTCGAATGCCACGGCGTCGAGCAGATCGTGCAGGCGGAACAGGTTGAATGTCATTAAATAACGGTCAGACCCAAACACGCCGTAGGTACTGCCGAGGGCGCTTTGCACGGTGTGGCCCAGTGCGGGGTTGGTGACGCCTGACTCGGCTCCGGTGAGCATGAGACCTGTCACATTGAAGTCTGTGCGGCGATTTTTGAAAGGCTCGTGCCCAAAAATATACTCGGCGAAGTTTTGTAAGTCGGTGCGTATGCGGCGTTCCTCTCCGGGTCCGTAGCCTTCTGGCACTATCACAATATCGAGTTTGTGCTCAGGTATACCGTTCATTTCCAGATTCAGTTGCGTGGATGCCGTACTGGTTACGTGCTCTACGAGGCTTTCACGTGGGTCGAACCTGAATGTGGCCTGTTGGCGGAAACGTTGGCGGTTGTCGCGTTTCTCGAGCATAATGTCAGCCTTTAGCTTGGGCCAAGGTATAAGTAGAACCTCCTCGAATGTGCGACTTTTATAGGAACCCTCCTTGGTGTCGCGATATTCGCGAAAGAGGGTGTTGTAGCAGTGTGAGTAAATAGTGCGGCCGGTCTCGACGTCTATGAGCGATACACGGTAGTCGCCGTTGTCGAAGGGGTCTATCAAAACTGTGCGAGGTCCGGCCCATTCTGTGGCTTTTTCTACATAGCGTACCAATTCTATGGTGTCGTTGGCGCGGTTGCCAATACGGTGGTAGTCAATACGCAAAGTGCGACCGTCGAACCAACGGTCGAAATCGC
This sequence comes from Bacteroidales bacterium, assembly GCA_024685285.1. Classification (GTDB taxonomy): domain Bacteria; phylum Bacteroidota; class Bacteroidia; order Bacteroidales; family P3; genus Colimorpha. Next base: position 38,757 of record JAIKVZ010000039.1, read on the forward strand.
CTTGGGCTTCTATCTGCCCTGTGACGAGCACGGTACAGAGCAATATGAGCAGAACGTGCCGCATGGGTGTCATTGTTTGCTGTCGCGACCGAACAATTGCCCAATCCATTGGCGGTTCAATCTTGCTATGTTCTGACGCTTGATTTGCTTTGGACACTCGGCTTCGCAGGCATAGGTGTTGGTGCAGCCACCGAATCCCAGCTCATCCATTTTTATAATCATGTTGCGTGCACGGTCCAGCGCCTCGGGCTGGCCTTGCGGCAGCAGATTGAGGTGGCTCACTTTGGCTCCCACAAACAGCATGGCACTGGCGTTCTTGCAAGCCGCCACGCAGGCTCCGCAACCGATGCACTGAGCTGCATCCATGGATTGGTCGGCAATATGCTTTGGCACAAGGATGTTGTTCGCATCTGGTACACCGCCGGTGGTGACACTGATATAGCCTCCAGCTTGGATTATCTTGTCGAAGGCAGTGCGGTCGACAACAAGGTCTTTGATGATGGGGAAAGCTTTGGCGCGCCAGGGCTCAACCCAAATATCGTCGCCATCGTTGAATCGACGCATATGGAGCTGGCAGGTTGTAACGCCGTCATCGTTACCGTGGGGACGGCCGTTGATATAGAGACCGCACATACCGCAAATGCCCTCGCGGCAGTCGTTGTCGAAGCACACGGGGTGGGCTATGTGGTCGTTGATGAGATTCTCGTTAAGCTGGTCAAGCATCTCTAAGAATGAGCAGTCGGCCGAGATGTTGTCAATCTCGTATGTCTCGAAGTGCCCTTTGGCGCGGGCGTTTTCTTGGCGCCAGATATGTAGTGTGAAGTGCATGGCTTACTTGTAGTTTCGTTTCACAATCTGAATATGCTCGTAGTTGAGCTCTTCTTTGGTCATTGTCTCGGGCTGACCGTGTCCCTGGTATTCCCAAGCAGCGACATACATAAAGTTGTCGTCGTCGCGGAGGGTCTCGCCGTCTTCAGTTTGGTGTTCAATACGGAAATGACCACCGCAGCTCTCCTCGCGGTGTGTTGCGTCGGCCACAATCAGGCGTGCCAACTCGAAGTAGTCGGCCAAGCGGTAAGCCTTCTCCAGTTCGGGGTTCATTTCAGCGGTCTTGCCGGGGATGAAGACATTCTGGTAGAAATCTGCCTCCAGCTCGTCAATTTTTTGTTCGGCGGTGGCGAGGCTTTCTTTGTTGCGGGCCATGCCACAGTATTCCCACATTATCTTGCCGAGGGCTTTGTGATAGTGGTCGACGGAGTGGTCGCCCTGTATGTTCATGAGGCCCTCCATACGAGTGCGCACGTTGGCTTCGGCCTCGTCGAATTCGGGGCCTTCGGCCTTGATCTTGCCCACGTATATCTGGTCGGACAGGTAGTTCTGCATGGTGTATGGCAGCACGAAGTAGCCGTCGGCGAGGCCCTGCATAAGGGCGCTGGCGCCGAGACGGTTGGCGCCGTGGTCGCTGAAGTTGGCTTCGCCGGCGGCGAAGAGGCCGGGAATGGTGGTCTGCAGCTCGTAGTCGACCCAGAGGCCGCCCATGGTGTAGTGAACGGCGGGGTAGATCATCATCGGGTACTCATAGGGGTCCACGTCGACAATCTTCTGGTACATTTGGAAGAGGTTGCCGTATTTCTGCTCCACGACGTCGCGACCGAGGCGTTTGATGGCGTCGGCGAAGTCGAGATAGACAGCCAGACCCGTGGGACCCACGCCGTAGCCGGCATCGCAGCGCTCCTTGGCGGCACGGCTGGCGACGTCGCGCGGCACCAGGTTGCCGAAGGCGGGATAGCGGCGCTCGAGGTAGTAGTCGCGGTCTTCCTCGGCGATGTCGAGGGCGTTCTTCTCGCCGCGGCGTATGGCCTCGGCGTCCTCTTTCTTCTTGGGTACCCAGATGCGGCCGTCGTTGCGGAGGCTCTCGCTCATCAGCGTGAGCTTCGACTGGTAGTCGCCGTGCACGGGGATGCAGGTGGGGTGGATTTGCACGTAGCAGGGATTGGCGAAGGCGGCGCCGCGGCGGTGGCACACCCAGGCGGCGGAGCCGTTGCTGTTCATGGCGTTGGTGGAGAGGTAGTAGACGTTGCCATAGCCTCCCGAGGCCACCACCACGGCATGGGCGGCGTAGCGCTCGAGCTCGCCGGTGACGAGGTTGCGGGCGATGATGCCGCGGGCGCGGCCGTCCTTGACGACGAGGTCCATCATCTCGTGACGCTCGTGCAGCACCACGGTGCCACGGGCAATCTCGCGGCTCAGGGCGCCGTAGGCACCCAGCAGCAGCTGCTGGCCC
>JAIKVZ010000058.1 GCA_024685285.1 Bacteroidales bacterium
GACTCGAACTTCCGGCCTCCACGTCCCGAACGTGGCGCGCTAGCCAACTGCGCTACACCCCGCAGTGTGTCCTGGCAGGGATTCGAACCCTGGACCCATTGATTAAGAGTCAATTGCTCTACCAGCTGAGCTACCAAGACATCTATAACTTTTAACCCTCCGATGGCGGCTTTTGGCCTCGGCTTTGCATTGGTGTTATGCTGTTTGCAGCGTCGGCGTTGAGTGGACATGGGCAATGCCGCCTCGGGTTCCAATATTTCAAATTGCTCTCTTGTGTTGTGCTTTTTGTACTCCGGGTGGGACTTGAACCCACACGCCCTTGCGGGCAAGGGATTTTAAGTCCCTCGTGTCTACCATTCCACCACCAGAGCTCTCATCCCTTTCGGTTTGTAAAGTCGTTTGCTTGAGCGGAAAACGAGACTCGAACTCGCGACCCCGACCTTGGCAAGGTCGTGCTCTACCAACTGAGCTATTTCCGCATCATTACTTTCAGCTATTTCAAATCACTCTCTTTCGTTTGAGCGGAAAACGAGACTCGAACTCGCGACCCCGACCTTGGCAAGGTCGTGCTCTACCAACTGAGCTATTTCCGCAGGGCTTTCTCTCTCGAAAAGCGGGTGCAAAAGTACAACTTTTTTTTAAATTGGTGAAAAAAAGTTATTTTTTTTGCACAATTTTTTTAATCTCATTGAGCTTAAAAAGAGCCTCGAGAGGCGTAAGTGTATCTATATCAATATCTAATATTTTATCTCGAATTTCAAGCAGGGTCGGGTCGTCGAGTTGTATGAAGCTGAGCTGCAGGCCGTCGAGCGAAGTGTTTTTGGGCGTCGGGAGGCTCTTTTTCCGCTTTTTGGGTGTCATCGCCTCAATGTTGTCGTGGTTCGATTCAAGCATCTCCAACATAGCCTGCGCGCGCTTTACAACAGTGGGTGGCATACCGGCCATACGAGCCACATGGATGCCGAAACTGTGCTCGCTGCCGCCTTCGACAAGCTTGCGCAAGAAGATGACGCGCTTGTCGATTTCGCGCACCGAAATATGGAAATTGCGAATGCGCTCAAAATTATCGGCCATGGCAATGAGCTCGTGATAGTGTGTGGCGAAGAGCACTTTAGGCCTCATCGGCGTGCCCGAATGAAGATACTCGGTAATAGCCCAGGCTATGGATATGCCGTCGTATGTCGAGGTGCCTCGGCCAATCTCGTCGAGGAGCACCAGCGAGCGATCGCTGACGTTGTTGAGAATGCTGGCCGTCTCGTTCATCTCGACCATGAATGTCGACTCTCCCGACGAAATATTGTCCGATGCACCGACACGTGTAAATATCTTGTCGACCACACCTATATGTGCCTGCTCGGCAGGGCAATAGCAGCCCACCTGGGCCAACAGTACTATTAGGGCGGTCTGGCGCAGCAAGGCCGATTTACCGCTCATATTTGGGCCGGTGATGATGATGATTTGCTGGTTGTCTCGGTCGAGGTAAACATCGTTGCTCACATACTGTTCGCCTGGCGGCAACTGGGTTTCGATTACGGGATGACGTCCCTGGCGGATGTGTATGACGGGGTCGTCCGACGGCTCTGGGCGGCAGTAGTTGCCAGCCAGTGATACCTGTGCAAAACTGAGCAGGCAGTCGGTCTTGGCCACCACGCGAGCGTTAAGCTGCACCGGTTGCACCCAAGCGGCGAGGTCAGCCACCAAGCGACTGTAGATATTCATCTCGAGAGCCAGTATGCGTTCCTCGGCGCCGAGAATTTTTTCTTCATACTCTTTAAGTTCTGGCGTGATGTAGCGCTCGGCGTTGGCCAAAGTCTGTTTGCGGGTCCATTCAGGCGGCACCTTGGTACGGTGGGTATTTGTAACCTCCAAGTAGTAGCCAAAGACGTTATTGAAGCCAATTTTGAGCGAAGGGATGCCCGTGCGCTCGCTCTCGCGCTGCTGTATGCTGGCCAGATAGTCCTTGCCAGATGTTGAGATAGAGCGCAGGCTGTCGAGTTCGGCATCGACGCCGGCGGCAATGGCACCGCCTTTGTCAATCTTAGCCGGTGGTTCGGCCACCAATGTATGCTCAATGCGCGTGGCCATAGCATCGCAACGTGTCAGTTGCGAGCCGATGCTGTCGATGGCGGCCACGCCCGTGCCGGAGCAAAGGTCTTTCAAACCGTCGACGGCACGCAGCGAGCGGCTCAGTTGCAGCATCTCACGTGGTCCTATTCGTGAAACGGCCACCTTGGAGATGAGGCGCTCCAAGTCGCCCACGGCACGCACCAAAGCTAAGGCGCGGTCGGCAAAATCGCGGCTCCGCACAAGGTAGTCGACCACACTCAAGCGCTCCTCGATGGCGGCCACCTCTTTGAGCGGCATGAGGAGCCATCGTCGCATCAAACGCGACCCCATGGGTGTTGCGCAACGGTCAACAACGCCAAGCAACGTTGCGGCGCCGGGGTTGGGCGAGTCAACAAGCTCGAGGTTGCGTGCGGTAAATTTGTCGAGCCACACATAGCGTTCCTCCTCAATGCGCTGCAACTTGCAGATATGGCCGGTCTGGTCGTGGTGTGTCTCGCCAAGATAGTGCAGCACGGCACCTGCAGCCACCACCCCTGCGGGCAGACCGTCGACTCCAAAACCCTTGAGCGACGCGGTGCCGAATTGTTTGAGCAGCAACTCATGCGCAAAGTCTGAGTGGAACACCCAATCGTCGAATGTTGTGATGACATAACGCTCGGCAAAGTGCTCCTCGAACCAGTGGCGGCGCTTGCGCTGCAGCACCACCTCGGCAGGCCGGAAACTCTGCAACAACTTGTCAATATATGCCAGATCGCCCTGTGCCACAAAAAATTCGCCGGTTGAAACGTCGAGGAAGCTGATACCGTGCTCGCCGTCGGTGATGTGCAGACCGCATAGGAAATTGTTTTTCTTCACCTCGAGCACCATGTCGTTGTAGGCCACCCCTGGCGTAACAAGTTCAGTGACACCACGTTTGACTAACCCCTTGGCGGTCTTGGGATCCTCCAGTTGCTCGCAAATGGCCACACGGTAGCCCGCTTTGACCAGTCGCGGCAAGTATTGCTCGATGGCGTGGTAGGGTATGCCCGCCAAATCGGCATAGGTGTGGCTACCCGAGGCCTTGCGGGTGAGGGTGATTCCAAGCACCTCCGAGGCTATACGGGCATCGGCGTCGAAAGTCTCGTAGAAGTCGCCAACACGGAACAGCAACAGTGCATCCGGGTACTTACGTTTGAGCTCGGCGTGCTGCCGCATGAGCGGCGATTCTTTTTCTGCGGTCTTTGCCATTGAGTTTGCAAAATTACGCATTTTTTTGCAATTGTCGACACTAATTTTATCAACAGGTATTTCAAAGGTCCTCCCCCTACCCTGTCACCATTAGTTCGCCGACTACTCCAAAAAACAACAACATACTGAAAACCAACACATTAAATCAATGCAAGATAACCGACTGATTTTAAGCATATTACATAGGTTAGGTTCGGGTTAAGGTCGGGTCAACATCGGGTAGGGTTCGGCAATGGTATGAATGAGACTATAGAAATGATAGTCGCAATAGATACTTTGAGCGTTTTCTGTCTGGTTTTTAGGCGGTTGCACTACCCTACTATGCGTTCTGCCTGTTCCGGTGTTGCCTGGGGCAACGATTGGGCAAGGCGACGAAGCAGTATGTTGCGCGACTGCTGTGGGGTATGAGCCGTTGCAAGTACCTCAGGACCAAAGTATTCTTCGGGCGTGCAGTAGCGGGCCACGCTCCATCCATAGCGCTCACCCTGGCGGGTGTAGGAGTATTCAAAGTCGGCGATTAGCAGACGACAGTCCATCTGAAGGCGTGTGATGGCCGCTTCAAACCCTGGCTTAGCCTTGGGTTTTGGTGTGTTCTCTGACACCACGGCGCGTTCCAGCGGGTTTGTCGGCAGCCGGCGGCGCGGGGCCGTATAGCCGCACATCTTTTTCAAATCGCGTGAGAGCAGCGAGCCATTCCGCCGAACTGCATCGAGCAGTTCCTGGCCGGCTTTGTCGGTGGTGTGAAGGCTGCGGCGGTAGTTGGCCAGCTCGGCAAAGCACTCCAATGCGACAAAACAGGCCTTGCCTCGATAGAATTTGCCGTAGGCACAGCCGGCCAGTTCCATCACCTCGTTCTTCCACTCCCATACACCCTCGCCACTGTCGGGAAACCAAAATTCGGTCTGCACCTGCTCTTCGAGCGAGAAGCCTTCAACCTCGCCTTTGAAGAAAGGGAGCATACCCCACCGTTTGACAAGGTGCGCTACATCTGCCGGATTACGCAACATGGCTTTGTTCGTGCTTTTAACAGTTGCCGCCCCGTGCACTTCTGCTGTACATCGGGACGGCAACCAGTGTTGTTTTACGACTATTCTGCGGGCTCGGCAGCCACTTCGACCTCGGCCACAGGCTCTGCCACCTCCTCAACAGCCTCAACCGCCGCGGGTTCGGCCTCGGCTTTATTTTTCTGCCAGGGCAGGTTATGGGTAAACAGCAGCACGAAGAAAACAACCACCACAGCGGCAGCCAACCAATAAAGGGCTTTCAGCCACCACGGGGTCTTCTTTTCGGCAAAGGGGTCGTTGACCACAATCTTGGGGTATTTGGCCACCGAGGTGAGGGTGGCGCCGAAAGCGGTGTTGATAAGTATCTTGGAGTTGATGGCCCAGCCGTTGGCGTTGAGCACCGGACCCAGGTTGCGCTTGCGCAGTTTGAGCCATGCCAGTAACATCGAGGGGCCGCTGATGATGACCACCACGGCCAGCACCAATAGGATTACATTGTACCACTTGGCCACAACAAATCCGCCCAACGCGGCCAAAGCTCCGCCAATGGCACCAATGGCCAGGCCTATGGCTGCAAAGATACCAGCGAACTTGGCTATGTCGAACATCTGCGCCTTCTTCTCGTTTGCCTTGGCCTCGGCCTCGGCACCTTCGGTCTTCACTGTGAGGTTGGTGGTGGCGGTGTCGGCCTTCGAGGTCATCTCGTCAAACTGCTTGCTCTCCTTCTCCGATGCACTCTTGGTTATCTTCTCGGTCACCCAGTTGCCGAACTTGCGGTAGGGGCTCCAGAAAGCCTGGCGCACACTTATGGGGTTGTCTATAATCTTGGTCACCGTGGCATCGTAGTCATTGCCGGCGCGGTCGTAGAACACAGCGTTCTTGCCCTCGCGCAGGTTGTCCACGTCGCCATCGGTCAAAGCGGCTACAATGTCCATCTCACGGCCTTTGGTCTTCGAGACACAATGGCAATAAATAAGATACATACCGCTCAAACCGGCCATGGCAGCCTGCTTGCCCATGTCGCTCACGCGCACACAGAGTTCGCAGCAGCGCTGGTCGATATAGAGTTTTCCTGCCTGGAATATGGCCTCAAATCCTGGTTTACGGGTATAGAAATCCTTGAAAACGACAAAATTGTGAACCAACTGCATAAAATCGCGATTAAGGTGCAACATCTTGTCTATTGGCTCTATTGCGGCGGCCTCGGCTGCCAAAGCGGCATCGATGGCCTCGTTCTCAGCCTCGGCGGCGGCATCGCGGTGGGCCACATACTCGTCAAACTTGGCAATCACGGCGTTCCACTCGGCCTCTTCAATGCTTTCGCGGTTGGGGTAGTCTGTATCGAAGACAATCTTTTTCAAAACGTCGAAATTGGCCTGCCATGCCGGATTGATACCGCCGTTGAGTGGCAGCAAGGCATTGCCGTTTGGCCTAACCAGAGGATAGGTGGCAATTTCGTCGGCACTGGCAGCCATATTGCCGGCACTTATGGCGCCCACGCGTTCAACCTGAACGTCGAGCACTCCAGAGCAGTCCTCGTCAAAACGAATAAGCTTGCAGCGCATGAAGTAGTCGGCCACCTTATCCTTGATAGCCTCAAAGGCAGCCAGGGCATCCTCGGTACTGTCGCCGTAAGGAGGTGTGTAGGCGTCGGCCTCGCGCTCCATGGCAGCCTGCTCGGCACGGCATTTCTCCTCAAAGACCTCCATATACTCTTTCACGTCGTCAAGGTCGATTTCTTCTTTAACTTTCTCCAAACGGTTCAAGATGGTGCGAGCAGCGGCAAGCACGGCCTTGCCCTCGTCGGTACCGGCATTGACGCTCGAAAACTTGAGCGTTGATGGAGCGTCGACAAGCAACTCGGGGTCTATCAACACTTTGCAAAGCCACTGGGCGGCAGCCACAACCTCACCAACGCGGATTTTGCCGTCGTGGTCGGTGTCGATCATGGCGAGTGTCTTCTCGTCAAACTCAAGTCCATTCACCGGACAGCTCAGCACTGTCCACAGTTTCTGGTCAAGTTCACCAAGATGGGCGATATCCTCGCCGGTTTCAATATTAACGCGGGTAACGCCGCCGACGGTGCTGTATTTCCAGCCGTAGCCGTCGTTTTTAAGATTAAACTTGTTGCTGTTTTTAGCCATAAGACATAATTATTTTTCAAACTGCAAATTTACACATTTTTTTTAATATAAAGCCATTCCGTAGTAAAATATGCAAAAAAAGCATACTTTTTTGTTTTTTTCCGAAAAAAAAGCGTATCTTTGCACTTTATTATAACAGTTAAAAAAACACGTAAATGGCACACAGCATAGGCATAGACATTGGCGGTACCAACACCGACATGGGCCTCATCGACGAAAACGGCCACATTGTTGCACGTCGCAACCTGCCCACCAATAAATACACCGATTTTGAACTGTATATATCCGATTTGGCTCGGGAACTCAAAGCCATGATTGCCGAAAGTGGAGCCGAAATAGACGGCATTGGCATCGGCGCCCCAAACGGCAATTTCTATACCGGCTGCGTCGACAATGCCCCCAACCTTACAATCAAAGGCAACCTAAATTTCGAGCAGGCATTGGGGCACTATTTCAATGTGCCTGTGGTACTCTCCAACGATGCCAATGCAGCAGCATACGGCGAGTATGTCTACGGCGGCGCGCGCGGCATGAAGCACTTCATCATGTTCACCCTTGGCACTGGCGTGGGTAGCGGCATTGTGGTTGACGGAGTGCTGGTACACGGTTCTACCGGTGCCGCCGGCGAGCTGGGCCACAGCATATTAATACCCGACGGCCGTCCTTGCAGCTGCGGACGCAGCGGTTGCCTCGAAGCCTACACATCGGCTCGCGGCATCGTACAGACCTACTGCGAACTCTATCGCGAAGCCGTGGGTACCGACCCAGAAGGCGAAATAACCAGCAAACTCATCGGAATCAAAGCACACAACGGCGACCCCATTGCCATTGAGACATGGCGTCTCACCGGCCACTGGCTGGGTATCGCCATGGCCAATGCCGTCAACTTCTCGGCGCCCGAAGCCATATTCCTCATGGGTGGTCCTGCCCAGGTGGGCGAACCTCTTTTGGAACCCCTGCAACAATCGTTCAACGAACACACCCTTAGCATTTTCAAAGGCACTTGCCAACTGCTAATGTCGCAACTAAAAGCCAACGAGGTTGCCATACTCGGCGCCGCGGCATTGGTAAAAATGAAAGTAAAAAAATAATTCTATGCGCAAAAGTCTGACCGCAATAACGCTACTGGCCTTGATTGTGACCGGCTGCGGCAAGAAAACGCTCACATCGTATGTCGACCCCCTCATCGGCACCGGCGGCCACGGCCACACCACGCCAGCCGCAATAGTACCATTCGGCATGATTCAGCCAGGTCCCGACACACGCCTCGGTGGCTGGGACGGTTGCAGCGGCTACCACTATAGCGACGATACAGTGTACGGTTTCAGCCATACCCATCTCAGCGGTACCGGTGTCGAGGACTACTGCGACCTACTCCTCATGCCGTTCACTAAGACGCGGCTTGAACTGGATGAAATGCTGGCCGACAGCAACGGCATTCGCGACTACTGCAAGTCCGACTTCACTCATCGCAACGAGCATGCCGTCGCCGGCTACTACAGCGTCATGCTGGGTCGCGACGGCACCATTGTGGAACTCACAGCCGACCGCCGCGTAGCCTACCATTCCTATACCTTCGACGGCAAAGGGCTCCGTGCCGTGGCCATCGACCTGCGCCACCGCGACCAACTGCTGAGCGGTAGCATCAGCCTCGACCCCAACGGCTTGGTGGTGGGACATCGCCACAGCAACTCTTGGAACCCAAACCAACAACTCTATTTCGCTATCAGCTCCGACACCAAGATTGTAGGCCTCGAATACGCCGCCGACAGCGCTCAGGCAGTAATAATATTCCCAGACAACACATTGATTGCCAACCTCAAAGTTGCTATATCTGGAGTTGACATCGAGGGAGCCAAACGCAACTTGGCAGCCGCCGAACACTCGTCGTTCGATGCCGCCCGTCGTGCCGCCGATGCCGAATGGGAAAAAGCTCTTGGCAAAATTGAGGTGGAGGGAGGCACCCCCGATCAGCGCAAGATTTTCTACAGTGCCCTCTATCACTGCATGACATCGCCCTATCTCTGGAGCGACGCCGACGGCCGCTACCGTGGCACCGACGGCCAGATACACACCGCCGACTCAGGCCACGAGGTCTACACCGTGTTCTCGCTTTGGGACACCTACCGCGCCCTGCACCCATTGCTTACACTTATCGACAGCCGCCGTACAGCCGACTTCATCTACACCATGCGGCAGCACTGGCGCCAAGGCGGCGAACTCACCATGTGGGAATTGGCAGGCCACGAGACACATTGCATGATTGGCTACCACGCCGCACCAGTCATTCTCGAGTCTGGACTGGCCGACAGCGAGTTGCTCGAAGCCATGGTAGCCACCTCGAACCGCACCGAGGCACACCGCCGCTATGCCATTGACGGCTATATGAGCAGCGAGGTGGACAACGAGTCGGTATCGAAAACTCTGGAATACGCCTACGACGACTGGTGCATTGCGCAGTGTGCAAAAAGGCTCGGCAACGACAGCCTATACAATATATATATGTCGCGGGCCGACTCATGGCAGAATGTAATGGACAGCAGCGGCTTTATGCACGCACGGCAGAACGGCGGCTTCGTGTCGCCATTCGACCCCACCGAGGTCAACAACCACTACACCGAGGCCAACGCCTGGCAGTACAGCACCTACGTGCCACACAACATCGAAGGCTGGAAAGCACGGCTCGGCAAAGTCCGTGCACGCGCCCTGCTCGACACGCTGTTCTACGGCTCATCGACAATAACAGGCCGCAACCAGAGCGACATCACCGGCCTCATAGGCCAGTACGCACACGGCAACGAGCCTTCACACCACGCCGCTTATCTCTACGCCTGGTTCGAGCCGCAGAAGGTTGGCGAACTGGTTCACCTTATTCTCTCGCAGATGTACAGCACTGCTCCCGACGGGCTGTGCGGCAACGAAGACTGCGGACAGATGAGCGCCTGGTATGTCCTCAGCGCCTGCGGGCTCTACCCCGTGTGCCCGGGTAGCGGACAGTGGGTGACGGTGGAACCTTTGTTCGACCGCGCCACAATACATACCGACGGCGGCGACATCGTTTCCAGCCGCTCCGAGCTGCGCTATGGCAATGCCAGCGTGCCCATGGCCAACGGCAAGGTGGTTCGACTGCACACCCCTGCCAGCCGCAACAACTGCCAACCTCAGGCCGCCAAGCCATCCACCGCTGCGCCCTGGTTCGGAGCCGCCAACCGCCGCTTCGACCGCAAAGCCGTGGTGGACTTGTACTGCATTGACCGCGACGCAAAGATATACTACACCCTCAACGGGAGCATACCCGACAACACGTCGACCCTCTACACACGACCTTTCGAGGTTGCCTCCGACTGCACGGTGCAGGCCGTGGCCTACACCCCGGCAGGTGGCCGCAGCCACGTGGTGAGCCAGCAACTCAACCGCTTTGTGGCCGACAAGACCGTAGCCTACAACACCCATCCCGCGCCGCAATACTTCGACGGCGGCGAGACAGGCCTCGTCGACCGCCTGCACGCCACATCCAACTACCTGATCGGCGGCTGGCAGGGGTGGCAGGAGGATATGGATGTAACCATCGACCTTCTCAAAACGCGTAATGTGAGCACCGTTGAGCTATGCTGCCTCGAGAACACACGCAGTTGGATTCTGCTGCCACGATTTGTGGGAATAGACTACTCGCCCGACGGCCGGCAGTGGCGTCCCTTCGGCATACAGCCGCTACGCCGCGAACCCGACCACACCGGCACACCCACCATTCACACCATTACCATCGACGGACAGGCTCGGGTTCGCTACCTGCGCGTGCGTGCCCGCAACTACGGCCCGCTGCCCGACTGGCACCCCAGCGCCGGCGGCCAGGCTTGGATTTTTGTTGACGAAATAACAATTAAATAGACCCGACACAATATGAAGAAAAGAATCACCCTCATAGCCGTGGCAGCAGCCACGCTGGCACTGGCGGCCTCGTGCGACACCAAGGCCTGCTACTGCAACGACTACACCGCAGATGGCGCTGTGCCCAACACTGTCTATACCGATGTCTCCAGCCCCTGCTCGTCGCTCAACCGCGGCACCGGAGGCGAATACGGCTCGCGCGTGTGCGTTGAAGCCGACGAACCCCGTCCCTACCCAGGTGCGGTAGCCTCAAAGAAAAAGCGCAAATAAGCTGAGTATCAAACCCTTTACCTTCCTCGGTTAAAGAAAAAGTGCAACGAACTGCAACGATTTGGCAGTTTCGAGGTTTTTACATTAGGAAATACAATGATTCGCAATATCAGTGTAATACGTTGATTGTCAGAACAGATAGGCAATAACATCGGGCGGTGGCCGCATTTTGGTCGGAGGCTGGGCGGCGGTGGCCGAAGGCTACCCGATGTTGACCCGACCTTAACCCGAACCTAACCTATTTAACCAACTGGTTTACAGTGGGTTATAATCAAAATCACAATTAGTTGATTTTCAACGACTTGGTATTTTCGGTCAGCGGACCACGATGGCGTTGGCCACGGGACGCTCGCCTTCGTGGTCGAAACGGTTGTTGTCGGAGGGGTAGTTGACCACGCCGTTGTGGGGAAAGCCCTGCACATACATGGTGGTGGAGCCTCCGCCGTCGAGATTTATAGCCTCGCGGCAGCCGAGCCACCGCATGACGTGCTCGAGCTCGTCGAGGCTGAGGCCCTCGGAGCGGCGGCGCGAGCGGCCGTCGACGGTGAGCAGCAGCACGGTGCCATCGGGTCTGAGTCCGAGGGCGGTGCGGTTGTGCCGTTTGGTGACGAAGGTGCGGTCGGTGCGCTGTGGCACCAGCTGGCCGTGGCGTATGAGCATGGGGCCGGCTGTCATCACGTCGGCGTGGGGCAGGCTGTCTTCCCACAGGCGGTTGCTGTCGGGCAACAGAATGCGCGGCAGGCCGTCGGCCAGCACCAGGGCGGCGTGCTGGTAGTATTTGCGGTTGAGCGAGTCGCCGGCGTTGGGTATGTTCTCGCCCAGCTGCAGCCCGTCGATGCGCAGGTAGCAGATGGGGTTGCCGCGTTCCATATCGAAATAGGAGCCGTTGACGGCTGCCAGGCCGCTGAAGGCGCCGGCCAGCTGCGACACGGGCGCCGGCGCGGTGTCGCACACAAAGTGCAGGCGGCGCGGCGAGCCTTTGGGTATCTCGATGAGGCTCATATTCTGTGCCGTGCCGAAGAGCTGGGCGTGGCCGAAATGGTAGCGGCGCAGCACGAAGCCGTCGAGCGAGTCGGTGCGCCACTCGGCGGCGGCGAAGCGTATCGAGTCGGCCGTGTAGTCGGGCTCGGCCACCTGCTGGCAGCAGGCCGCAGGCATCAATGCGAGCAGCAGGGCTATGGGCAGCAGCAGTTTCTTATGTGGCTTGGAGAACATGGGGCGGCGTGGCTTTCGGCAATTTATTGCAACGAGAAGAGGTGCACCACCTCGGCCGAGTAGGTCTTGGATACCGGCACGTCGGCCACCCCCGGGGTGTCGATTTCGGCGTAGAGGCTGTCGGGGTCTTTGCGCAGCAGCTTGACGCGGTGCAGGTTGACGAAATAGGAGCGGTGGCAGCGCACCAGTCCGCCCTGCTGGCAGAGGTGCTCGAGGCCTTTGAGGGTATTGCGCAGGCTGAAGCGGGTGGCGTGGCCGCTGGCGTCGTGGGTTATGGTGACGTAGTTGCCGGCCGACTCGATGGCAATCACCTTGTCGGCTGGCAGAACCAGACGCACAATGCCTTTCTCGTCGGCCAGACGCAGCGGTTCGCGGTCGCCGGTCTGCACACGCTGCTGCACGGCCAGCATATCGGCACGTGCTTCGGCCAGCTGCGCGTTGCTGTCGGCCAAAGCGATGTAGAGCCAGTAGACCACGTAGGGCACTGCCAAGACAGCCACGGCAATGAGGAGCGTGGCGTGCAGCATGGCAAAATATTCGAGGTGGAAGTAGATGGCAATGAATAGGTCGGCAAAGAGGGCCACCAAGGCCAACTCACCCAGTTGCCAGAGCAAGTATTCAGAAACATGAAGGCGCGAGCGGTGGGTGGTGAGCAGCAGCAACATCCTCGAGATGGCTATTGAACCGGCCACAATGGCGCACAAAACCGGAATGGCGAGCGCGCTGTGGCTCTTCCACACCTCGATATTGTCGTAGCCAAACGAGGGCTCGAACAGCACGGCAATCAGAAAGGCGTAGAGCGTGGTGCCTATGCCGAAGACAACGGTGTTTTTGAGGCTGTAGACAGCCTTGGGAATGCGTGTGTCGTTCATCGTTTATTGCGTTTAAAAAGGTCGGACCATCGGTCGAAATCTTTTGTCAGCTTGAGGCCCGCGCCCTGCTTGTAGGGCATATCGACGCGGGTATAGTCGTTGGTATTGCTGCGGTTGTAGACGAAGAGGTGCAGGGCCGGGGTCACCTTCCAGCCCACGAGCATATCGCCCACCAGGGTGCCGCCCTCGACTCCCGAGAGCTCGCTCATCTCGCCGCCGTAGCCGAAAGTGCTGGTAAAGTAGACATTCTTCCACTCCTTGCTGATATCGACCTCCATCTGCTCCGGAGTGAAGCTGGTGGCGCCTTTGTAGTCGAAGTTCACGTCGACAAACTGCACCATGTCCGAAATCACGCTGCCCAACGAGCTGGCCACCATCGAGGTTCCGCCAATCGAGGTGCTCTCGCCAACCGTAGCGGCCGACGAGGTGGAATTGTTGGCAAAGTGGCCGAAGAGCAGCAGCGACATGGCCTGGTTGAGCATATCGCGTTCGGAATTGCGGTCGATGTAGGAGAAGACCTCCTCCTGCACGCTCTGGTCGGCGTTGGGCAGGCGTATGTCGAAACTCACCTCGGGGGCTTGTAGCGTGCCCGATATGTTTATCACGTCTTCAACCTGTATGTTTTTCTGCGAACTCTCGACGGCCGAGGTGCCGGTAAGGGTGGAGAGGTTGACACGCTGTGAATAGACGGCGCTGATGTCGAAGGTGGTACTCATCACATCGCCCTGGAAGTTGAGCGAACTGCCGTTGTCGATAGTAAATCCCTTCTCGAAGAGCTGGAGCAGACGCAGTTTCATGGTTCCCGAGTTGAAGGTGTACGAGCCCAGCACATCGGGGGTGCCGTCGGGGCCGAGGGTGAAGAGTACGTCGCCCTGGCCGGTGGCGTTGATACGGGCCGTAGCCTCTGAAAAATCCATGGGCAGAACCAAGGCCAGGTCGGGCGTTATAGCCAGGTTGACCTGCAGGTTGAGGCCACCGGCAGAGTTGGCGGCCTCGCTGTGGGCGGTATGCACAGGCTCGGGAGTGTCGGCAACAAAAACTATATAGTTTTGCGACTGCACCTGCCGGCGGTCGTTTATGGGCACTGTAAGGGTGCTTCCGGAGTTGGTTCGCACATCAAGGTCGACATTAAGGTTATTCAAATCGCCATACACCTTGCCACCGGCAGCGACATAGACGGTGCCGTAGAATTCATCGCCTCGCGGCCTGTTGTTGAGCACCATGAAGTTACCGGTATGCAAGTCGAGGTTGACATCGATATGCTCTGGACTGTTGTAGACAATAGTGCCGTCGAGTGTAGCCGCATTGCCCGACGGGTCGTGCATGGTGAATTCGTTTAAACTCACCGTATTGCCCGAGAACGTAATGCTGTCGTCGAAAGTGTAGGTTACATCGGTCATGGCAAGCTGCATCATGCCGTTCTCAACAGCGGCAGTACCCTCAACAACAGGTGCCTCAAGGGTGCCGCCCACGTGCAGCTCTCCCTCCAGAACACCGCCGAAACGGGTTGCCACACTGGCAAGCAAAGGTTCGACCATTGAGAGGTTGAGACTGTTGAAGTCGACTGCAAAATCGAGCTCAGGATGTTCCATGCCAAGGGCTATGTAGCCGTTAGCGGCAAGGGGGTCGGCGGTGAGGTATAGACCCAGCTGGTTCAACTCAGAGTTCCAACTCGACTGTATGTCGACCTCGCCCAAATGGTATCCGTTGAGTCCACAGCTGTCCACCTTCAGTTTTGCGTTGAAATAGGGTTTGTCGGCCAAGCCATAGAGGCTGAAGCGGCCGTTGAGTTCACCGGCTACGCTGAGCGGGCTGTTTTGCAACAACACATCGCTCAACCGACTCAATGCCAGCTTGTCGAAACGAGCCTCGACAAAATCGTTGTATTGTTTGCGCACCGACGCTGAAAGGCTCAAACCATGACCGAGGGAGGTAACGTTGAGGCGGTCGACGGCCAGAGCACTGTCGGCCACCAAAACACCTTCACTGCAGGTTACGTCCCAACGCGCACCATGAACATAGAAAGTGTGATCTTCGACAGCAATGCGGTCGCCGTCGAGTCGGAACGATAGGCGACCCTCGTTGAATGTTGTGGCAATGTCATCGTCCCATGAGATCATTGCCGTCATGTCGGATGTATCTGATGTGGCTACAAAGTTCAGCTTTTGCAGCAATGGGCGTACTCCGGCAACAAGTTCGTCGGCCTTGAGGTTGAATGTATAGCGACCTCCTACTACATGTCCATCGCCAATAACGCTATTCAGCGACACAGAGCCCATGGTAATTGACTCTGAGCGCACCACAAGTTTCAGAGCTTCGGCAAAGTTGTAATTGCCAGTCACGGTGGTCTGCGGTGCAATAAAAACCGAGGGGAAGAAACTGCGCAAGCGACCCTCCTCGTCGTCAAGCACAACACTGAAGTTGAACACATCGGCAGCAATGGGGGTCAGATCGAGTTCATTATTGTCATTAATATCAAACGGATTGAAGCGACGCGGCACAAAGCGATTACAGACATTGTTGACTATGAGAGGTATGTTGGCGTAGCTGAAATAGCCGTCGAGCGATGCACGAGCCACGTCGCTGCCAACACTAATCGATTTGCGGCCGTTTTTGTCGGAAAGCCTAACAGTGGCGTTGCGCAATGCAAGTATTTTGCCCGGTTCCTCAAGCACGGTGTTGTCGAGCGAAAGCACTGCGTTGGAATGCTCAAAATCATTGCCATGCACTTCGGCTTGAAGCTGGGTGGTTACAACAAGACTATCGGCTGTCACAAGACCCAGTTTGCTCAGGTGGGCCTTGTCTATAGCCAAATCCACATTGACAGCTGCCACAGAGTCTGTCCAGTCGGCACTGCCGCTGAGGGTCAGTTTGGCCAGGGTGTCGGCCAATGCCACGTCGGCTGTGAGCACACGGTCGGCTATATCGGCCTTGAATGTGGTAGCGGCCAAGTGGTTGCCGCGCAGCACGGTGTTGTAGAGACGGCCATCGACAGAGGCAGTCATTGTCATGGGGTCGAACCCTTCGCCGTTGACGGTGATGTCAATACCAGTGAGGGCCAGCCATTCGTTGGGCACCACAGCGGCAATGCCGAAGCCGTCGGAAGAGAGGTCGGCGGCATAGGCATAGGTCCCGGTATTGTTATTCTGCGTCAGCGCAGCAGCCAAATCTATACGGCCCAAGCCGGTGCGACAATTGAGTGTGGCGTTGCAGCGCTTCATTGTACCCTCAAGGTTGGCTGTAGCATCAATATTTCCGAGTTTGGCAAGGATGTGCGGCATATCTATTTTGAGAGTAGAACGCCCCAAGCCGAGACTCTGAACGTCGTCATAATTGGTCAATAGGCGCTCAACACGAACATCAAGCCCCATATTATCAGCATCGGGCAAGCCTGTAATTGCACCGTCAAGCTCCACCTCGCTATCATTGCCGAACTCGATGTGGGCATTCTCGGCGTGCAAATCGTTTATCGTTCCGTAGTAATGGCCTGTGGCAGAGACCTGGCCGTCCATGCCCCATAGCACAGGAGCCCAATAGGCCACATCTGCCATAGACACACTGGTTCCCTCTTTGAGTACTGCATCGTGGTTCACGTTGTAGCAGTAGCCATCTTCTGACATGGCCAACCATGTGTCGTATGTCATCTCGGCATCACATACAATGCGGCTGCCAGTGGTGCTGACATCAAGGTTGCGAGCCGAAATTATATATGGAGACACTTTGACATCGGCGTGCATATCGGTCATTTCAAAACCCGATTTCTCCCGTGCCTTGAGCCTCATTACACGACAGTCAATATAGTCATTGTCGACCTTGATATTGCGTATTCTGCCACTTATTCCAAAGAACTCCATGTGCGGAATGACCACACCGCTGTCGGGAATGACATAGTTAGGTGCCTTGTCAAGGTCCATTTTGTAGTGCACATTGTCCAAATCGAGCTGCCTGACACGAACAATGAAATGTTTACCTGTTGGCGGAGTAGTTGTATGGTTGGGATTATAATAACTGATGATGAATTCGAGGTTGGTGAGCTTATTGTGGCACTCAAGGTGGTAATAGGTGTTGCGAACCAACACACGGTCGAATGACAACCCCTCGCCGGAAAGCGGAAATCGACGGAACCGTGCCATTATTCGCTCTGCATTGGCTATGGTGTCTCCGTCGGGTGCCACCAGCAGAACATGGTCAAGTATCACATGATTGAGTGGTGTGGCGTGCAGCGAACCAATCTTAACCTCAGCACCCCACTCGCGAGAGAAATAGCGGCCGGCATATGTGCCTAAATAAGACTGCACAACCGACATATTGACCAGCGCCACAACGACATACACCACCACCGCGATGGCTATCAGAAGGCGCTTCAGTATGTTCCAAAAGGTCCGCATCTCTATGCTTATTTAAATAATAACTCAAAAAAGGCAATTTTATTACTCAAAATGTGAAAAATATTTTTTTCTGCATTTCAAAAAAAACTTGTAATTTTGCAAACGCTATGACTACTATATTGGCTATTGAATCCTCTTGCGACGACACGTCGGCCGCTGTGCTCCGCGACGACCGCCTGCTCTCCAACGCCATCGCCTCACAGAAAGTGCACGAGCAATACGGCGGCGTGGTGCCTGAGTTGGCATCGCGAGCCCACCAGCAGAACATTGTGCCTGTGGTCGACTCTGCCATTAAGAATGCCGGTATCGACCGGTGCGACATCGACGCCATAGGCTTCACTCGCGGTCCAGGTCTCTTGGGGTCGCTCATGGTGGGTGTATCGTTTGCCAAGGCTTTTTCCATAGCCTTGGGCAAACCGTTGGTTGAAGTAAACCACCTGCAGGCACACGTTCTCTCACATTTCATCCGCGAGAGCGACGACTCACGCGTGCCCGAGTTTCCGCTGCTGTGTCTGTTGGTGTCAGGCGGACACACCCAAATTCTCCTTCTACGATCTTACTTCGACATGGAGGTGCTGGGGCAGACCATCGACGATGCCGCCGGCGAAGCTATCGACAAAGCAGCTAAGATTATGGACCTCGGCTACCCGGGCGGCCCAATAATAGACCGTTTGGCCAAGGAGGGTAACCCCAAGGCCTTTAGTTTCGCCACCCCACACATCGAGGGATACGACTACTCTTTTAGTGGACTCAAAACCTCGTTCCTCTATTTTCTGCGCGACCGCCTTGCCGAGCAACCCGACTTCATCGAGCGCCACAAGGCCGACCTTTGCGCATCATACCAAAACACGGTGGTTGATTTCCTCGTCAAGAAATTCGAGCACGCCGCCAAGGCAACCGGAGTGCGCAACGTAGCCATTGCCGGAGGCGTATCGGCCAACTCATGCCTGCGCAACCGAGTCGAGGAGATGGGACGCCGCCATCGCTGGCAGGTTTTCGTGCCAAAAATGCAATTCTGCACCGACAACGCCGCCATGGTTGGCATTGCCGCCTACTACAAATTCCTTAGCGGCGAGGTGGCCGACCTCTCGCTACCCCCTTACGCACGTAATTGAGCCATGCCTCTAAGCATACACATAGCCAGGCCCCTGCGAACCGGCACCATTTGTCGGACGGTTGCCCTGTGTATGCTGGCAATGGGGGCCTCAAAACTCCCGGCACAAGACATACACTTCTCTCAGATAGACATCAACCCCGTGCTCTACAACCCAGCCTACTGCGGCTTTTTTGACGGCGACGGCCGCTTTGGCGCCATCTACCGCAACCAGTGGGCCACCGTGAGCACCCCTTTCCAAACCATAGCCGCCACCGCCGAGCTGCCCATAGTGCATGGCAAAGGCTACACCTCGGGCCTCAACGGCGGAGCCATACTCTCGGCCGACCGCGCCGGCACCTTGGGCTACGGCACCACGGCATTGCAAGGCATTGTCTCCTACTTCCTCTCGCTATCTGGCCACAACGACAATATGCTGAGCTTTGCGGTGCAGGGAGGTCTGTGCCAGAGCGGCTTCGACGACACCGACATCGAGCTGACCGACGGCGCCGAGAACTTCGACCGCACCCGGGTGGTCTACCCCACCATAGGCGCAGGTGTGGCTTGGTTTAAGCAAATCGGCACCAGCGCAAGCCTCAAGGTGGGCGTGGCCGCGCTAAACCTCAACCAACCGCACACCTCATACCTCAACAACGAGCTCACCATGCTCTCGCGACGCTTCAACGCCTATGTCCGTGGCGAGTACGAGGCATGGAGCAGCATATCGCTCATGCCTGTCGTGGGCTACCAGCACCAGGGGCAATATAACGAGTTGGTCTACGGCATCGATGTGCGTTGGTACCTCAACGAGTCGGCCCGTAACTACCTGGCACTGACCGGCGGCATAACCATGCGCCATTCCGACGCCGCCGTGATAACCTTTGCCGTGGAGCGAGGCCCCTTCACCTTCGCGCTCTCCTACGACGCCAACACCTCGCGCTTAGCCCAGGCCTCGCACACCATAGGCTCTTTCGAGGTGGGGGTGATCTACCGTATCATCAAGCCCCAGGCCCGCTACCGCCAGCTACCCTGCCCCATAATCTAATCGTCGTGCACAATGACAGCCACAGCCACACCCCTGCCCCGTCTTGCCAAAGCCATTCCGCTTTTGGCCGCATTGGTGCTGGTCGCCGGCGGAGCCAAGGCTCAGTTCACCGTGACGCACCTCGACAAGCCCTACAACACCCCGGGCAGCGAAACAGGTGCCGTGGTGGTAGGCGACACGGTGCTTGTATGGGCGTCGACACAGCCGATGTCGGCCGACAACCGCCTCTTCGGCTACAACCCGCGCGTCATGCAGCTCTACCAGGCTCGCATTGCCAAAACCGGACGCTTCTCGAAGCCGCGCCTGAACCGTTGGCAGCTCAACAACGACCGCTACCACACCGGCAACCTGGCTGTCGACCCCGCGAGCGGCGACCTCTACTTCACACGCTGCGACGTGCGCGACACAGGGCTCAACAGCAGCATCTACGTCTCAAAGCGCGTCAAACGCCACTGGCAGAAACCGCAACCCGTGGGCGCCGATGTCAACATCAAAGGCTACACCTCCACCCACCCCACTGTGGCACGACTCGACGACAGCACAGCGGTACTCTACTTCGTCAGCAACCGGCCAGGCGGCATGGGCGGCATGGATGTGTGGTACAGTCTCATAGTCAACGGCAAAGCCTCGCCATGCGTCAACCTCGGCGCACCCGTCAACACCCCCGACGACGAGGTGACCCCCTACTACGACAACCTCAACCGCACCCTCTATTTCAGCAGCAACCGGCCGGGCGGCATGGGCGGTCACGACATCTACTGCGCCTTTGGCAGCCGCAACAGCTGGCAACAGCCCGCCGCGGTGTGCCACTGTATGCAGAGCCGATACAACGACATCTATTTCACCATCACCCGATACGAGGGACAGGTGCCGGTCGAGGGCTACCTCTCTTCGAACCGCGAAGACTCGTTCTTCATTACCGACTCGACCTGTTGCAACGACCTCTACCATTGGCAGATGGACACCCTTCCGCCACCACCCGACACCACTCCGCCGCCCGACACCGCCGACTTGGCAGCAGCACGCACCGACTCACTGCGACGCTTGGCACGCGAGCGGTTGCTGCACTCGAGCCTGCCGCTCTACTTCCATAACGACGAGCCCGACCCACGCAGCAACGACACCACCACACTTCTCGCTTACTCCGACTGCTATGCGAGCTATGCCGCACTGCGCGACACCTACCTCGCCGCCACTGTCGACACGCTTGAGGCCGATGTGGCTCGCTTTTTCGACCGGACCCTGCCGCTGAACTACCGCCGGCTCGACAGCCTTGCCGCCATCATTGCCGATACCATCGCGGCGGGCGCCACAGTATGCATAGAGGTCGACGGTTTTGCCAGCCCCCTGCACACTTCGCCCTACAACCGCCGGCTCTCGGCACGTCGCTGCGCCGCATTGCGCAACTACCTGGCCCACTGGAACGACGGGCAGCTGCAGCCCGGCATGGATAACGGCCGCCTCGTCGTCAAAGTCTCGCCTCAGGGGTCGGACAGCGAACACCTCGCGCCAACCGACAACCCCGTCTACAGCATGGCCGCCATCAAGGCCCGACGAATCGAGATAACAATCTCAATATCAAATCAATAGAAGCACCATCCGAGCAACATCACGCAACCGCCTGAAAAACAGGTGGTTGCATAGGTTAGGTTCGGGTTAAGGTCGGGTTAACATCGGGTAGGGTTCGGCAACCCTCGGCACTGACCCCGCTTCGGCACGGCCTGTTACCGTGCAAATACCGATTTCAGTGGGTATACAGCCCTATCTATCAATGTTTTTTATCGCTCCCGAAGTGGTCTTTCAGAGCCTCGAGCTTGAGCTGCTGACGGTGTTGCTGCCAAGCTTGGCGCAGCACACGCTTGGTCGAGAGGGGAAAATCGGCCTTCATCATCCAGTCGTAGTAGGCCGGCTCGGCGCTGAACACCTGCTCGAGCGTCTTGCCCTTGTGCTTGCCAAAGTTGATGACCATGCGGTGCTTGGCGTCGTAGGCAATATGGCCCACCAAGTCGGCCCATTGCTGAGCCGTCGAGAAACGGCTGAGGGCCTCAACGTCGTTGACCACTGGATGTGGCACCACGGTGCCGTCGGGGGCGGTGTAGTCGGCGTCCTGGTAGCGGTCCAGTTGGGCCATGAGCACCTCGCAAGTGGCTATGGTGTCGGCGGCGGCGCTGTGGGCGTTCTCCAAATCCTTGTCGCAATAAAAACGGTAGGCGGCCTTGAGGGTGCGCTGCTCCATCTTGTGGAAGATGTTCTGCACATCGACCAAATGGCGCTTGGTGAGGTCGAAATCGACACCAGCGCGCAGAAATTCCTCGACCAGCAGCGGCACGTCGAAACGGTTAGAGTTGAAGCCTGCCAGGTCGGCATCGGCAATGAAGTCCATCAGTTGCGGGGCCAGTTCGGCAAACGAGGGCTCGCCCGCCACATCGGTGTCGCTGATGCCGTGTATGGCCGTGGTCTGTTCCGGAATATGCATGGTCTGGCCGTTGGCGTCAACAGGGCGCACGCGGCGCACCAAAGTCTCGTTAGTGCCGTCGGGCATGACCTTGTGCAGGCATATCTCTACAATGCGGTCCGAGCCCACCTGCACTCCGGTGGTCTCGAGGTCGAAAAAGACCAAGGGGCGTTTGAGGTTGAGTTTCATCGTGAAGCTATGTGTATTTTGAGCAATGTTTCGAGCAGGTGGCCGGCCATATCGAGCGGCAGCATGTTGGCGCCGTCAGACTTGGCGTTGGCCGGGTCGGGGTGAGTCTCCATGAAAATGCCGTCGGCCTGCACTGCCACGGCGGCGCGGCCAATGGTCTCAATAAGCTCAGGGTTGCCACCGGTAACGCCGGCAGGCTGGTTGGGACGCTGCAGCGAGTGGGTGATGTCGACCACCACGGGCACCTCGTTGCGTTTCATAACGGGCACGCTGCGGAAATCGACCACCAAGTCCTGGTAGCCGAAGGTGGCGCCGCGCTCGGTAAGCATGATGTTGTCCGAACCGAAATGGCGCAGCTTGTCGACGGCGTGCACCATGGCCTCGGGCGAAAGGAACTGCCCTTTCTTGACGTTGACGCAACGGCCTGTGCGGGCTGCCGCCTCGAGCAGGTCGGTCTGGCGGCACAGAAAGGCAGGTATTTGCAGCACGTCTACATACTCGGCGGCCTGTGCGGCCTCGCGCTCGTTGTGGATGTCGGTCACCACCGGCACATTGTATTTGCGGCCCACGGCCTGCAGCACACGCAGCGCCTCGAGGTCGCCGATGCCGGTAAACGAGTCGACACGCGAGCGGTTGGCTTTGCGGTACGAAGCCTTGAAAGCAAAGGGTATCTCGAGGCGCGAGGTGATGGCCAGCAGGCGCTCGCATATCTCAAACGGCATTTCGCTGTTCTCCACAACGCATGGGCCGGCAATAAGGAAGAAATTGCCGGTGGCGGTGTGGTGCAGTTGGTTCAGTTTTGGGTACATCGCAGTCTACGGTTGTTATAATAGATAACGGCGTGCGGCACTAAATATTGTGTCGCGCACCGTTTATTTTTACAAGCTTTTGTAAAAGTCTATCGTTTCGGCTTACAAAATTATATATTTTGCCGTTGAAATATGGATTTTTTTACGTATCTTTGCAACATGAAATTAGTGTTGAAAAGCAACCCTCTATCGGGCCTAACATGGTTACAGACAGTCGAGTACGTGCTCCTCACCCTCGGTTTGGCTCTGTTACCTATATCGTTTCACGCCACCATATATGCTGCATACTCCGCCGCGATAGTGGCCACAGTGCGCATGATAACAAGCCGCACACCGCTGCGAGTGGCGTTGGCAAGCCGTAGCCGCTTGGCTCTGTGGGGACTGGTGGCCATGGTGGCGCTGTGGATTGCCTATGCCACAAGTCTGCTATACTCTTCTAACTTTGAAGACGGAGTGCTGCGCGTGGTGCGTATGGCTCCGCTAATAGTTTTCGGGCTTTATTTCATGTTGGCCGACCCGGTCATTTACACCCGCGAGCGTATACGCTTTACCATGTGGGTCTGCACGGCGGCATTGCTTGCCGTCTTTGCTGTCTCGCTCGCCATCATGCTTTTCAAGATGATTGTGAACGGCACCCCCTACAGCAGCCTCACCAGCGATCGGTTCTACAATCTGCACCATGCCTATATGGCATATTTTTTGCTTGGAGCCATTGGCTTTGTCTATAGCGAGACCGTCCGCCTTTGGCAAAAATCCACCTCTAGCACCAGAGTCGCGATGGTGGTTGCTATGGTGTGCTTAGCCGCGTTCATCGTCATTGTCAATTCGCGCGCTGGCATTCTTGGTCTGGCCATTGTGGTTATAATGGCTCTCGCCCATCTGGCCCTCTGCCGGCGCCAATGGCTTACTGCTGCCATTGTGGCGCTCGCCGTTGCCGCAGCTGCGGCTGGCACCTTGGCGGTGCTGCCGAAGTCGGAACTTAGGCTTCAGAACACCACACTCAAAAGCGACAACGGTGACAAGCTCGATGCCCGTGTTGGTATTTATTCCACCGCCATTGAGGCCGTTACCGAGCAACCTCTGGGCTACGGCGTTGGCGACTACATTGACGAACTGTGCGAATATTATGCCCGCTACGACTACGATTACTACGCCAAAGAGCAGATGAACTCGCACAACCAGTATATCGACACCACTTTGGCCACCGGTTTTATAGGGCTGCTATTGCTGCTTGCATCTTTGGCGCTGTTTGGCATTGATGCCATACGCCGTCGCGATGTTACAGCAGTATTCTTTATCGTCATAACCGCAGAGAGCTTTCTTTTCGAGGCCATGCTCAACCGGCAATGGGGTGTGCTTTTCTTCAGCATAGTCTACGGACTGCTCGCCGCCAGCCCTGACAGTAAAAAAATAACGCAATTCAAAAAAAATTAGTATATTTGCACCTCAGAAAAATAATATAATAAACCATAACATCATGATAGCAAAAGAATTACTCAATCCGAGGAGCATCGTTGTCTGCGGTGCCTCGTCAGATGTGCACAAACCCGGTGGCAAATCGCTGAAGAACCTTCTGGAGAGTCCGTTCAAAGGTCAAGTCTACGCCGTAAACCCCAAAGAAACCGAGGTGCAGGGCGTAAAATGCTACACCAAAGTGGACGACCTGCCGCAGGTAGACTGCGCCATACTCTGCATCGCCGCCAAGTTCTGCGCCCAAACGGTCGACGTGCTGGCCAAAGAGAAAGGCTGCAAGGGCTTTATCATCGTGAGTGCCGGTTTTTCCGAGGAGAGCCACGAGGGTGCTGAAATCGAAAAGCATATCGTCGACACCATTAACAGCGTTGGCGGCTCACTTATCGGCCCCAACTGCACTGGCTTCCTTAATGTGAACTACGCCGGTTGTTTCGACACCCCCATTCCTCCGCTGGACCCCAAGGGTGTAGATTTTATCACCGGTAGTGGAGCCACCGCCGTCTTTATTAAGGAGTACGGCATGAGCAACGGCCTTAAGTTCAACAGCGTGTGGGCAGTAGGCAACAGCGCCCAGCTGGGTATTGAGGATGTCCTCGAGCACCTCGACGAGACTTTCGACCCCGAGAAGTCCAGTCATGTCATTATGCTCTACATGGAAAAGATCGGCGACCCTCAGCGTCTGCTCAAGCATAGCCGCAGCCTTATCAATAAGGGTTGCCATATCGCCGCCATCAAGAGCGGTGGCAGTGCCGCCGGCAGCCGTGCCGCCTCGAGCCACACCGGTGCTTTGGCCACCAATGACGCCGCTGTCGACGCCCTTTTCCGCAAAGCTGGTATAGTGCGCTGCCAGAATCGTCAAGAGTTGACCACTGTCTGTGCCGTCTTCATGTATCCCGAATTGAAAGGCAAACGTTGCGCCGTAATTACCCATGCCGGCGGTCCTGCTGTGATGCTCACCGACGTTCTCAGTAACGGCGGAATGGAGGTTCCCAGTTTGAAGGACCATCCCGCCAGCCCCGCACTGTTGGAGAAACTCTTCGGTGGTTCCTCGGTGGGCAATCCCATTGACTTTCTCGCCACTGGCACCGCCGAGCAACTCGGTTATATCATCGACACCGTCGAGAACGAATACACCGACATAGACTTCTCGGTGGTCATCTTCGGCTCGCCGGGACTGTTCAGTAACAAAGAGGTCTACGACCTGCTCGACCAAAAGATGCGCACCTGCAAAAAGCCCATCTTCCCCGTGCTGCCCTCCATTATCAATGTCAAGGATGAGATTGAGGACTTTATTGCCAAGGGCAACATCAACTTCCCTGAGGAGTGTGTGCTCGGCAATGCCCTCGTTAAGGTATACAACACCCCAAAACCACAACCAGAAAAGGTGGAACAGCCTACCATAGACGTGGCTCGCATACGCAAGACCGTAGAGCGCTGCAAAGACGGCTATATGGAAATCTCCGACTACAACGAACTTCTCGACGCCGCCGGCATAAGCCGCAAGAAGAGTGTCGAGGTGAGCAAGAAAGAAGACGCCCTCGCCTTTGCCAAAGAAGTGGGCTGCTCAAAGGATGTTCCCCTTGTGATGAAGGTCGTCGGCCCGCTGCACAAAAGCGATGTGGGCGGCGTAACCCTCGGCGTGAAAGACCTCGACACCGTGGCCAAAGAGTTCGACCGCCTCATCGTCATTCCCGAGACCTATGCAGTTGAGATGTACCCCATGCTCGACGGTCTCGATGTCTACATTGGTGCCATCCGCGACCCAAAGTTCGGCCATCAGATATTCTTCGGTCTGGGCGGTATATTTATCGAGGTGCTTAAGGACGTACAGTCCGCCCTCGCCCCCATCACCGCCGCCGAAGCCAAGGAGATGCTCAAGCAGCTCAAGGGATACAAGATTCTCGAAGGTGTCCGCGGCCAGGAGGGTGTCAACATTGACCTCTATGCCGAACAAGTGGCACGTGTGAGTGCTCTTGTGCAGGCCGCTCCCGAGATTGCCGAGATGGACCTCAACCCGCTGCTGGGCAACCCGCGCTACGTAACAGCCGTCGACGCCCGCATAAGGTTGGAGAAATAACCGCACCAACAAAACCAAACAAAGGGTACTCGCTTCAAAATGAGTACCCTTTGTTTTTTATTAAAATTTATTTTGTCGTCTCGGAAAAAGGTTGTATCTTTGCACCGAGAACACGACAGGCTGTTATGAGCGCCAAAAACGGTTGGTGATGTCCTGCATCTTGCCCTGGTTTACGCGATAAAGCCGCTGGTTTGTGCGTTTGCTGCGCAGCGAGCCTAAATGAGCCAGATATGGGCCAATCTTGATGTAGTCGAAGTTACGGCTGTCGACAGCATTCGAGAGCACGGTGCGGCCGCTGTACCAGGCAGCCTTTATACCTTTGTGGCGGTCGTGGATATATCGGGCCAACAGCTCCACCTGCTTGGGCTCAGCATCACCGCCCATCAAAGCCACACAGGTGATGTCGTGGTGATAGGCTATCATCCGGTCGAGTTCGGTGGTAGTGAGCGGCGTACCAACATCGCCCCACAGGTATGCCGAATGGCACCCAGGGCACCGGCAAGGACAACCGGAGAGGTTTATTGCAAGCGTAACCTCGTCCGGGATTTCCTGAAAGACAACGTCGGTATTGACAAATTTGAGCATTGGTAATAGTGGCTGCGGGGCTTATACAGTTTCGGGCATACGGTCGGGTGTGGCATAGTAGCGGCGCGAAGCTTCGTCCTGGCGCGGGGCCGAGAAGTTGCTCACCCTCTTCAGATAGCCTATGATACGGGTCATGTAGTCCACATTCTTTGAATGGCAGTGGGGACACTCCTTGAGGTAGCGCTTGTCAATAGTGCCACAGTCGTTGCAGATTGTGTTGGGAATATTGAACGTGAAGTAGTTACAACCCTCCTTGGCAGCCACGACGAGCAGCTGCATATACTGCTCCTTGGTGAGATGCTCCTCTAAGTTGCAGTGCAGGGCACTGCCGCCTGTGAGGTGCTCAATGTACGGGGTGCCGTGCAGACGGAACTTGTCAAGAATGGTGAGCGAGGTGTCTTCAACTATATAGAAATAGCTGTTGTAGCAGTCGCGTGGCACAAAGTAGCCGTCCTCGCGGTCCCACTTGGCGTGCTTAACACCGACGTTCTCTGCTGGTATCATTTCGCAGTTGAACATCACGTCCTTGGTACGGTACTCTTTGTTTTTCTTCTCAACCAAGCCAAGAACGGTCTGCACAAATTCACGGTACTTCGGGTTGTCGTTGATAGGTATGCCCATAAACTCGGCAGCCTCAACCAAGCCATTGACGCCTATGGTGAGATACTGACGGCTCATGTTGATGTAGCCCGCATCGAAGAGCGGCAGCATACCGTGACTCTCCATCTCCTTGAGGTTCTCATTGTAGGCCAGTTGCACCTTATGGCACACATCAATAATATCGGTGAGGAATTCCTTGTAGTCCTTGCCGTTGTTGACAGCGTACTGAATGCAACGGTTGAGGTTGATAGTAAGCACGCTCTTGGAGCCTGTTGATACACCGCCGGCACCCAAGGTGTAGCTGAAGCCGTTGTCGGTAATCTCGTTGCGCAGGCGGCAGCACGAACTCAGCGAGTCGGCGTTGTCGCTCATGTAGGTGAAGAATGAGTGCCCCTCGGCATACATTTCGGCTGTAAATTCGGCCATGTCGGGGTCGGCAAAGGTCACAGTGCCGTCGTCGTTTTTGCGGTACAGCAGTGCCATGGTTTCAACCGGGAAAGTGAGCACCGCCTTTGTACGTTCTTGGTTGAACCAGTGCATGAAACGTTTCTGCAACCAGTGGAGGCCCTCCCAGTCGGGTTCGGAACCGTCGGGGAAACGGAACTCGCCAAACAGCGACTTAAAATAGGCTTTATCATAATAGGCCACATTCCAGAACACAGCCTGGTAATTGCGGGCACCGGTGGGCTGGTTGAGGCTGTAGACAATCTGCTCAAAGCAGTCGGTGATGACCTTGTCCATCGTCTTTTTCTTCAGACTGAGGTCAACCACACGGTCGGGCTCCTTGTAATAGTCTCTGCCGTAATCTTTCTGGATGAAATAGTTCAGATACATCAAGAATTCCGGAGTGGCACAGGCACCGCTAAGCATACTGGAGACCATGAAGACCATATTGATGAAACCGCCGCAGAAGCTCTTGAGGTTGGTGGGAGCGGTACTGTTGCCGCCAATCGAGGTAGTGCCACCCAACAGCCAGGGGTACATTGTTATCGAAGCGCAGTAGTTGGCCAGCGAGGTCTCGTCGTTCTTGTATATAAAATGGTGTGTCAGCAAGTCAATATAGCGGTCTGCCAAGTCTTTGCTGTACATCTGCTTGATACGGTCGGTGAGCAGGCGGCGGTTGAGGCGGATAAAGCCGCTCTTGGGCAACTCGCCAATGAGGGTGGCAATGTTTTTGTGCTCAACGTTGGCGTTGGCGTCGTACTTGGAACCCGTGGCGGCGTTGGCGGCGTCAACATAGTCTGACAAGAAGCGTAGCTTCTCCATCGTCTCGCGGTCCTCGGTATGTTGCTGACGATAGAGCATAAAACTCTTTGCCACAGCGTAATGGCCCTCTTGCATCAAGGCCACCTCAACCTGGTTCTGAATCTCCTCGACGGTGATGCCGTCGTGAATGTCAAGCCTCGAAAGAATCTTTGAAATGCCACTCAAATCCACAGGGGCCCCCACCGAGTTGAACGCCTTGAGAATGGCGTTCATTATCTTGTCGAGCGAAAAACGGTCGGAAGAACCGTCACGTTTGGTAATAGAAAAACACTTGTTGTCCATATAACTATATTGATATTGACTTGATGACAATGGCTATATTGCTAACAAA
Organism: Bacteroidales bacterium; assembly: GCA_024685285.1. Taxonomy (GTDB): domain Bacteria; phylum Bacteroidota; class Bacteroidia; order Bacteroidales; family P3; genus Colimorpha. The sequence goes on from JAIKVZ010000058.1 coordinate 28,999, forward strand.
CAGCTTCACCGCTATAGCCAGCAGGATGACGCCGAAAAACTTGCGGAGCACATACACAATGTCGCCGCCCAGCACACGCTCCAGTTTGGTTAGATAACGCATCACAAGGTAGTCGATGACAATGTTGATCAACAGACCGAGCATGATGTTGACGGTATGATACTCGGCGTGGAGCGAGAGCAGGGCCGTGAGGGCTCCGGGACCGGCAATGAGCGGGAACGCCACCGGCACAATGGTTGCGCCCGAGGCGGTGCCTTCGTTCTTAATAATTTCGCGGCCCATAATCATCTCCAACGCCAACAAAAATAGCACAAAAGCGCCGGCTACAGCAAACGAGGCGATGTCGATGCCAAACAGCCGCAGCAACCCTTCGCCGGCAAAATAGAACACCAGGAACAACGCCAACGCCACCAACGCCGCCTGCAGGGGCTTGATATGCTTGCCCTGCGACTCGATACCTATAAAAATAGGTATCGAACCAGTGATGTCGATGATAGCAAACATCACCAAGAAAGAGCCAAAAATCTCGGCAAAGTTCAGTTGGTTTAACAGGTCCATTTCGGTGTCAATTCGGTTTGCAAAATTACACACTTTTTACGAGCCTTTTCCGAAAAGTTACTAACATAATCATAAAAATCTGTTAATTTATTGACCTCCAATAAATTACAACAAATCCACACAAACATCTAATAATCAACACTTTGCATAGGTTAGGTTCGGGTTGAGGTCGGGTCAACATCGGGTCATGTTCGGATGGCCCGTGCCTGGAACCGGACAAAGACCCTGTTTACCCTCTTTCTGCCCACTGCCGGCCGGACGCTCACCCCCTCCTCTCCCCCGCCCTCTCAACCACATGTTGAATAATTTTAATAAAAAAATGCCGAAAAAGTTTGTCAGATTGCAAAAAAAATGTATTTTTGCACTGATTACAGTTAAGTTACAGTGGCCGCAAACCACTGTAGTTTAACTAATTAGATAAATATTAACCTAAACAAAATAAAGTACACATGACAAAAGTAAAATCTTTGGCTGACTTGAAAGCCATGCGCGAGAAGCTACAGTCGAACCTCGACGTGCGCGAGAAGGCTGAGAATCCCGAGAGCTTAGTGCAGATCAAGGTCGCCATGGCCACTTGCGGTATCGCCGCCGGTGCCAAGCAGGTTATGGAACACATGATGCAGAAGGCCGACGAGCTTCACATCCCCGCCGTCTTCACGCAGACCGGTTGCATGGGCTACTGCCACGCCGAACCCACCCTCGAGGTGCGTGTCCCGGGCAAAGATCCCATCGTCTTCGGTCACGTCGACAACAACCGCGCCGATGAAATCCTCACCAAGTACGTCCAGAACGGCGAACTTGTCGAGGGCATCATCCCCGTGAACTACGAAACCATTGACAAATAAGACTAAAAAATCATGGCAAAATACAAAATGCATATTCTGATCTGCGGCGGTACCGGATGTAAGTCCAGCAACAGCCTCCAGATCATCGAGAACTTCCAAAAGATACTCGCCGAAAAGGGTATCTCCGATGTTCAGGTCATCAAGACCGGCTGCTTCGGCTTCTGCGAGAAGGGCCCCATCGTGAAGATCATGCCCGACAACACCTTCTACACCCAGGTGAAGCCTGAGGATGTCGAGCGTATCGTCAACGAGCACATCATCAAAGGCCGTAAGGTCCCCGAGCTGCTCTACACCAACCCCGAAAACAAGGAGCACGTCAGCGACTCGAAGCACATGGACTTCTATCGCAAGCAGATCCGTATCGCCCTGCGCAACTGCGGTTTTGTGGATCCCGAGAACATCGAGGAGAGCATTTCCCGCGGCGGCTACGAGGCTCTGGCCAAGTGCTTGACCGAGATGACCCCGCAGCAGGTTATCGACGAGATCACCAAGAGCGGCCTCCGCGGCCGTGGCGGCGCCGGCTTCCCCACCGGTGTCAAGTGGGGTCTCTGCGCCAAGAACCAGGCCGACCAGAAGTACATCATCTGCAACGCCGACGAGGGTGACCCCGGTGCCTTCATGGATCGTTCCATCCTCGAGGGTGACCCCAACAGCATCGTCGAGGCTATGGCCATCGGCGGCTACGCCATCGGCGCCACCAAGGGTCTCGTCTACATCCGTGCCGAGTATCCTCTGGCCATCGACCGTCTGAAGATAGCCATCGAGCAGGC
>JAIKVZ010000016.1 GCA_024685285.1 Bacteroidales bacterium
GGTTTCATCGAAAAGGAAAAATAGTTCAAAACCTGATAATGTAAAAGATTAAATTTTGAAATATTTTTTCCACATTCGCACCACACGGTTTGTTTGCCTGTATTTAAGGTGGTTGGATTATGATAATGTTACCAATACGGATGGACTACTTGGCAAATCGTTGAAATTAAACAATATAACACAAAGGAAACCATGTGTTGCTTTGAGGAATCACAGCAAGAAGATTAGGATAATGAAAAGAGTGGTGCTATTCTATATAAATTGTTTGCCAGTATTTTCTCAAAGCCTCACTTATCTTCTTTCTTGTTGTCGCTGTATGATGCTTCCCAGACATACCGTTTCGTTTCCCTTGATGAGACAATGACATCTTATATAATGTGCTTGGATTCGTTATTTTTCTACGTGTACGTTTTGCCATGATAATGAACTTTATTGAATTATATTGAACTTGCAACTATATATAAATATACTTGAATTTGAAAATGATAGACAAGAAAACAAAATACTTCTACTATATAGACGGGTTGAATTATGATACCATCCTGAACACTCATAAGGAGGTAAAAGATATTGATGATGGTAAGAGAATTGTAAGGGGTGCAAAGGTGGGTAGACCACGAACCAAAGAACCATTTGACCCAGACGAAAGACAACGCCTGAAAGAGTACAGAGATACAACTGTGGAAGATGATACACCGTTTAATTGCATCATCTATGAAATACCCTCGGATAAACCTGCTACTATCAAGAAATCAAGTACGGATAAGACATTGATAAGAAAGTATGAGTTTTTCCTATACAACCTTATCTCACGTCAGATTTCAAGTGATGATGGCATCGCGTATTTGAGTAGTCTCACACTACAGGCTATTTTTGATAAGGAGTACAAGCTGATGATTGATACGCTATGTAGATTACAGATTATTGCAACGGACGGTTTTCATAAGGTCGGAGAAAAGGCAACAGGATATTGGATTACCAGTAAGTACAAGGATAGAATCAAGTACAGAGTAGTTCCCATCTACTACCCATACAAACCCTATGTCGAAAGATTGAATAGCATCCTCGTAAAGGGCAACATCCCAGAATCTAAAGGAACACCGCAAAAAAAGTCGGACGGTTTTCTATCTGTTTATTACAACAACTTACAACAACTCACACTATCACATCCTGTAGAAGCGGAGAAATTCATTCTTCAATATCTCTCACCATATTCAAATAGGCAACTCTACTATCTAAATACCATTCAACAATACATCCATCATCTAATAACACGTCCTATTGTACCCAACTTACAAGATAACCGTATATATCACATCCTCACGTCTACACCACGATATCTAAAGTACTTTCTAAACATCAAGTATTCTGTAGATATTCATAACTCTCACCCTCTCTTATTCTCTTCCATTCTCTATGACACTTACAATGTTCCACTCTCAATCAGGCAGACACTCACATCAATCATAATAAACACTCCTTTATATAACACTCATAATATTAGGGTAAAACTCTGTAATAAACTGAAAGAAAGTGGAATAGACTATCCTAAAATTAAAGATATTCCACTTGATGTAATACGATACGTTCATCTAACTTCTACGGGTCAGTTTTGGGATAAGGTGCTAACTCGACCGCAGCCAGAGGTACTAAATAACAATGGGTATGCTTTACTACGACAGGACATCAAGGTAATAATGTTTGCGCAAGTGTTCTATGGTAAGAAACTATCAAGTAGAGGTCAGGAATACGCAAAGGTTTTCAAAAAGAAGTTTCCTAATGTGTATTCTGTGGTACTCTCGTTCAAACGTGAAAAAAAGTACGATGAAAGAACTGTGCTAACACACAAACTGATGGCGTTGGAAAGTAGACTGTTTAGAGAGGCATTGCAAAGGCTATTTGATATGGGCTTTAAGGTAGTCAGCATACATGATGCTATAGTTGTGCTTGATGTAAAAGGAAACGAGCCATGCACACCAGAGTTGGTTAAAAAGGTGCTGATTGATGTGTATGGTGAGAATGGTCTTATTCCAGATTGTTCCATGGACTATTACGGTGAGAACGAAATGAAGAAACTGATGGATAAAACTACGTTCTTACGAGAGGAGGGTGAAAAGTACATTGCACAACTACGTGATGAAGCGCCGAATGATGAGGATATTAAACGGATGGTTGATGACTACGACAGGGGTAAGAGTGAGATTATCCTTACACCTGATGGGAAAGGTGTAATGCTCCATTTAAGAGACGTGAAAGATTTGCTATACGGATGATATTTATAGATAAACGGTTCAATTCAAGTATATACAATAAGGGGCTGCATTACACAGCCCCAATTTTTTTATTTTTTTTTGAGGTAGGGTATCCATGAAACCGATACCTCAATAAGGTTCAATATGATGGTTTGGTATGCAACAGGATACGTGGCTATAGGGGGTCATATATGGGGTACTCCCCATTAAAGAAACCCTCTCTCACTTTCATCATCAATCTTCCACAGGCATTGACACCTTCATATAATCCTGTCTTTTCGTTGTATATAGTACCGTAACGCACATCTCCCCACGGAGCATATTCAACCAAGTTTTTATCTCCACTCATCTTCAATGCTTCGCGGAAAGCCTCGCAATATACAACCTTCTCTTCAAGTGCTGTAAGTAGACAATCATACTCATTGATTTCTCTGTCAATCAAATGCTTATTCGCCTTTGCAATCTTCTTACAGTTAAAGCCATTCCAGTAGCCTTCCTGTGAAATGAGGGCATCCCTGACCTGTTGGCGTTCTTTGCCTTCTCCTTGAAACCTGAGCCACCAAAACAACATCTCACTGCTTTGGAAGAAAACATCATCGTGGCAAATGCTGCATGGTTGCATATTTGAGAGAACTCTCCACTCCCAATTTTTCGAATTGAACAGGATGCTATCATCATCCTTGTAGTAGCGAAAATTATTCATATTTATATAATTTTAAATTATTTATAAACCAAATATACTATTTTATTTGGATATTCGGCTATTTTTGCAAAAAAAAACTAAAATAAGGTGTGATTTTGGCTACCATTATTTGATAGTTCAAAAATTCAATATAAATATAAACCTATATTGTGTAAACAAGATAAAAAAAAATCACACCACCTACATGGAGTGATTTTAAAATTGTATATATCAGATATACAATTTATTAAATTATGGGTGTGTTTTAATCAGATGTATGCATGGGCGGGTACTCCTGTTTATTGTGGTCGTTGAGGACGGGCTCTTCCATTGTTGCAGTTTTTTTGGTTCGGACTGCAAAGGTAAGAAATTTTTGTAAATATGAGGAAAAAAATCGAGGGCCTTTGTTCAAAAGCCCTCTGTTTGTGGAGTATATCGGAGTCGAACCGATGACCTCTTGCATGCCATGCAAGCGCTCTAGCCTACTGAGCTAATACCCCGTGCGGTTGTTTCGTCTCTCGAAATCGGCTGCAAAAGTACACACTTTTTCTGAATTGGCAAAATTTTTTTTGGATTGCAGTCCCTGTTATGGTTTCAACGCAATGTCTGTCAGCTGTTTATTGATTGAAAATATTTTCTGTCAACTGCCTCGATGTTGTCTGTGGCGCCTTTGCGTTGGCCTATGCAGGGTGGAATTTAGGGCTAAAGCCTGTTGTTTGTTGCGTGTTGTAATATTTTTTTCTCCGTATGGAGAAAAATGTGTACTTTTGCAGTTGAAATCCGCAGCCGCGGCAGTGTGTGCCACGTTGTGTTACGGGCTGGTGTTCACAGTGTTGCGGGCACAGCCCTGGCGTGAGGCTGGATGGTTGAAAGCACGGTGCGGCGGGCGGATTGCAGAATGTAAAGACAACAGGTTATGCAACAGTTGATATTTTCGCGCAGGATGAAGATGGCCGACCTCATTGCAGCCAACCGCGACCTGATTTTGATGTTGCCGCGCTTCGGCATCTCGCTGGGTTTCGGCGACCGCTCGGTGCGCGAGGTGTGCGAGCAGTATGGGGTTGATGTCGATTTCTTTCTCTTTATCTGCAACACCTATTCGTTTGACGACTACCGGCCCGACGACGACTACCTGACTACGCTCAGCCCGGCAGTCATGGTGTCGTATCTCGAGGCTTCGCACCGTCATTACCTCAACGAGCGTCTGCCACACATGCAGCGCCATCTGGACCATATTGCCGACAGCGCCGGCCAGCGCAACTGCCAGGTGCTCAAGAAATACTTTTCGGACTACCGCGCCGAGGTGGCCGAGCATTTCGCCCATGAGGAGAAGAATATCTTTCCGCAGCTCAAGCGGTTGCGTCCGGGCCAGAAGCTGGAACGCGGCAAGACCGACACGCTCTCGCGCTCGCACGATAGTTTGCGTGACAAACTCACCGACCTCACACAGATTATCTATAAATACATCCCGGGCGATTTCCTCACCGAGGAACTTATGGAGCTTGTTTTCGGCATTTTGCAACTCTCGAAGGACCTGGAGAGGCATACCTTCATCGAGGAGCTCATGCTTATGCCGCCCGACGACTACGACCTGAGCGACCGCGAAATCGATGTGCTGCGGCTGCTGGCCCAGGGTCTGAGCAGCAAAGAGATAGCCTCGAGGCTCAATATTGCTGTGAACACAGTAAATACTCATCGCAAAAACATTACAAAGAAAACCGGCATGAAGTCGGTGGCGGCCTTAGCGGTCTACGCCTCGCTCAACGGGATTATAAAGCAATAACGGAAAATAACTAAAAATATTGTTCTAACTATGTCAAAATTTTGGGATGCTGTAAGCGTCGTAAAAACAGGAAAGTTCTGGAAAGAACTTATCATCATGACCCTCGGAATGTTTGTCACGGCGGCCGCCGTCTACTATTTCCTGGTGCCAAGCAAACTCATCATAGGCACCATCTCGGGTCTCTCCATAGTCTTGTCCAATATCTTCTCTCACGGACAAGGCATCTCTATCTACATTATGGCCATAAACGCCATCCTGCTCATCTTGGCGTGGCTGCTGATAGGTCACGAGTTCGGTGCCAAGACGGTGTATACGGCCATGATTCTCGGTCCTTTGACCGATGTGTGGGACGCCATACTGCCGTGGCAGAAGATAGCCAACGCCAACCTTGTTACCGGCTCGCCCTCGGTGATGGGCGACCCCTGGCTCGACCTCTGCTGCTTCGTGCTCCTGCTCAGCGCAGCCCAGGCCTTGATGTTCAGCATCAACGCTTCGACCGGTGGCCTGGACATCCTGGCCAAAATTGTCAACAAGTACCTCCATTTCGACATCGGAGCATCGGTCTCCATCGCAGGCGCCGTTATTTGCTGCACAGCTTTCTTTATCAATGACTTCCGTATGGTTGTCATTGGTCTTATCGGTACTTGGATCAACGGCCTTGTAGTCGACTATTTCACAGCGACCCTCAACAATCGCAAACGTGTGTGCATAGTGTCGAAGGAATATGACCGCATTCGCCGTTATATCATAGACGAGTTGAAGCGAGGCTGCACCCTCTACGAGGTTATTGGCGGCTATTCCAACGAGAAGTCCATCGAACTCGAGGTGCTCCTAACCAAGGATGAGTTCAGCAAGTTGCTTGCCTATTTGAAAGACAACGAGATTCCCGCCTTCACCACCGCCGGCAATGTGAGCGAGGTCTACGGTCTTTGGACCAAGCATAGCAAGAAAAAAGCCATTAAGGCCGAGGCCGAAAGCCGTTAGCAAGTCAAACAACAAATCAAAATAGATATGAACCTGTTATTCATTGGCACATGGGAAATTATTGTCATCGTCTTGGTGGTTCTGCTGCTTTTTGGCGGTAAGAAGATACCCGAGCTTATGCACGGCGTTGGCAAGGGCGTGAAGAGTTTCCGCGACGGCATGAACGGAACCGAAAGCCCCAAGAAAGATGACAACGAGACTCCCACCGCTTGAACCTTTGTGAGTTACGACCTTTTGGGAACATCTGGAGGAACTGCGCGGCTATTTGATTCGCATTGTGCTGGCCACAGTGGTGAGCGCGGTGGTATGCTTTTGTTTCAAGGACCGGCTCTTTGCGGCTGTGCTCGCGCCTCGCAGTTCCGACTTTGTCTCCTATCGCCTCTTCGAGAGGCTTAGCGGTATTAGACAGGAATTTGAGGTGGCATTGATAAATGTTGACTTGGCTCAGCAGTTCCTTGTGCATATGAAAGTGGCGTTGCTGGCCGGCCTCATTCTGGTGTCGCCATACGCAATTTACCTTCTTTTCCGTTTCATAGCTCCAGGACTGTATGAGAAGGAACGCCGTCCTGCTGTAGTGGCCGTAGTGGCTGGATATATCATGTTCATGCTTGGCGTGGCGCTGAACTATTTTGTGATATTTCCGCTAACGTTCAGGTTCTTAGGTACGTATCAGGTTGATGTCTCGGTGGTGAATCAGATAACCCTTTCATCATACATCTCAGTTTTGTTGCTGCTAAGTGTGGTTATGGGTCTGGTTTTCGAGTTGCCTGTGCTTAGCTGGTTGCTGGCCAAGGTAGGCCTACTTGACGCCGCATCTATGAGCCGTGTGAGACGTTACGCCGTTGTTGTAGTGCTCATAGTGGCTGCAATCATCACCCCCACGGGCGACCCGGTCACCCTTACCGTGGTGGCATTGCCAATCTATTTGCTCTATGAGTTCAGCATTTTAATCGTAAAAAGGGTTCGTGTGAAATGAGAAAGATTGTCATACTGGCCATTTTGCCGCTGATGTTCGTCTCGTGCGGCCATAATGTAGAGCGCAAGGCTTTTGAACGATATATGGCCATGTTTCCGGAGTCGTCGCTTCAGGATGTGTACAAGTGGTCGTTCCAAGACGTCTTTGGCCCGGCACATTTGGTTGCCGATACCGCTTCATCGGCGGCATACATCAGGAGCGAATTGGCCATGTATAGGCCCAATCCAGCCACCCCAGACTACGACTATACTGGTCCTGACGGGCGTTTTGTGCGGGTAAATCTGTCGGTTGTGGCCGATGGTAGGGTGAGCACGGAGCTGCTTGTCGACGCTCTTGTGCGTAGCTCACGGCAGAAACCGGCCATGACAGTCGCCGAGTGGCGCGAACAGTGGTCCCGTTATGTTGAAATTTTGCAGACGGTTGAACCTCGGCCGCTAAATTTCGAAGCCGATGAAAAAAATATTGACAGCCTCCTGTCTATGGGTCAGTATGTTGTGCATCACAGTGCACATTTCAATGAAACTTATTCCTATTTTTACCGTATAATAACGCGCGAAATCTTCGAACAGGAGATTTTGCCTTTAATCAATTAATGCTTATGAAACTCAGGATTTTAACAATAGCAATCGCTTTCTCTTTAAGCGCCTCGGGTTGCTTTGGAATGTCTGAATTATCTGTCGATTTGGACAACCTTGTTTCGCTTGCCGAGACTATTGATGAGCTTGAAAACGAAGAGTCGGGGAGTGCTGCGCAGGAGCAGGAAGTCCTTCCCAAAAATGTCATACTTGTTATCGGCGATGGCATGGGCGTTGCCCAGGTCTACTCGTCAATTGTGCTACAAGGCGGCGACAGCTCGCAGTTTCTGCGTTTCCCCTATACCGGATTTTCGCGCACCTACTGCCTCAACCGTTACACTACCGACTCCGGAGCTGGCGGCACGGCGTTAGTGGGCGGCAACAAAGTCAACAAGTCTGGCATATCGCTCTCGCCAAGCGGCGTGATACATCCTTCGCTTTTTGCCAAGGCTGCCGAGAAGGGCCTCAGCACAGGCTTCGTGGTGACGAGCAGCGTGCTCGACGCCACCCCGGCCTCAACCTACGCCCATGTGCCCGAGCGTCATATGTTCGACACTATCAGTCTGCAAATGTCACAGTGCTCCCACAGCGTGATGATTGGCGGTGGCCGAACCAATTTCCGCCCCGAGAACCGCAAGGACGGCCTTTCGCCGATTGACACCCTGACCAAGCGTGGCTATGATGTGGTCTACACCATGGACAGTATGCTCCGCAGCGGTTCCGACAAGCTATGTGCCCTGCTCTATGAGGACTACTATCCGTCATATGTTACCGCCCGCGACGGTATGCTCACAATGGGGGTCCTGAAGGCCTTGGCCACCCTTGGCCGCAACCCCAAAGGGTTCGCTTTGCTCGTTGAGGGGTCGCAAATTGACTGGGCTTGCCACAACAACGATTCGGCCTACCTCGAAGGCGAATTGCGCGACTTTGAACAGATGTTGAAGGCTGTGCTCGATTTTGCCGACCACGACGGCAACACATTGGTGGTGGTTACTGCCGATCACGAAACAGGTGGCCTCACCCTCAAGAGCGGCGACATCGAGAAACGCCAAAACAACTACAGTTTCAGCACCGGCGACCACACAGGTGTCATGGTGCCGGTGTTCAGCTACGGTCCGGGTTCTGAATACTTCACAGGCATTCAGCAGAATACCGATATCGCCAACAAGATAATATATCTGCTCGGTTTATGATAAAATTCTGCGTCAAGTTGGTGCAGCGATGGCTGCCAGAGCCGTTTGTATTCGCCATAATACTGACGCTTATCGCGGCGGTGCTGGCTATGCCCATCTGCCACCAGACCCCTGTCGAGGTCGTAAGCCATTGGGGCTCCGGCATGTGGGGGCTGCTGGCATTCTCTATGCAGATGGCGTTGGTGCTCGTCAGCGGCTCGGCATTGGCGTCGGCTCCGGCTGTCAAGCGTGTTGTCAGTGCACTGGCCTCGGTGCCCAAAACTCCGGCGGCTGCCATAGCCATCGTTACCTTGGTATCGGCATTGGCTTGCTGGCTCAACTGGGGTTTCGGTCTCATTGTGGGCGTGATTTTTGCCAAAGAGATAGCTCGCAAACTGGCAGGAGTGGACTACCGTCTGCTCATTGCATCGGCCTATAGCGGTTTTGTCGTATGGCACGCGGGCCTCTCGGGCTCCATACCGCTCACCATGGCCACCCCGGGCGATGCCCTTGCCATGGCCACCAATGGCGTGCTCACTGCACCGGTGCCGGTTTCGCAAACCATTCTCGACCCGCACAATTTGGTTATGGTGCTGTTGGTTATCATATCTATCACGGCTGTCAACTCGCTAATGCACCCACGGCGCGACGTGGTTACGGTAGACCCCTCACTGCTTGCCGACGATAGTGCAGCCCCAGTACGTGCGGCACAGCCTACACCTGCCGAGCGCATGGAGCATTCGCGTCCGCTTGCCTGGGTGGTGAGTATTTTGGGAGTGGCCTATTTGCTGTTCCACTTTGTATTCGACCACGGAAGCCTCGACCTCAACAGCGTCATCATGATATTCCTTTTTACCGGACTGCTGCTGCACGGCACCCCCGTGGCCTACGTACGCGCATTCGGCAAGGCGGCCTCGGGAGCCTCGGGCATAATCCTTCAGTTCCCGTTCTACGCCGGCATAATGGGCATTATTACCGGAGTCGGTGCCAGCGGAATTTGCTTGGGCACTGTGCTCAGCGACGCCTGCATATCGATCTCAACGCCCACATCATACCCGCTGTTCACCTTCCTCTGTGCCGCGTTGCTCAATATGTTTGTGCCATCGGGCGGAGGCCATTGGGCCATTCAGGCACCTATTATGTTCGCAGCTGGAGCCGACCTCGGGGTCGATCCAGGCCTCACCGGCACCGCCATTGCCTGGGGCGATGCATGGACCAACCTCATACAGCCGTTCTGGGCCCTGCCGGCACTGGCCATTGCCAAACTCAGCGCCAAAGACATCATGGGCTACTGTCTGATAGATATGCTCGTAACGGGCGTCATCATCTGCGGCGGCCTGTTGGTCTGGGCTATGTAGCATTTTTTGGCTCGGTCGCGCAATATTTTTGCCACAGCTGCGTTATCTCTTTATAAACACTGTCTGTCCATGTTTGAGAATGTTATAAAGCACTATCAGGATTTCCCTATCAAAGGCATTGATTTTATTGACATTATGCCTTTTCTGCAAGATGCCGATACCTTCAGCCAGCTCATGCACGAGATTAACAGCTTGGTGCCGTCGCCTACCGTGGCCACTGTCGAAGCCCGCGGTTTCCTCTTCGCCTCGCCGCTGCTCACCATGCAGGGCGGCGTGAGCAATATAGTGCCCATTCGCAAGAAAGGCAAGCTGCCTTTTGCCGAGGGCGACTTGCGCCGCGTTGAGATTAAGAAAGAGTATGGCTCCGACGAGGTCTTCTACCGCTTGAGCGACATCGCCGCAGGCCGTGTCGACGACGGCGTGTTGCACCTTACTTTCTTCGACGATGTGCTGGCCACAGGCGGCACGGCTCTTGGTATCGCCAATGCCCTCGCCGCCGAAAAGGTCATGGTCGATGGCCGGCTGTGCCGTGTGCAGGTCGATGCCTTTGTGTTCTTGGTCGAGTTGCTCTCGCTTGGTGGTGCCGAACCGTTGCGCACCTTGGCTCCGGTGCATTCCATTATCAAGCTATAATGCTCATTGTCAGGCCTTGAGAGGCTGTGGGTACGGGTATTGTTCGGACGGTGGGCATAACTATCCGATTTTGACCCGATGTTAACCCGACCTTAACCCGAACCTAACCCATCTATTGCGTTGATTGCCAGTGGGTTATGCGTAAATTTATAAATCGTTGATTTCCAGACTATTGGCATTTTTCAATAAAACGTCACGATGTCTTTGACCACGATGGCCAAGGCGGCCACTCCATAGGCCAATTTGACCAGTGTGCCGGCCAGAAAACCGGTGAACGCCCCCCACGCCGCACGCAGAGCCGGACGCAGCTTGCGTTGGGTGAGCCACTCGCCAACCAGCGCTCCCACAAAAGGCCACACTATAATGCCGGCCAGCCCTTGCGGGCCGAATGGCAGCCCCAGTATTGCCACCACAAGCCCTATGTTGCAGCCCCAGATACCGGCTTTTGAGCCGCCGGAGCGTTTGGTGCCCAACGAGGGAAGTATGTTGTCGATTACCGTTATGGCCACGGCTACCACGGCGGCCACCACCATGAAGGCGGTGCTGTGCTGGGCTACGTGGGCAATGTTGAGCAGCAACAGTCCCACCCAGCTCAGCGGCGGCCCGGGCAAACCCGGCACCACCGAGCCCACAAGCCCGACCAAGGCGCACAGGGCGGCAAGTATGATTAATGTGGTCTGCATAGTTGTATTCTATTTATTTAGTTGGTTATAAAGATTGTCGAACAGTTGGCGCAGACGTGTGCGGTCGGCTATCAGGCAGCGCAGTTCGGCCAGTTGTTGTGCATTGCGCGAGCCTTCTATCCACAGCCGCATGTAGCCCCCCTCGGCATATTTCTCGCCAAGGTGTTGTAAGGTGCGCTGCCAGTGCCCTTCACGGTCCAGGTCGGGGTAGTGGTCTATGCCGTATTCCACGGTGCGGCGCACAATCTTTTCGGGCTCTATGTCGCGGTCGGCCTCGGCCACAATTTTGCCGTATAGCGAGCGCGGTTCGCCATGGTTCGAAGCGCGGTGGTCCTCGGCGGCCTGTGCCATGAGCTCAATCTGCTCTGGGCGGAACCAGCGGCGCAATGCCTCGTCGGCGCGCATCATGCGTCCTGAATGCAGGTGATGCTCGTCGCGACCCAGTTCTACACCAATGTCGTGATAGGCGGCAATGGTGTAAACCATGTCGGGGTCGGCGCCCAGCTGCTGCGCCAGCTCCATGCTGCGGGCCATCACGGTGAGCACGTGATCGGTGTTGTGAGCCTTGTCGAAACCGGCATAGCGCGGCAGCACCGAAGCCTCCACATAGGCTTTGAGTTCGCTGTTCACCATGGGGTACATCATTTTCTGGTAGGCCAGCCGCTCGCTGCCGTCGTCCATGAACACAATGCCGCAGTAGGTGAAGCCGCATTGCTCCAGAATGCGGAGCATGGGGGCGTTGTCGGCGTGGGTGTCGGCCCGCAGGCAGGCCGCCTGGCCCTCGCACCAATCAATTATGTGGCGTCCCATTCCGAGCCCGTTGCTGAGGCAGGCCATGCGGTGCACGGTAGAGTAGGGGGTCTGCCGGTCAATCCAGTCGCCGTGCACAATCACGCCATAGGTTGGCTCCACCCCCGGCACCAGCGCAAAGGTACCCACCGCCTCATCGGCGAGTGTCACCATGTAGCTGTGGCCGCCCTCGATGTCGCGGCGCACCGTGGCCTCGTCGGGGTAGCCGCCGGTCCACTGCGTGGTGTTGCCGCGCCGGCGCATAAGCTGGCGCGAGTGCTCAACCATGAGCATAATCAGCGGCAGGTCGGCCAAAACCGACGGTCTGATGTCGAAATGGTTGTGTCTCTCCATGGCGGGCATTGTGTAACGGGTGTTGTCAATCAAGTTGCTATATGTCTGAGCATTGGCGTTGCCAGCAGCTGTCAGACCGTTTTGCAAAAATACACAAAAAAACTGAAAACCCGCAAGCCTCGAGCCCAAAAGTGCGCTTTTTTTTCACAATGTCGGAAAAAAGTCGTACCTTTGCAACATGATTGGCAACGAAAACAAACCGCGCATAGGCATTTTCGGCAGGCGCAACAGCGGCAAGAGCTCGCTCATCAACTACCTCACCGGCCAGCAGATAGCCATTGTTTCGGCGCAGGCCGGCTCAACCACCGACCCGGTGCGCAAGTCGATGGAGATTGGCGGCGTGGGTCCTGTGGTGCTTATCGACACCGCCGGAATCGACGACTCCGGCACCCTGGGCCGCGAGCGGGTTCAGCGTGCCATGCAGGTGCTGCCCGAGGTCGACCTGGCTATCATCCTCTTCACCGACAACCTGTTCGGCACCGAGGAGCGCGAGCTGCTGGCCGGGTGCCGCGGCAGGCAGACGCCGTGCATCGTTGTCTGCTCGCAAACCGACCGCCACCAACCCGACAAAGCGTTGCTCGACACCGTTGGTCGCGAGGCCGGAGCCGAGGTCTTTCAACTAACGGTTGCCGATGTGTCGCGTCGCGAGCCGCTCCTTGAACTTATACGCAAGGCGTTGCCAGAGACGGCCTACCGCCACAACTCGCTGCTGGGCGACGTTATTGCGGCCGGCGACACGGTCGTGATGGTTACCCCTATCGACTCGTCGGCTCCCGAGGGACGCATGATTTTGCCGCAGGTGCAGGTGCTGCGCGACATACTCGACAACCACGCCTGCGCCGTGGTGTGCCGCGAAAACGAGCTGGCCACCGCGTTGGGGCGCATGACGGCTCCGCCACGGCTGGTGGTGACCGACAGCCAGGTGTATCCCATGGTGGCAAAAATTGTGCCCGACGAGGTGTATCTGACCAGTTTCAGCGTTGTGCTGGCTCGTGCCAAAGGGCTGTTCGACCGCTACTTGGAGGGTGCGCGAACTATATCAAGCCTGCGCGACGGCGACCGTGTGCTGCTGCTCGAAAGCTGCACCCACAACGTTACCTGCGAGGACATAGGCCGTGTGAAACTGCCTGCACGTCTGCGGCAATTTACCGGCAAGACGCTGCAGTGCGAGGTGATTGGCGGCGCGTCGCCCATCGAGCGTCCGCTCTCCGATTATGCGCTCGTCATACAGTGCGGCGGTTGCGTCGTCACTCCCAAGCAGCTGAGGGCCAGACTCGAACCCGCCTTGCAGGCAGGCGTGCCCATAACCAACTATGGCTTGGCGTTGGCCTATCTGGCCGGCATCTTGGAGCGTTCAGTAAGAATTTTCAACAGATAGAATACCGTTAATATGTATCACCAACCTCAGACCAACATATCTATCATAGTGGCGTTGGCCCAGAACTATGCCATTGGCAAGAACAACGACCTGCTGTGGCATATTAGCGACGATATGCGTCATTTCAAACAGCTCACCACCGGCCACCCTGTTATCATGGGCCGCCGCACATTTGAGTCGCTGCCCAAGCGCCCGCTTCCCAACCGCCGCAACATTGTGGTGACACACAACCACGACTTTGCTTGCGAGGGCGCCGAGACGATGCATTCGGTCAATGCCGTGCTCGACGCTGTGCGCTACGAAGAGGAGGCATTTGTTATCGGCGGCGCCGAAATCTATCGTCTGTTCCTGCCCTTTGCCAAGAGGTTGTATCTCACATGGGTCTACGCCGACTTCGACGCCGATGTCTATTTCCCGACAATCGATATGTCGACCTTCCGCCAAATCAACATCACGCCACGTATGCACGACGAGAAGTCAGGTCTCGAATACGCCTTCGCCGAACTCGACCGCATTTATTTACCAGCTTGGAAATAAATCGTATTTTGCATTTCAGAAAATACTAATCACAATGAAACATAAACTTACATTTTTCGCCGTCCTGATAATGGTTTTGGCCCTGCCCCAACTGGCAAGCGCCTACGATTTCAGTTATACCTACCAGGGCGCGACGTTGTACTATTCCGTTAGAGGTACTGTTGTAAGTGTGGTCAATCCAACGGGCGGCAATTATTACAGTTATGTGTCGGGTGATGTCGTAATACCGTCATCGGTAACTCATGGCGGTATCAATTATACGGTCAAAAGCATTTCTGACGACGCATTTCGTAATTGTATCAGTATGACATCGGTAACTATTTCGGACTCGATAATTTCCATAGGATGGCGTTCTTTTCATGGATGTAGCGGATTGTCGTCAGTAGTATTATCAAACTCGGTCTCGGTAATTCCCGGTAGTACTTTTTACGGATGTTCCAACTTGACGTCAATATCAATACCCAACTCTGTTACAGATATTTTTTCGTCTGCCTTTTATGGCTGCTCAAGTTTGGTATCTCTCGAACTCCCCAACTCTATCACAAACATCGAAAGTAGCGCATTTGCCAATTGCAGCAGCTTGGTTTCGTTATATATCCCCAGCTCGCTAACCACTTTAGGCAGTGGGGTTTTCTCAGGTTGCAGTAATCTGGAATCCATTGTGGTTGCGGCAGACAATTCGCATTTTGACAGTAGAGACAGTTGTAACGCTATCATACAGACCGACCTTAATATACTTGTTTTGGGCTGCAAAAATACCGTCATTCCTGATGAGATTACTGTGATTGGCAATTATGCCTTCAATGCCTGTACAGGTCTGACTGAAGTTGTTATTCCTGACGAGGTGGTATCCATTGGTTATTATGCTTTTGAGAATTGCAGCGGGTTGACTTCTGTCACTATAGGCAGTGGTGTTACCACTATTGGCGGCTATGCTTTCCTCAGATGTGATAATCTAAACTCGATTTTTATAAATGCATTAAATCCTCCGACAATCACTAATGAAAGTTATACTTTTGGCTATGGTGGCTATAATCTCAGAATTTATGTTCCATGTGGCACTGTTGACGCATATCGTAATGCATGGTACAGCTGGGCTTATTATATTTATGGTACGCCGGAGTTGGATTTCGCATACAGTTTTGTCTCAAACAATGACACAATGGGTTCTGTAGAGGTATCCGAGATTGACTGCGATAGCAATGTTACCGTTTCGGCCACAGCACATAGTGGCTATATGTTCTATGGGTGGAGCGATGGCGGCACTGACAACTCACGCACATTCCACTTGTCGGGCGACACCTCAGTGACAGCAAATTTCGGGCTTATCAGATACCAATTGACAGTACTGCCAAATGACAGCACAATGGGCTCTGTGACCGGTAGCGGCATTTACACTCACGGCTCACAGGTAACTGTCACCGCCACACCTGCTTCAGGCAACAGGTTTGATCGTTGGAGCAACAACACGCTATTTGCCAACTACACATTCACACTGACATCGAATATGCAATTGGTTGCCGTTTTTTGCCCTGTCGATACTGTCGTTGTGCACGATACAATATATGATACAATATATATAACAGACACAATTTATGTCGGCGTTGACGAAATGACAGTGACTAACGTGAAAATGTATGTACTGGGGTCGGAGATTGTGGTTGAGAATGCCGAAGGCTATTCTGTGAGTTTGTACGACGCCGTAGGTCAAATGCTGGCCACTAAGCAGTATGGTCTTGCCCCAGTGCGCTTCGCGGTACCAATATCGGGTACATACATCGTTAAGGTCGGCAATTACCCGGCCCGCAAGGTCGTGGTGGTGAGGTAGGTTTCGGATTATTCGGAATATTCTGAGTATTCTGAAAATTCTGATTAAGATATAGCCCTCTTGGTTTGATGCAGAGCTTGCGCGCTGCAATGTTTTCGTCGCTATCGGGGACAACTTAGTTTGCCATCCTGTGGCAGACCTCTAACCCGACTTCTGACCCGTTTTCTTCCAAAGTGCGCGGGTGATCCGGCTGATTGCCGGGCGACTAATCCTCCCGCTTTCACGGGAAAGACTGCTGCAAAGTTACGAAATTTTTCCGGACCGGCCAAGCGACTGCAACGAAAAAGTCGGAAACTGCAACGAAATTTTTTGCAAAAAGCCACGAAACTGAAGAATCGTTGCAGTTCGTTGCACTTTTGTTCACAACCCTGTTAATTCACTGTAAACGTGAGCAATATGCAGACATTGCCTGTTTTTCACTTCCATGGCCCCGCGAAACCGTCCCTCGGGCACCCTCCGTGGCCCTGTTTCCGCCCCCGCTTCGGCCTATTTTTTGGGCTTTGAAAAAAAAGTTTTACTCATAACACACTGTCATTCCGCCAGTTGTGTCTTTTGTTTCGGAAAAATGAAAAAAAATATTTTGCCATATTGGAAAAAGGTTGTAT
>JAIKVZ010000017.1 GCA_024685285.1 Bacteroidales bacterium
ATACAACCTTTTTCCAATATGGCAAAATATTTTTTTTCATTTTTCCGAAACAAAAGACACAACTGGCGGAATGACAGTGTGTTATGAGTAAAACTTTTTTTTCAAAGCCCAAAAAATAGGCCGAAGCGGGGGCGGAAACAGAGTCCCGGACAGGGCTGCGGGGACGGTTTCGCAGGGCTGAGGAAGTGAAAAACGGGCAATATCTGTATATCGTTCACGTTTACAGCGAATTAACAGGGTTGTGAACCGGGTTCGGTCGGGCGGCGGAGGCATTTTGGTCGGAGGCAGGGCGGAAGGGGCCGAGGGCTGCCCGATGTTGACCCGACCTTGACCCGAACCTAACCTATCTTACGGCCTGATAGCCAGTGGGTTAGATCAATATTGTTAATTTACTGGTTTTCAGTGTTTTGGGGAGCGGTGCTATGGTCGAGTTGACAATAGACGGAGTTGTTGGAGATGAACTCGGGTACGATGGACTTCATCTTGGCCACGATGTCCATGGGTTTCATGGTTTCGAGGATGTCCCACAGTTCGTTGTATTCGCGGTCTATAGCCTCGAGCGGGTAGGTGCGCACCTGGGCACGCATGATCTTGGGGTGGTGGGTTGGTATGTTGGCCTCTTTGTTGGCCAAGAGCTCTTCGTAGAGCTTCTCGCCCGGGCGCAGTCCTATCTCTTTGATTTCGATGTTTGGCATACCGGAGAGCTGTATCATCTTGCGAGCCATGTCGTATATTTTGACGGGTTTGCCCATGTCGAACACGAAGATGTCGCCCCCCTGGCCCATGGCGCCAGCCTCGAGCACGAGGTTGCACGCCTCGGGTATGGTCATGAAGTAGCGTATGATGTCGCGGTGGGTGACGGTGAGTGGGCCGCCGGCGGCGAGCTGTTTCTTGAACAGGGGTATGACCGAGCCGTTGGAGCCGAGCACGTTGCCGAAGCGGGTTGTGACGAAGTGGGTGCGGTCGGTTGAGCGGCTCTGTATGTAGATTTCGGCCATGCGCTTGGTGGCGCCCATGACGTTGGTGGGGTTCACGGCTTTGTCGGTAGAGACCATGACGAATTTCTGCGCTCCGTATTTGATGGCGAGGTCGGCCACGTTGCGTGTGCCGAACACGTTGACATAGACTGCCTCGTAGGGGTTCTCTTCCATGAAGGGGACGTGCTTGTAGGCGGCGGCGTGG
This sequence comes from Bacteroidales bacterium, assembly GCA_024685285.1. Taxonomy (GTDB): domain Bacteria; phylum Bacteroidota; class Bacteroidia; order Bacteroidales; family P3; genus Colimorpha. The sequence goes on from JAIKVZ010000017.1 coordinate 1,183, forward strand.
TATATGAGTTGCGGGTGGAAGCGCTCGAACACCTCCTCCATGCGTTGATAGTCTTTGACGTTGGCGATGACGAACTCCATGCGGTCGACCGAGTCGCAATAGGGTTTGGTGCTGCGCAGTTCGAACTGGAGGTCGTACATCGGGCTTTCGGCCTGGTCGAGCATGATGACTTTGGCCGGCTGATACTGGAACAGCTGCCGGCATATCTCGCTGCCTATGGAGCCGGCGGCACCGGTTACGAGCACCACCTTGTCGGCAACCTCGCGCACTATGTTGACGTTGTCGAGCTTGATGCTTTCGCGCTCCAGGAGGTCTTCAATCTTTATCTTCTCAATCTGGCCGACGCTGAAGGTTCCGTTGATCCAGTGAGAGATGTGAGGCACCGACTTGACTGTGAGGCCAAGGTCGAGGGCCTTGTTGGTGATTGCCTGCTTGTGGATGTTGCGTATGGTGGGTATGGCGATGATTATCTCTTCAATCTTTTTCTGCTCGATGAACTTGGGTGTGAGCACGGCGCGGGCGCGCATAACGGGCACTCCGTTGAGTTCCTGGTTTACCTTCGACATATCGTCGTCGATAAATGCCACCACCTTGTATTCATAGTGTAGGTCTTGGTTGAGAGCGTTGACGGTGATGATACCAGCCGCACCGGCGCCGTAGATGACGATGTTGCGCTCCTGGCGGCGACGTTTGAAGTAGTTGTCGTAAACGCGCTGCACAAAGATACGCGACAGTATCATGAACATAGCCAGCATGGTGTAGAGCTGGAACGACTCGCGGTAAGAGAGCAGGTATCGGTTGTCGATGAATTCGAGTTTGCCGTTGATGAAATTGACTGCCCAAAAAACAATCATGGGGCCAACGGTGGCGATGATTATCTTGAGGATGTCGCTCATGCCCACGTGTCGTATTATGGCGCGGTGTGTTCCGGTGGCCAGGAAGAACAGCACGGTGAGCACGGCGGCGGTAAGGAACTCGACCAACTCGCCCGAAGTGCTGACGAGGGGTTCAGTATATAAAACAAGAATCTTCATCAGCACGTAGGCTATCACAAAGAGCGTCACATCCATGAACATGATGGCCCAACGGGGTATGGTGCTGTGGCGGTAGCGTCTGACGAGATTGAACGACCAATGTTTTAACGGGTTGGCAGAAGGTTGTTTCATAATCTTGCTACAATTATTTATGGGTTACAAACCTTATTCATTAAGTGCTTCTATTACAGTGTTTGCGACCAAGGTCACTTCCTGGTCGGTGAGGTAGGGGTGCATGGGCAGGGAGAGGCAGGCCTTGACGCTGGCCCAACCCGACTCCAACTCTTTGTCGGCCCTAAGCAGGTCTGCAAAAACGGGCTGCAGGTGCATGGGTGAGGGGTAGTAAATCATTGAGGGTATGCCTTTTGCGGCCAGATATTGTTTTACTTTGTCGCGTTTGCTGCAGTTGGCAAACCTGACGGTATATTGTGCCCACGACGAGCTGAAGCCTTCGGCAACAGTTGGTGTAACAACTGCTGAGGCAAGTGCCTCGGTGTACTGCTTGGCAATGTGTTGCACTTTTTCGAGCTCGTAGTTGGCAAAAGCTTTGAGCTTGACTTTGAGCACTGCGGCTTGTATGGCGTCGAGGCGCGAGTTGAGCCCCACAGCTGTGTGCTCGTATTTTGAAGCGCCGCGCCCGTGCTGAGCCAATGAGCGGGCCGCGGCCGCCCAATCGGCACGGTTGGTGAAGATAGCTCCGCCATCGCCATAGCAGCCCAGAGGTTTGGCAGGGAAGAATGACGTTGCGGCAATATGGCCAAACGAGCAGGCTTTGCGGCCGCCTATGGCACCGCCGAAGCCTTGCGCCGCGTCTTCGAGCAGCAGCAGGTTGTTGGCTTCGGCTATTGGTATAATCCTGTTAAAGTCGGCCGGTAAACCGAACAGGTCCACCGCCAAAACCACGCGCGGGCGGAGGCGGCCCTCGGCCTTCACGCGCTCAATGCGCTGCTCGAGTGCCTCGGGGTCCATGTTGTATGTATCGGGCCTGACGGGGACAAACACTGGTGTAGCACCCTGCGCTGCCACCACCTCGGCCGATGCGAAGAATGTAAAATCGGGTACGAACACGGCATCTCCTTCGCCCACCTGCCACACTCGCAATGCCAAAGAGAGTGCATCGGTGCCGTTGGCGCACGTAACGCAATGTTCAACGCCGGCATAATCGGCCAGCTGTGCCTCCAACTCGGCTACATGACGGCCCTGGATGAAGCCACCCGACGAGGCACATCCGAGCAGTGCCTCATCAATTTCCGGCTTTAGAGCCTCATATTGCCTGCGAAGGTCACGGAATTCCATTCTGTTTGATTTTTAAGTGGTTGTCGTCGTCTATCTCATACTCTCGTCCACAACTGCACTTTAGACTGCTATCAAGTTTCGTGCCACACTGACATACCCAGCCAATTTGTCGTGCCGGCACCCCTGCAACCAGAGCGTAGTCGGGCACGTCGCGGGTTACTACCGCACCGGCAGCCACCATAGCAGAGCGGCCCACGGTGTGGCCACAGACCACTGTGCTGTTAGCTCCCAGCGAGGCTCCCTCACGTATCATGGTGCGCTCGTAGACACCATTGACAGGAAAGTTGGCGCGAGGTGTCATGACATTGGTAAATACGCATGACGGCCCGCAGAATACATTGTCCTCAATCTCAACGCCTTCGTATACAGACACGTTGTTTTGAATCCGGACACCGTTGCCAATCTTGACACCTGGCCCGATGTTGACGTTCTGCCCCAAAGAGCAGTTCTCGCCGAGAGTGGCACCACGCTGCACGTGGCAGAAGTGCCATATCTTGGTGCCTTTGCCAATGACTACATCTTGGTCGATGTATGAACTTTCGTGTATGAACACATCGTTTACCATATGAACGGGTGCGGCATTAAGGGCAATTTGGCTAACGGGTGGTATTCGCCTACAAGACCAACGTGTTCGGCATGGCGAATATTGTAGACTAATTCTATGCTTGGACGGGTCTCGGATATGTGGAAACCGCGGCCAGCCAAAATCTCTTCATAGCTGCGTGTGTGCAGCTCGGTGAAGCCTTCGCTGAAAGCAAACTCTTCGCCGTCGACAGTCATGGAGCGGTAGGAGTGCAGGCCTTTCTCGACAGCTTCATGTGGCAGATGTGCCGCGTTGATGCTCAAGAAATAGCGCACACGGGCATGCTCGAGCTCAAGGTAGCCGGCGGCACGGTCGTGAGAAATCACGTGAACAACACTCTTCTTTACAGAGCCGAATATCCATATCAGCATATCGTAGAAGTGTATGCCAATATTGGTGGGTATACCTCCGCTCTTGTGCTCGTCGCCTTTCCATGAAGCGTAGTACCAGTTGCCACGTGGGGTGATGTAGGTTAGGTCTATGTCATAGACCTTTTTGGGGTCGCCTTCGAGCACCTTGCGACGCAGGGCCTGCACCGAGGGATGCAAACGGAGTTGCAGAATGGTGTAGGCTCGACGGCCGGTACGCCCCTCGACGGCTTCGAGTGCATCAATATTCCAAGGACTGAGGACCATGGGCTTCTCGCAAATAACGTCGGCTCCAAGTCTAAGACCATAGCGGGTGTGTGCGTCGTGCAAATAATTGGGGGTACAAACCGTCACATAGTCAATATGCACGTCATTGTCTTTGAGACGGGTGTTATGACGGTCGAAAAGTTCATACTCTGTGAAGAAGGCTGCGTTGGGGAAGTACGAATCGATGATGCCCACGCTGTCGCTGCGATCGTAGGCACTCAGCAGGTTGTTGCCAGTGTCTTTTATGGCTTTCAAGTGGCGCGGAGCCACATATCCTCCCACTCCTATTATAGCGAAATTTTTCATTGGCGATTATTTAGCAAATTATCAAGACAACGCTGGGCACTGGTGGTCCAGTGTGGGATAGTAATATTGAATGTGTTTTTTATTTTGGTCTTGTCGAGTACAGAGAAACTTGGGCGCACCACTTTGCTTGGGAACTCGCTGCTGTGGCATGGGTTGACTTTGCAAGCAGTGTTGCCGGCGTGGGTGGCTATAAAATAGGCAAAGTCGTACCAGCTGCATACACCTTCGTTGCTATAATGGTACAGACCCTGGCTGTTTTCAATCTTAGGGTTGGCAAGTATCGTCCAGATAGTGGTAGCAAGATCACCGGCATAGGTTGGGGTACCTACTTGGTCGGCCACTACGCTGACGGAGTCGCGACTTGCTGTAAGCGATAACATTGTACGCATAAAGTTTTTGCCATATTCACTGTATAGCCAACTGGTTCGAATAATTATATGCTTGCAGCCCGATGCCGCTATGGCCTGTTCGCCACGCAGTTTTGTCAAGCCGTAGACTCCAGTTGGGTTGACTGGCTCGGCCTCGGTGCGCGGTGTGTTGCCGCAGTTTCCGCCGAAAACGTAGTCGGTGGATATGTGGACCAATAGGCCGCATACCTCGCTCATTGCGGTAGCCAGATGACCAACTGCCACGTTGTTGACAAGGTCGGCAGCTGCGGCATCACTCTCGGCCTGGTCCACATTGGTGTAGGCGGCGCAATTCACAATAGTGTCAATGTGCTGTCGGCAGGTGAACTCACGAACAGCATCGGCGCTGGTTATATCGAGTTCGTCCACATCAGTAAAGACAACATTATGCTCCGTTTTGTTGCAGCAGAGTTGCAGGTGTCGGCCGAGTTGGCCATTGGCTCCAGTTACCAGGATATTCATTCAAACGGAGTTACAAAAGAGTCAAACTTAGGGTGATTCTTGTCTTTTTCAGACAATTTAACACTCGAGGGCGCAATTTGCCAGTCGATGGAGAGTGTCGGGTCATTCCATGCGAGGGCACCTTCGGCTTCTGGATGGTAATACTCGTCGCACTTGTATTGAAATATAGCTTCATCACTCAATACAGCAAATCCGTGGGCAAATCCCTTAGGAATGAAAAATTGGCGGTGATTTGAGGCCGAAAGTACCACAGCACAATGGCGCCCGAATGTGGGAGAATGTCTTCTTAAATCCACCACAACATCAAGAACCTCGCCTTCTACCACACGCACCAATTTACTTTGAGCGTATGGTGGATTCTGGAAATGGAGGCCGCGAACAACGCCATAAGTCGATTTGGACTCATTGTCTTGCACGAATTCCACCTCTACGCCTGTGGCTTCTTTAAAGTCCCTGGCATTGAAACTCTCGAAGAAATAGCCGCGATTGTCGCCAAACACGCGCGGCTCAATGATGAAAAGGCCTTCTATTTCAGTTTTTACAATATTCATTCCTGTTCTTTGGGCTGGTTTATGAGGTTTAACAAATATTGCCCATACTGGTTTTTAATCATCGGTTTGGCTAAACGGCGTAGGTCGTCGTCGTTTATCCACCCTTTTTCGTATGCTATGCTTTCGAGGCAGGCCACTTTTAGGCCTTGTCGTTTCTCAAGCACCTCTATAAAAGTGGAGGCCTCGGCCAAAGAGTCATGTGTCCCTGTGTCGAGCCATGCAAAACCACGACCAAGAAGTTGCACTTTTAGGTCTCCTTTCGATAAGAAAGCCTGGTTCACAGATGTTATCTCCAGTTCTCCGCGGGCACTGGGCTTGATGGACTTGGCAACCCTTACAACCTCGTTGGGATAGAAATAGAGGCCTACCACAGCGTAATTGCTTTTGGGTTTGGCGGGCTTCTCTTCAATTGAGATGACATTCCCTTGTTGGTCGAATTCCGCTACACCATAGCGCTCGGGATCGGCCACCCAATAGCCGAACACAGTGGCTTTACTATTCTGTTCAGACTCAGCCACAGCAGCCCTCAGCATACGGCCAAAACCGTTGCCTTGGAATATATTGTCGCCCAAAACCAGGCATACAGAATCGTCACCTATGAAATTCTCGCCAATGATAAAGGCCTGGGCCAAACCATCGGGCGAAGGTTGCTCGGCATATGAGAAATGAACGCCATAGTCGCTACCGTCGCCAAGCAGACGTTTGAATGCCGGCAGGTCATAAGGAGTGGAAATTATGAGTATATCTCGTATGCCGGCAAGCATTAAAGCCGAGATGGGATAGTATACCATCGGTTTGTCGTAGACGGGAAGCAATTGCTTGCTAACTCCTTTGGTTATCGGGTAAAGCCTAGTGCCTGAGCCACCAGCTAAAACGATGCCTTTCATTCTTTGAAATCTTGTTACCTACAATTATTCGGTTTTCAGTGGTTTTGTCCCATCCTGCTTGGGGGTCTCTTCTGTCTCGTCAGAGCCATAACCGTAGCCATATCCATAGCCGTAGCCATAGCCATATCCATAGCCGTAACCATAACCGTAGCCATAACCATAACCGTAGTTGCCACCGTAGCTCTTACGCATAAGTGGCACGTCGGTAAGAATAATAGCCATGTTTTTGAATTTGCCTTTGTCTTGCAATTCCTGAATGAATGGTAACGAGTTTTTGTTGAGGTAACCAATACGCATTATGTATGTGGTCAGGTCTGCAATGCGGTTGATAACGGCTGCATCGGCCACAATCTGAGCCGGCGTGGAGTCGAATATGACATAGTCATAGTTGGCACGCATATACTGAGCCAGTTCATCAAGTTTCTCACTGAGCAACAACTGGGTAGCATTTGGCGGAGTCTTCTCGCATACTAAATAATCAAGATGTTCCGAAGTCTCGCTGTGCTTGATAATTTTGGCCATATCGGTCTCTTTGCCAAGCAAGTAATGGATAAGACCGACGCGATTAGTTTTGTCTATAATCTTAGACAAAGAACGCTTGCGCAGGTCAAAATCGACCAATATTGTCTTCTTGCCTAAATAGGCCAACGACAGAGCCAAGTTGAGAGCGGTATAGCTCTTACCCTCGCCAGGGACAGTGGAGACGGTTTGGATAATCTTCTTGTCATCGCCGTTGAGGAAGAATGGTATATTTGACTGGAGTATGCGGAATGCCTCGGTGACCACATCGGTGCCGTTGGCAGTGACCAATATTTCGTCGTTCTCACGGCCCGCGGGTTTCTGAGGTATCTCGCCAAGCACAGGTATGGTCATCGACTTCTCAACATCGTATTTGGAACGCAATTTGAAGTCAAAGAAACTTATGCAGAACATTATTGCAGCTGGCAGAGCCAATCCAAGCACTATGGCGACCAGGCCGAACATTAACAGACGAGGACCAGACAAACTGACCACGGCAGGCTCAACCACCTTTGCATTGGCTATGGTGACGGCTAGGTTCATGGCAGTCTCTTCACGTTTGCTAAGCAGATAGAGGTAAAGTTCCTCTTTGATTTTCTGCTGGCGGCCCACCTCTGTCACAGCCTTGCTCTGTGCAGGCATACTCGATATGCGGCTCTGGGTCTGCGACTCTTGTCGTTTGGCTGTTTGGAGACGCATCTCGGTGGCGGTGATAAGATTGCTAATAGAAGTAAGGATTGCCTCATATTGGCGGTCCATCTGCTGCTCAAGACCACGGCGCTGGGGGTTGCTGCGACCAGCAGATATCATGCGGTCGTAGTCGTTGACAGTGCGGTTGTAACTGGCAATCATACTCTGGGTGCCGTCATCGCTTATGCCAGCTATGGCAGGTATGATGGCGTATTTGTTCTTGGGGTCGTCCATGTAGTTCTTGATATAGCGTATCAAGTTGAGTTCGGCCTCAGTTTTAAGTACCTCATCGTTGTATCGGGTAGCCGTCTGCACCAGTGTGCCAGAGGCTGCCTCAAGGTCGGGCAGTTGTGCACTTTTCTTGATGTCGGCAACTTGGGCATCGACAACATTCAGTTCGCCGTAGATGAGTGCTATGCGTTCAGAGATAAACTGCTCTGTCTTCTCAGCCACCTTGTTCTTGTCGTTTACCACGTCGTCGTTGTAGACAGCAATAAGGGTATCTACGATTTCATTGGCGCGGCGTGGATTATTGTCTTTATATGATATGGAGAGTATCGATGCAAGTTTGTCTACGCGCGAAACATTGAGGTTGGCAAGCATGGAGCGCCCTATTCTATGAACGGGATAGGAGCCCATTCTTAAAGTTATGCCCTCAAAGTCTTCACTGTAGAAGTCTGTTGTCTCGACGCGGAAGGCAACGTTCTCTGTCACAGGTACCTGTTGGTTGTAATAGGCCTCGCCTTTGCTGCGTGGGATTTCTTCGTCGCCATTTTTTATCTTGTATACATACTTATTATTGCCTTTTGGCGTTATATCTATACTAAGGCTTACCTCAGAGCTGTCGGCACGCAAACCTTCGACTTTCAGCAAAAGAGGTGCATTTTTGTAGTAGGTGAACTTGTGGAAGAGGTCGTAGCGCGAGCAGGGATGATTGAGGTCCAGGCGAGTAACAACCTGGTCCATCAACGACGAGGAGCGTAACATATACATCTCATTTTCAAGTGAAAGGCTGGTATTATCCATACCTATGCTTGAGAAAATGGCATCCATATTGCCAGAGCTGTAGCCCTTCTTGCTATTGTCGCGAACTAAGATAGTGCCACTGGCCGAGTACTCTTTGGGCTGTGTTTTGTATACAAAGGCGGCTATGAGCAAACAGGCAACGACTGATATAACAAACCAGTACCAGTTGTTGATGACAATGAATACGATATCGCGAATCGAGATGGTGTTCTCGTTTTCTGTCTGCTGTTGATTGGTGTTGATGTTTTGTGTATCCATATTGTGTTACTTCTTGAGGTAAGTATTGGAGAGAATGATATGATATACCAAGGTTGAAATTGTTGTTAGCGCAGACAGGCCGATGGAGATGTAGCCCTGAATGACCGGGTCATGAGCGGCAGTGCGTTTGCGGCGCATATTAGGCTCAACGTAGACCATATCGTTCTGGTGCAGATAGTAGTAGGGGGACGAGAAGACATCCTTAGAAGTGAGGTCGATGGTGCCGACGGTTCGCATACCGTTCTCTTCGCGCACCACCATCACATTCTCGCGCAGGCCATAGATTGTCAGGTCGCCGACCATGGCAAGTGCCTCGAATATGGTGAGTCGCTCTCCTGATGCCTCGATCTGGCCAGGGCGTACAACTTCGCCGAGCACGCTGACCCGGAAGTTCATAAGCTTGACGGTGACAACAGGGTCGGTTATATGGCCGTCGGTCACCAAGCGGGTCTCAAGCATCTTGGCCAATTCGGTATGGGTGAGGCCCATGACATGAATCTTGCCAAGCACGGGGAAGGTTATGTCGCCTTCGGAATTGACGAGATAGCCGCTCACAGCCGACGAGCCCGGGTTCATCACCGTGCCCGATGCCATGGCAATCTTATTGGTCTCCTGGTTGAAAGGGATTGTCGACTCGGGTGTGCCACTCTCCACATAGATGTAGAGGATGTCGTTGGCCTGAATGCCTTTTAGGAACTGCTCGCTGACGCTCACTGCCGTGTCGCGCTGGGCGTCGTGCACATAGGCCAGTTCGTTGGATGAGCCGCACGAGGCGAGCAGCAGGGCTGCTGCCAAAGGAAGAAGTGCTGTCTTGATATGTCTCATATTTTTTATATATTTTTTCATTTTTCAAGATGACGTTAGCCTATATTTACCCACCCCAACGTGCGGCATATCAGTCAATTATACCAATATGTGGCACGCTTAGGTGTAGACTATGTCGCTGCAAATATACGAAAAAACTCTGAACGGCATGCATAAAATATTAAAAAAAATGTGATAAAGTCTTTGCAAAGAGCTTGTACGGAGGGTCTGAAAGGGTGTTCTGGTCGGGGTTTGGACTGATAAAAACGGGTGCTGGAAATAGGCTCTCCGAACTCAACCCGACCTTAACCCGAACTTAACCCGTTTAACGGCCTGACTAACAGTAGTTTGTGTTAATTTATCTAATTCATTGATTTTCAAATACTTTACAAAACTTATAGTGTCTGCGCCAGGTCGGTTTTGGTGTATGTGGCAAAAAAAATTTTGCCATGTGGAATTTTGTTTGTATCTTTGCAGCGGAATTTTGAATGAGGGAGCGTGAGTTCCCTTTTGTTATGTTATTATGATTGAGAAAGTTAAGATAATTGAAATTGTAAAAAACCTGCTCGAAGGTGGCGACAAATTCCTGGTGGGAGTCAAGGTGACGCCCGACAACAGGATTTTTGTTGACATCGATGGCGACAATGGCGTGACCATTGACGACTGCATTGAGTTGAGCCGCTCTATCGAGGACCAGCTGGACCGCGATGTTGAGGATTTCGAGCTCACTGTGAGTTCGGCCGGAGCTGATTCGCCGCTGAAATTGCTGCGGCAGTATCGCAAGAACGTGGGTCGCGACCTTATTGTCGAAACCGACGACGGCGAGCGGCTGGAGGGCACGCTGGCTCAAGCCGGCGACGAGACCGCCACGTTGCACTTGCCGGGCACCAAGAAACAGCCGCCACACGACGTGGAACTGCGCTACGACGAAATCCGCTCTGCACGGGTGGCCATTAAATTTTGAACCAACACTGTCTGAAAATAGAAAATCTGAGATATGAAAACACTGGATCTGATTGATTCGTTTCAAGAGTTTAAAGACTTCAAGAACATTGACCGTGAAACACTTATGCGCATCCTCGAAGAGGTGTTCCGCGCCGCTTTGGCCAAACACTTCGGGTCTGAGGACAACTTTGACATCATTGTGAACATCGACAAGGGCGACCTTGAGATATTCCGCAACCGCACCATCGTCGAGGACGGCGAGGTTCAGGACCCGACCCGCGAGATTGCGCTGAGCGAGGCCGTGAAAATCGAGTCGGACTTCGAGGTGGGCGAAGAGCTCTCCGAGCCGATATACATGACCGTCTTCGGCCGCCGCGAAATTCTCACCATCCGCCAAAACCTGGTGGCGAAGATACAGGATTATGAGAAGTCGCTCATCTTCCAGAAATACCGCGAAAAGGTGGGCGAGATAGTCGTGGGCGAGGTGTACCAGCCCTGGAGCAAAGAGATTCTGATTCTCGACGAAGAGAAGATCGAGCTCCTGCTGCCCAAGAGCGAGCAGATTCCGGGCGACCGGTTCCACAAGGGCGATACCGTGCGCGCCATCGTGCTCAAGGTCGAGATGAAGAACAACTCGCCCGTAATCATACTGAGCCGCACCAGCCCCATCTTCCTCGAGAGACTGCTCGAAGGCGAGGTGCCTGAAATCTACGACGGCCTCATCACCATTAAGAACATTGTGCGTCAGCCCGGCGAGCGTGCCAAGGTGGCCGTTGAGAGCTACGACGACCGTATAGACCCCGTTGGTTCCTGCGTGGGCGTCAAGGGCAGCCGCATACACGGCATTGTGCGCGAGCTCCGCAACGAGAACATCGATGTTCTCAACTACACCCCGCGTGTCGACGTGATGATACAGCGCGCCCTCAACCCCGCCAAAATCAGCAGCATACGTATCAACGAAGAGGAGAAGAAGGCCGAAGTCTTCATGCAGCCCGACCAAGTGAGCTTGGCCATAGGCAAGGGCGGATACAACATACGCCTGGCTTCGAAACTGGTTGGCTACGAGATTGAAGTCTACCGCGACACCGACGAGGACTACGACGATGTGGACCTCCAGGAATTCAACGATGAGATAGAGCAGTGGGTCATCGACGAGCTCGTCAAGATAGGATGCGACACCGCCAAGAGCGTTCTCGCCCTGTCCAAGGAAGAACTCATCACCCGCACCGACCTCGAAGAGGAGACCATTGACAACGTGCTCGAAATCCTCAAAGCCGAATTCGCCGAATAGCCCCCCCCTCTCCATAGCAAAAGAAGAAACGACGAAAGAACCAAAAAAATTGCCCCGTTTCAACTTTTTAACACACTTTAAAAAAGCAACATATTCACCAACAGGCAGCAACGAGCAACACCCCAAAAAGACATGGCAGAAGAACCGAAAAACATACGACTGAACAAAGTAGCCAAAGAATTCAACGTTGGCATATCCAACCTCGTGGAGTGCTTAGCCAAGCACGGCCACAAGGTAGACCTCAACCCCAACACCAGGGTTACGCCCGAGCAGTACCAGCTGCTGGCCACCGCCTTCCAGAAAGAGCGCGCCGTGAAAGAGCAGGCCGAGAAGATAGAGCTCGTGCCCAGCGGCAGCCAGCGCTCCGTGGCCATAGACGAACCGGTTACGCCTGCCAAAGACGAGTCTGCCGAAATCATCATCAAGAACTACGCGGCCCCGATAGTTAAAGAACAGCGTCAAGAGACGACCGAGACCAAACAGCAGGATGTTCCCGACGGCGAAGCCGCCGCAGAGCCGCAACAACCTTCGGCCGCCGAGACCAAAGAACCGACTATCATCGGGTCGCTGAAAATCATTGACAAGGTGGATCTTAGCGCCATCAATACCAAGACCCGTCCCGACAAACGCAAGAAAGAGAAAAAGAAAGCTGCCCCAAAAGCCGAAGCCAAGCCAAAACCCGAGCCCAAACAGGAACCCGAGTCCAAGCCAAAGCCCGAGCCCAAACCGGAACCTAAACCTGAACCCAAGCCCGAACCCGAACCTAAGCCCGAGCCTGAGTTCATCGAAACCCAATACCAAAAGCTCGAAGGGCCGAAGGTCGTAGACAAAATAGACCTCAGCCAGTTTGCCAAGCCAAAGAGCGAAGACCGTCGCCGCCGTAAGCGTGTCAAGAAAGAGGGTATCAAAATTACCGAGGCCGAAAAGGCCGCCGCCGCTGCCGCCGCAGGGTCGCAGCAAAAAGCCGCCAAGAAAGAGCAGTCGGCCAAGAACAGCGACAAGAACCAGCTCAAAAACACTGACAAAAAGAGCGAGGGCAAAAAGAAATCGAAGTCGAAGGCCGACAAGAGAATAGAAATTGACGACACCGAAATTGAGAAGCAGATACGCGACACCCTCGCCCGCCTCTCGCCTCTCGGCAAGTCTAAGACCTCCAAGCACAACCGCGAGAAACGCCAGAAAGTGCACGCACAGATGGAGGAGGAAATGATGCACGAGATGGAGCAGCAGAACGTGCTGCAGGTGACGGAGTTCGTCACCGCCAACGAGCTGGCCACCATGATGAACGTGCCCGTCACCAAAATCATCGCTACCTGCATGTCCGTCGGCATCTTCGTGAGTATCAACCAGCGCCTCGATGCCGAGACCATCAAGCTCATCGCCGACGAGTTCGGCTTCGAAGTCAACTTCGCCTCCGAGGATGTGGTCAACACCATACACAAGATTGAGGAAGAGGACAAGCCCGAGGACCTTGTGCCGCGCAATCCTATCATCACCGTCATGGGTCACGTCGACCACGGTAAGACCTCTCTGCTCGACTATATCCGCAAAACCAACGTCATAGCCGGCGAGGCGGGCGGCATCACCCAGCACATCGGTGCCTACGAGGTGCAGACCGCCGACGGCCGCAAGATTACCTTCCTTGACACTCCAGGCCACGAAGCCTTCACCGCCATGCGTGCCCGCGGTGCCAAGATGACCGATATCGCCATCATAGTTATCGCAGCCGACGACAAGATAATGCCGCAGACCGTCGAAGCTATCAACCACGCCCAATCGGCCGGTGTGCCTATCGTCTTCGCTATCAACAAGATCGACAAACCAGGTGCCGACCCCGACCGCATTAAGACCGAGCTGGCCAACATGAACCTCCTCGTCGAGGAATGGGGTGGTAAGTACCAGAGCCAGGACATCAGCGCCAAGAAGGGTATCGGCGTCGAGGATTTGCTCGAGAAGGTCATCCTCCAGGCCGACATCATGGAGCTCAAGGGCAATCCCAACAAGCGCGCCAAGGGCGTCGTTATCGAGAGTGCCCTCGACAAGGGCCGCGGCTATGTAGCCAAACTGCTGGTGCAGGAAGGCACAATGCGCAAGGGCGACCCCATCGTTGCCGGTGCCGTGGCCGGACGCGTCCGGGCCATGTACAACGAGCGCAACCAGGAGGTTATGTCCGCCGGTCCCTCGCAGCCCGTGCTGCTCCTCGGCCTCACCGGTGCCTGCCAGGCTGGCGACACCTTCAATATTATGGAGAACGAGAAGGAGGCAAAGGACATCGCCGCCAAGCGCACCCAGTTGCAGCGCGAGCAGGGCATCCGCACACAGACCCACCTCACCCTCGAGGAGATCGGCCGCCGTCGCGCCCTCGGCAACTTCAAGGAGCTCAACATCATCGTCAAAGGCGACGTCGACGGCTCCGTCGAGGCCCTCAGCGACTCGCTGCTCAAACTCAGCAACGAAGAGGTGCAGGTCAACGTCATCCACAAGGGCGTGGGCCAGATTTCGGAGAACGACGTCACGCTGGCCATGGCCTCCGACGCCATCATCGTCGGCTTCCAGGTGCGTCCCAGCGTGGGTGCTCGCAAGATGGCCGAGACCGAGCATATCGACATCCGCCTCTACAGCATCATCTACGATGCCATCAACGAGCTCAAGGACGCCATCGAGGGCATGCTCGCCCCCGAAACCCAGGAGAAGATTGTCGCCAACCTCGAGATTCGCGAAACCTTCAAGATCAGCAAGGTCGGCACCATCGCCGGCTGTATGTGCCTCGACGGCAAAATCAACCGCCAGAGCAACATCCGCATCATCCGCGACGGCATTGTGGTCTATACCGGCAAGCTTGCCTCCCTCAAACGCTTCAAGGACGACGTCAAGGAGGTGGTCAGCGGCCAGGACTGCGGCCTGAACATCGAGAACTACAACGACATCAAGGTAGGCGATATCGTCGAAGCCTACGAAGTGATAGAGATTAAACGCAAACTATAACGTTTGCAACTGCTCCTGTAGTTCAATGGATAGAATAGAGGTTTCCTAAACCTTTGATCAGAGTTCGATTCTCTGCGGGAGTACAAAAAACAACAACAGCACCACCACGGTGCTGTTACTTTATACACGGCATTTTTCGTAGGTATTGCTTATTTACGTTTGGCAGATTAGAAAAAGTTTTGTATATTTACAGATGTAAACAGTACACAAAAATAAATCTATAAAGAAGAGAGACAGTGAAATAAGCCATGCCAAACAGATGTCTATATGTGGCAACTATTAAGGAGTTCCTACATCAGGAGCGCCTATCTGTTCTTGGTGCATTACACAACAACTATCATGGGGAAGCGCTGACAACTACCGACGAGGCTTGGATGGGTGAAATAGACATTCTGCAACAAGCATTGAAACCATGGGGAAACGATGATGCTAAGATTATATTTGAGTACGAAATTCCAAGATTAGGCAAACGTATTGATGTGGTATTATTGTTACGTGGCATTATATTTTGTCTTGAGTTTAAGGTGGGGCAGAAAGACGTGCTACAAGCCGACGTTGAACAGGTGATGGATTATGCTCTTGACTTGAAGAATTTCCATCTATTCAGTCACGACCGTGTTATTGTGCCCATACTAATACCTACGCAACGAGTATCATCGACAACAGAATTCAGACTGTCGGTATATGACGATCAGATATACAACCCTCTAATATCTGGTGCCGACCACCTTCAGACACTCATCACCAATGTCCTAAACCACGCTCGAGACCATATATTTGACGGTACTATTGACAATTGGCTCATAAGTCCTTACGCCCCAACCCCTACAATAATTGAAGCGGCACGGGCTCTTTATGAGAATCATTCGGTGGAAGATATTACCAGACATGAAGCAGACAGTGTATCGACCGACCGCACCATCAACTATATACTTAAGGTTATACAACAAAGCAAAGAACAGAACCTAAAAAGTATTTGTTTTGTAACAGGTGTCCCTGGGGCAGGAAAAACTTTGGTCGGTCTCGATGTAGCCATAAAGCAGACATATAAGAATGGCGATATGGATAAAGAGAACGGTGCTGTTTACCTTTCTGGAAATGGCCCTTTAGTAGCTGTTTTGACAGAAGCATTAGCCCGTGACAACCAGAAGAAATGCGCCAATCGTGGCGAAAAGAAAAGAATTTCCGATTCGCGTCGCGAAGTGAGTGAGTTTATCCAGATTATCCACCGCTACCGCGATAATATGTTGGCCAAAATCAAAAATCCCGTAGAGAATGGTGTGGTTGAGATTGACCCTGATAAAGCAGTCCGTCTGGAGCATACCGGCTATGGTGAGGTGGAACATGTGGCCATCTTTGACGAAGCTCAGCGCAGTTGGACTCACAAACGCATTGCCGACTACCTGAAACGTGGTGGCACTTACGGAAACAAACTCAAGGTTCCCAACTTCCCCATGTCAGAGGCAGAGTTTCTGATTTGGTCGCTTGACCAGCGCGAAGACTGGGCTGTTATTGTCTGCTTGGTTGGTGGTGGTCAGGAAATTAACACTGGCGAGGCTGGCATCACAGAATGGATTATGGCACTCAACTCACGGTTTAGACATTGGAACATCTTTATCTCCAACAAGCTAACTGATGTTGAATATGCTGAGGGACACGTAAATGAGTTACTCAAAGAAAATCCTAATGTTTCATTTTCGGACGATTTGCATCTGGCTGTCAGCTTACGTTCATTCCGTGCAGAGACACTCTCGACATTTGTACAGTCGCTGCTCTCCTTCCGTGATGATGTTGCTACATTATATCAAGATGTTGCCAGTCGCAACTATCCTGTTTTGCTTACCCGTAGCATGGACACTGCTCGCAAGTGGTTGCGAACCAAAGCTCGCGGCTCACAACAAACGGGCGTACTCGTAACAAAAGTTGCAGCACGATTCAAACCATTAGCTGTATGTGTATTGCCACAAGACGAAGATAATGCAGTACACTGGTTCCTTGAGGATAAGACCGACATCCGCTCGTCTAATTATTTAGAAGATGCCGCTACAGAAATACAGGTGCAAGGATTAGAACTCGACTACGCCTGTGTACTTTGGGATGCCGATATGCGCTGTGAGAACGGCGAGTGGAAATACTACAAATTCAATGGCCGCAACAAATGGACACCAGAAAACAATATAGAGAATCAGAAGTATATGCTCAACGCATATCGTGTACTCTTGACCCGTGCTCGTCAAGGAATAATTATCTGCGTTCCAGAAGGCAACAAAAACATTACACCCGAGGGCTATCCTGAAGATGTCACGCGCTTGCCAGAGTTCTATAATGGAACATACGAGTATCTAAAATCTATAGGAATTATAGAAATTTAGTTATGACCGTCGACGACACAGAACGCATCGGTGCGGCCGAAGTGAAAGCCATGGCCCGTCGTGCGCACGGCGACGCAACCGTGCGCGAGGTGCTGGTGTCGACCATGCTGACGGCCGAAGGCCGCGAGGCCCGCAACGCGGCGTGGGTGCTCACCCACCTGCCTACGGCCGACGCGCAGCACATCGCCGCCCACCGCGAGGCATTGGTGCGCCTGGCATTGACAACACCCGACACCTCGCTGCGCCGCCTGTCGCTGGCACTGCTCGAGCGGATACCGTGGGACTTGGCCGATGTGCGCACCGACCTGCTCGACTTCAGCCTGCGACGCCTGGCCGACCCGTCGGAGACCTACGGAGTGCGCGCCCTCTGCGTCAAACTGGCATGGTTGCAGTGCCGCCACTATCGTGAGCTGCAGTCCGAACTGCGCCAGACGCTGCTGCTCCTCGACCCCGCAACCCTCAAACCGGGTTTGAAGCACACCTGGGGCAAAGTGCTCAAACAACTCAACCCGTAAAATCTCAATACGCTGATTGTCAACAAATTGGCGATATTAATCTAACTCGCTGGTTTTCAAAGCCATAGACAGGTTAGGTTCGGGTTAAGGTCGGGTCAACATCGGGCAGCCCTCGGCCCCTTCCGCCCTGCCTCCGACCAAAATGCCTCCGCCGCCCGACCGAACCCGGTTCACAACCCTGTTAATTCACTGTAAACGTGAGCAATATGCAGACATTGCCTGTTTTTCACTTCCATGGCCCCGCGAAACCGTCCCTCGGGCCCTGCTTCCGGCCCTGTTTCCGCCCCCGCTTCAGCCTGTTTCTGTGGCTTTGAAAAAAAAGTTTTATCCGTAATGCGCTGGCATTCCGCGGGTTGTGACTTTTGTTTTTGAAAAATGAAAAAAATATTTTGCCATATTGGAAAAAGGTCGTATCTTTGCAGCCGTTTTCGACCAAAAAAACGGGTCATAAGGAAACGAAAGAACTTTGAAACGGATGAGATGATAGAGATAGCGTGTGTCATGCCTTATATATAAAGGTGTATGAGGCGGACACGAAGACGAGTCAAAAGGTAAAGCAAAGCAATTCTTACAATGAAGAGTTTGATCCTGGCTCAGGATGAACGCTAGCGGCAGGCTTAACAC
>JAIKVZ010000054.1 GCA_024685285.1 Bacteroidales bacterium
CGACCCGTGGGCCGGCAGCTACTATGTCGAAACCCTCACCCACGAGATAGCCCACCGCGCATGGGCCCACATCCAGGAAGTGGAGAAACTGGGCGGCATGGCCAAAGCCATCGAGAGCGGTGTGCCGAAGATGCGTATCGAAGAGGCCTCGGCCCGCAAGCAGAGCCGCATCGACTCGAACGTCGACACCATCGTGGGTATCAACAAATACCGTCTTGACCACGAGGATCCCATCGAAACCCTCGAAATCGACAACACCGCCGTGCGCAACGCTCAGATCGAGCGCCTGCACAAGCTGCGCGCCGAACGCGACAACGCCGCCGTCGAGGCTGCGCTGGACCGCCTGACCGAATGTGCCCGCACCGGCGAAGGCAACCTGCTCGACCTCAGCATCGATGCCGCCCGCAAGCGTGCCTCGCTGGGTGAAATCAGCTACGCCTTGGAGAAAGTCTACGGACGCTATAAAGCAAAAATCAACCTCATCAGCAACGTGTACAGCAGTCAGACAAAAGAGAGCGATGCCTTCAAGAAGGCTCAAGAACTCACCGATAAATTTGCCAAACTCGAGGGCCGCCGCCCGCGTATCATGGTGGCCAAAATGGGTCAGGACGGACACGACCGCGGAGCCAAGGTGGTAGCCACCGGTTACGCCGACATGGGCTTCGATGTCGATATGGGACCCCTCTTCCAGACTCCCGCCGAGGCAGCCAAGCAGGCTGTGGAGAACGATGTGCATATTGTGGGTGCCAGTTCGCTGGCCGCAGGTCACAAGACCCTCCTGCCGCAACTGATTGAAGAGCTGAAGAAACTCGGCCGCGAAGACATCATGGTGGTTGCCGGCGGCGTTATCCCGGCACAGGACTACCAGTACCTGTTCGATGCCGGCGTAGCCGCCATCTTCGGCCATGGTACCCCCGTCAGCACCTCCGCCATCAAGATGATGGAGTTGTTGCTTGCCGCACGCGAATAACACGAAATATGAAGAAAATTATTTTCATGGTAATGCTCCTCACTGCCACCACGGCAGTGAGGGCATTAATTTTCAGCCATCCCGCCACATCGGGACAGACGCTTTATTTCCGCACCCTGAGCACCTCGACCGTGGAAGTGTACAACCCGGGCTGGGATAGCCACACTCCGCCCACAGGAGGACTCGACATACCGTCGACCGTGCAGCATGACGGCACCACCTATACCGTAACCGACATCGGACGGCAAGCCTTTTTCGGATGCAGCGGGCTGACACGGGTCAGTGTGCCCGAGTCAGTGACCAATATTGCCGCAATGGCATTCAACTACTGTTCTTCACTCGACACCATTGAGCTGCCGACAACCCTGAACAAAATTGCATCGGCGGCGTTCGGTGATTGTGGATACTTCAATGACACAAACAACTGGGAAGGCAACACTGTGCTGTATATCGGCGACTACCTAATCAAGGTTCGCTCGTCGCACAGCGGCTCTCTCACGTTGCACGAGGGCGTCCTCGGCATAGCCGACATTGCACTTTTTTTCTGTGACCAGGTTCCGCTGATCAATATGCCGTCGAGCCTGCGTTTCATAGGCGACATGGCATTTGA
Organism: Bacteroidales bacterium; assembly: GCA_024685285.1. Taxonomy (GTDB): domain Bacteria; phylum Bacteroidota; class Bacteroidia; order Bacteroidales; family P3; genus Colimorpha. The sequence goes on from JAIKVZ010000054.1 coordinate 1,581, forward strand.
TTACTGCTCACACCTTGACACATTGAAAATAGCCGCAGTCCTGCCCCCGATGTTGCAGCGCGAACCCTTCAACGGAATTCCGCCGCTGAATGTGGTAGTGCCCTACGGCTCGGCCAATGCCTACCTTGCCGACACATCGTGGAGCCAATATAACATTATCGAGAGCGCCCGCCCCGCCGATACAACCGACACGACTGACACTACCGACACGGTGGCCTTACAGATTGTCGAACAACACCCACTGACTGTAGTGATGGTCGACGGTGGCATAGCGGTCGACGGCGGCAACGGTGGCAGCATTGCCATTTACGATTGCACCGGACGGTGCATAGCCTATACCGACAAAGCACACGGCGAAGTGCGTTTCTCATTGCCCACTACGGGCCTGTACATTATTTCGGCCGAAGGCCGTAAACCAAGAAAAATCGTTTACTCGAACTGAATAGTATCGTGGTCGACTTTCGCTGAGTCCCGAGCGATATGCTGGTGGACTGTTTGAACTATTTTCGACCGCTGTGCTGTATTATCCTGCTCTTTTTCCCGGATATGGGGGTTGGTCTGATACAGAATCATCGAAACAACCAGATACACAGCAAAAACAATCAAGATGGAGCCCGTGATGGTGTTGAACCAGTTCAGCCTACGGGCGGTGAACCAGGTTTGCATCATAGAGGCAAGGCGGCATTTAAGGATATCCATACCAAGCACTGCAAGCAGCAAACCGGCAAAGAAAATGTAGCGTTCAGAAGAGGTGAGACCCACTTCGGCCGAGAGGAAGGTAATCAATGATACCCAGTATAGCCAAATCAAAGGATTGAGGAAGTTGAGCAGAAAACCGTGCATCAATAGCTGCCAACGGTGCATTTCTTCCTTGTTTTTGAAACGGATACGACTGGTCCGGTCACGCGATACTGTAGCTTTGCGACGAATAGTGTGCACACCAATCCATGCAATGACAACACTGCCAATGGTGGCCACATAAATATTGTGCAGCGCGGCAGTCATATCAAGGTTTCTGAGCACAGTGAGCATCAGAAACACAACCAGAATATCGCTAAGACTAACTCCTATAACAAACGCTATCGTGCGTCTGAACCCATAGTGTATACTATTCTGTATCAGCGAGAAGAATGCAGGGCCGAAGCTAAAGAACAGCGACAGCGCAATACCACAGACTATGCCAATAAGTAGTTCCATTTCCTAATTTTTAATCTGCAAAGATACGAACTTTTTAGAAAATAAAGAAAAATAGTTTTTTTATCAAATAAAAAAGCCTCTCAATCAGAGAGGCTTTACCTTTTGCATCACACAGGTTTACTCGGTCACGTTCTTTTCGATAGCGAGTTTACCGCGGTAGTACCCACACTCGGGACATACGTGGTGATACATTACTTGTGCGCCGCAATTACTGCAAGTAGTGAGCTGCGCTTTCTCCAACGCGTCATGCGTTCTTCTCTTGGCCGTTCTGGTCTGCGAGAATCTGTGTTTTGGATGTGGCATATTATTACTTTTTTAATTTATTATTTCAAATTCCTAAGTGCTTCCCATCTCGGGTCAACATCATCGACATTCTTCACCATTTCCTCGTCACTGACAATGTATTTCACCATTTCAGGGTCGCATTCTCCTTCGGGGTGTAAGTGCTGCATTGGTATTCGTACGGCCACGTACTCATACAGCCACTGAGCCAAGTCAATCTCGAAAGCGCTCTCAGGCAACACCACCACATCTTCGTCATCACAAACCTCCGTATCGCTGAATCGCACATTCAAGTGCTCTTCTCCGCTTATCGGAATGGTCATTCTGCCCAAGCAGCGGTCGCATCGTGTTGTCAATTCTCCTTCAAACTTGAAATCGAACATCAACATGTGCTCCATTCGCTCCATTTCAACCGCAAACTTGATATTTATATCCTCGATTTCTTCGTTTTCGAACTCATCGAAGAACGATTTGTTTAGGGCATATTCATAGGTATATTTACCTGGTTTTAAGCCACTAAACCGTATCGTCATATCGCTTTTCCGGCTCATTTTCACACTCCTATTGAGTTTGCAAAAATACACATATTTTTTAATTCCACAAAAAAAATATTTTATTAAGTCTTTTTTTCATGCCATTTTCATAATTTAACTACAAACTCGGTTTTTTTGTGTAATTTTGCAAATGGAAAAACTTTTGTAAAGACAATGAAAGGAAAACTATGTTTGACAGTGGCGATACTGTTATTGTCAATGGGAGCCATTAGAGCTCAAGGGATTATGGGAGGCCACGTAACGGGAAATGTGCAAATTGATGCTCAAATGTCGCGTGAAGACACCGTTATCGGAGCCGAAAAAGTGCCCGAAAAATTGCTAATGAATGCCCGAGCCGACATTCTATACACCAATGGTAATTTCAGTGCAGGCTTGCGCTTCGAGATGTACCAAAACCCACTATTGGGATTCGATGCACAGTACGAAGGTCAGGGGATAGCCAACTATTTCGTAGCCTAT
>JAIKVZ010000057.1 GCA_024685285.1 Bacteroidales bacterium
GTATTTAGCCAGCGAAGTCTGCGAGCAAGGGATGAGTACATTGTCGTAGTTGTAGTTGAAGGCGCCGCTGCCGCCGTTTTCGGCATAGTCGTACTCCATCTCGTCGGCCACACCGATGTGGTACATCAGTTTTGCCACGGCGTTGACCTGGGCTGTGGTGCTGCTTTGGGTGAGGCTGTTAGGCATACTGCTCCAGTTGTAGGTGGTGGAGCCGAAGTTGGCGCTGAGGGTGCCGTAGCTCACGTTGCCGTTGTTGTGTAGGTAGCTGTGGCTGCCGTAACCTGTGGTGGGATGGTTGTGGTACTTCATAATCTGGGCGGTGGCGGTGGCCACGCAACCAGTCACGACATGGTTGTTCCCGGAGTAGTCCTCGTTGGCGTCGTAAGGACAAAATATATTATAATAGGGGCACTGATCCCAAGTTGTGGTCAGCAAAGCCGTAACGGCGGTAGTAAGGGGTGCCGGGTACATCTGGCCGCTGGTGAGGGCCGACCATTGCTGCACGACGGAGCCCTCTTTTTGTGTCTCGAACCTTTTCCAGTAGCGAATCTCGCGCTCGTAGCCGTCGAGGATACTGAGGACATTGGCCGGGATGTTTTGGGCTCTGAAACGTCCGTTGACGGAGAATCCGAGTACGGGAACCACGCAGTCGTCGGCACTGACGAGGATGAAGCCGCCCTCGTCCGAGGCGAAGACGTAGAACTCGGTGAACGGAGTCTGCGCGGTGACGTCGCTAAGCGCGGCGGTGTTTTTCATACCCATTGCGCTCATGTAGGTGTCGGCCACGCGACGGGCTGTAACGCCATCGACGGGACCCGCGATGGCACCCGCAACGGTCAAAATCACGAAAATCAAAGTAGTAAAAAACCTTTTCATAACAAACCTGTTTATTAATTTTTTTGCAAAGATACATTTTTTTATTAATTTGACAAAATATTTTTTGGATAATCCGGCGAATTGTTGTATATTTGCAACATCTCTAACATTATTTGTTTATTTATAAAAACCTAACAATAAGATGATTACAAAACTTGACGACCTGCTCGAGCTGGTCAAATCCAAAGGCAAAAAACGCATGGTTGCCGCTTATGCCAACGATGCACACACTATCTGCGCCGTGAGCGCCGCCATCGACCGCGGTATCGTCGAGGCCACCCTCGTGGGCGACATCGACACCATGAAGAAAATCTGCGCCGAAGAAGGCATCGACCCCAACAAGTTTGAGATGATCCAGGAGGCCAACGACAACAAGGCCGGCGCTCTCGCTGTGAAACTCATCAACGAAGGCAAGGGCGACTTCCTCATGAAAGGCCTGCTCTCGACCGACAAGTATATGCGCGCCATCCTCAACAAGGAGAGCGGCCTCATGCCCGGCAAGAAGAACGACATGCTGACCCACATGGCCGTCATGGAGGTTCCCGCCTATCACAAACTGCTCGTCTGCAGCGACATGGCCATCATCCCCGCCCCCGACTTCAAACAGAAACAGGGCATCATGAACTTCCTCATCAGCGTCTCGAAGAGCCTCGAGAACCCCAAACCCAAAGTGGCCGTGCTGGCCGCCACCGAGCAGGTGAGCGTCGGCATGAACGCCTGCGCCGAGGGTGCATGGCTGGGTATGATGAGCCAGCGTGGCCAGATACCCGGTGCCATCGTCGACGGCCCTCTGAGCCTCGACTGCGCCATCGACAAGGAGAGCGCCCAGACCAAGAAGCTCACCAGCGAGGTCGCCGGTGACGCCGACTGCCTGCTCTTCCCCAACATCGAGGCCGGCAACATTTTCTACAAAGCCTGCACCAAGTTCGCACACGCCGAGTTGGCCTGCATGGTCATGGGTGCCCGCGTACCGTGCGTCCTCACCAGCCGTGGCGACAGCGCCAAGACCAAGCTCTACAGCATCGCCTTGGCCGCCCTGCAGTGCAAATAAACATTTCAAACAACTGACAACAGGGTCTTTGATGTCCTTAACATATTTAAGGCCGTTGAAGACCCTTGTTCTTAATATAACGCCAAAAATGGAAAATTATTTTGAAGGACTGAAAAATATCGCCATCACCGTTTGCGACCCCGACGGCAACATCCTCGACATGAACCAACACTCGGCCGACGTCAACAGCCACGGCCAGAAAATCGTCGGCTACAACCTCATGAACTGCCATCCCGAACCGGCCAAAACCAAACTCAAAGGCCTCCTCGAGCACCAGCAGCTCAACGCCTACACCATCGAGAAAACCCTCGCCGACGGCAGCAAAGTGAAGAAACTCATCTACCAGACCCCCTGGTACAAGGAAGACGGCGCATTCGGCGGCCTGATAGAGTACTCCATCGAGATACCCTTCGAGATGCCCCACTACATCCGCCAACCCAAACCGCAACAATGAAAAGACTGACATTTTTTCTATTCCTCGCACTGACGATTAGCGCCATTGCGCAAAAGGGCGCCGTGCGCGGCAGGGTTGTCGACGCACGGTCGGGCGAGAACATAGAGTACGCTACCGTTGCACTGCTTTCGCCAAAGGATTCGACACTCAAAGGCGGCACTGTAACCGACGGTGGTGGACACTTCAAAATCGAAGCCCCATACGGACGTTATCTTCTGAGAATCACTTTTGTAGGCTACGAGCCGCAGTACTACAAAAACACTGTCACCCTCAGCGCCGAGCATCCGTCGGTGAATCTCGGCAAAGTGGCCATAAATCCACAAGCCACCATGATGGAAGCCGTTGAGGTTGTGGCCGAGCGCTCGATGGTGGAGTACCAGCTTGACAAGCGAGTAGTGAACGTTGACAAAAATATCGTTGCCGGCGGCGGCACCGCCAGCGATGTGCTGGAACAGGTTCCATCGGTTGCCATCGACAACGACGGCAACGTGACCCTGCGCGGTTCTTCGAATGTCAAAGTGCTCGTCAACGGCCGCCCCAGTGAACTGTTAGCCAGCGACTTGGCCACATTGCTGGAGCAGATTCCCGCTTCGACAGTCGAAAATGTCGAAGTCATCACCAACCCCTCGGCCAAATACGACCCCGAGGGTATGAGCGGCATCATCAACATCAAGCTCAAGGACAAAACCGCCGGAGCTCTGGGACTGAACGGCGTAGTGAACCTCAATGTCGGCGCCCCGCTGCCTTTCATGGTGCCGGACTCGCTGCCATCGTTCATACCCACGGCCATGGGTAACATAAGCCTCAACTACACCACCGAAAAATACAATCTCTTCTTCAACGCCGACGCAGGCCTACGCCAACGCGGCAACAAGAGTACCTCGGACATCGAAAATCGTCCGCCCGATATAACCAAGATTCCTACCCACAACTTTATTGAGCAATATGGCCTCAATCCAAACCGCATGGGAAGCGTGAAAGTGGGCGGCGAGTACTATTTTGACGACAAGAACAGCCTGCTTCTCTCTTACCAGCTGCGTGGCGGCAACCGTCAGCGCAACAGCAGCAGCTATGCCACCGACTTGCTCTACGACGACTCGCTGCACTACTCCCAGATTGCCACCAGCAACAACAATAACATCAACCACTCGTTCAACTTGCTCTATACCAAGAAATTCGACCGCAAGGACGAGGAGTTGACCTTCGACGCCACCTTTAGCACCCGTAAGGTGCATGGCATTGGCAATCAGGAACAGACCTATTCCGATCCTGCTGCCAACTGGGGCAACTACTATCTGCGCGAAAGCGAGACCGAAAACCACCACCAAGCCCTCAATCTCAAACTGAACTGGCTGCGTCCGCTCGACTCGTTCTTCGGCAAGGAAGGCTGGCGACTTGAGACCGGTTATGAAGGCCGTATGGACTGGCCCGACCAACGTGCCGACTACTGGCGTAGCACAAGCACCTCGACACATATAAAAGATGAAACATCATCGACGCACTTCGTCTACCGACAGCAGGTCCACGCTGCCTATGCCACTCTCGGCGGCAATATCAGTGAAGACCTATCGCTGCAGGCCGGCCTGCGAGGTGAGTATGCTTCCATTTATGGACGCGACCTCTACCACCCTCAAACCGCACCCATCGACAAACCTTACTGGCAGCTCTACCCTACCCTTCATCTGTCGTACAAGATTACCGAGTTACAGAGCGCACAGATCAGCTACAGCCGCCGCGTCCATCGTCCCCACTTCTGGGACCTCAACCCATACATAGACATTCGCGAGGACAACCAAATGAGTTTCGGCAACCCAAACCTCGACCCCGAGTACACCAACGCTTTTGAACTCTCGTACAACCTCGGTATCAACAAAATAAATATATTCACATCTCTCTACTACCGCCAGACCAACAACATGATTACCCACTACGGCTTCACGTGGTGTGCCGACAGCGTAGCGCGCTACGCCTGGTGGGAACCCTACAACAGCCAGTATGACTACTACCGTGCCTCGACACGCCTCAACCTCAGCACAGTCTACAACTACGGCATGGAGTTCATATTCGACTGGCAGATATTCCAGTGGTGGAAAATCAACATCAACATCAACGTCTACCAAAGTCACATCGAAGGCACCGAGTTGCTGCACAACCAGAGCAGCGAGTCGTTCCAAGCCAGTGGCAAATTCAGCTCGTTTATGACCCTGCCGCATGACTGGACCGTACAGCTCAGTGGGCAGTACTGGGCGCCGTGGCTCGACTTGCAGACGCAGATGGAGCCCAACTACTGGGTAGACCTGGCCGTTAAGAAAGACGTCTTCAACAAACGCGGCACCATTAACTTACGCGTCAGCGACGTGTTCTGCACAGGCGGATGGGGACACACCACCTACAGCGCCACCTTCAACCGCGTGGTCAAAGCCAAACGACTCTCGCCAGTCGTTTGGCTTTGACCACGCGGTTGAAGGTGGCGCTGTAGGTGGTGTGTCCCCAGCCACCGGTGCAGAACACGTCGCTGACGCGTAAATTAATGGTGCCGCGTTTGTTGAAGACGTCTTTCTTAACGGCCAGGTCTACCCAGTAGTTGGGCTCCATCTGCGTCTGCAGGTCGAGCCATGGCGCCCAGTACTGCCCACTGAGCTGTACGGTCCAGTCATGCGGCAGGGTCATAAACGAGCTGAATTTGCCACTGGCTTGGAACGACTCGCTGCTCTGGTTGTGCAGCAACTCGGTGCCTTCGATGTGACTTTGGTAGA
>JAIKVZ010000008.1 GCA_024685285.1 Bacteroidales bacterium
GCGAAATGCTGAACTATTCCAATATCGCTTCCGACTGCGGCGTTTCGGCCAAGACTGTCAAATCCTATTTCCAAATCCTATATGACACACTCATCGGGTATGAGATTCCGGCCTATCGGAAGGAAATCAAGCGTAAAATCATCCAAGCACCCAAATTCTACTATTTCGATGTCGGACTTGCCAACTACTTGATGGGGCGCCATACCCTGAAACGTGGCACCGACGACTACGGACATGCATTTGAGCATCTGGTGATGCAGGAGATTATAGCTTACAAAGGCTACAACGACAAGCGCGACATCATCTCCTATTGGCACACCTATGATAAAAAGGAAGTGGATGCGGTCATTGGAGAGGCCAAGGTGGCCATAGAAATCAAGTCCACCGACCATGTTGAAACCAAACACAAGAAGGGACTCAAAGCTTTTCAGGAGGAACATCCTGATTGCCGACTTATCCTCGTGTCTCTCGACCCCATAACACGCCGTTCCGGCGACACCGAGCTCATCTACATTCTAGACTTCTTGAAGATGCTCTGGAATGGTGAAATATTCTAAAAAAAGAATCGTCACATTCCACATTCACGCATTCACACATTCTGCCTGCTTGCAGGCCTTGTGGTATGTCTGCGAGCACCGCTAAAATGATTATATGAAGCGAGTCAGCACCTTATAATCAAATATATAATTAAGCGAAAAACGCATTCTTATTGTGCCATTGCCATATTCAATCGCCGTTGAAAAATATATTTTGCCAAACGGGAAAAATTTCGTATCTTTGCAGTTTGAAAATAATACAACAACTGAATATGAACGAAAAGAAATTTATCACCTATCTGGAACGATATCATCAATGGCGAAATGCTCATCAGGAGAAATCCACTGATGAAATGGAGGAACGCAAAGCCCACGCCAAGGAGATGCATAAGTACGACAAGGTACGCCTTTTGAAAATGACGGCCGAGGACTTCTATAATTTGCTCTCTCCATTATGGGCTATGGGTATGTGGGGCAACAAACACTATAAGATAGACAATCTGATAGAAACAAACGGGATAGATTTGCTGCGTGCTCAATTCGCCAATTTGCTTTATGGTGAAGACTCGCTTGCTAAGCGCTGGGATGAGTTTCGGCAGAAGATTAAAGGTATTGGCCCAGCTATTATGAGCGAGATACTGAATAAGGCATTTCCAGACGAGTGTATTCTGTGGAACAGCAAGACCAAGACGGGGTTCACCGTCCTTGAAGTACCCAGTACACCAAAATACGACTCTGCGATGGACGGCAAAATGTATGCCTATCTGTCTGAATGTGGCAAGAAGATGCTCGCTTTTGCCAAGCAAAAGGGCTATAATGATTTGGAAAATTTGATTGCTCTTGACTATTTCATATGGCAGGAAGTGCAGAAGGATATTGACGAGCCTATGACAGTTGATGTGGTGGAAGCTCCCAAGACTAAAAAAGAGTCTGGTTTCATTCATAATGACATACGCGATAAGATTAAGGATATCGGCGATTGTCTGGGATTCAAAGCCACTACAGAAGTTACTGTGGCTAATGGTGCAAGGGTCGACGCCGTTTGGGAGGTTTCTATTGGTAACATGGGGCGGATTATTTATGTTTTTGAAGTACAGAGGGCCGGCAATATTAACAGTCTTATACTAAATTTAATGAAAGCCAAAAATAACAAAGCCGTACAAGGCATTGTGGCAGTTTCCGACACAGAACAGTTGGAAAAGATAAAAAAAGAGGTTGAAGATCTCCCGAATGTGAACAATGATATTAAGTATTGGGACTACACAGAAGTTCTCGAAGTCCACGAGGCTTTACAGAAAGCCAACGAAAGCATTAACAAGTTAGGACTTGTGCCAGTGAGCTTATAGCGATTCTTGCAATGCCACTGCCTATGGTGTTCAGTTTAATGGTGCTAATTAAATATGAATAGTAATAAACATTAACCATCTTTTTCCTCGAGTAATACTCATAGCAACTGCGCAATCAGAATAGGTATTAAGAACAAGAAGAAACGAGATATGAGCACCAAGATTTCAATACGATTCTATAAAGACCACAAGGTCCGCGCCATCTGGGACGAGAAACAAAACCAATGGTGGTTTTCGGTTCTCGATGTGGTTGGTGCCATCAATGAACAGGATGACCATGAGAAGAACCGCAACTACTGGAAATACCTCAAGGCTAAATTAAAGAAAGAACAAGGCGAGTTGGTTAGTGACACTACCCAACTGAAACTCACTGCAGCCGACGGAAAGCAACGTGCCGCAGACGCTCTCGATGATACTTGTGTACATACTTTGCCCAAGAACTACCCTCATAGGCAACAAGCAATAAGGAAAGATATAACGCTATGTCGCAAAAGCTTACAACACAACAGATGTGTCGCCTGACGGTGGAGCAGTTCAGGCAGGCGGAGAAACTGCCGGTGGTGGTGGTGCTCGACAATGTGCGCTCGCAGAACAACATCGGGTCGGTATTCCGCACCGCCGACGCTTTCCGCATAGAGCGCATTGAACTCTGCGGCATCTGCTCGACGCCGCCACACCGCGAAATCCACAAGACTGCCCTCGGTGCCGAGGAGAGTGTGGCGTGGGGCTACACAGCCGACACGGCCGAGTGTCTGCGTCGCCTCAAATCCGAAGGCTACAAAATATATGCCGTGGAGCAGGTTGACGACAGTGTGAAACTGGACCGCTGGCATGAGAGCGCCGCCAGCCGTGCCGAAAAGCTGGCTATAGTGCTTGGCAACGAGGTCGATGGCGTGCAGCCGTCGCTGCTGCCGCTGTGCGACGGCTCGATAGAAATACCCCAGGCCGGCACCAAGCACTCGCTCAACGTGAGTTGTGCCGCCGCCATAGTGATGTGGGAACTGTTTAAGGGCTATCCAATTGATTAACAATAAGATAAACATTTCAAAGGTATGGTGTGTATAAAATACTGAATGTCAATAGGGTAGAGGGGTTAGGTTCGGGTTAAGGTCGGGTTGGGTTCGCTCTTGCGTCGGACACCGGTCGCCCCAGCCCCACCTTCAGCCATCCAAACACCGACCTTTATATATAGAAACAGCGATGACAAAAGAAGAAAGAACAGAACGTGCTCGCGCGTTGCATGCCCAAGGCTGCAACTGCTGCCAGGCTGTGGTGCTGGCCTACGCCGACCTGTTGCCGATTGATGCCGAGGCAGCCCGCGATGTAGCCGCTCCCTTCGGTCGCGGCCTCGCCGGTTTGCGCGAGGTTTGTGGCTGCGTGAGCGGCATGGCCATGGTGTGCGGCCTCACTGGGCATACCGACCAGACCAAACCCCTGGCTGAGGCTTTCCGCGCCGAAGAGGGCGACATTGTGTGCGGCCGCTTGCTCAAGCAGGGCAAAAAGCCCTGCCGCGATATGGTGGCTGACGCGGCTGCCCTGCTGGCCGACGCTTTGCAGCAGTAGAAGCACCGCCATGACAGCTACACGGAGGCCTTGCACAGAGGCCAAGTGCACTTTTTTACCTGTAATTGAAAAAAAAAACGTAAATTTGCACCCGATTTTGATTTGAACAACCATACATGGACGAACAACTGAACAACACCGAAGCAGCGCAGGGCAACGAAGGTAGCACGCTCTCGCTCAACTCGATGTTTCGCGACTACTGGATTGACTACGCCTCCGACGTCATTCTCGACCGCTCGGTGCCCGACATCGACGACGGCTTGAAACCGGTGCAGCGGCGCATTCTGCACGCCATGCGCGAGACCGACGACGGCCGTTTTACAAAGGTGGCCAATATTGTTGGCAACACCATGCAGTACCACCCCCACGGCGATGCATCTATCAAGGACGCCCTCGTGAATCTGGGGCAGAAAGAGCTCCTTATCGACTGCCAGGGCAACTGGGGCAACATCCTCACCGGCGACGAAGCCGCCGCCGGCCGCTACATCGAGGCGCGCCTCTCGAAATTTGCCAAAGAGGTGGTCTTCAACCCCAAAACCACAGAATGGCAACCAAGCTACGACGGCCGCAAGCAGGAGCCCGTGTCGCTCCCCATCAAGTTCCCGCTTCTGTTGGCGCAAGGCACCAAGGGCATTGCGGTGACACTCACCTCGGTCATACTGCCGTATAATTTCTGCGAACTGCTGCAGTCGAGCATAAAGATACTTCGCGACGAGCCTTTCGAGATTTATCCCGATTTTCCAACCGGCGGCCTTATCGACGTAAGCCGCTACAACGACGCTGCCCTTGGCGGGCGTCTGCGCATTCGCGCCAAGATGCACTACGACGACAAGCGCAAGGCCATCGTGATTACCGAAATACCATATAGCGTTACCACCGACGTACTGATTGACAGTATTTTGAAGGCCAACGAGAAAGGCAAAATCAAAATCAAGAAAGTCGACGACAACACCGCCGCCGAAGTCGAGATTGTGGTGTACCTGCCCTCTGGCATATCGCCAGACCAAACTATTGACGCCCTATACGCATTTACCAACTGCCAGATTTCATTCTCGCCGCAGACCTGTGTAATTGTTGACAAGAAGCCCGTCTTTATGACCGCAAGCGACATACTGCGCCATTCGACATACCGCACCCGCGACCTACTGCGCCGCGAGCTTGAAATCCAGCTCGACGAGCTTGAAAATAGATGGCATTGGGTATCGCTTGAAAAAATCTTCTTCGAGAAAGGTATCTACAAGAAGATGGAGAAGAAGGACAGCCTCTCGTGGGACGAGCAGGTTGACGATATGCACAAGGCTTTCGGTCCCTATCGCAAGCATTTCAAGCGTGACATTACGCGTGATGATGTTTTGAAACTCACCGAGAAACCTGTGCGCAAAATCTCCAAATTCGATATCAAAAAGGCCGAGGAGGAGATTGAGAGCATCGAGATGACCATCGATGAGGTAAAGAACCACCTCGAACACCTTACTGACTACGCCATAAGCTATTTCGAGCACATTCTCGAGAAGTATGGAGCCGGTCGTGAGCGCCGTACCGAGATACGCAATTTCGAGGACATCCAGGCCGTGACCGTTGCTGTGGCAAACGAAAAGCTCTACGCAAACATGGCTACCGGCTTTGTAGGCTATGGACTCAAAAAAGAGGAGGGGGTGGAAGTGCTGAGCGAATGCTCGAAAATGGATGACATTATTGCATTCCGCCGCGACGGCTCGATGATGGTGACCAAGATACAGGAGAAGGTGTTTGTCGGTTCGCAAGACTGCAAAGAGCTTATTCACGCAAGTGTGTTCCGCAAAAACGACGAGCGCACTGTGTATAACATGATATATCGCGACGGAGCCTTTGGCTATGCCTATGCCAAGCGATTCTCAGTCATAGGCATAACGCGAGATCGTGAATACCAACTCACCAAAGGCACCAAAGGCACCAAGGTGCTCTATTTCACCGCCAATCCCAATGGCGAAGCCGAAACGGTGACGGTGCACCATGCCTCGAAGCAGGGCCTGCGCAAGGTTAGTTTCGATTTTGACTTCGCATCGCTTGCAATCAAGGGCCGCCAGTCGATGGGCAACATACTCACCCGCAATGCTGTGCGTAGCATCAACATGAAAGGGGAGGGCATATCTACCCTCGGGGCCCGCAAGATATGGTTCGACCAAAGCGTAAAGCGCCTCAACGTTAGCGAAGCTGGTCAGTATCTTGGCGAGTTCAAAGGGTCGGACAAAATCTTTGTCCTTATGCAATCTGGAGCCTATCGTACAACCAACTTCGACCTGTCGAACCACTTTGACGACGACCTGCTATTGATATGCAAGTTCAACCCACGCTGCATTGTTACTGCAATATACTCCGATCCGGAAACAGGACTGCCGTACATAAAGCGATTTCAGCCCGAACTTACCGAGAAGAAGACCGTCTTTGTTGATGATGGGGCCACGCTGCTTACATACAGTACTGATACCTTGCCGCGCCTGCAGATTAACTATAGCGAAAAGAGCAACAAGAAGACATCGACAGAGTTCATCGACGTGTCTGAATTCATAGCCGTGAAAGGTGTGAAAGCGAAAGGTAAACGTCTAAGTACCACCGCGTTGGCTGAATTTGTATGGCTCGAGCCTCTGCCAGAGCCAGAGCCCGAACCATATGAAGAGCCCGAACCTGAGGCTAACATCGATGACGACCGCATAGGCTACGCTGAAGGCACCCAAACCGAACTGTTCTGATTGCGATGAGGATATTAGTAGTACTGCCACGATTTCCATACCCGCTTGAGAAAGGCGACAAATTGCGTGCCTACCACCAAGTGCGATACTTGTCGCGAAACCATGAGGTTTACCTATTCTGCGTGTCACACCAGTCTGTTGGCGACGAACAATTACGGGCCCTCGAACCATATTGCAAAGGCATAAAAGTGGTGCATCTCAATCGCTGGGTGTGCTACAAAAACACCATACGCAACTATTTTTTTGCCAAATCGTTACAACTGGGTTATTGGGATTCCGGCAAATCTCGTCGCGCATACCGTGCATACGAGTCAGAGGTGAAACCCGATGTGGTATATAACCAAATGGTCCGTACCATGCCATTGGTGGCTCGCTCGCAAGTTCCCAAAGTGATGGATTTCCAAGATGCTCTTTCGATGAATACAGAGCGTAGGATGGAGTCCACACGCCCGGGCCCATGGCGATATCTTTTGCATTATGAGTTCAAGATGCTCCGCTCGAGTGAGTATAATGCTTTCAAAATCTTCAACGGCCTTACTATTATTTCAGAGACGGACAGCCAAGCCGTGCCCCACACCAAAAACGGTTATATTGATATAGTTCCTAACGGAGTTGACACTGAATATTACAGCCCTGTTGACGAGCCAAAGCTCTATGACATAATATTCTGTGGTAATATGCAATATCAGCCCAATGTCGATGCTGCACAGTTTCTTGTAAATGAAGTTTTGCCATTGGTCAAGAATGCTATAGGTCCAATAAAGGTGCTGTTAGCAGGTGCCGAGCCCACGTTTGCGGTGAGACGGTTGACAAGTGACGACGTGACAGTGACCGGATGGGTCGACGATATGCGCAAGTGCTATGCACAGAGCAAAGTGTTTGTGGCACCAATGCGTATTGGGTCCGGATTGCAGAACAAGCTGCTCGAAGCCATGTCGATGCAGTTGCCGTGCATAACTACCAGTTTGGCCAATGCATCGCTTGGTGCCATCGACGGCTCGGAGGTGTTAGTGGCAAATGATTCCCAAACTATTGCCGATGCAATAGTGAATCTGCTGAGTAACGAGAGTCAACGCATGGCATTGGCCAAGGCCGGACATGAGTTTGTGTTGCGCAACTACAATTGGGATGTTGTAGGTGCCAAACTTGAGCAAATCCTAATCAACGCCGCCAACCAATGAAGAATAACTGGAAACCGGGCAAAGGCAAGTGGAAAAGTCCTGTGGGCGAATGGGAAGCAGAGCCCCGCACCCCAAAACGTCCCACGCCGCAAGAGCGCAATACCATAAGCACTGAGACACATCCCGAGCGGGCAATACTGCTTTCGGTGTGTTCTGGTCAAACTACAATGGAGAGAACAGAAGAATATCTCAAAGAACTCGCTTTCCTGCTCGAAACCGCCGGCGGCATACCTGTGCGTCAAGTTGTACAACGACTTGAACGTCCCGATCCTCGCACATATTTTGGCAGCGGCAAGCTTGAAGAGGTAAAGGAATATATTAACGCAACAGAGGCCGATTTTATTGTATGCGACGATGAACTTTCTCCAGCTCAGCTCCGAAATCTTGAAAATGAGTTAAATATGCGAATTATGGACCGCACTACGCTCATTCTCGACATCTTTGCCAAGCGTGCCCGTACCTCTATAGCAAAGACTCAGGTGGAGTTGGCTCAATTGCAGTATATGCTTCCACGACTCACTCGCCTTTGGACACACTTGGAGCGCCAGCGCGGCGGTATTGGCATGCGTGGTCCGGGAGAGACTCAGATTGAGACCGACCGACGCCTCATCAAAGAGAAGATATCGCTTCTTAAAGAACGCCTCAACGATATTGATAAGCAAAAAACGCTGCAGCGTAAAAACCGTGAAAGCCTGGTACGAGTGGCACTTGTGGGTTATACCAATGTGGGTAAATCGACCTTGATGAATGTACTTTCAAAGAGCGATGTATTTGCCGAGAACAAACTTTTTGCCACCCTTGACACCACTGTGCGCAAGGTGGTAATCGACAACCTGCCGTTTCTTCTTACCGACACCGTAGGCTTTATTCGTAAACTGCCCCATGGCCTTGTCGAGAGTTTCAAGTCGACACTTGACGAGGTGACCGAGGCCGACCTCTTGTTGCATGTGGTTGACATATCTCATCCAGACTATGAAGAGCAAATTGCTGCTGTCAACAAAACCCTCGACGAGATTGGTGCCAGTGACAAGCCAACAGTACTGGTCTTTAACAAAATTGACGCCTATACATACATTGAAAAAGAGGCCGATGACCTCACGCCACCAACACGCGCCAACTACAGTCTTGAGACTTTGCAAAGCAGTTGGATGTCGAGAGGCGGCAAATCCATTTTCATATCGGCTACAAATCGGAGCAACATAGAAACTTTGCGCCAATTGTTATATGATGAAGTGAGTCGCATTCACGCCATAAGGTACCCCTACAACAATTTTTTATATTAAATTGTTGCACAGTTCAGAAAAAAAACGTACATTTGCAGACAGTTATAATTGCAAATAAATATCTAAAGTCATGAAAACCAAATCATTGTTCGTTAAGATACTGTGTTTTGTCTGCCTTTTTGCGTTGACAGCACCAGTGTTCATCTCATGTAATAAAGATACCAAGGAAGAGAATGCCGACTCCAAGCAAGAGCCCAAGCCGCAACCTCCGGCGGGACCTCTTGCCAATACCGTATGGGAAGCCGACACTTCTATCTCAACTCCGCAGAACCTTCCTATACAATTGCCAGACATCACTGTCGAGTTCACCTCAACACTGAATTTCATAGACGATACATCCGGTTTCTACACTATTAGCGTTGATATGTTCGACAGAACCGATACCATCGACTATATATACAACATCAGCAGAAACAGAGGCTATATAGTACCGGTATTTGATACAAGTATCTATATTGATTTCACCAAGAATGGCGACAGAATTAATGTTCCTATAACTCGCAACATCATTCCTGGTGCCGACACCTCCGCCATATTCAACGCCGTATTTGCCTACATAGAATACCAAGGTGGATTGAGTTTCAATTATTACAAGAAATAAATCTTACTTCAATACAACAATGAAACAACTCATAGAATGCGTACCCAATATTAGCGAGGGTCGCAACCAAAACGTTATCAACCAAGTCACTGCCGAGATTGAAAAGGTCGAGGGTGTCAAGTTGCTCGATGTCGATCCCGGGCAAACCACTAACCGTACCGTTATAACCTTTGTTGGAGAGCCCGAGCCTGTGCTTGAAGCCGCTTTCCGTGTGGTCAAGAAAGCCGCCGAGCTCATCGATATGAGCCAGCACCACGGTGCCCATCCGCGCCAAGGTGCCACCGATGTGTGTCCCCTTATCCCTGTGAGCAACATCTCTATGGATGAGGTTGTAGAGTATGCTCACAAACTCGGCAAACGTTTAGGCGAAGAACTCAACATCCCCATCTACTGCTACGAGTCTGCCGCTTTCAAACCCGAGCGCCGCAACTTAGCCTACTGCCGTACCGGCGAATATGAGAGCCTCAATTCGCGTCTGGGCACCGAGCAGTGGAAACCCGATTTCGGCCCCAACGAGTGGAACGACCACGTGGCCCATACCGGCGCCACCCAGGTGGGTGCACGCGACTTCCTGGTTGCTATCAACTATAACCTTAATACCACCAGCACTCGCCGCGCCAACGCCATTGCTTTCGATGTGCGCGAAAAAGGCCGTCCCGCACGTGAAGGTGGCAAGCCCTCTGGCAAACCTATAAAAGACGAGAACGGCAAGCCCGTGATGATACCCGGAACGCTCAAAGGTACCAAGGCAATAGGATGGTATATCGAAGACTACGGCATTGCCCAGGTTTCGATGAATATCACATCAATCAAAGTGGCACCTGTACACCTTTGCTTTGACGAGGTGTGCCGCTGCGCCCAAAACCGCGGCTTGCGAGTAACTGGTTGCGAAATTGTTGGCCTGATACCTAAGAGCGTGCTCATCGACGCCGGCCGATACTATTTGGCCAAACAGCAGCGCTCGCTTGGCGTAAGCGAGGCCGAAATTATGAAAGTGGCTATCAAGAGCATGGGATTGGATGACCTCAAACCTTTCGACCCCAAAGAGAAAGTAATAGAATATCTCATAGAAGATAACAGTCAGAAAAAGCTTGTCGACTTGACCTGCACCGGTTTCTGCGACGAGACCGCCAGCGAGAGTCCTGCCCCCGGCGGCGGCTCAGTAAGTGCCTATATGGGAGCTCTGGCAGCATCGCTCGGCACGATGGTGGCCAACCTCACCGGTGGCAAAGCAGCCTATGACGACGAGTGGGAAAAATACAGCGACGTGGCCGTCAAAGGTCAGGCAATAAAGGACGAGTTGCTTCATCTTGTCGACGAGGACACCAATGCCTTCAACCGCATCATGAACGCTTTCGGTCTGCCCAAGAAAACCGATGAAGACAAAGCAACCCGCAGCGAAGCTATACAAGAGGCCACCAAGTTCGCCACAGAGGTGCCTTTCCGCACCATGCAAAAGAGTTTCGAGGCTTTCGAAATCTGCCACGCTATGGTAGAGTGGGGCAACCCTGCCAGTGTGACCGACGGCGGCGTGGGCGCCTTGGCAGCCCGCAGTGCCGTAATGGGAGCGCACCTCAATGTCAAAATCAATGCCAGCTCGCTCAAAGACGAGGCTTTCAAGGCCGACATACTTGCTCGCGCAGCTAAAATCGAGGCAGACGCCATCGCCGAAGAGGCAGCTATCATCAAGATTGTAAACGAGAAAATAGGACTCTGATAACACAAACAACCACACAGGCAGGCGTGAGCCTCAACAGCGCAAACGCCTGCCTATAAAAATATAATTATTGTTATGAAGAAAGCAATTTTAGCAGTACTGGCCATCGCCGTAATAACAGTGTTAGTGGCTTCGTGCACTCACCACACATGCCCGGCATACCGTGGATCGGTGGTTGAGAATGTAGAATAATAAGATCAACAAACACCAACCGTGGCAGCCAACAAAGGCAAGTGCCGCGCATAACACTATACAGTGTTGCGGCAAGTTGTTTTTTTATGTACTGGCACAAGAAAGTAACAAATCACAGCGTAAACTATTCTCCAACCCGATAATAATCAATCAAAATACAAAGCAACTATGAGCGTTATCAAACCTTTCAAGGGCTTTCGCCCGCCCGTCGACATCGTCGAGAAACTGGCTTCGCGTCCCTACGACGTGCTGAACTCCGAAGAGGCCCGCGTTGAGTGCGAGGGCAACCCCTACAGCCTGCTCCACGTCACCAAGGCCGAAATCGACCTTCCCAAAGGCACCGACGAGCACTCGCCCGAAGTGTATCTCCAGGTCGTCAAGAACTACAACCTGTTCAAAGACCTCGGCTGGTTAGTCAAAGATGAAGAGGAAAAGCTCTACATCTACGCCCAGAGCATGAACCCCAAGGACGCCAACGCCAAGTGGCAGTACGGCATCGTGGCCTGCGCCTACAGCGAGGACTATGTCAACAAGGTCATCAAGAAACACGAGCTCACCCGTAAGGACAAGGAAGAGGACCGCATGAAACACGTGCGCATCACCAACGCCAACGTGGAGCCCGTCTTCTTCGCCTATCCCGCCATCGCCCGCATCGACGAGATCGTGGCCGGCATCACCGCCAAGAAGCCCATCTATGACTTCATCGCCAAGGAAGACGGCTTCGGCCACCGCTTCTGGGTCATCGACGACAAGAAG
>JAIKVZ010000042.1 GCA_024685285.1 Bacteroidales bacterium
CGGCGTCGACTTCATGCAGGACACCAACAAGTACCACGGCTCGGTGCTCAGCGCCGACGACCTGCCAAAGGCCCTCGCCCAACTCAATGAGACACTCGGCGACTTCTAATTGTCTATGAAAAGGTTGCTTATAGGTCTTATAGGACTTATAGGGCTTATAGGACCTATAAGTGTGGCGGCTCAATCGCAGCAGCCCGAGAAAACGCGCCTGCTGATAATTCTCGACTGCTCCAACTCGATGTGGGACCACTGGCAGAGCGACAGCAAAATCAAAGTAACCCAACAGGTTCTGCTCTCGTTTCTCGACAGTGCAGCCCGGCAGAACAACATCGACGTGGCTTTGCGTGTATTCGGCCACCTCAACAAAGACTCTTATGCCACCCGCCTCGAGGTGCCGTTTGGCGACGACAACTACTACCGCATACGCAGCAAAATAAAAACCCTTGTGCCACAAGGGGGTTGCACCGCCGCCACGGCACTGACCGATGCGCTGGACGACTTCCCTCCGACGGATGACTCACGCAACATAATCCTCATCATCACCGACGGCATGGACGACTGCGACGCTGACATATGCAACGTGGCGCGCTACGTACAGCTGAGTGGCGTAGTGGTCAAAACCTTTATTCTTGGTATTGGCAACCGCGAAGACTTTCACCACAGCCTCGACTGCGCAGGCAAGTTCACCTATGTGCAAAACGAAGAACGGTACGCCACAGTGCTCTACGACATTTTCGGACTCTCTGACAAGCGCGCCCGCGTGATTGTGAGTTTGATTGACGAGGACGGTGCCCTCTTTGAGACCGAGGTACCGATGACATTCTATGACCACCACACCGGCGTGGCACGACTCTCAACCCTTTATGCCGTAGGTTCCAACCTTGTGCCCGACACTCTTTTGCTCGACCCATTGATAAACTACGACATAGTGCTACACACCCATCCGCCATACCGGCGAGAGCAGTTACAGTTTGCCCCTGAAAAAGTGAGTCATATAGATATTAAGGTCGGGTTAGGGTCAGTTCAGGTTCGGCTCGAGGGCCGAAAGCCCTCATGGCCAGTGCCTTCATACACGCTCAGCGTGCGTCCTGAGGGCCGTTCCAACACCATAAAGCAACAGACCGTTGGCGAGCGCGCCGACTACGTAGCTGGGCGCTACGACATCGAAATCCAGACCATGCCGCCAATGCTGCTACGCGGTGTTGAGGTCAGAGCCTCGGCCGCCACCGAACTTAACATACCCATGCCAGGGCTACTCACGATAGCCAAACCGCGTACAATCACAACCGGCGCCCTCTTCTGTATGACCGACGGCACCGCCACATGGGTGTGCGACCTCAATCCTAACAGCGCCCTGGAGAAACTGGTGCTGCAGCCTGGCGAGTACGAAATAGTGCTCCACCCACGCCAATCCACCGACTACAGCCATGTACTTACACGCCGCTTCGTCATCGAAAGTGGCCAAACCACTAAAATCCAGTTTTAAAACAATGAAGAAATCAACCCTGGCAATAACAATACTCTGTGTATTTATGCTCACCCTTGCAGGATGCAAGCATAAAGATACAAAACTGGCATATGTGCCGGAGGGTTCCTTTGGCATTGAAGAATTGGCCGCCATCGCGCAGGATACTACACACTACCGCGCACTCATCTTCACCAGTCCATACTGCTACGGGTGCCGACAGATGAACGAGGAGACGCAAAAGGCTGTCAGTGTAATGGACACCTCGCTGTGGCGCATCTACTATCTCATCATCGAGGACATCGTAGACTCCGCCCATTGGGAGGAGGTGGTTGGCGACATGATGGAGATGGGCATCAGTCGCGACTTGATACACCACTGCAGCCTACCATTTGGAAAAGGAATGTACAAGGACGTGGTGGCACTCTTCCACACGGCCCAACCCATCGACAGCCGCAGTCGCATGGAAGGTGTTCCATTCTGTTTGGCGGTCGACACCAACAACTATATTCCCGTCATACGAGAGAAGCCCTCGCCCAAGTCGGACAGCAGTTGGTTTGTGGTTCGCACAGACTTTCAGGCCGATTACCTTATGGAACACTCCGATTTCCGCAACGACGACGGATGTTTCGTCGTAGAGACTACCCCCACGACTACCGCCGATGACAGAACAATTATGATTAATAAATAAAAAAAATATACCAATGACCCACTACGAAAAACAATCAAGCAAAGAGTTGCGCGCCGGCATGGGCGAAGGCCTGGTAGAGGCTGGCCGCAAGAACGAGAATGTAGTCGCCCTGAGCGCCGACGTGAAAGGCAGCGTCAAGATGGACGGCTTCGCCAAGGAGTTCCCCGAGCGCTTCATCCAATGCGGCATCGCCGAGGCCAACATGGTCGGCATCGCCGCCGGACTGAGCCTCTGTGGCAAGGTGCCCTTCATCGGGGGCTTCGCCGAGTTCGTCACCGGCCGTGTCTATGACCAGATCCGCCAGGTTGTCTGCTACTCGAACAAAAACGTCAAGATCTGCGGCTCGCACGCCGGCATTTCGCTCGGCGAGGACGGCGCCACGCACCAGACCATGGAGGACATCGCCCTGATGAAGGTGCTGCCCAACATGACCGTGCTCGTGCCCGCCGACTTCAACCAGGCAAAAGCCGCCACACTGGCCGCCGCCGAGCACGTAGGACCCGTCTATCTCCGCCTCGGCCGCTCCAAGATGCCCTGCTTCATGCCGGAAGGTGAGAAATTCGAAATTGGCAAAGCCCAGCTGCTGAGCGAAGGCAAGGACGTCACCATTTTCGCCTGCGGCCACCTCGTGTGGGAAGCCCTGCAAGCCGCCGAGATGCTCGAGAAGGTCGGCATCAGCTGCGAAGTCATCAACATCCACACCATCAAGCCGCTCGACGTGGAAGCCATCGTGGCCAGCGCCAAGAAGACCGGCGCCGTCGTAACCTGCGAGGAGCACCTCTTCAACGGCGGCCTCGGCGACAGCGTGGCCCAGGTCCTCGCCCTCCACTGCCCCACCCCGATGGAGTATGTGGCGGTAGATGACAAGTTCGGCGAGAGCGGCACCCCCGATGAGATGCTCACCAACTACCATCTCCGCGCCACCGACATCATGGCCAAGGTCTACGCCGTCCTCCACCGCAAACCCGGTGCACCCAAGCAGCACTACTGCCAGAGCTGCGGCATGCCGCTCAACGGTGCTGCCGACTGCGGTACCGATGCCGACGGTAGCATCAACACCGAGTATTGCAAGTATTGCTACAAAGACGGCCACTTCACACAGGAGTGCACAATGGAGCAGATGATAGACTTCTGCGCCCAGTTTGTCGACGAGTTCAACAAGAGCACCAACCAGCACCTCACTGCCGAAGAGTACAAAGAGCAGCTCCGCCAATACTTCCCCATGCTCAAACGCTGGAGGAAAGAATAAGCACAACGTGCAAAAAATAGCAGCTGAGTGTCAAGGAAAACAATATTCTTGGCACTCAGTTATTTATATCATATGGCCAACAATTGAAAGATTTTTTTTGAAAAAATGTGAAAAAAAATTTGGTAGTTCAAAAAAATGTGTTACTTTTGCAGTGTATTAGATAACTAAAACACAGGACGAAAATCAACACATTAAAATGATTACCAGTAAGTTAAGACAAAACAACCCATGCAACAATCTTGGCATAAAGCCAAAAATCGCAGCAATACAAGACACCAAGGGCATGACAACAACAGCCACGGAAACACAAATTCACAAATTATGAGCAAGAATGTTTTTTGAAAATTGCGGAAATATGTGTATATTTGCAGTCTGTTTTGTTCGCAGCAATTCTGGCAAGAAAACCGCACAGCAAACTGACATTCAAAACATTGAATCAAGAAATGACAAACAATTTTAATATTATCAAACACAAACAAACAACCAAAATGAAAAAGCGCATCATGTTAGCACTGTTGCTTGCCTTCACCTTTGTGGGCAGCGCAGCATTTGCCCAGATTGGCCTGGGCAACGACAAACCCGCCAAAGCCTCCGACCTCACTGCCAAAGTGCCCCTTGACAAGAAGGTGCGTTACGGCAAACTGGACAACGGCTTCACCTACTATGTGCGTAACAACAAGAAACCCGAGAAGATGATTCAGTTCCGCCTGGTCTCCAACGCCGGTTCCATCATGGAGCGCGACGACCAGCAGGGTCTGGCCCGCCACCAATACAGTTGTACATGGTCATGTGATCAATTTCAATGCTGTTCATATTGGTTTTGTTGCTATAAATAAACAT
>JAIKVZ010000014.1 GCA_024685285.1 Bacteroidales bacterium
ACCTGCCCATCCTCGAACATCAGCGCATCATGGGCGAAGGTACCGGCGGTAATGGGCATACAATCAGCAATATTGACTATCGATCTGGGAACACGGTTGCCATTCTCTAACGCCGACACCATAACCGGACTGACTGGATTACCCACTTGGTCATAATAGCGTATAAATCCATGCGTAGCGTCCTCGGCTTTATAGTCGGGCAACATAAAGCCGGGATGGGCTCCGATTTGGAAGTAAGCATCACGGCAGTCGATGTTCTCCACCCTCCAAATCACCTCCAACGTGCTGTAATTCAGTCGATAGCAGACTTCCAACCCCAGTCGGTAAGGGTAGCTCTCGCTGAGGGTACCAGGTATCAGACGCAGCCGGCCGTCGCCGATGGTTTCAAACTCGCTGTCGCGCGCAAAGCCGTGCTGCTTCATGGGGTAGACTTGCCCATCGACGTGCAACTCATTGTTATATGGCTTCCCCACAGCGGGAAAGAGTATCGGCGCGTGGCGGTTCCAATAGGCTGGGTCACCGTTCCAAAGGTATTCACGGCCGCCTTTTTTAAGGCTCACCAACTCGGCACCATGTTCCGCAACCTCGATGGTGATGATATCGTTACTGAGTTTCATAAGGCTTTCAATTCCGGTACTATAGCAAAGAAAATCAGCGGCTCGGTGTCGCTGGCGTTGATGAGGGAATGTGCATGACCCACAGGGCAGTAATGGCACTGGCCTGGTACAAGGCGTTCCTCGCCATCGTCGTACAGGCAGCGTGCCTCGCCGCTGAGGATGAAGATAATCTCGCTGTTGGTCTCGTGCTTGTGGTAGCCGATGGAGCAGCCCACCTCGAGCCGTCCACGCATAATCTTGTTCTGTCCGTCGTTGAATGTGCGGAACATTGTGTTGCCCACGCCGCCCTTGAACTGCGGGTTGGCGACCTCATCAATCTTGCTGAAATCAATAATCATAGGTCAGTGTTTCTCAGTTGTTCAATCAGTTGCAGGTCGGCCGGGAGCCACCGCACGCTGTCGAGCTCCTCTTTCGTGAGCCACCGGGCAGCCTCGTGCTCGTTGAGGTGCATAGCTTCCGTCAACAATGAGCAGAGGTAGCAGTGCATAGTGAGGTGGAACTTGGGATAGTCGTACTCTACCGTGCCGAACAGCTTTTCCACACTGATCTCGGCCGACAACTCCTCGCGTATCTCGCGCTTCAATGCCACTTCCGGCGTTTCACCAGCCTCCATCTTGCCACCGGGAAACTCCCACCAGTCTTTCCACTCGCCGTAACCCCGCTGTGTGGCGAAGATTCTCTCTTCGCTATGGATGATGGCCGCCACGACCTCATATTCCCGCCTCAACGCAGGCATGGCTTGCCGACCGCCCTCCGTCATCATGCCCCTCTGCTCCAAGTCCTGACACCTCCGGAGGTTGCGCTCAGTCCAATGGCTGTTCTTCCTTCGCGGCGAGAGACGCTGAGCCAGCCGTCCGTCGGGCAGCCGCTTGCAAGTGGAGTCGATCCATCCGAAGCATAAAGCCTCCTCCACCACCTCCATATAGGGCAGTGCATCGGCCATCGGCTGCTTGCCGCGATAGGTAGCCACCCACACCTCGCGTTCCATCTGGTGATGTTCCACCAACCAGCTGCGCAACACCTTTCGGTCGTCCGTTTCCAAGAGGGTCGTGATCTCCATTTATTGGTTGTTTATTGTTTCGCAACAAAGAATTCCGGCCGCTTCGGGGCGTCGAAGGTGCGCTCAATCATAGCCACGTGGGAGAGGTACTCGGAGTCGGTGAAGGCTATGGCGCCAGTGGGACAACGACGCCTGCAGGCCTGGCATTTGATGCAGATGCCGTCGAAGGTCAGCATTCCATCTTTCGCTCCGATGCTCCCCATAGGGCATACATCCAGGCACTCGCCGCAGCGCGTGCACAACGCGCTGTTGCACGAGGGCTTCGCCTTGAGGAATCCCGCGGGGTCGTTGTTGGTCTTCAGCGGGGTATAGTATCTCTCGGGATGCGCCTCACCGGGAACCACAGTTGTGAGTTCGGAGTAATGAGTTAAGAGTTTCTCCACCACCTGCGCGGCGAAACGGTCGAGGGCCGCGAGGTCCTCTTCGTTGGGGCGTCCTTCACCCAGGGTGTCGCTGAAAACGTGGCGCGTCACCATAGCGGCTGCTCCGACAGGCTTCATGCCGCCCTCTTCCATCAGGCCTACCAACTCAGCCAGCGCGTTGTCGTAGGCGCGGTTGCCGAAGGTGACGAGAGCCACCGCCGGATTGCCGTCGGCCCGCAAGGCACGCCTCACATAGTCGAGGGTCTTGTTGGGTATGCGCCCCGCATAGACAGGTGTCGCCCACACGACGACATTCTCTGCCTCCACCTGCGGCAGCACCTCACGCTCACGCGGCAAGGTGTAGGAATGGTATTCCACCTCCGCACCCAGCAACGCGCCCAGCCGGTCGCCCAGGTGCTGTGCCACCTGCAACGTGCCTCCCGTAGGACTGAAATAGTAGACCTTGATCATATCGAGTATTCCTTAATTCAAAATCTGCGGGTACGGCGGCAATACTCCTTGTATTCGTCACCGAAGTCGCGTTGCAGACGACGTTCCTCGCTGACAACCTGCACCAGCATGATGGCGAAGAAAGCCACCCACACCAGCGCCGCCTGCCAAGTCCAAAGCCACACCACGCAACCGGCCAGGAAGGTCAGCGTGCCGGTGAGCATAGGGTTGCGGTTGAGGCGGTAAGGGCCATCGGTCATCAGGTGCTGCGTGCGTGGTGCCACCTCGTGGCCGAAGGCATCCATCGGGTTGCCCTTGCCGCGACGTTTCATATAGACGATGGTCCAGATGCTCAGCGACAATCCGCCAACCATCAGCACTCCAGTGATCGTGGCCCTCAAGGCTCCGATATGCTCTATGGGCGGCATCCCCGATGCCAGCCACATCACCGTCGGCAGCAGCAGCACGAAAAGCACAGCGCCAAGAAGATATCCAAGTATTTCTTTCAGTGTTTTCATATTTCGTACTTTTGCCATTACCTTTTCCAGGCACCTATCACCTCGCCGATGTATACGGTGTGGATGCCAGCCTCGAAACCATCGTACCACTCCTTGGGTGTCGTGTTGCGGAAGTCCTGCTCCGTCTGGTGCCAGGCGGTCATGGTCTCGCACTCGATCACCGTCTTGGCCTCCTCGTAGTAGGGTGTACCATGCTCGGTGTAAGCCACATGCAGGCCCAGTGCCGCAGCCTTGTCGCCGTCGTGACCGCTATGCTTGCCCATATACTTCCACACCTCGGGGTCGTCGAACTCCATGATGGTGAAGCGCGGGTGGCGCTCCATGAACTCGTAGGTGTA
The DNA here is from genome assembly GCA_024685285.1 of Bacteroidales bacterium. Lineage (GTDB taxonomy): Bacteria > Bacteroidota > Bacteroidia > Bacteroidales > P3 > Colimorpha. The sequence continues at coordinate 3,346 of JAIKVZ010000014.1, forward strand.
GCGCGCCGGCGCCACATAGACAGTCACCACAGCACGTTCGTGGCCCAGGTAGTTTCCAATGCCGCCCCAGCCGATGGTCATCGCGTTGCTCTCCGTGCTGTCGCCGCAGCAGAGGATGAGGTTCTTGGTAAAGAATGTAAAGCCGTTGTCCGTAAAATCCTTCTGCACATCGAATGCTTTCAGTTCGCTGTTCATAGCCGTATCCTGTTTGTCGTTATTTCTCTGATTATCACCGCAGCCGGCCAGCATGGCCACCATCACCGCAGCCGCGAGAAATGAATGTATCGTCTTTCTCATTGATTGAATTGTTTTCGTTAATCCCGAAATTTCAACTTTCAATTTTCAACTTTCAATTCTTCCGCCATCTTCCGGCCGGCCTCGTAGGCACGCTGCAGGTCCTCTTCCCAGTGCTCGTCGCGGTACTGGCGCTTGGCCTCTTCCGAGAAGCCGCCCAGCTCGAAGCGGCTGTAGTCCTTCACCTGGTAGGTGTTGTAGGCATTCACGTGCGTAGGTTGCCCGAGGGCGCCAGCGATGCAATGCTCCATCGAGCCGTAGCCCTGGCTGTTGTTCCTTTCGAGCGTGCCGTTCATGGTCTCCATCAGCACCACAGGCATCCGCTTCGGAGCCGTGAGGCTGTAGTCGTTGTACGAGAGCCACGGGAACGCCAACCGCTCGAGGAAGGTGCGCATCTGGCCCGTCACATCGCCGAAGTATATCGGCGAGCCCAACACCAGGCCGTCGGCCTGTGCAATCTCCTCCAATACGGGTGTCAGCTCATCCCTGTAGCGGCACACATTCGAGGCCTTGCCTTTGATTTTGCAGGCCATACACGACATGCAGCCTTTGTAGTCGAGGTCGTACAGGCGCACCGTCTTCACTTCAATCTGGTCGCTGACAGAACTCGCCCCTTCGGCAAACTTCTGCAGCATCGAGGCCGTGTTGAAATTCTTACGCGGACCTCCGTCGATAATCATTATCTTCTTCATATATCGCAGTTTTATTGATTCCAATGAAACAAATGCAATGCAAAGATACGAAAAATTTTCAACCCGACAAAAATTATCACACCTCGCGCGTCAGCCCGCCGTAGCTCTCGGCGGCCTTGAGGAGGGCCTCCTCGGTGGTGAAAGGCAGGTAGTAGGTGCACCGCGTAACCACCTGCTGGCTGCTGCATTTTCCCTCTCGGACATGCACCAGCGCCCAGCCGGCCATATCGTCGGCAAAGCCCTCGTCCACCAACGCCAGGCGGCCGTCGACCACCCGGAAATCAGCCAACCCCAAGTCTATAGCCTTAATGCGCACCGTCGGCCGGTGGCTCTCCAAGGTCTGACGCAGAGTGTACAGGCGCAACACATCGCCATGCCTTAGGTCGGCGGCGGCAAGCGAAGTGAGGAGGGCGGCAGTGCCGTCGACCTCGCCCAGCCATTGCTCCACCACCGGCAGCACACCGTCGCTCACCGGCATGCCGGGCAGCAACAACGTGGCCTCGGCCGCCGGGCCGCGCTGCGAGGTGTAGACCACCGGCGTACGTCGCATCAAGGTGCGGAAGCGGGCATAGGCAGTGGGCGTCTCGATGAACAGCGGCTCGCCGGCAAACCTGAGCTCCGACCACAGACGGCAACTGTGTGCCAGCTGCTGCCGTGCCACAAACTGCGCCCTGGTGCGCCGCCTGGGCTGTGTGCTATGCGCCGTGCGCACAATCATCTGTCCTTTGCGGAGGTAGAACGTCACTCCGCTCTGCTTCAGACTGCCGTTGATAAGCAGTCCCATAGGTTTCTGTTTTGCCATATGTATATTCTCCTATTAATGAATTGGTTATGTCAACACCATACGTAACTGGCTAACGATAAGGCACTTCGCCTGCACTTCAACGATACTTCAACGATACTTCGACGATAGTATAACGATGCAGCATCGTTGAACTATCGTCGAAGTATCGACCAATTATCGTTGTAAACCGGTACCGGATAGCTGGTTAAAGCTTGTGACCCCCTTGGGAACCACCCTGCAAAGATACACTATTCCCCCCGAAATCCGCAAAATATTTTTCAACAATCCATTTTATTTTTGTATTTTTGTAAATTCACGTATAGTATTATGCGTGATGTATTGTTGTCGTTATTAGTGAATTAGAGAAAGAACGCCAAACAAAATGGCCGCAGATATTGCCATAAAGGGACCTGCTGACATCGAAGTCATCAAGCACCGCATTCATAAGGTGCAAGGACTGAATTTGAAATCACAAATTGTGACTTCAAATCCAGGAATATCTAATACAGAGAGCAATACGCATTTTGCGGTCAAAAATTTCGACCGCAAAATAATGGAGAAAACAGAACAAGATGCCAAAATGGCAGCATAAACAACAAACTGATTAACAGGATGTGGTCGAAATTTTCGACCACCCCAAACAATAGAGACAATGGCAAAAGAATTACAACAAAGAGATGCTTCGCTAGTTGAAACTCACGAAATTGAAACACGACTGATTGAATTGCGTGGGCAAAAAATACTTATTGACCGCGATGTTGCTGCGTTGTATGGAGTTGAGACGCGTAGGGTAAATGAAGCTGTGAAAAACAATCTCGACAAATTCCCCCAAGGATACTTCTTCACACTACAAAATGCTGAAAAACAGTATCTGGTCGAAAATTTCGACCGCCTCAAACCACTGAAAAACTCAACTATGGAGCCGCGTGCTTTCACCGAGAAAGGGTTGTATATGCTGGCCACCATACTGAAGAGCGAACGTGCAACAGCGGTAACCATTGCCATCATCGAGACCTTCGCCAAGGTGCGAGAGTTGAAGCGAGAGTTGGTGGAGTTGCACAAGGAGACGGACAAGGATGTCCAGGAGAAGAAAATGCACCACTTCGGCGAAGTGCTAACCGACATAGTGATGCCAGACCTCGAGACCTCTGAGACGGAATCATCATTGGAGATAAACTTTATCATTGGCAAAATCACGCACACCGTCAAACGGGTAAAGAAAGACAATAAGAAATGACCGTGCTGGAAGAAGTGGGGAATAGGAAACTGCTGAAATAAAAACATTGAAATGAATGAGGAAATAATCATAAAGGCAAATACAGACATTGAAGTCATCAAACACCGCATATACGAGGTTCGGGGACAGCGTGTGATGCTTGACCGCGACTTGGCAGAGTTGTATGGTGTTGAAACGCGTGTACTAAATCAGGCTGTGAAACGTAATATTGAACGTTTCCCCGAGGACTTTATGTTCCAACTGACAGCAGAAGAAAGGGATAGTATGTCATCACAAATTGTGATGACATACGGTCAAGAAGGCGATATGTCGTCACAAATTGTGATGACATCACCAAGCAAGCGTCCTAAAGTAGCCCTGCCGTATGCTTTTACCGAACATGGAGCACTGATGCTGGCTTCAGTATTGAAAAGTCCTTCTGCAATCCAAATGAGTGTGATGGTCACTCGCGCATTTATAGCGATGCGTGAAGCCCTTAGTGGTATGATGTCTGTAAACTACAAGGTGGAACAACTGTCGCACAAGGTGGATTCGCTCAATGCCCGTGTGGATGAGATTCTCCATGAGCAAAATGAGAACAATATGGAGATGGCCATTCAGATAAGCGCCCTCAACGACGCCCTCGACCAACTGCGCGAGCAACCATCAACACCCCGGAAACGGATAGGGTTTAAACAAGAGAACAAATGATTGTGCTGAAAGAGATTTGGGATATACTTAATAAATACTAATGATGTAGGAAGACAGTCATGGATATTTACTATATAAAAAAGCAGGATTTGTTTTATTCCTACTGCATGAATTTAAAATTGCCAGAAGGGAATTGGGAGAGATATAGATTTGTAAATAACCAACTTGTCCAGCATGATAATTCAGGGGCGCTAATG
>JAIKVZ010000043.1 GCA_024685285.1 Bacteroidales bacterium
TCCAAATGCATAATGTTGTTTTTGGTAATTGTTTTCCGTGGAAAACATTTGGAAAACATTTTGAGGAAAAGGGGGTAAATAACGGGTAAAAATGGGTAATAACGTGACTATTGATAATGCGTCAGTTATGTTTATAAAATACTTAAAATATGTGATTTATAGCAAAAAGAAAGGCGGCCTTGCGACCGCCGTTTTGTACCCCGGGAGGGACTTGAACCCTCACGCCCTTGCGAGCAGCAGATTTTGAGTCTACCGTGTCTACCATTCCACCACCAGGGCTTTCCGAATTGAAAGTTAAAAATTGGAAGTTGAAATTCGGCTTTCAACAATCAAAATTTGACTCTCAAATCGGGTGCAAAAGTACTAACTTTTTTCAATATGGCAAAAAAAAGTTTTGTTGGACGCTGAAAAATGTGTATCTTTGCACCCGAAAAAGGATAGTATAAGACTTACCTAAAACAATATAAATTACCTCAAAATCAACAAAGTAGATGGACAGCATGCGCTCAGACAAAGTGTTCATTTTTGCAGGACGCGCCACTGAAGACCTGGCACGCCGCGTGGCGGAGATTTATGGTATCCCGCTGGGCAATTCGACGGTTTTCCAGTATGCCGACGGTGAATTTCAGCCTTCGTACGAGGAGACTATCCGCGGTGGCATCGTGTTTATCATCCAGTCGACTATCCCGCCGACCGACAACCTCTTTGAGTTGTTGATGATGATTGACGCAGCCAAGCGCGCTTCGGCACAAAAGATTGTGGCTGTGATACCTTACTATGGTTTCGCCCGTCAGGACCGCAAGGACAAGCCGCATGTGCCCATCGCCTCGAAGCTGATTGCCGACATGATAAGCGTGGCCGGTGTCGACCGCGTCATCACCATGGACCTGCATGCCGACCAGATTCAGGGCTTCTTCAACATCCCCGTCGACCACCTGTATGGCTCGAGCCTTTTCATGCCTTATATCCGCGAGAAGTTCGATATCGACGACGTGATGTTCGCCAGCCCCGACATGGGTGGCAGCAAGCGCGCCGGTGTCTATGCCAAGACGTTGAACAACAGCTTCGTGATTTGCTACAAGCATCGCAACAAGCCCAACGAGATCGGCGAGATGCGCCTCATTGGCGATGTGAAGGACAAGCATGTCATTCTGCTCGACGATATTATTGATACCGGTACCACTATCTGCAAGGCTGCAGGTATCATCAAGGAGAGCGGTGCCAAGAGCGTGCGTGCCATGATTACGCATCCGGTGCTCAGTGGCCAGGCTATCGAGAAGGTTGAAGCCTCGGTACTTGAGGAACTTGTGACTACCGACACCATCCCGCTGAAGCGTCAGTCGGACAAGATTCATGTGCTGAGCTGCGACTGGCTGCTTGCCGAAGCTATCCGCCGCGTGGTGAACTACGAGAGCCTCGACAACCTCTACGAGACTACCCTGCACCACAAGGGTGTGATCAAAAGAATGAACGATTAAATGAATGTGTCAATGTGTTTGTTGCATGCGCAGATGACATATTGACAATATATTAAAACATTTATATTAACAAATTAAAACATTAAAACAATGAGAGTAGTATCAATGAGCGGTTCTCTTCGCGAGAACGTAGGGAAAAAGGATGCTAAGGCTCTGCGTCGCGACGCCAAAGTGCCTTGTGTCATGTATGGTAAAGGCGAGCAGATAATGTTCAGCGTTGACCAGACTGCCTTCCAGCGCATTCTGTTCAACCCGGAGCCCTGCTTCCAGAAAATCACCATCAACGGCACCGACCACATGGCCATGCTGAAAGACATCGACTTCCACCCTGTGACCGAGATTGTCTATCACGCTGACTTCTACGAGCTGACCGACGACAAGCCCGTCGTTATGTCGATTCCCGTCCACACCACCGGCACCTCGAAGGGTGTCATGAAGGGTGGCAAGCTGGTTTACAAGCAGAAACGCCTCAATGTGAAGGCTGTTCCCGCCAACATGCCCAGCGAGGTCCTGCTTGACATCACCAACCTCGATGTTGCCCAGCGCATCCGTGTTGAGGATATCAACTGCGATGGTTATTCCATCCTCAATCCGAAGAGCAGCGAGGTGGTCAACGTCGTCAGCACCCGTGCCAGCGCCACTGCCGGCGAGGGTGAAGGTGAAGCTGCCGCCGAGTAAGTCTCATTTTGGCAACAAAAAAAGAAGCATCCTTGCGGGTGCTTCTTTTTTTTGTTATAGCTCTACAACTGTAATACCCTCACCTCCAAGTTCCAACCGCTCGGGGTGGAACGAGCGCACCTCGCGGGTTGCCTTCAGTTGCTCGCGGATAAGTTGCATCAGAATGCCGTAGCCCTTGCCGTGGAGTATACGCACCTGATGCTCGGAGAGCAAGATGGCAGTGTCGAGGAACTGGCGCAGTTGTTCCAAGGCTTCCTCGGCACGCAAGCCGCGCAGGTCGAGGGTGGGGTTAAAGTGTTTGCGCTTGTCGTTCAGATCGTTGTAAATGGATGTAAATGTCTGGGTGCCTGTTTGTCTGACTGTGGGGATTTTCTGCTTGGCAGTGCCGGTTAGGCGTGCAAGCGCAATGGTCATGCGGATGCTGTTGCTCTCCACCACGGCTTTCTTGCCCTTGATTTCCACCACCTGCCCATAGGTCTCTTCGCCGTCGATGCGCACAATGCTGCCAACTGTAACAGGCACGTTCCCAATAGAATTGTCCGAATCGGCCGTAGTGGTCTGTTGTTCTTTCCGTTTCTTTTCAGATTTCTCGGCAAGGGCTTTGTTCTGCTCAGTGGCTTCGGCAAGAGCTTCGCGAGCCTTGCGGGTGGCTTCCTTCTCGGCCTTGGCGCTCTTGATGTCGCTAATGGTCTGCTCCACAGTGCGGTTGGCACCTTCGAGTATGTTTTGGGCCTCGCGGCGAGCGCTGCCAATAATCTCATGGCGGCGAGCCAGCAGGTTGTCGTTAAGGCGCTGGTATTTGCTTGCTACTTCGGCAAGGAACTCATCGGCCACACGCAACTCTTCGCGTTGGTGTGCAATCTCCTGTTTGTCAAGTTCAAGCTGTTGCAGCTGGTGCTCAAAGTTGAGCTGTGCAGTACCTACTTTTTCGCCTGCACGGTCGAGCACTTCTTGTGGGAAACCTATGCTTGCTGCTATCTCGAAGGCGAAGCTGCTGCCTGGATGTCCGATGGCTAGCCGGTATAGAGGGCGCATCTGTTCGGTGTCGAAAAGCATGGCACCATTGACAACCTCGGGAAGCCTGTCTGCCAATAACTTGAGGTCGGCGAAATGGGTTGTTACCACTCCGAAACTGCCCTTGTCGTACAACTCTTCAAGTACCGCCTCGGCGATAGCACAGCCTGAGCGTGGTTCTGTGCCGCCGCCAAGCTCGTCGAGCAGGAAGAGTGTATCTTCCTTGGCTTCCGCCAGCAGAGCTTTCATGTTCTGCAGGTGCGAGGTATAGGTAGATAGGTCGTTATCAATGCTTTGCTGGTCTCCGATGTCTATGAATATGGAGCCGAACATGCCGCACTCCGACGTTGGGCGCAACGGTACCGGCATGCCGCATTGCAGCATATATTGTATCAGTCCTACTGCCTTGAGGCATACTGATTTTCCGCCTGCATTGGGGCCGGAAATTATAAGTATGCGGGATTTGGTTGAATTACTGGATAACGCCAAGCTGAATGGCACCACGTCGTCTTTCTTTTGTAGATACAGTATTGGATGACGGGCATCCATCCAGTCGATCCGTGGCTCGTTCTGCAGCAGAGGTACTGCGGCGTTAAGTTCCACTGCCACACGTGCTTTTGCACGGAGGAAGTCGATACGAGCCAAGAACCGGTAGGCCTCCTCCAGTTGCGGAAGCAATGGACGCAGACGGTCGCTGAAAGTGAGCAGGATACGCTGTATCTCGTGACGTTCATCGAATTCCAGTTCGCGTAAATCGTTGTTGAGTTCCACAACTTCGGTGGGCTCCACAAAAGCGGTGAGGCGTGTGGCCGACTCGTCCTGTATCAGACCTTTGATTTTGCGGCGATGGGTTGTGAGGAGCGGAATGACGGGACGGCCATCGCGGATGGTCACTTCGGCGCCATCGGGTGCCCAACCTTCACGTTTGGCACGGCTTAAAGCGCTGTTAATCTGAGCGTCGACCTCGGCGGCCTTGCGCGCTTTGGTACGACGTATCTCTGCCAGGGTGGGGGAGGCGTTGTCGAAGAGTTCGCCATGGTCGTCGATTAGCTTGCCTAGCAG
>JAIKVZ010000048.1 GCA_024685285.1 Bacteroidales bacterium
CGGCTGGCAGGGCAACCTCATCATGACCAACGACTGGTTCAACGAGTATATGTTCCGCGTCGTCCTCGAGGAGAAATACATCCCCGCCAACATCCGCGCCATGATGGACCAGCAGCCCATCATGCTCCCCGCCTGGGACCCCATGTTTGCGCCAGAAGAATAGTCCTAATGTGATAGAAGCACGTAATATCAACAACCCCACACTAAGCCGGCTTAGTGTGGGGTTACTCATAAGAACTCCTCATCTATCGTGTCGAAGACACGCCACGGTGTCGGGTGATAGTCGTGTATGACGTTGATTTCCTTATGAAATCGACTGCAAAAATACGCATATTTTTTCATACCTGCAAATTTATTTTCTACACGTCAGAAAAAAAACGTATCTTTGCACCTCAAAATAGACTTAAACAACAAATAGAAATGATTCTGATAGACGACAACACCCCCGCCCTGCTGGCAACAGCCATGACACCGCCTCCCGACAGTTTGCCAAAAGACGATTTCGGCCAACTGGTGCAAACCCAGGACAGTATCTCGCAAGCCCTGTCTGACAGCATTAAAAACATGGACATCACGGAAATCAAGGCCGTGGTGACCGGCGAAAACACTTTCATCAGAGACGGCCTCCGCGAACTCTCTCAAATCACCGTTGGTTTCCTACCAAAACTGTTGGTGGCGATAATCATATTGTGGCTTGGCTTGAAGCTTGCCAAAATGCTCAAAAAGCTTATCATCAAGGCCCTCGAAAAGCGCAACGCCGAGCCCTCGCTCAAGACATTTCTTGGCTCGTTGGTCGACGTGCTGCTGAAAGCCATGATAATCATAATGGCCATGGACGTCATCGGCATCAAGGCCACCTCGTTCATTGCACTGCTCGGCGCCATGGGCTTAGCCATAGGCATGGCATTGCAGGGCACACTGCAAAACTTTGCCGGCGGCGTGATTATCCTGCTGATGAAGCCCTTCAAAGTCGACGACTACATAGAGTGCGGCCAGTACAAAGGCTATATTAAAGAGATACGTATCTTCCACACCATAATGCGTCCTTTCAACGGTCGCACCATCATCATTCCCAACAGCGAGCTGGCCACAAAGAGCCTCATCAACCACACAAAAGAGCCGCTGATACGCCTCGATGTTGTTGCCTCGGTGGCTTACGGCACCGACCTCCGCAAAGCCAAAGAGGTGCTTTGGCAGGTCATAAAGAACGAGCCTCTCATTTCGTGGGATCCCAAGAAGCCAACTGTTGCCGTCAGCAACCTCAACAGCAGCTCGGTGGACCTATCAGTATGGCTTTGGACCAAGGTTGAGGACTACTGGACACTTTGGGAGCATATCCGCGAAGACATATACATTGCCTTCCACGAGAACGATGTCGAAATACCGTTCCAGCAAATCACCATACACAACGCTCAGCCTGCAGAAAAAATTCACATGGAGCCTCGCGAGGCACAGGAGCATTTGGCTACTTCAGAGACCGAGCGGCTCGGTTCCGGCGATTAATCTTTAAAAAAGACCTTGAAATCAATGAGGAACCTATCAAAAATACTGATATGCCTACTGTTGCTTGCGCCTTTGCAGAACATCAAAGCCCAGCAAATGCCGTTGAGCGACAGCGCTTTTGCCAGCGTGATAACCTGTGGACCCGGCAATGATTTCTATACCACATTCGGTCACTCGGCCATACGTGTGTGCGACCCCGCCCGCGGAATAGACTCTGTGTACAACTATGGCACTTTCGACTTCAACACCAAGAATTTCTACCTAAAATTCGCCACAGGCCGGCTTAACTACTGCCTGAGCCGCAGACAATACTTGGAATATATGTACGAGTATTTCTACGAAAAACGGGCAGTGTGGGAGCAACCCCTGCTTCTCACTCACCAGGAACTCAACAATCTGTATTTGGCGTTGGAGTGGAACTACAGGCCTGAGAACCGATACTACCGTTACGATCTTTTCCGCGACAACTGTGCCACTCGCACCCGCGACATGGTGACATCGGCCTTGGCTCACCGAACCCTATGGACCGAAGCCACAGCCGACACAAACCTCTCCTACCGAGAACTCATATACCCACTGATGGACCGCAAATTGGAGTGGTGGCGGCTGGGGTGCGACCTGCTTATGGGCGCACGTTGCGACAAACGCTGCTCCAACTTTGAGTATATGTTCCTGCCTATGCAGTTGATGAATCAACTTGACACCACGACCTTTGCCGACACCCATCGCCCCTTTGCCGCCAAGACGGTTCAAATACTGCCCGAAACAAAGGACGAACTGGCCGACAGCCTGTCGCCTACAATCCTGTTCTGGTTCCTGTTTGTTGTGGTGCTGTGCTTTACAGTCATTGGTTGGAGCAAACGATGGCCAATGACGTGGCTCGACGCAGTGCTTTTCGGCGTGGTCGGACTGCTCTCGCTATTTATACTTGCCATGTGGTTTGGCTCGGCGCACTACTGCACAAAGCTCAACTTCAACCTACTATGGGCCAGTCCGTTATTTATATATTTCGCCATTGCCTTGCGCCGCAGCAACCGCTGGATTGTCATTGCACAGATTGTAATGCTGGTAGCCGCATTGCTCATCCTTGTCACTGGGTGGCCGCAACACTTCAACGCCGCCGTGACACCAATTGCACTGACCCTTTTTGTTAGACTTATAAATAATCTTAGGTTCAATAATAATAAATGATATGCGAAAATTAGTTTATATCTTTATCCTGTTTGCTGCCGTAAGTTATGCCGCACAATCGCAAGAGCGTGCACTGCCCGGCAAATACGATGGCTACAAACACCTGACGCAGTTCGACTCGACTCATGTCTATATGGAAGAGTCGGGGTTGAGCCACGTCTACAGTCACCGTATGATACAAATGCTCAATGCCGCCGGCTGCGCTGCCAACAGCACCATCAAGGTCGATTACGACCCCCTATCGGCATATGTTGAGATACAGCGTGTCTTGGTTCACCGAGCCGAAGGCAACACCGACACTTTGGTTTGGCCCGACCGCGAAAACAACTATGTGGTATACGACTATGTGGCGCCGGCACGCTTAATATACTGGGGTGCCAGCCAAAAGATGGTCGAGGTGGGCCACCTGAACCCGGGCGATGTGCTGGAATACTACACCTACCGCAAAGGCTACACCTACGCCCTTCTGGCCGATGACAACGACCCCGATGCCCGCTATATACCCCCCATGCGCGGCCATTTTTACGATATTGTGCCATTCTGGGCATCGCAGCCAGTTCGCAACAAGGTCTACTGCCTGAATATCCTCGACAGCAAGCAGTTGCAGTATCATGTCTTTAATGGAGAACTAACCATCACCAACGAAAAGATAGCCGACGAGGGCCGGACATTATACACATTTAGCAAAGCCGAGATAATGCCAGTCAAGCGTGAGCCCAGAGCATTAGCCAACAACGACATACTTTGCAAGTTACTTCTCTCGACCAGCCCCAACTGGGAGGCCAAATCCATGTGGTTCTACGGCGTAAACGAGGACTATGGCAGTTTTGTGCCTACCCCGGAAGTGCAGCAGAAGGTGAACAGCCTGCTGTCGTCTGCCAGAAACGAGGACGACTCGATAAGCATACTCACCCACTGGGTGGCCGACAACATACGCTATGCCGGCATATCGATGGGCGAAGGCGAAGGCTACACGCTGCATAGCGCCGAAATGAACTTCACCGACCGCTGCGGAGTGTGCAAGGACAAAGCATCAATGCTCATCTCCATGCTGCGCGCCGCAGGCTTCAAAGCATACGCCGCCATGACCATGGCCGGCGAAAGAATCGACCGCATACCGGCCGACCAGTTCAACCACTCTGTATGCGCCGTACAGCGCCGCAACGGCACATTCCAACTGCTCGACCCCACATGGGTACCTAATGTACGCGAGCTCTGGAGCAGTGCCGAGCAGCAGCAAGGCTACCTGATGGGTCTGCCCAATGGTGCCGACCTCATGACCACCCCCACCTCAGCTCCTGAGAACCACTATCTGCGCATCAATGCCAACACCATGCTCGACATCAACGGCACCTTGAGCGGCACCATAAGCATCACCGCCGAAGGACAAAGCGACGCCTCGGTGCGCTCTGTGTTCAGCGCACGCCAAAGCGAATGGCGCCAGAACCTCGAAGCCGAACTGTTGCGCATTGCACCCAATGCCGAGATAACCAATATCGAATACACCAACCCCGACCGCTACCTGGAGCAGCCAGTAGCCATAACCTACACCTTCCGCATTCCTGATTTCGCCACCATGACCCCAAACGAAGCTATTTTTATACCCCTCAGCGCTCGCAACTTTTACCGCCGTGCCATGAGCCACCTCAACTTCGACACCACACAAACCACACGCACCCAGCCTTTTGCCGACCGTTGTTCGCGCCTTGTGGAGATTAAGGAGACAATAACCTTGCCCTATGAGTACACCCACCTGCACTATCCGCACATCGAGGGCGTGGCCGACCCAGCCGCCAGTTTTGGCTGCGGCTTCTGGCTCGAGGGCAACAAGCTCACTTTTGCCGAAAGTTTGATGTTTGCCAAGCGTGTATACGATGTTGCCGACTGGCCCACCTTCCGCGCCTCGGTAGCCGGACAGCAATTCATGGCTTCAACCCCTGTAATTCTCACCAAATAAAACAACAGTCATCACCATGAAAAAGATATTTGCCATTGCCGCACTCGTCATAGCTGGCACTACCATAGCCACAGCCCAGCAACCCGACGCCGAATACCAACTGCTGCGCTACCGCTACACCGTCAATGCCGACGGCACCACCGACTACAATGTGCGCAAAGAGGTGCGTTTTATCCGCAACCGCGCCATAACGGCCTATGCCGACAAGGGCGAGACCTTCATAGTCTACGACCCTCAATACGAGACCCTCACAATCAACGAGAGCTACACCCTGCGCCCCGACGGCAGCCGCGTGGCCACTCCCGACAACGCCTTTGTTGAGCAACTGCCTGGCAACTGCACCAATTGTGGCCGTTTTAACCACCTACGCGAACTGGCCATAGTACACACCGCGCTGGAATACAACGCCGTGACTGTGCTCGACTACACCATACACCGCTCGTCCGACCTGCTGTGCGGCCGCCTGCAAACGGTGCAGGACTGTCCCATAGACCGCCTCGAAATCGAGCTCGTCGTTCCCTCTAACCAAGAACTGTCCGTCAACCTGCTCAAAAGCCAGTTTGTCGACATCAATCCGCGAGTGAGCCAAACTCCATACAGCTACAAACTCACCGCCACCAATGTGCCGCAAACTTTCGTAGCCCCCTATCTGCCCGACGCCGAAGTGCTCTACCCCACCCTCATATTCTACAACGGCACTCCGCAATACAAACCCGAGTTTGAGCAAGAGCGTCTGCCTCAAGCCGCCGCCACCATTGTCAATTTGGCCGGCGAGACACCCACAGCAACGGCTATCAACCTGCGCAACTTTGTTGCCGACAACATACACCTCAACGACATTCCAGCCGATATGCTGGGCTACACCCACGCCACTGCCGCCGAGACCTGGAATAGCGGCTGCGGCACCCACACCGACCGTGCCGTGCTACTGGCCGCCATGTTGCGCACCGCCGGCCTGCAGGCCAGCGTGTACGGGCACGACTACACCCGTGTGGCTGTTATCATCGACACAATGGAATACGACGTAACACCCGATGCCAAGCCTGCCACCCTGCCACTCATAGGCGAGGCGCACGACTTGGTGAGCACCGTGAACGTCAATAACACCGTCGATGCACAGCTCGAAACCCTCGAAGGCGGCTACTACCGCTACACCATACCCACCGAACCCGGTGCTATGCAGCCCTTGCTGGCCGCCCTCACCCCCTCGCGCACAGCGCCATTGCAACTGCGCCCATGCGACGAGACGTACAGCTACACCGTCAAACTGCCCAAGGGAATGAAAATGGTTGGCAAGCAGGTCGACGAAACACGAAACTTCGGCGATTTGGGCAAGGTGAGCGTAAGCATCAAGCAGAGCGGTAGCAAGCTTAAAATCAAACGCCACCTCAACATCGACAAAGACATCGTGAGCGGCGACGACTATAACCACCTGCGCCAGATGCTGGCCGTGTGGGAGAGTCACCGGCAAGTGATATTCAAGCAAAAATGAGCGGCGCACTCTGGGCTTTGATATGCGCCGTGGCGTGGACGGCAGGAATGCTCTACTTCGACTGGCGCAAACGCCGCAAATAATAATACAAACAATTAGTGGGCGGCTCGACCAAAGGTTGAGCCGCCCACTTAATATACTGAAATACAGGCTTAAAAGGCACTATGTTCGGCATTTGTTCGGACGGCGGGCGTTGTGGTCCGAACCCTACCCGACCTCAACCCGACCTTAACCCGAACCTAACCCATCTATATATCTGTTTTTCAGTAAGTTATATCATTTTGTTTAAATCATTGATTTTCAATAGATTATCTTTTTGCAAAATAAAAAGGCCTCCGCCACGGCAGAGGCCTTTGATATGTCGGTTGGTTGACTAACGAACAGGATGGTCCTTGTGGAAGGCCTCGAGGCGGGCTTTGAGGTCGGGGAACTGGTCGCGCTGCACCAGAGCCACGCAGGCACGGATGCCCTGCTTGTGGCTGCCCGTGATGTCGAGGGCGATGGCGCTGATGCCGTAGCGGATGAGCTCGTTGAGCAGGTCGACTCCCTCGTAGCCGGGGTAGCAGAAGGTGAAGTAGAAACCGTCGCCTATGTCCTCGCCCATATCCTTGTCGTAGACGATGTAGAAGCCGTTGTCGGTGAAGAGTTTCTTCATGATGCCGGCCTTCTCGCCGTACTCCTTGATGTCCTTGACGAAGTTGAAGGTGCCGTCGTTGGCGCCCTTGAGCATGGCGGCCATAGCGTACTGCACGCTGTGGGCGGTGCCGCTACTGAGGCAGTAGAGGGTGCCGAAGATGAGGGCGCGGCCGAGCTGCGTCTGGCTGTAGTAGCGACCCAGGTCGGGGCATTCCATATTGAACAGCTTGGGCGAGCAAACCATCATGGCGATACGCTCACCGGCGTAGCTGAAGCTCTTCGAGCCAGAGATCATGATGACGTAGAGGTCGGTATATTTGGCCACGGTTGGCTGGAAGGGGGCCTTGCCGGGGACGCTGTAGTCTTTGCGGAAGTCCATGAGGAAGTAGGCCGAGTCCTCCATCACGACGACACCGTATTTGTTGGCCATTTCGCCAATGATCTGCAGCTCGTGGTCGGTGAAGCAGAACCATGCGGGGTTGTTGGGGCTAGAGAAAATCATGCAGGCCACGTCGCCGTCCTTCAGTTCCTCTTCGAGTTTGTCGCGCAGCTTGTCGCCACGGTATTCATAGACGTCGAAAGCCTTCATGGGGATACCGAGCACACGGCACTGCTGCTTCTGCACGGGGAAGCCGGGGTCGATGAAGAGCACCTTGGTCTTTTTGGCGTCGTAACGCGTGAGGGTCAGGAAGCTGGCGAAGCCTGCCTGCATCGAGCCGACGGTGGGTACGCAGCAATCGGGGGTGACGTCGATGTCGAGGAAGTTCTTGACAAAGCGGGCGGCTTCGCGCTTGAAATCGGCGGTGCCGTAAATCTCAGGATAGATGCTTGCCACACCGCTCTTGAGGGCCTCGATCTGGGCCTGGACACCCACCTGCGGGGCGGGCAGGCCGGGGATGCCCATCTCCATCTTCACGAAGCGGATGCCTGTCTCCTTCTCCACATCCTGAATCATCTTGCGCATCTCGCGGATGCTGGCCTTGCCGGGGTTCTGGATTTTGTTGGCCGCGGCAATGCGGTCTATCGTCTCTTTCTGTATGGGTATTTGTGTCATGAAATATTATTGTTTGATTGTTTGATTACTTCGTGTTGAAATCTTTCAGTTTCACTGCGTTGATGGGGCTCACCTCTTTGATTACGGTGTAGACCTCTTTCTGTTCCTCGGGCGGCGCTGGGGTAAATATCGAGATAATCTCGGCCATCTTCACGTCGATAAATTGCTGTGTGGAAAGCAGCTTGGCCTGGGTTTTGTTTACCTCCTGCAAGAGCTTGAGCGCCTGTATGATGGCGGCACGGGCCTGTTTCTGGTCCTTGGTCATCATGTCGAGCCCTAAGCGGTGGTAGGTATAGTACACATCGTGCAATTTGGCATAGGCCGAATTGGTGTGGTTTTCCATAAACCAGTAGCGTGACTTCTGTGTATCCGACCTCCATCCCTTGAACCCAGACTGCTCGGCCGTTTGTTGCACGGTTTGGGCCATCCCATAAAAAGGCTCACCGCCGTATGGAGCAAACGAGTCGAAGTAGTAGCCAAGCAAAATGTAGCAATAATACGCCAAGGTCGACGAAAGGTTGGAATAGAAGGTATTCGGGTCGAAATCAAGCGGTTGAGCATCGTTGTAGGAGAAAGCAAAATCGCCGGACTCGATGTAGTTGAACAGGCCTGAGGTGTAGCTGGAATTGTAAACCGGACGGCGCAGCTGAATGGAGAGCTGGCCCTTGAAATCGGTGGCCGAAGAACGTTCGCTGAGTATGAGGCTGAACGAGCAGTCGATTTTTTCAGTCTGCTCAAATTCTATGTTGGTCCAGTGCCGGCCATTCACAAAATTCTCGATAGCGGTCTTCATATTGTCGAAGACCTTTTTGTCACCTGCCGACTCATAAGCCTGCTGTGTAGTGAGCAGCTTCTGGTAGTTGACAGTCACCGCACAGCGAAACTCCTGCGCGCACACAACACCAAACATGGTGATTGTCAGCATTATGGCCAAAAATCTCCTCATTACCAATTTGGCAAATTTACGAAAAAAAATTGAATTGACGGCACAATAATAAAAAAAAAACGGCGTTAAGGCAATATGGACGACAAATGTCATACCACCGACTACACCCTAATGTTGGCCGAACACAACATACGCGTCACGGCCAATAGGTTGCTGGTACTCAAAGCCCTCGGCACCGCCGGTAGACCACTCTCCATGGCCGAATTGGAGGGTGTCATTGCAACGATAGACAAGTCGAACATCTTTCGCACCCTGAACACATTCCGCGATAACGACTTGGTGCACGTGATTGAGGACGGCAGCGATGGCGTACGCTACGAACTCTGTCTCAGCCACAGTCATGGTTTCGACGACGACCTGCACGCCCACTTCTTTTGCGAGCGTTGCCGCAAGACCTTCTGCCTACCCTCCAACGACATTCCGCAACCATCACTACCTCAAGGCTATAAGCTACATTCTTTAAACTATCTCTTAAAGGGTCTGTGTCCTGCCTGTAGCGGCAAAAAATAGTTTTGCAACTCGGTTGTAAGAAAGTGTTGGTAATTTTGCAGCCGATAACAAAACCATTCCAACATGACACACGAACATCATCACACACACGAAGGCCACAACCACCACGGCTATCACCATCATCACCAGCACGTTAGCGCTGCCGACGTCGGACAGATGCGCGGCATTCTAGCTCTTTCTATAGTGCTCAACCTGCTGTTTGTGGCAGTCGAAGCCATAGTCGGCCTCACACAAAACTCGCTCTCGCTGCTCAGCGACGCCGGGCACAATCTCAGCGATGTGCTCAGCCTACTTTTAGTATTGGTTGCAATAAGGCTTGCCAAAGCGCACAGTACCAAGAACTTCACCTACGGCTATAAGAAGTCCACCGTGCTTATCTCGCTCCTCAACGCCATCCTGCTTTTAGTGGTGGTTGGTGCCATCATCGTTGAGAGTATACATAAGTTTATGAATCCAACCCCTGTCAACGGCGCAGCCATTTCGTGGACAGCCGGCGCTGGCATCGTCGTCAACGGCCTCACCGCCATGCTTCTCATGCGCGGCAGCCGCGGCGACCTGAACGTGCGAGGCGCTTTCCTGCACATGATGGCCGACACCTTGGTCTCCGTAGGTGTGGTGGTATCTGGCATAGTCATCACCCTCACCGGCTGGACTGTGGTCGACCCTATTGTGAGCATTGCAGTAGCGATGGTGATACTTGCCTCGACATGGAGCCTGCTCAGCGGCAGCCTGCGCCTCTCGCTCGACGGCACACCTGAGGGGGTTGACACCACCGAGGTCGAAGAACTCTTCACCGCCACCGAACACGTGGCAGAGGTGCACCACCTGCACATCTGGGCCATAAGCACTACACACAACGCCCTGACTGCCCACGTGGTGATTGATGACTTGGCAAATATGGAAGCCACCAAATTGGTTCTCAAGCAACGCTTGGCCGAGCACGGCATAGGGCACTCCACCCTCGAGTTTGAAACAGCCACAAGCCTCTGCCAAGGCGACTGCTGCGACTAATCAACCCACAGCAACTCAAAAACAGGCGTTTTTGTTTGGTTAATATGAAAAAAAAGTGTAACTTTGTTGGTCGAAAAACTATCGCCTACATAAGTTAATTATCAAATAATCAAAAATATACCAAACATGAAAACCACTCCGTACACCGATTTGCACATCTCTCTTGGTGCAAAGATGGCCGAATTTGCCGGCTACAACATGCCAATCCAGTACACCACTCTCATCGAGGAGCACAACAACGTGCGCAACAACGTGGGTGTGTTCGATGTGAGCCACATGGGCGAGTTCCGCGCCAAAGGCCCCATCGCCAAGCACTTCATGCAGTATGTCACCACCAACAACGTCGAGGACCTCTTCGACGGCAAGGTACAGTACACATGCCTCCCCAACGGTCAGGGTGGCGTGGTCGACGACATGCTCGTCTACCGCGTGCATGACGATGAATACTTCATGGTGCCCAACGCCGCTAACATCGACAAGGACTGGAACTGGATGAGCCAGATTGCCGACAAGATGGGAATGGAACTCGGCAAGGACTTCGTCAACGAGAGCGAACAGTGGGCTCAGCTCGCCGTCCAGGGCCCAAACGCCCTCAAGGCCATGCAGAAGCTGACCAACGAGAACATCGTCGACATGGAGTACTACACCTTCAAGATTCTCACCTTTGCCGGCATCCCCGACATCATCCTCTCCACCACCGGCTACACCGGCGCCGGCGGATGCGAAATCTACATCCCCAAGGCCAAGGCCATCGAAGTGTGGAACGCCGTCTTCGAGGCTGGCAAGGAGTTCGGTATCATGCCTGCCGGCTTGGGTTGTCGCGACACCCTGCGTCTGGAGAAAGGCTTTGCCCTCTACGGCCATGAGATGGACGACACCGTCAGCCCCCTCGAGGCTCCGCTGGCCTTCATCGTCAAACTGAAAGCCGAGAACAACAACTTCATCAACAAGGAACTCCTCCTCGCCCAGAAGGCCGCCGGCTTCAAACGCAAAGTGGCTGGCTTCGAGATGATAGACCGCGGTATCGCCCGCAACGGCTACGAGGTTTGCGACGCCAACGGCAACAAGATTGGCGAAGTGCGCAGTGGCTCACCCAGCCCCAGCACCGGCAAGAACATCGGCACCGCCCTCATCAAGGCCGAGTACGCCAAAGTGGGTACCGAGATCTACATCAAAGTCCGCGAGAAACTCCTCAAGGCCGTCACTGTCAAAATGCCCTTCTACGAAGGCTAATACTGGGTACACAGACGTCCCCGTCTGCATCACCGGTCAAAAACAAGAAAGGTTTGAGTCCCATGACCCAAGCCTTTCTTTTTTGCCCCCCTAGTTCGTTTCCAATAATGGCTCTCTCGCTAAATTATAAATCCACTTTATTTCCCACGAAATATGTTCCCATTTCAAGTTTCCATCTGTCTGGAACATGTTTATCAAACCTTTCCGCATAATTAGCATCACCCGTATAAGGATATTCCGTAGACGCGTTACGAGGAATGAGACTCATTATTCCATAACGCATACTGATACAAGACACACCTTCAGCAGAGCCATCGGGAATAGGCACGGGCAAATAGAACTTTACCTTATATTCAAAAGCATATAATTTATCTCCCTCGTCGTTGCCTGATATATACTCTTTGTTGACAATTTTACTTCTGTTATCATCGCATACAGATTTTGCAAAATCTATATTTGAAACAATATTTTTCTCAAAAGCCTTCACAAACGCACGTTTGTCTTTTTCTGTTTTATACCATTGAGGATTCTTTTCTTGATAATCGTTCAGCCATTCTTGATAGAGACTGGTCTTTGAAGACACCTCCATCGGTTCATATGCGACACTATCTTGTAATACTTTCGTTTTACCAGGATTACACGCACATAGGATTAAAGTAAATGCACCTGCTGTGAACATCAGCCCAAGTTGTTTAATTTTATTATTCATATTTTTGTTGTTTAAATTTGCTCTCCCGTGCCGCGTTGAGCAACATTAAAAGAAGCGTGGCACAGTACGCATTTCTTCAGAATAGAGGTCGTAGGAATCACCTTAGGGCTAAAGAAATGGAAACAGTCCACGCTAATCACGCGAACCGTTACACTTCTCTGCGCCCTATAAAGATTTCCTACGTCTCTATTCGCAGTCGATGCATAACGCTTCGAGATTTCCTTATGAAATCGACTGCAAAATTACGACTTTTATTTCATTTGGCAAAAAAATAATTCCCTCCACAGCAAAAAAGCCATGAAGGGAATGATGTCGCTGCATGTCCAAATATCTTATTACCGCGATTCAACCATTGTTTTCAGTGTCTTCTCGTCGCGGCGATTATTCCATAATGCAATTATGAGTATTTTTTCGCCTTGCCGGCAATAGATGACGGAGGTATGCTTCATGCTCAATGAACGAACTTCTTGCCCGTGGTAGACCATATTACAGAATCGCTTGCCAAGGTGCGGGAAATGGCAAAGGTTATCAATACTTTCCTTCTCCTTAAGGTATGCGCTTTCTGCAGACTTAACGCCGAACTCGTCATAGATGTACTCCAGTTCTGCATTTAAGTCTTCTCGCGCTCCGTCTAACCATTCATCCATTAAAACCATAGCGGGCGCGTATTTGTGCAAACACTTGCTCTCCGGGTATTAAAGTGGCTTCGCCGGCATCAAGTTGGCGCAGGCGTTCTGCCACGATGGTCTTCATCTCCTCCTCGGTGTGGGCTATGGGCGAGTCGGCGTGTTGCTCGGCGGTCATGTCCTCGACAAGGTCATCTACATGGCGCTGCAGCCAGCGGCCGAATGCTTCGCGGCTGAACGTAGGCTGCAACTTCCGCAGCGCGGCTTCATCGACGGTTATGTTATACGTACACATCTCATTTTTCTATTAAATCGACTGCAAAGATACGCATTTTTTTTCATTCTGCCAAAAATAGTTTTCGCCTATCGCAGAATTATTCGTTGGGAAAATTGATAAGAGTACTGACATAAAAAACCTAATGCACTGAAAATCAAACAATTATATTATTACATAAAACTACATGATTTTCAATAACATAGATAGGTTAGGTTCGGGTTAAGGTCGGGTTAACATCGGGTAGGGTTCGGAGGTGTATGCATGGGTTCCGAACAATTAGCGAACCTTGCAGGTCTTTAACCTGTGTTTCAGCACATTGCGTTGCTTTGCAATCAATTTTACTCTGTCTGTGAACATAGCGCGAGATACTCGGCCTCGCTAATTATCGGTATGCCAAGTTTTTCGGCCTTCTTGCGCTTCTCGGGACCCATCTTATCGCCAGCCACCAAATAGGTTGTTTTGCTGCTCAGGCTGCCGCTCACACGGCCGCCGTGCTGCTCGATGTGGGCTTTGATTTCATCGCGGGAGAAGCCGTCGAACACGCCGCTCACCACGAAGGTCTTACCCTCGAGGGCCGAGCTAACCTGCTGCGACACCACACTCATCTGCAGTCCAGCGGCACGCAGGCGGTTCACTATCGCGATATGTTCCGGTTTCGCAAAGTAGTCGCTCACAGCGGCGGCAGTCACCTCACCCACATCCTCAACCATGGCCAACTCAAGCGGTGTGGCAGCCAGCAGTGCGTCGATGTTGCCGAAATAGCGGGCCAGCTTCTTGGCTCCCACCTCGCCTACAAAACGAATGCCGAGCGCAAAAAGCACACGCTCGAATGGGACCTGGCGCGAAGCGTCGAGGGCTGCCATGATGGCGGCAGCACCTTTTTCCTGTATCGAAGCCGAGCTATCAACCCCCAAACCGATGAGTTTTGCGGGGGTGAGGTCGTATAGGTCGGCCACATTGGCCACGAGGCCGCTGAGATATAGGAGTTCGAGCCTCTCCGGACCCAGCGATTCGAGGTTCATAGCCTTGCGCGAAGCAAAGTGCTCCAATCTACCCACAATCTGCGGCGGACAGTGGTCGGCGTTGGGGCAGTAGCGGCCAGCCTCGCCATCGGCCTTTACCAACGCGGTGCCGCATTCCGGACAGGTGTCGGCATATTGCACCGGCATGGCATCAGGCAAGCGGTGGTCTGGGTCCACACCCACCACTTTGGGAATAATCTCGCCACCTTTTTCAATCAGCAACCAGTCGCCGTTGCGTATATCGGTCTTCTCAATAAAATCGGCATTGTTGAGGGTTGCCCGGCGCACTGTGGTGCCGCCCAAATGCACAGGCTGCAGGTTGGCCACGGGGGTCACCACGCCGGTGCGTCCCACCTGGTAGCTCACCGAAACCAAAGGGGTCGAGACACGCTCGGCCTTGAACTTGTAGGCTATGGCCCAACGGGGCGATTTGGCGGTAAGACCCAGACGGTCCCACAGCGGCACTTGGTTGACCTTGATGACAATGCCGTCGATACCAAACGGGAGGTTCCAGCGCTCGCGGTCCCAGTGATCTATATAGGCTTTGATTTCGGTTATATTTCGGCATTCGGCCGTGTATGGCAAGACTTTGAATCCCATCTGACGCGCCGCCTCAAGCCTGCCGGAATGCGTGGGAGGCAGTTGTGTAATAGCCTCGTCGGGGCCCATAACGAAATAGGCACAGAACATCAATTTGCGGCGGGCACATTCGGCAGAGTCCTGCAATTTGAGCGAGCCACTGGCTGCGTTGCGCGGATTGGCGAAAGGCTCGTCGCCTTCGGCCTCACGCTGGCGGTTCATTTCATTGAACGGCTCAAAAGGGTAAACCACTTCACCGCGTACCTCGAAGTCGTCGGGGTAACTGCCGGTGAGACGCAGCGGCACCGTCTTTATGGTGACGGCATTTGCGGTTATGTCGTCGCCCACGGCGCCATTGCCGCGAGTTACAGCCTGCACAAGCTGGCCGTGGCGGTAGGTAAGGCCAATGGCGACACCGTCGTACTTAAGTTCGCAAGTATATGTGAACGGCACTCCGTCGAGCAGGCGGCGTGTACGGGCCTCGAACTCCTCAATCTCCTCAATTGAGTAGGTGTTGCCGAGTGAGAGCATAGGAAAACGGTGGGCAACCTGGTTGAAGGTCTTGTTCACCTCGCCACCCACACGGCGGGTCGGCGAGTTTGGCATGGCCAAGTCGGGGTAGGCTCGCTCCAAGCCTATGAGCTCGCTGAGCAGTTCGTCGAACTCGTAGTCTGAAACCAGCGAGCGGTCGTTCATATAATACTCGTAGTTGTAGCGGTCTATGAGATTGGTGAGCTCGGCAATGCGTGCTTGTGGACTGGTGTTTTCCATACTGGCAGGTGTTAGATTGTTACGTAGCCATCAAAATTCATGGCCACGGGGCCGGTGAGTACAATGTGTGTGAAGATGTCACCGGTGGCTTCGAAATCGACCTTGAAGTCGCCGCCTCGGGCTTTGATTCGTTTGTTGCCGGTCACCAAAGCGCAGGCAGTGACTCCTGTGCCGCAGGCCCAGGTCTCGTCCTCCACGCCGCGCTCATAGGTGCGTACAGCCAAAGTGCCGTCGGGCAGGTCTTCTATAAAATCAATATTGGCACCGTTATCAAAGGCGTCATCATGGCGCAAACGACGACCCTCGCCAACCACATCGAAGTTTTGCAGGTCGTCAACACGTTGTACATAGTGCGGCGAACCTGTGTCGAGGAACCAACCGTCGAGGGTACGCACGATATCGCGAGAAGCCACATCGCGCATAGCCAAGGACACAAGGCCGGTGGCGGTGCTGTGGTCCCACATAAGGAGGTCGGCTTCGTGACGGCCGTCGCAGGCGTCGAAGACAAAATGGCGACTCCCCTGCCCTATTCCTAAATGGTAGGCAAAAGCAGTTATGCAGCGTCCACCGTTGCCGCACATGGTGCCTTCGGCTCCGTCGGAGTTGTAATATGTCATAGTAAAATCGGCACCGTTGCTGCCACAGCCAAGGGTCATGAGGCCGTCGGCACCAATGCCTATGCGACGGTGGCACAGACGCTCTATCTGGTTCTGCGAGAGAGTAACCGGATTCTCACGGATATCGAGCAGCACAAAGTCGTTGCCAGCTCCGTCGTATTTGTAGAAATGGAGTCTATTCATAATCGTACACCTCTTCTTTAAACTCCGGAAGTTCGGCCTTGACAAGTTTGCGACTGGTAAAGAGCACTATCAGCGAAGTGACAACAATTGAGCAGAATATCACCGAATAGGCTATGCTTTTTATCATTGCGGCATTTGGCACCACCTCGTAGCCCATCTGGGCGTTGAGCCTTTCGGGCATGGTGGCCAACACCGCCGCAACCAAGCCCTTGGGTATCATCATCGACACAACAAGACGGTCGTTGGAGGTGTTTTTGCGTCCAACCAATGCCACGAGTGCAAACCTCACCACAAAGAGTGCCACGGTTATTATCAAGCCATAGAGCAGCGCGCAGCCGTTGTCGAATGGTATGCAGATGCCAATATATACAAAGAAGAAGGTCTTGAAGACGAACACCAGCTCCTTGAACAGGCTGCGCTCGGGTTTCGAGAGGGGCCGCATTCGCACTTTGCCGAACTTGTGCAGAAATGAGAAGTCAAAGTAGTCGATATTGCCCAGCACTATGCCGAATGCCAGCGACGCCATGGCTCCACTGTAGCCCAAGGCCTCTGCCAAGCCGTAGAGAACCACAAGGAATGCCGGTGTGAGGAACATCGAGTTCTGCAGTTTGCGCACCCCGTCGAGCAGTCCTGCCCATATTATGCCGCCCACCATGCCTATGAGCAACGACATCACCAGCGAGGCCAAAGCGTTGCCCAAGGCTCCGCCAACTGTAACCGTACCCAGCCGGTAGCCGTCGAGCAGCGAGAGGGTGGCCACGATGGAGAGCATTCCCGACACGGCCGACTCCATGACCAGTATGGTGGCGGTGCGCTCGCTCACCTTCATCTGTCTTACCAGCGGTATCACTATTGCGGCAGCTGTGCCCGACACTATACAGCCCAGCAGCAGCGACGCATGTATGTCGAATCCCATCTGGCTGGCTATGGCTGTTGCCGCTATCACCGAGACAACCAACGAGAGCAGCGTTATCTCCACCATACCTCGCCAATGGCGTCTGATGGCGTCGATACTGGTATCCATACCGCTGTCGAACAGGATGAGCAACAGGGTGAGCGACGAGAAGAGGCCGCCCACCACGCTCAGGTCGTTGGGCCTCACCCAGTGCAGCACCGGACCGATGACTATACCTATTATCATCAGCAGCAGCACATCGGGTATGCGTTTTGTCTTGAAGAGCGAGGCAAAAAGGTGTGCGCTGAATACCAGCAAGCCTAAGAAAATCAGTTCCGAACCCATATCACGTCTCGTTTTAATAGTCTATTTCTGTAAATATCTTGCGCAGACCGGCCAGTGCGGGGTTGATGGCAACCATGGCCTCGTATTTGTCGGCCGGGCGGTAGGCTTTGGCCTCCTGCTCCTGACGGCGCACCACAATGCTGCACCCCAACGACGGCACGCCGCTCTTCTGGCGCAGACGCTGCATCACGGCAACCTGGCTCTGCTTGAAAGTGCTTTCGAACCAAGGGGTTGTAGCCTCGATTTCAAAGCCCTCGGGCCCTGTCAGCTTCACAGTTCTGGGAGCCATCAGCTCTTCAAGCCCCAGTTCTTTGGCGGTCTCGGCCCAGTAGCGTTCCAGCAGCGGCTGCGTAAGCGGCTGCACGGGCTGAGCCTCGACAGGGCGCGCCTCGGCCGCTGCCACTGCAGAGAGCTTGATTGAGGGCGTAAGCCTCGAGCCTGTCTTGACTGGCGGCTGCGGGGGCAGCGCGCTCAGCGGCACCTGCGGCGGCTGGGCGACAGGCTTCTCAACCGGTGCCGGCTGCGTGGGCCGGGGCTCCGGTTGCGGCGTGGCTTCTATGTCTGCGGGGGCGGCACCCTTGGTGGCCGTGGGCCCGGGCGGCGACGCCCCTGAGCGTCTTGCAATCTAATCCGGACTTGTGGCCGCCGAGGCTATCTTGACAATGCTCACCTCGACAAAGAGGCGTTTGTTGTTTGCGTCGCGGTAGCGGTACTCGCAGTCCGAAGCCACCTCGAGCACTTTGAGCAGCATGGGCAGACCGCAACGGGCGGCCTGCTCGGCATAGCGCCTGCCCATCTCGGGGCCGGCGTCGAGGAGCTGGTGCGTGGCCGGGTCGAGCGACACCATGAGGTTGCGCAGGTGCGAGGTCAGCCCCGTGAGCAGCTGCTGGCCGTCGCGGCCCGAGTCGAACACCTCCTTGCAGAGCACCAACGCCCCTGCCAGATTGGCGGCGGCTATGCAGTCCACCAGCTTGAAGAAGCAGTCGTAGTCGAGCATATTGAGGCACTGCAGGCACTGGCTCAGCGTGATGTTGCCGGCCGAGAGGGTGGCCATCTGGTCGAAGAGCGACAGGGCGTCGCGCAACCCGCCTTCGGCTTTGCGTGCAATAAGGTGCAGGGCCTCGGGCTCGCAGGCCACCCCCTCGCACTGCGCCACATGGGCCAGATGGGCGGCGATGTCGGCGGACGAGATGCGGCGGAAGTCGAACACCTGGCAGCGCGACACTATGGTGGGCAGCACCTTGTGCCTCTCGGTGGTGGCCAGGATAAACTTGGCGTAGGCCGGCGGCTCCTCGAGGGTTTTGAGGAAGGCGTTGAAGGCGGCTTGCGAGAGCATGTGCACCTCGTCGATGATGTACACCTTGTAGCGCCCCGTCTGCGGCGGAAAGGCAACCTGCTCCACCAGCTCGCGCATATCGTTCACCGAGTTGTTGCTGGCCGCGTCGAGTTCGAAGATATTCATCGAAGCCCCCTCGTTGAACGAGCGGCAGTTCTCGCACTCGTTGCAGGGCTCGGCGTCGGGCGTGAGGGCGGTGCAGTTGATGGTCTTGGCCAGGATGCGTGCGCAGGTGGTCTTGCCCACGCCGCGGGGGCCGCAGAACAGGAACGCCTGCGCCAGCTGGCCGGTGCGGATGGCGTTTTTGAGGGTCGAGGTGATATGCTGCTGGCCCACCACGCTGTCGAAAGTCTGGGGGCGGTACTTGCGGGCAGAGACCAAATAATTATCCATAGGGCGCTGATTGTAAATGTATTCGCTATAAGTTGACGTATAAAAACCGCGGTCGCGGGCGGCCGCTTTTCAAAATGCAAAATTACGAAAAAAAATGAAATAAACAGCAAAAAAACATCAACAAAAAACCAACAGACATGAGGCTAATAAAACCCACAATATAACCGCTTGATAATCGGCCATTTGACGCACATAGGTCGCCCTTCATACGCCAAAACATCGGTGGCTTTGGGTACCCCTCCGATGTCGACCCGACCTCAACCCGACCTTAACCCGAACCTAACCTATTCAACGGCTTGACAATCATCAAGTTATGTGTAAAGTATTAATTTATTGAAATTCAATAAGTTGGCGATTTTTATCTTACCACTGCGACCTTGCGTGCCGGGTGATTGCCTATCTTGACCATGTAGGTGCCGCTGGCCGACACGTCGAAGCGCAGCAGCGAGTAGTCGTCGCATTTGGTGGCCAGCACCCGTCCGTTGATGTCATAGAGCGTCACCATGTTACCACTGGCACCCTCGACAACAATCTGTCCTTGGCTTGAATACACCTTGGCGTTCAACGCGTCAGCGCCGTCAATGCCCTGCTCGGTGATATAGATGGTGTCGTGAATAGTGTCATGGATATATTCTGTCAGATAGAAAGTATCTATTTGAGTAACGGTATCGGTCACAATCAATGTGTCAATTATAGTATTTGTTTCGTATATAATGGTTGTATCGTGTATAAATACTGTGTCGTAAACAATAGGTGTAAAATAACCGATAATGGATGTATCCGAAGTTAGTGTCAATGTACGAGGATTGTTGGTATTGCCGTCGCTCCAGTGGTCAAACTGGTAGTCTGCGTTGGCTGAGGCATTGACGACAGCCTGCGGCTGTTGGCAGGTGGGGTCCATAAGTACAGCAACCGTCCCCATCGCACAGTCGGAGCTCATCGCACTGAACGAAAACCATTCCTCCTCAATGAAGTTGGAGAAATAAAACCATTGGGTATTATATATCATCTGGCTACCACATGGGATATTGACGGGTATTGTTGTCGTTACACCATAGAAAGCCTTGTTGCCCAGTAGTGGAGCGATAATGGCTCGAGAGGTTAGCTCGGTTAAACCCGTGCATTCAGAGAAGGCCCAGTCTCCGATGGAGGTTACGGCGTCTGGAATGATGATAGACGTCAAGCCAGTACAGCCTCGGAAAGCAGAGGCACCGATGGTGGTTACAGCGTCGGGTATTATGATGGACGTCAGACCAGTGCAATAGCTGAAAGCAGATTCGCCGATGGAGATGATGTTGCTACCCATGGTTACAGATTACAATCCGCTGCATTCAGCAAAGGCATAGTAGTTGATGGTGGTGACGGTGGTGGGGATGGTGATTGAGGTAAGGCTGTTGCAATTCCAGAAGGCATCGTTTCCAATGGAGGTGACGGCATAGGTGTTGTCCCCATAGGTAACAGTAGACGGTATGACCAAGTTTCCCGTAAGATTGGAGTATGCAACACGAATTGAATAAATATCAGAGTTCTCGTAAGTAACTTGTGCGTTGCCGTCGACAGTGTCGTAGTAAAGCGTCTGGCCTTGGTAGGTGTAACTGAAATCGTAGGCACTTGCCACTTTGGGCAGTGCCATTACCATCATAATGACGGCGAAAAAGGTAAGTTTACATTTCATAGGACTGACATTTTATGAAATGCAAAGATACGAACTTTTTCCGAACCGGCCAAAATTTATTTTTGCCATGTCAATATTTTGTCGTATCTTTGCAGCCGAAAAACACTCATATTATGATAACCTCACAACGAACTTTCAACCCGATTCAGCTTCACCTGCTGGAGATGTTCAACCACTGCAACACGGACGGTATGATGAATGAATTGAAAGATGTGCTGTCCGATTTTTACGCCCGCAAAGTGCAGGCCGAGGCTGACCGTATGTGGAACGAGGGCTCTCTTGACGGCGAGGCCATCGAACGCATCCTCAACGAACATTGGCGGACACCTTACACAGAGGCATGATGAGACGCATTGTCATCGACACAAACTGCCTGCTGGCCGTACTGCCCTCACAGAGTCCCTATCATGGTCTGTGGATGGATTTCATCGAGAGCCGTTTGGAATTGTGCGTATCCAACGAAATACTTTCCGAGTACGAGGAAAGTCTCTCCGAAAAAACAAGACCTGAATTTGCCGAAGCCATCATCAAAACGCTCATAAACCGGCGAAACCTTGTCCGCGTAACGCCCACATGGAGGTTTGGACTGATTGACGCAGACCCCGACGACAACAAATTTGTGGACTGCGCCATCTGCGGACGCGCCGAGTTGATTGTTTCCAACGACAAGCACTTCGACATTCTGAAAACCATTGATTTCCCTTACGTCCGGGTTCTGAAACTGCAAGAATACGTTCTTCTGTAGTTTTCCGACGCAACAAGTATAAAAACGGAGGTCTGCATATACAGACCTCCGTTTTGACATACTATTCAATGGCCTACTCTTTTCCTGCAAGATTTTGGATTGCCATCCAAGACCCTGCTTTTGCTCGGCAAAGCAAAGTTCACTTTTCTTTGCTCTCGTTTTGCGCAGGATTATAGAAGACGAACTGGCCGTCGATGGCGTCGATGAGGATGGTTTCGTTGCTGTGGATTTTGCCTTCGAGCAGCTGGCGGCTCATCTCGTTGAGGATCTCGCGCTGGATGACGCGCTTGACGGGTCGGGCACCCATGGCGGGGTCGTAGCCCACTTCGGCTAAGCGGTTCACGGCCTCGTCGGTGGCCGAGATGGTTATCTCGTTCTGCTCCAACATCTTGGCGACGGCGCGCAGCTGTATGCGGACGATGTCGCGTATCTGGTTGTGCGTCAAGGGCTGGAACATGATTATCTCGTCGATACGGTTGAGGAACTCGGGACGTATGCGCTGTTTGAGCAGCTCCATGACGTCGTTCTTGGTCTCCTCGAGTTCGTACTGTGTGGGAACGGTGCTTCCTTCAAGTTTTTCGCGTATGATGTCGGAGCCCATGTTGGAGGTCATGATGATGATGGTGTTCTTGAAGTCGCAGGTTCGGCCCTTGTTGTCGGTCAGGCGGCCGTCCTCGAGCACCTGCAGCAGTATGTTGAACACGTCGGGATGGGCTTTTTCTATCTCGTCGAAGAGGACAATGCTGTAGGGTTTGCGGCGCACGGCCTCGGTGAGTTGGCCGCTCTCGTCGTAGCCCACATAGCCCGGAGGGGCCCCGATGAGCCGCGAGACGCTGTGACGCTCCTGGTATTCGCTCATGTCGATACGCACCATCATGTTCTCGTCGTCGAAGAGCACCTCGGCCAAAGCCTTGGCCAGCTCGGTCTTGCCGACGCCGGTGGTGCCGAGGAATATGAAGCTGCCTATGGGGCGCTTGCCGTCGCTGAGGCCGGCGCGCGAGCGGCGCACGGCGTTGGCGATGACGCTTATGGCCTCGTCCTGGCCCACCACGCGGCGGTGCAGCTCGTCCTCGAGGTGCAGCAGGCGCTCGCGCTCGCTTTGCAGCATACGTGTGACGGGGATGCCGGTCCATTTGGAGACCACCTCGGCAATCTGCTCGCTGTCCACCTCCTCGTTGATCATGGCATTGTCGGCCTGCATCTGTTTGAGCTTGGCCTTGAGGTCTTCGACCTTTTGCTCGGCTTCGCGTATGCGGCCGTAGCGCAGTTCGGCCACCTTGGCGTAGTCGCCGGCGCGCTCGGCCTGCTCGGCCTCGAACTTGTAGCTCTCTATGTTCTTGACCTCGGCCTGAATCTCCTCGACGATGCTTTTCTCGTTCTGCCAGCGGGCCTTCATCTGGTCGCGCTGCTCGCGCAGGGTGCCCAGCTCCTTGTCGATCTGAGCAATCTTGTCCTGGTCGTTTTCGCGCTTGATAGCCTCGCGCTCGATTTCCAGCTGGCGTATGCGGCGTTCAATCTCGTCGAGTTCCTCGGGCACCGAGTCGATTTCGAGACGCAGCTTGGCAGCAGCCTCGTCTATGAGGTCGATGGCCTTGTCGGGCAGGAAACGGTCGGAGATGTAGCGGTGGCTGAGTTCGGCGGCGGCGATGATGGCCTCGTCCTTGATACGCACTCGGTGGTGCACCTCGTAGCGCTCTTTCAGGCCACGGAGGATGGAGATGGTGTCGGGCACCGAGGGCTCATCGATGAGCACGCTTTGGAAACGGCGCTCCAGGGCCTTGTCTTTCTCGAAATATTTCTGGTACTCGGCCAGCGTGGTGGCACCGATGGCGCGCAGTTCGCCACGGGCTAATGCCGGTTTGAGGATGTTGGCGGCATCCATGGCCCCCTCGCCACCACCGGCACCCACAAGAGTGTGGATTTCGTCGATGAAGAGGATGATCTCGCCGTCGGCCTCGTTGACTTCGCGGATAACGCTCTTGAGCCTTTCCTCGAACTCGCCTTTGTACTTGGCACCGGCAATGAGGGCGCCCATATCGAGGCTGTAGATGGTCTTGCTCTTGAGGTTCTCGGCCACGTCGCCGCTGACGATACGCTGAGCCAGACCTTCGGCTATGGCCGTCTTGCCAACGCCGGGCTCGCCGATGAGGATGGGGTTGTTCTTGGTACGGCGGCTGAGGATCTGCAGCACACGTCGAATCTCATCGTCGCGGCCTATGACCGGGTCGAGCTTGCCGGCCTGGGCCAGCTGGTTGAGGTTCTTGGCATACTTGTTCAGGGCGTTCATGGTCTGCTCCTGGTTCTGGCTGGTCACCTTGGAGCCCTTGCGGAGGTCCTGTATGGCCGCCAGGAGGGCTTTCTCGCTCACACCAGCGTCCTTGAGCAGCTGGCTTACGCGGTCGCGTCCGGCAACAAGGCCCAGAAGCAGATGTTCCACACTTACGAACTCGTCGCTCATCTTGGTGGCACGCTGGCTGGCGGCCACAAGGGCCTGGTTGGCGTCGGAACTGAGGTAGACCTGTCCGCCGCTGACACGCGGCATACTGTTGAGTATTTCATCCACCTGCTGCGTCAAGCGGGGGATGTTGACCTCCATCTTTTTGAGGAGGTAAGGGGTTACATTCTCGTCCTCCGAGAGGAGCCCCTTGAGCAGATGAGCCGTCTCGATAGCCGGATGCTGCCCGCCGAGGGCAACCTCCTGCGCTTTCTGCACAGCCTCCTGCGCTTTGATTGTGAACTTGTCTAAAGTCATATCTTGTTTCCTTTCTTTTTATTCAATTGCAAGTCTATGACTAACAACGCACAAAAAGCACGCCAAACCCCAAAATACTGACAAAATGTCATGTACAGAGGCTCTTACGACTGACAAAACGACAGTTGTAACATTTTTTTTCTTTCATACAAAAAAAAAATGTATCTTTGCAGTGCATTTTACCGCAAAGCGGATTGCGATTGTCTAATCCAAAAGCCTGACACCTAATGGAAAAGAGAATTGGAACAATAACCGTATTAGTATCAGACCGCGAACTTTCGCACCAGGTCAACGATATACTTTCAACTCACGGAAACATAATACTCTGTCGACAGGGGTTGCCGTTCAATGGCAGCCGTGTGGCCGTCATCTCACTCATCGTAGAGGGTACCTCCGACGAGGTCAACGCCCTCACTGGCCGCCTCGGCCGCCTGCAAGGCATAACCTGCAAGGCCATATTAGCCTCATAGAACGAAAAACATTAATCCCTTAATAATAAAAACCATGAGAAACCAGAATTTCATTGATCGCGAAAAGCTCTACGGTATGCTGCAAAACAACGCCCCGACCGAGAGCCAATTGAACGACATACTCAACAAAGCCCGCAAGCTCAAAGGCCTCAACCTCGAGGACGTGGCCAAGTTGCTGAGCGTGGAAGACGAAGCCGGCATTGCCAAAATACTTGACACAGCCCACTACTGCAAAGAAGAAATCTACGGCAAGCGTCTGGTCCTTTTTGCCCCCATCTACACCGGCAACGCCTGCGTGAACAACTGCGTCTACTGCGGTTTTCGACGCGACAACAAGGCACTGAAACGCAAAATCCTCACCCTCGACGAAATTGAGACAGAGACCCTCCACCTGCTGCGCATGGGACACAAACGAGCCCTCCTCATCTGCGGCGAGAGCCCACGCAACGACGCCAACTACATGGTCGAAGCCATACGCCGCTGCTATGCCGCCAAAGACGAAAAAGGCAGCACCATACGCCGCATCAACGTCGAGCTGGCTCCCATGAGCGTCGAGGACTTCGCCAAACTCAAAGCCGAGAAGATAGGCACCTACGTCTGCTTCCAGGAGACCTACGACCCCGTGGAATATGCCAAGTTCCACCCCGCAAACACCCCCAAGGGCGACTACCTCTACCGCCTCACCTGCATGGACCGCGCCATGGAAGGCGGCATCGACGACGTGGGACTGGGTGTGCTGTTCGGTCTGGTGGACTACCGCTTCGAGATACTGGCCAGCATGGAGCATGCCCGTCATCTGGAAGAGGACTACGGTTGCGGCCCCCATACCGTCAGTTTCCCCCGCATCGAGCCGGCGGAAGGTACCCCGTTCAGTCTTCCTGAGAATATCCCCCACCCTGTCAGCGACAAGGATTTCATGAAAATCATCGCCATCATCCGCATCGCCATGCCCTATACGGGTATTATCATTAGTACGCGCGAGCGGCCCGAGATGCGCGACCAGTTGGTGAAATACGGCGTGAGCCAAATCTCCGCCGCCAGCGAGACCAACCCCGGCGGTTACGACGAGGGCGAAGGCAGTACCGACGAGAGCGACCACCAGAAAACGGGTGCGCAATTCACGCTAGGTGACCACCGCTCCCTCGACGAGGTTATCAGCATGATGATCGACGGCGGCTACATCCCCAGTTTCTGCACGGGATGCTACCGTAAGGGACGTGTGGGCGCCGACTTTATGGACCTAGCCAAGCCCGGACTCATCAAAGAGTATTGCAAACCCAACGCCATGTTCACCTTCCGAGAGTATCTGGAGGACTATGCGTCGCCCGAAACCAAGGCCAAAGGACTCGAATTGCTCAAGAAACTGACTCAAACATTCTCCAAAGAAGAGTTGAAACGGCGCGTAGAAGGCAATTTATGCAAGATTGGAGAAGGCGAGCGGGACCTCTACTTCTAATTGTTTTTAGACAAATTAACAGGTAATAAACATTTTATTGTTGATAATTGCGAAGGACCCTAGTGTCCACCAGCGGGAAAAACCTGTACTTTCGCATCAGAAAAGCAATGGAAAAGCCGAAAACCATGCAGAGTAGGCACAACTAAATCATTTCACAAAATGAAAAAAGTATTTTTAACCCTTGCACTTGCTGCTTTCGCTTTCGCAGCTAACGCACAGTTTGTCATCTCCGGCAACTTTGGCTTCAACCACAATGGAGTGAAGAACACCCTTGATGGCAACGAGTACTGGACCGGTGCCACCAACAAATCCAACGACTTCAATCTGGGCGTGAACTTTGGCTATCAGCTCAACGACCAACTTCAGGCTGGTGTGATGCTGAATTATATC
>JAIKVZ010000002.1 GCA_024685285.1 Bacteroidales bacterium
TTCCGCCTCAGCGATCCTTGGTGGCCTGAATACTACACCGAGCTGCACATTGTCATCACCTCCACAAAAAAAGGATTGAAATACAACGACCTCTGCATCTCTGAATTACTACTGATTGGGAAATGATTGACCGACTGACATTCGACCTCCAGGCCTCCTGCGGCGACGCCCGTGCGGGTGTCATCCATACCGATCACGGCGACATACAGACCCCTATATTTATGCCTGTCGGTACCGCAGGTACAGTTAAAGCAGTACATCAACATGAACTGCTTAATGATATTGGTGCACAGATTATTCTCGGAAACACCTACCACCTCTACCTGCGTCCTGGCTGCGACATACTGCGGCAGGCCGGCGGATTGCACCGCTTCAACGCATGGGACCGCCCGTTGCTGACCGACAGCGGTGGTTTTCAGGTCTTCTCGCTGGCTGACAACCGCAAGATCAAAGAGGAAGGCTGCACCTTCCGCAGCCATATCGACGGCAGCAAGCACCTCTTTACACCTGAAAATGTGATGGATATACAGCGCGTTATCGGCGCCGACATTATGATGGCCTTCGACGAGTGTGCCCCAGGCGACAGCGACCACCGCTACGCAAAGAAGGCTATGGAGTTGACCCACCGCTGGTTAGACCGTTGCATAGCACACTTCTCCGAGACTGAGCCTCTCTACGGCCACCATCAGGCTCTGTTCCCCATAGTACAGGGCTGCCAGTATGCCGACCTACGACGCATATCAGCCGAATACATAGCCAGCAAAGACCCCGAAGGTTGCGCCATCGGAGGTCTCGCTGTTGGCGAACCTACCGAAAAGATGTACGAGATGATTGAGGTGGTGAACGCCATATTGCCCAAAGACCGTCCACGCTACCTTATGGGCGTAGGCACCCCGCAGAACCTGCTGGAGGCTATCGAGCGCGGTGTTGATATGTTCGACTGTGTGATGCCCACACGCAACGGCCGCAACGGTCTGCTTTTCACCGCCGAGGGTACAATAAATATAAAGAACAAGAAATGGGAGACCTGCTTCGAGCCTATATATAAAGAATATACGCTAGCCTACCTGCACCACCTTATCAAGGCCGAAGAGATTCTCGGCTTGCAGATATGCTCGATAATCAACCTGAAATTCTACCTTTGGCTCGTCGGTGAAGCACGCCGCCATATCATCGAAGGCGACTACGCCACTTGGAAAGCAGGTATGGTTGCCAAACTTGGTCGACGCCTCTAGAAGGCGTAGCCGAATTTAAGGCCCCAAAAGATTGGAAAATACGAAGTGGCCATAGGATAATAGGCGATACCATTGTCGAAATCGATAGGGCCGTCCTTACCTGGCAGGAATCCCGCACGCATCTCCAGCAGAAAGCCACTCTTTGTCTGCAACCTCCAGCCGCCCATAATTGACAGCCGCATGGTGAACTTTTCGTATGTGTAGGGCCTGGTATAGATGTCGAATCCGTCGTTATAGACGAAAAAATCGCGTGTCGTCCAAGCATATACCCCATAGAAGCCTCCTTCCACAAAGAAGAGCATAGGCTTGGCGTAGCCGAAGTACCAACGCAGGTCAATGGCCGAGCTGACACCATAGGGTTCACTTGACTCGAATGGCCTGGCCGCGAGATGGATATCGACAGCCCAACGCTGTGCCACACGGCGCTCATAACTAACGGAAGGGACTCCGCTAACTATACCCCACGGGCTGATGCTCACCGAGTTGCGCGGCAGCGAATCCCATTCGCTCTGTCCCTGTGCCACGACGGCGGCCAGCAAGGCTATGGCTAAGACTATCCGTTTCATGTCTAGTAATTCCTTTCGTTATCGTTACCGGTTGTATCACTATCGTTGTGGGGTTGGTTGCTACGTACCCAATCCATATAACCGATAAAGGTTGTGATAGTGTCGGACGAATTGTTGTGGCTCATCCACTTATAGGCCACAGTGTCGTTGTAGTTGTTGGTTACGACCAGACAATGCTCCACCATGCTAAGCTTGGCATTGCGGTAGGGGTTGTCCATATTGCGAACATACTGAAAGCCCCAATGGCCCTGGGCATTGGTGCTGGCCGAGCCAAGATAGAGTCCGTCCTCGCGGAAGTTGAGCTGCATGCCCGGCACTGCAGTCTGTTGGGTGCTATCGCTATACAGAATGCCGTAGAGCCTGTGCTCGCTATAGTTGGGCACACAGGCCGTTGCCATCAAGGCCACAACAGCAAATGGTAACAATCTTCGTATCTTCATATTGTCAGTATGTTAGAATCTTGAGAATGGATGTTTCTTCCAATAAAGTATCAGCAGGAAGCCAATGAGCATGCCGCCAAGATGTGCAAAGTGGGCAACACCGTCGACGATGAAGAGCCCCATAAACAACTCTATTGCAATCATTCCTATAATAAACCATCGGTTCTGAATACGTACCATACCTTTGCCCGTCCTGCTCCCAAACCAGAAGATTATCAGGAAGATAATGAGAGAATAGTCATCAAGGAAATTGCCCAGCGGCGTACCCTGAAGAACAACAGATGCAGCGATAATGATGAGCATCCACAGGAATACATACACGTAATCCTTCGGGAATGTCATGCCAAAGGCAAGGAGTATGCCGTAGACTGCAGCCGATGCGCCTACAGTGACATGGAAACCAGGCACAAGCAGATACAACAATCCCGCTCCAATGCCGCAGGCAAAATAGTAAATCAAGAAACGACGCATACCCCAGAAGTTCTCCATGGCAGTTCCAAACATCCACAAACTGAACATATTGAAGAACACATGAGTAAAGTTGGCATGCATAAACATGTAGCTGATTGGTTGCCAAAGGCGGAAGTGCCCACTGTTCACACTCCAAAGTCCGAGTATGTAGTTAAGGTCGCAAATGCCTTGTCTTGCAAGGACATAATAGGCAAAGAAGGACAAAAAGTTGATAATCAGCAGGTGTTTTACTGCTGTGGGCAACATCGAAAAACCTTGTGGTTGGTATTGAGTCATTTTAGTATATCTTCTGGATTAACGATAGTTATTATCTTCTTGCCGGAGGGACTCGTATCGGCCATGGGGCATGCAAACAGGTCGGCCACCAACTGCTGCATCTCCTCCTGGCTCAGCACCTTACCGCTCTTGACGGCCATCTGGCGGGCCAACGAGGCACATAGGCTGTGGCTGCGGTTGGAAAACTTCTGCATGGCTGCGCCTTTATATTCGGCAAGCATCTGGTCGAACAGGGGCTGCAAATCGCTCTCTTTTAGGTCCGAAGGTGTGGCTGTCACCACAAAGGTGGCCTGACCGGCAGGCTCGACCTCGAAGCCATATCCACGCAAATCGGGAAGCAGTTCACCAAACAATTCGGCATCAGCCACCGTAAACTGGCAGCTCACTGGGAAAAGCAATGTCTGCGACGATGGCACCTGTCCTTCAGCCTTTGTAAGACGTTCATATATAACACGTTCATGGGCACGTTGCTGGTCGATAATTGCCAACCCTGAACTGAGAGCGGTGACAATAAAACGCCCTTGCAGTTGCAGACATGCCGAAGACTGAGGCTGTTGCGGCTCCTGAACATCCGCTTCATCTTGGAAGTCAGCACCTTCTGTATAATCAGGAATGTCTGCATGCACCGGAATATCAGGCTGCTTAAAATCCATGTGCGACTGCGATGCACTGGCCTTGAAGGGATTATAGTTGGGATTATAGCTAACCGACGGAGCCGGTGGCGTATAGCCCGTAGGTGCCGGACCGATATTGAACTCGTCGGGCGTATCAAAGCTCAACTGGTTGGCCAACGTAAAAACACCAAGCGATTTCTTTACGGCCGAACGTAGTATGGCAAACAGCGCATGGTCGTCGACAAACTTGACTTCGGTCTTGGTAGGATGGATATTAACATCGATACGCGACGGATCCACCTGCAAAGCAATATAATAGCTAGGGTAGCTACGTTCGGGCAGCATCTCGTCGTAGGCTTTCTCGACAGCGGCACTGAGGGCTGGATGCTTGATATAGCGACCGTTAACAAACAGGTATTGTTCGCCTCGGGTACGGCGGCTATACTCAGGTTTGCCCACAAAGCCGCTAATCTTCACCAGGTCAGTTTCTTCCTGAACCTCATAGAAACGCTCTTTGTAGTGGTTGCCATATATACCTGCAATGCGCTGCAACATCGTGCCAGGGCGCAAGTCGTAGAGGGTTTTGCCGTTGCTGACGAACGTGAAGCCTATATCATAGTGTACCAACACAATACGCTTGAACACCTCCTCGATATGACTCAACTCCACGCTATCCTTTTTCAGGAAGTTGCGACGTGCAGGAACATTGAAAAACAGGTTTTTAACCGATATGGAGGTACCAGGCTGACAAGCCGTGAGCTGCTGATCGACTATCTGCGAGCCTTCTATCTGCACCGTGGTACCCAACTCGCTGTCATGCAATCGTGTGCGCAACTCGACCTGTGCGATGGCGGCAATCGATGCCAACGCCTCGCCTCGGAAACCCATCGTGTGTATGGCAAAAAGGTCGTCCGAACGGTGTATCTTGCTGGTAGCGTGGCGCTCAAAACATAGACGGGCATCGCTGTCGCTCATGCCGCTACCGTTGTCGATAACCTGTATCAGGGTGCGACCGGCGTCCTTGACAATCAGGTCGATATGCGTGGCACCAGCATCCATGGCGTTCTCCAGCAGCTCTTTGACGGCACCGGCGGGACGGTCGACCACCTCGCCGGCGGCTATCTGGTTAGCCACACTGTCAGGCAATATGTTGATGATATCCACTTACTTACTAGTGCTTTTCTATACGTTTTTCGTAATTGTCGAGGAACGAGAGTATCGAATTGATCGGTATAAGCTTGTTCATGATGATATCACGCTTCTCATTGAGTATCACCATTGTGGGTGCGCCATGCACATTATATGCTTCCTGATAGTCAATGTTAACGTTGGGGCCGCCAACATTGACAAACGGCAGCTCATGGTCCTTGATATACCGCTTCCATTTGGGCACATCACTTTCATAGCCAACAGCATACACCTCGAAGCGACGATCGGGGGCGGTCTTCAATGAGTCGTAGAGAGTCTTCAGCTCGGCGGTATATTTCTGGCAGTGATGACAATCGGGGTCCCAGAACCAAAGAATGACATACTTCTCGGGGAAGCGGTGACTTGAAATCCAATGGCTGGGATCGGTAAGCTGAGTGGTATCGCTCATCCACAGTTCCTGACCATGTGCGCCAATAAGCGACTGCTTGATTTTATTGTAGTTATACCTAGTATTATGAAGTGTTCCTTCAGATAGCCAGGGGCAGCGACCGGCAAGATAATAAGTCGATGCTATGTGGCACCAAACAGCATCCCACCCGATGTTGCGGGTGGAACGGAAATACTTGGGAGTGATAAAGTCGAGAATATAACGCTGCATCACCGTGTCGCCCTCTACGCGTGCCATCAAGCGGTCGAGGTCTTTAATAATGGTGTCACTGTCAGCACTATATAAAATACCGAAGAAGAAGTAGTTAAGCTTATTGAACAAATTAGGCGTGTAGATAAGGTCGGGCATTGTCGACTCGAAAACGCCATCCCAGTAATGGGTTCGATAGTAGTATGCCTTATTTTCCACGCTATCTGGCACTTGTGCTGTTTCAAAGAGGTTGATAAGGTCAAAGTACAGTTGAGGGGTCTTAGGATGGCGCATCTCTTTGTCGTAGGCATCCATACGATCCATCAACGCTTTCTCTTCGGCCTCGGCAGCGGCCTTGGTGTCGGGATTTTTCTTGCGCTCACGGATTTCCTTTATCTCTTTGTTAGCCTCTGATACTGTAGCCATATAGTTGTACATCCGCTGGTTAGCATCACTACCTTTAACCTTTACTTTAGACGAAGTAAGCTTGTCGTCGGCAGTGATGGTGAATTTGCGGCTATCATCGATAACAAAGTCGCCTATTGATTTCTCTCTATCCTGATGCACAAGGGCATACACACCTCGTTTTAAACCTTTACTTCCAACAAAATTGTAGCTGCCGTTTTTCAAGCGGGCAGAGTCGAGAATTTGCACTTCGTCGCGGAAATGGCG
Source organism: Bacteroidales bacterium (assembly GCA_024685285.1). Classification (GTDB taxonomy): domain Bacteria; phylum Bacteroidota; class Bacteroidia; order Bacteroidales; family P3; genus Colimorpha. The sequence goes on from JAIKVZ010000002.1 coordinate 6,061, forward strand.
GGCTATATAGAGCATTGTGTCGGTGCTGCCTTCCAACTTGAAAGTGATGTTATATTGCTGGGCGTCAACCGACATGGCGGCCAACACTAACGTCAGAACCAAAGTTAACTTTTTCATCTTGACAATCTTTTTTTAACTTATTATAACGAGGCAATCACGGCCTTATTGTTTTTCCGGCATCATTTTTTTTCAAACTATAGCTTCATTTCGGCCGAAACGAAAGTGGCCAACTTGCCTGTTTCTCCGTCAGCCAACGGCACGCGCCATGCAAACGTCACGCCGTAATCAACTACACCCCAACGGATTAAGCCATTAACACCAGCCATAACCTCGACCGCAGCCATCGTACGGTCGGCGCCGTGCAATGGCTCTTCGTAGTATTTCGCTCCGTACACACCGCTGGCGCCCACCATCGGACATGGGTTGGTGCCGACGGCAAAGGTCTTGCTCCATAGCGAGAAGAGCGGCTTACGCGTCTGCAATCGCAACGAAGTCAGCGCAAAACGATTTGCCACATATTCATACGGACGCAACGTGAGCATCGAGTTGCGGAACCACAGGGGCGAGCCGTAGGTGCCACCCAAGTCGAAACGATAGTAGAAATCGGCATAATTGTCACAAATCCCAGCCTGTGCAAAGGTATATAGGTCGAGAGGTCCGAGAGCAAAGCGGCGGTCGTACTGCAGAAGCAACCTCTTTGCGTGACGCGGAGCATAGAGCAGCTCGGCCGAAAAACCCGAGCGTCGGTGCATTGTGAGACTGAACTCCATACCGTCGCTCCGACTAGGCGTGTCGCCGTCGACGAGGTAGATTGCCCGGTAGTCGTCATAGAGTTTAAAGCCCTTAAATACACGTCCCTCAACGATATAGGTAGAACGACGAGTATCGAAACTGTAGCCCAGCTCAAGCCCATGCCTGTCAACCATCAACTGCGACATGAAACCGCTCAACCCACTCAGGTCGGTGATATTCGAATGCTGCATCCGACGGCTGGCCGCGGCATGATAATCGCGTCCAACATTCAGATATATTGTGCCTTGTCGATGGCTCCACGGCAACCTCCAGGCCACTCCTGCCCCGCCCTTCCACTGCTCGTCGCGCACTCCATAACCCACATAGGCAGTGATATCCACAGCCTTGACGGGCATGTACTTCAGTCCGCCGCCCCAGCGCGACCGCTCGTAGAGGTTATAGTTCCACACCTTGTCGAGGTCGAAATATAGCTTTTGGTCCACCAAAGGTACATATTGCGCCACGGCACCGCAGCCACACGACAGCAGCACCAGCGTCACGAGCAACGCTTTCTGTAGCTTTCCCATCTTGTTTTTCATACTGCAACAAACTGTCTTACCGTCACTTGACAATATCGCAACCCATGGATTGCAAGATGCAAACTTACGACTTTTTTTCCAATCACACAAGTCAAAATCAGCCACTTGCAGTACATAAACATGCCTAACAGCAACATTATCACACACCTTACACCGACCATCACCGTCAGTTCTTCGGTACTTCTTCGGTACTTCTTCGGTATTTCTTCGGTATTTCTTCGGTAGCTACCGAAGAAATACCGAAGAAATGACGTTAAACAACTGTAAAACAGTAGGCCTTGACCCGAACATGCCCTCATCCGGGCAACATTTTAGGCGCGCGAACATATTTTTTTTGCACATTATCAATTCTTTTCGTATATTTGCAGTCTAAACATATAGTACAAATTATCAAATAACATACACAAATGCAAAGAGATACACAGATTTTCGACCTCATTCAGAAAGAGCGTGAGCGTCAAACCAAGGGCATCGAGCTGATTGCCTCCGAGAACTTTGTCAGCGACCAGGTGATGGAAGCCATGGGCAGCGTGATGACCAACAAATATGCCGAAGGCTACCCCGGCAAGCGCTACTACGGCGGCTGCCAGATAGTCGACCAGAGCGAGCAGATTGCCATCGACCGCGCCAAGAAGCTCTACGGTGCCTGCTGGGCCAACGTGCAGCCCCACAGCGGTGCACAGGCCAACATGGCCGTGTTCCTGGCTTGCCTCAACAGTGGCGACACCTTCATGGGCATGGACCTCAACCACGGCGGTCACCTCTCGCACGGCAGCCCCGTCAACTTCAGCGGTATCAACTACAAAGTGGTTGGCTACCAGGTGAAGGAAGAGACCGGCACCGTCGACTACGAGGACATGGAGAAGAAAGCCCTCGAGCACCACCCGAAGCTCATCATCGGCGGCGGCAGCGCCTACAGCCGTGACTGGGATTGGGCCAAGATGCGCGAGATCGCCGACAAGATCGGCGCCATCCTCATGGGCGACATCAGCCACCCCAGCGGCCTCATCGCCAAGGGCTACCTGAACAACGCCGTCAAGTACTGCCACATCGTCACCACCACCACCCACAAGACCCTCCGCGGACCTCGCGGCGGTATGATCCTCATGGGTCAGGACTTCGATAATCCTTGGGGCAAGACCACCCCGAAGGGTGAGATCAAGAAGATGAGCGCCCTCCTCGACAGCGCCGTCTTCCCCGGCACCCAGGGCGGTCCTCTGGAGCACGTCATCGCCGCTAAGGCCGTCGCCTTCGGCGAGGCCCTC
>JAIKVZ010000041.1 GCA_024685285.1 Bacteroidales bacterium
TGTCGCCCCCCGTTTCTGCATCTTCCTTGCCGCAACATACGATCCGCTGTATTGGCATGCCGATTTCCGCAGCATAGTATATCCCAACCGCTCGTTTGTTCCAATAATTGTAACACCAACAGACACAACAACCGACAGGGCCTACAGGATTATGGAATGGGATACGGCAAGGTATAATTATAAGGTTGCGGAGGGTCCCAACGGGAGATATCGCAACTATGATTCCCCATTCCTTTTCCCCATTCTGACCCCGCCGCCTGCGCCGGACACCACGACGGTGAACGATTCGACGCAGACGCCGGACAGCACCGGCACCGGTGTTGACACCAACGCCGCCGTGCTGCCGGTCGACCTTATGCAGAGCTTCGTCACCATCTCGCCCAACCCGGCCGCCGACAGGGTGCAGGTGCTCTCGTCGTTCGGGCTTGTGGCCATCGAGGTTTACGATGCCGACGGCCGCCAGGTGCACGCCGAGAAGGTGTCGGGTCTGGCCCGAACCATCGACACAGGCCATTGGCCCCGCGGCATATACATGCTGCACATAACCACCCCATACGGCCCCGCAGTGCGCAAATTGGTGCTGCGCTGACCTCTCTGACAAAGCACGATGTGGCAGGTTGAGATAACCCGCCACATCTTTTTTTGGCTGTTTCAAGAAAAAATCGTAATTTTGCAGCCGATATGAAACAACTGATAGAACAAGCTTGGGACAACCGCGCCCTGTTGGCCGACAAACCTACGGCCGAGGCAGTGCGTTGCGCCATATATATGCTGGACCGCGGCGAACTACGTGTAGCCGAGCCTACGGCCGACGGTTGGACCGTGAACCAATGGGTCAAGAAGGCTGTGCTGCTATACTTCGCAGTGTGCCAGATGGAAACCATCGAGGTTGGCCCCCTCGAATTTCATGACAAGATACCCTTGAAGCACAACTACGCGACACGAGGTGTTAGGGTGGTGCCTCACGCCATTGCTCGCCACGGAGCCTATATAGCACCAGGTGTGGTGATGATGCCCTCATACGTCAACATAGGTGCCTATGTTGACAGCGGTACCATGGTCGACACATGGGCCACAGTGGGCTCATGCGCGCAGATTGGGCGTGAAGTGCACCTTAGTGGCGGCGTCGGCATAGGCGGCGTGCTTGAACCTGTACAGGCTTCGCCGGTAATAATTGAGGATCACTGTTTCATTGGTAGCCGTTGCATTGTGGTTGAGGGCGCAGTGGTTGAACGCGAAGCTGTTCTTGGAGCCAACACAGTGATAACGGGTTCGACAAAGATAATCGATGTCACCGGTCCAGAGCCAATAACTTACCAAGGACGGGTGCCGGCTCGCAGCGTGGTGGTACCTGGGTCGTATACCAAACACTTCGAGGCTGGTGACTATCAGGTGTCGTGCGCTCTCATCATAGGTCGTCGCAAAGAATCTACCGACAAGAAAACATCACTCAACACAGCCTTGCGCGACTTTGGGGTTAGCGTCTAACAATATTACGATATTATGAAACATCTGTCTTTAATACTACTCTTCTTGTCATTGGTGCTGTTCAGCGCTTGCGAAAAGCACGATGAGATTGATTTTGCCGGTTATGTTGTTGGGTTGAGCGACTGCGCTGGCTACGGTACGGCAGGCTATTTGGTACAACTTTCATATCCCGATGCAGGCAAAGACATTGTATATGGCGGCGACACATTGACCAACGTCATGATACTATATGAGCCTGCGGTGCACGTTATGGTTCACGACCATGTCAGCGGAACATTCTATTACGACAACGATTACGCCAAGCTCAATTGCAGTCTGGTAAAGAAATACGACATACCCGAGGGTGTGTTCTGGAAAATCCAAATTACTGACTGACCCTTACCTACGAAAGTTATTAACGTAGGTTTGAAAAAAATATTTCACAGATTGAAATATTTTTTCTATCTTTGCATTCTCATTACAAAACAAACTCAATAGGATATAAATATGAAATTTATTGTAAACAGTCAGTTGTTAGTCAGGCAGTTGCAGGCTCTGAGCGGAGTTCTTACCAACAATAATACGGTGCCCATCATAGCCTGTTTTCATTTCCACTTGGAGGAAAACGAGCTCACATTGAAAACCACCGACCTCGAAACCACCCTTGTGTCGCGCATTGAGGTCGAGACGGGCCACGTAGACAAACCCACCGAGGTAGCCGTACCTTCGCGTCTTCTGCTCGATATCCTCAAAAGCCTCGACGATGTACCTCTCACTTTCAATGTTGATGAGAACACCTATGCCGTTGAGATTACCTCAGGTGAGGGCGTTTACCGCCTTGCAGGTCTCAACGCCGAGACCTATCCGTCGCTGCCCGAAGCTAAAGACACCTCTACCACATCGTTGCAGGCTTCGGCCTTGGTTGAGGCTATCAACATGACAGTCTTTGCTGCCAGCACCGATGAGATGCGCAAGCAGATGAGCGGCATATTCTGTGATATGACGCATGAGAACGTAACTTTCGTAGCCACCGATGCCCATAAGTTGGTTCGTTACCGTCGCAACGATATGCACGCCGACGAGCCGGCGAGTTTTATATTGCCGCGCAAGCCCATTACTATTGTCAAAAACATACTTGCCAGTCGCAAAGAGGATTGTGAGGTGAAACTGGAGTATAACTCCACCAATGTCTATTTCACCTTCGAGAATTTCTACATCATCTGCCGTTTAGTTGAGGGTAAGTATCCAAACTACGAGGCTGCCATACCAAAAGAAAACCCCAACCATTTGGTGGTGGACCGCACCTCGTTCCTCAGCACCTTGCGTCGCGTAGGTCTCTTTGCAAATCCCTCCACAAGCCAGGTCCGTCTTAGCATAGGCGCCGACAATCTTGTTATTTCAGCCGAGGATATAGAGTTTTCCAACGATGCCCACGAGAAGCTGCCTTGCACATACGAGGGTGACCCCATGGAGATTGGTTTTAATGCGAAATTCCTCATCGAGATGGTCGGCAACTTAGACACCGAGCAGATTACCATGGAGCTGTCACAGCCTTCACGTGCTGGCATCATATTCCCTGTTACCAGCGGTGAGCAGCCTGCCGATGTGCTAATGCTCGTAATGCCTGTTATGTTGGCCAACTAATTGTTGTATTGCCAGATGTCGAGAACAAACAAAACGCGCCGCAACACTCTGTCGTCAACCCTTTTGGGTATAACGCTTTCGCTCTTCCTGTTGGGTATACTGCTTACGGTTGAGTATCACTCTTACCGCATAACACACGACGCACAGGAACGCATCACCTACAAGGTGGACCTTGTGCCCGATGTTGAAGATGGGGTTGCGTTGCAGCTTGCCGATTCAATATTGCAGCTACCATATGTCAAGCACGTTGACTATATTTCCAAAGAGCGTGCCGCAGAGATCTTTTCCGAAGACTTGGGCGAGGATTTCATAGGCTTTATTGGCTATAATCCGCTCTATCCTTCGTTGATGGTTAATTTCAGAGCCGACCTGCTACCGGACAATTCGTCGCGCATACTCGACAATTTCTGCAAAGGTGTTGCACACCGCGACATTGTTACAGGAGTTGCCTATCAGGAGAACGTGGTCAACGAATTGCGCGATGTGTTCTACAGCATAACATGGTTCATAATCGTGTTTGTTGTGCTGCAGCTGGCCATAACCGTGATATTGATTGACAGCCTTATCCGCATATCTCTGCACTCACAGCGCGAAACACTGCGTACCATGCGTATGGTGGGCGCCGATGTGAGCTTCATTGCAGGTCCGTTTGTTGGCAGAAGCATTGCCTACGGCGCAATCGGAGCAGCAGTGGCCGATGTGTTGTTGGCGGTCTGCATAGTGGTTGCAAACCATCACTTCGCCACGGCCAACCTGCTTGACCAGATGCACTGGCCGTGGTATGCCGCCATAGCTCTGATGCTCATTCTCGTTGGAGTGATCATTGCTTGGCTGTCTACAGCGCTGGCAGTGCGCAAACAACTCAAAATGTAATATTTGTAATATTTTCAATATGGCTCAAAACGATAAAAATACCGAACCAAAAGCATTTGCTTTCGAGAAAATCAACTACATACTGCTCGGAGTGGGCATAGTATTGCTTGCCATTGGCTACTTTCTGCTTGCCGGTGGTGGTAGCGACGACCCCAATATTTTCAACCCCGAGATGTTCGACGCTCGCAGACTCTATGTGGCTCCAATCCTTATTATAATAGGTTTTGTGGTCGAGATTGTAGCCATAATGTTCAAATCCAAAAAACAATAACCGATGGACTGGTTACAAGCTCTTGTATTGGGTATACTGCAAGGTCTTACCGAGTATCTGCCTGTAAGCAGCAGCGGCCACCTTGCCATAGGCGCCCACCTCTTTGGCCTCACTGGTGCCGAGAACCTCACTTTCACTGTTGCGGTGCACGTGGCCACGGTGCTAAGTACTTGCGTGGTGCTGTGGCGCGAGATAGTGTGGCTGTTTACCGACCTCTTCAAGTTCAAATGGAACGAGGGCACTCGCTATGTGGTCAACATCATTATATCTATGATACCGGTTGCCATCGTGGGTTTCTTCTTCAAAGATTATGTCGAGGAGATTTTCGGCAGCGGCCTTATGGTTGTTGGCGTATGCCTGCTTGTGACGGCCTCTTTGCTCGCTTTTTCATACTTTGCCAAGCCACGCCAGCGCGAAACAATCTCGCCGTGGCACGCTTTCATAATCGGTATAGCGCAGGCTCTGGCTGTGCTGCCCGGTCTTTCACGGTCGGGTTCAACCATCGCCACTGGTCTGCTTTTGGGCAACAAGAAAGAGAAACTGGCTCAGTTCTCGTTCCTTATGGTGATACCCCCCATATTGGGCGAGGCATTGCTTGATGTCAAAGACATGGCGGAGCTGGGTGTGCAAACAGCCATGGCCGGCATACCGCCACTCTCGCTGGCAGTTGGCTTTGTGGCTGCTTTTGTGAGCGGATGCCTTGCCTGCCGCTGGATGATCAACATTGTCAAGAAGGGCAAACTGATATGGTTTGCCGTCTACTGCGCCGTAGTCGGCGTATTGGCCATAGTGTTATGAATTTCGACGAGGGCTTGGTGATACCCATCGACAAGCCTTGCGGCTGGACCTCGTTTCAAGCCGTCAACAAGGTCAAGGCCTACATCCGTCGACGTTTCGGTGTCAATAAGTTCAAAATAGGCCACGCCGGAACCCTCGACCCCTTGGCATCGGGCCTTCTGCTTGTCTGTGTGGGACGTGCTACCAAGACAATACCGCAGTTGCAGGATGGCGACAAAGTCTATACCGGCACCATCGCATTCGGAGCCACAACACCGTGCTACGACCT
>JAIKVZ010000009.1 GCA_024685285.1 Bacteroidales bacterium
TATAGCGGCGACACCGTATATGGTAACAGGCTCCTGGGAATAAAACCTATTTGAAAAGCCATGTAATAATGACGCTTGCATAGGGTTCCAACTAAATTCAGACCAAGTTGTACATATAGTATCGCCAGTCGTTGTGCCAAAATATCCGGTTCTGTGAACCGGTACAGTATCTACGGGTTGCGAATAGGCAATTGCGTTGACCGACACGGCCGACAGTAGCAACAGAGCAACTACGCAAGCCTTAAAGGATTTGTTTTTACATGTTTTCATGATTTTTGATTTTGTATTTGTTTTCGGCTGCATAATTACGATTTTTTTTGCATTCGGCAAAAAAAACATGGCTGTTTGGCAATAATTATTTTTTTTTCACGTTATATAATATTGTATGAAAAGATTGGTACTCTATATAGCCATGTTTGCAGCCTTCTTGACGGTCACCGCCCAGGAGAAGGGCCGCATGGCCGATTACGCCGCCCGCCTCGATGCTCTGTTCGAGGCCACCCAATCGGCTCCTACCGACAACGAGCGCTACCTGGCCAGCGAACAGGCTGTGCAGCTGATGGCGGAAGCTCTTTCAAACGAGGGTTCCATTGGCTGGAAGTGGGATTTCGGTACCAAGGTGTCGGTGCTTACATCGGCCGACCGCAAAGTTCGTCTCATCACCTGGCCCGTAGTACGCGACAATGGCGAGTGGGAGTGCTTCGGCTTCGTGCAATACATCAACAGCGCCACCGGTGAGGCCGAATTTGCCGAGCTCAACGACAAATCAGAAGAGATTTTGAACCGCGAAGAGACAATCCTGACCCCAGACAATTGGTTCGGTGCGGTATATCAAGAGATAATACAGACCAGCAACGACGGCCGCACCTACTACACACTGCTGGGCTACAACGGTGTCGATAACATCACGCAACGCAAAATCATCGAGCCCATTTGGTTCAAGCCGGCCACCGGCAAGCCGCAGTTAGGCCAGGCACTCTTCCGCCGCGAGCGCAACCTGCGGCGCGTGGTGCTCGAATATTCCAACTCGGTGATGGTCAACCTGCGCTTCGAGGAGCAGTATGTGCGCCAAGTTGAACGCAAACGTGTCAAGCAGAAAGGCACCAAAAACCGCTACCGCACCATCGAGGTAACACACGACCGCAAAGAGAAAATGATTATGTTTGACGAAGTCGCCCCGCAAATCGAAGGCATGGAAGGCCTGTACCAATACTACGTGCCATCGGGCGAGGAACTGGCCTATGCCTTTGTTGACGGCAAGTGGGAGCTGCGCCGCGGTGCACAGGGTCGTGTGGACGACAAGCGCCTCAACAAACCATTCGAACCATTGGAAAAAGCAGACCCGGCCTATTCAACCCGATAAACACGAGAGCCATCACCGGCATACCACTACACCAACTATGTTAGAAAACATCAACACTCCCCAGAACCTCCGCGCGCTGCCGCTCGAACAACTCACCCCCCTGGCCGACGAGTTGCGCCACTTCATAGTAAGCACCCTGGCCACCCACCCGGGCCACTTGGCCTCGAGTCTCGGCACAGTCGAGTTGACTCTCGCCCTGCACTATGTTTTCAACACCCCCGACGACCGCCTAATATGGGACGTGGGACACCAGTCATACGCTCATAAAATCATCACAGGCCGCCGCGACGCATTCGACACCATACGCACCTACGGCGGCATCAGCGGCTTCCCCAAACGCAGCGAGAGCCCTTACGACGCTTTCGGCACCGGACATAGCTCCACATCAATATCGGCTGCCTTAGGCATGGCCACAGCCTCGAAGCTGCAAGGCAACACCACCCGACAGCACATAGCCGTAATAGGCGACGGAGCCCTCACCGGCGGCGAGGCTTTCGAGGCCTTGAACAACGCAGGCACCTCAAAGGCAAATATGCTTGTGGTGCTCAACGACAACGGCATTTCTATTGACAAGGCCGTGGGCGGACTCGACGGCTACCTGACCGAGATAACGGCCTCGAAACACTATAACCGCCTAAAGGACGAGGTGTGGAACCGACTTGGCGGCAACCGCCAGGGTGCACGCAGCCACAGCCGCTCGCGCTCGTTCTTCCAAAAGCTCACCTTCACGGCCAAGACAGCCCTACTGGGCGGCAGCAACCTCTTCGAATCGCTCGGCATACGCTACTTCGGCCCCATCGACGGTCACGACCTGCCGCACTTGGTTGCTATGCTTGAAAAACTGCGCCAGTTGCCTGGCCCCAAGCTACTGCACGTAATCACCGTCAAAGGCAAAGGAATGCCCACAGCCGAGCAGGACCCCGTGGTTTACCATGCCCCAGGACTCTACAACGCCGACACCGGCCGCCAGATAAACAACGGCAAACCGGCACAGACCATAAAATACCAAGAAGTCTTCGGCCGCACCATCGTTGAACTCGCCGAAGCCAACCAAGCCATTGTGGGCATAACGCCGGCCATGCCCACTGGCTGCTCACTCAACATCATGATGGAGGCCATGCCCGACCGCGCTTTCGACGTAGGCATAGCCGAGCAGCACGCCGTCACCTTTGCAGCTGGCCTGGCGGCTCAGGGTATGGTGCCGTTTTGCAACATCTACTCATCGTTTGCACAGCGGGCCTACGACCAGATAATACACGACGTGGCGCTGCAACGCCTGCCAGTGGTGATGTGCCTCGACCGCGCCGGAATAGTTGGCGAAGATGGCCCCACGCACCACGGCGCCTTCGACATTGCCGCGCTGCGACCCATACCAAACCTCACCATTGCCGCCCCTATGAACGAACACGAGCTGCGCAACATGATGTACACCGCACAGCTGCCCGACGGCGGCGCGTGGGTGATACGCTACCCACGCGGCAACGGCGTGCTCGGCCAGTGGCACAACCAGTTCGAGACATTGGAAGTTGGTCGCGGACGTTGCGTGCGGCCCGGAACCGATATGGCCGTTTTGGCCCTCGGCCACAGCGGCAACGATGCCCTCGCAGCAGCCGAACAGCTGCAGCAGCAGGGATTGAGCGTGGCGGTATACGATATGCGTTTTGCCAAACCCATTGACACTCAGCTGCTCGACCAGGTTGCCGCCCTACCCTACCAACGCATAGTGACAGTGGAGGACGGCGTGCTCTGCGGCGGCTTCGGCACAGCAGTGCTCGAATATATGGCGCAGAGCCATCCTGAAAGTGTTCACCGCATAGTCCGACTTGGTCTGCCCGATGACTTCGTCACCCATGGCCCCGTGGCAACCCTCAAACGCGACTGCAAAATCGACTCCGCCGCCATCGCCGCCGCATTGACCCGCTAAAATGGTCAATGCACTGAAAATCAGATATATAAACATATCACATCAAACCCACTGACAGTCAGCACGTTAGATAGGTTAGGTTCGGGTTAAGGTCGGGTTGAGGTCGGGTATGGTTCGGAGGTCGGTACAAAATTTCCGAACAAAGCCTATACAAAGTGCCTGCCACAACCATTGTTGCGGCAGGCACTTGCTTGGTTTTCTTGCAGTTGCAAGGCTCCCCTACTCGGCCTTGAAGGCAGGCAGGTCGGCCTCGGTGAAGTGCATGACGTAGTAGCTCTTGGCGCAGACGTCCTCTTCGGTCATGCGGACGTATACGTTGGCGCTCTTCTCGAAGAGTTCGGGGGCGCGGTTGGCATCGTCGATAATGAGGAGACTCATGATAATCTCGGCGGTCATGTCGTAGAGGCGGCGAGCCAGGAAATCCTGGACTTCCTGGTTGCCCTGCTCCTTGACATACTCGACGGCTTTCTCGTAGAGGTCGACGAGCGATGCCACACGGTTCTTGAGGGCACCGTCGGGAGTGGCTGCCAGCATATCGCGCATAACCTGCATATAGGTGCCGTTGGTCACATAACGTATGGCTGCCACGACCTGCAGTTGGGTAGTACCTTCGTAGATACTGAATATACGTGCGTCGCGATAGAGGCGCTGGCTCTTGTACTCCATAATGAAGCCCGAGCCGCCGTGGATGCTGATAGCGTCGTAGGCGTTTTGGCTGGCGTATTCGCTGTTCATGCCCTTGGCCAAGGGGGTGAAGGCGTCGGCCAGACGGCTATACTGCTTCATCTCGGCACGCTCCTCAGGTTCCAGTTTGCGGTAGCGGCCAATATCCTCTATGCTCTTGTACATATCGACATAGCGCGAAGTGCAGTAGAGCAGCGAGCGGCCTGCATCGAGCTTGGCTTTCATGCGGCTCAGCATATCGTATACGGCGGGGAAGTTGATAATCTTCTCGCCAAACTGGGCTCTCTCACGTGCATAAGCCAGGCCCTCGTTGTAAGCCTCCTGCTCAACGCCTACGCTCTGGGCGGCAATGCCAAGGCGGGCGCCGTTCATCAAAGCCATGACGTATTTGATAAGGCCCATCTTGCGGTCGCCACACAATTCGGCCTTTGCGTTCTTGTAGGTAAGTTCGCAGGTGGGGCTGCCGTGTATGCCGAGTTTGTGCTCGATGTGGCGTACGTCGACACCGCCGTTGCGCTTGTCGTAGATAAACATCGAAAGGCCGCGGCCGTCCTTGGTGCCCTCCTCGCTACGTGCGAGGACGAGGTGGATATCGGAGTCGCCGTTGGTGATGAAGCGCTTCACGCCGTTCAGTCGCCAGCAGTTCTCCTTCTCGTCGAAGGTAGCCTTGAGCATCACACGCTGCAAGTCGCTGCCTGCATCGGGCTCGGTAAGGTCCATACTCATGGTCTCGCCAGCACAAATGCGCGGGATGTACTTGGCGCGCTGTTCTTCGCTGCCAAACTCGTAGAGCGTGTCGATACAGCTCTGCAGGCTCCAGATGTTCTGAAAACCGGCGTCGGCGGCGCTGATAACCTCGCTCATCATGCTGAAGACGGTGCTCGGCAGGTTCAGTCCGCCAAAACGACGGGGCATACTGACACCGTAGAGACCGGCCTTGCGGGTCACGTCGAGGTTCTCGAATGTTTTGCTGGCGTACACCATACGGCCGTTATCGAGATGCGGACCTTCGAGGTCCACGCTCTCCGAATTGGGCTCGATGGTGTTGGCAGCCACGTCGCCGGTGATGTCAAGAATGCGACGGTAGTTCTCGATGGCGTCATCGAAGTCCACAGGGGCGTAGTCGAATTCGTCGGCATCCTTGAAGCCGTCTTCCTTCAGTTCCACGAGCCGTTTCATCAGCGGGTGCGAAAGATGGAAATCAATTTCCGGATGATCGCTATAATAGTTTGCCATGGCTTTATTTGCTATTCTGTTTATAATACTTAATCATTTTTGGTACGACTTCTTCAACTGTTCCAGTAATCACGTAGTCAGCAATACGGTTGATGGGGGCGTCGGGGTCGCTGTTTATACTTATGATGATGCCCGAGTCCTGCATACCGGCGATGTGCTGGATCTGGCCGCTGATGCCGCAGGCTATGTAAACCTTGGGGTGCACTGTTACGCCCGTCTGGCCAATCTGGCGGTCGTTGTCAATCCATCCTGCATCGACGGCGGCGCGGCTTCCACCCACCTCGCCATGCAGTACCTTGGCCAGCTCAAAGAGGCTGTCGAAGCCCTCTTTAGAGCCCACGCCATAGCCGCCAGCTACCACGATGGGGGCACCCTTGAGGTTGTGTTTTGCGGCCTCGACATGGTGGTCGAGCACGCGCACTGCAAAGGCTTCGGGCGAGACATACTTGCTCACCTCGGGGTATACAACCTCTTTCTTGCAGTTGCCATCATATACAGCTTTCTGCATGACACCGCTGCGCACTGTGGCCATCTGCGGACGATTGTCGGGGTTGACAATGGTGGCCACGATGTTGCCACCAAAGGCGGGACGAATCTGGTACAACAGGTTCTCATACACCTTGCCGCTTTTCTTGTCCTCGTAGGGACCGATTTCGAGCTGTGTGCAATCGGCGGTGAGTCCGCTGGTGAGGCTCGACGAAACGCGAGGACCGAGGTCGCGGCCTATAACGGTGGCGCCCATGAGGCATATCTGCGGTTGCTCCTCTTTGAAGAGGTTCACCACTATGTCGGTATGCGGTGCCGATGTGTAGGGGAAGAGTTCGGGGGCGTCGAAAACAAAAAGTTTGTCGACGCCAAAAGGCAACACTTGCTCCTCAACTTTGCCCTTAATGCCTGTGCCAATGGCTATGGCGTGGAGCTCCACGCCCAACTCGTTGGCCAGCTTGCGGCCCTTGGTTAGAAGTTCCTGTGAGACTTCGCGCACCTCAGTGCCTTCAATCTCAATATATACGAATACGTTGTTCATGTTAGCCAATTATCTTCTCGTTTAACAATTCCTGAATGAGGGCGTTAATATCCTCGTCTTTTGCCGTGAGAGATTTGCTCTCCTTGGCTTGGAAAGCGATGCTCTGCACCTCCTTGACTTTGGTCGGGCTGCCGCTCATGCCGCATTGGTTGGGGTCGCCATCAACATCGGCAACACTCCACTGTGTGAGGCTAAGATAAGGGCGCTTGGCACGTAGGCCCTTGCGAGGGTCGTCGTCAGCCACCTCAAGCGGGCAGGCAGCATATTTGTACTTCATTACTAACTTGGCGTTGGCAGGGCGGCACTCGGCGGCGCTACCATTGACAGTCACCACAAGGGGCAGCGGGGCTTCGACCACCTCCACGCCACCGTCAATCATGCGACGTATTGTGGCTTTGCCATTCTCTATCTTAAGAATCTCCTCTGCATAAGTCACCTGGTTGAGGCCCAGCTTCTGAGCCACTTGGGGTCCAACCTGGGCGGTGTCGCCGTCAATAGCTTGGCGACCGCCAATGACGAGGTCTACATTGCCTATCTTCTTGATTGCCGTAGCCAAAGCATAGCTGGTGGCCAGTGTATCGGCTCCGGCGAAAAGACGGTCGGTTAGCAGCCAACCGGTATCGGCACCGCGGTAGAGTCCCTCGCGTATAATCTCGCCCGCACGCGGGGGACCCATTGTGAGCATGCCCACTGTAGTGCCAGGGTTCTGTTCCTTGATACGGAGCGCTTGCTCCAATGCATTGAGGTCTTCGGGGTTAAAAATAGCCGGCAATGCGGCACGGTTCACCGTACCCTCTGCCGTCATAGCATCCTTGCCAACGTTCCTTGTGTCAGGAACTTGTTTCGCAAGTACCACAATCTTCAAACTCATATCGTTCATTTTAATAAAAATGCAAAAATACGTTAAATTCCCGACATAGCCAAAAAAAAGTGCCCAAATAGGCACTTTTTAACGTTTAGAAACAGCACTAATCAATCTGATGTAGCATAATTGTCGTGCTATTTCTTCAGCCACTGATCGAACCAGTCGATAAAGTTGCGATGCCAGAGGAGACTGTTCTGAGGTTTGAGCACCCAGTGAGTTTCGTCTGGGAAATAGAGGTAACGGCTGGGTATATGGCGCATCTGGGCGGCATTGTAGGCAGCCATGCCCTCGCTGGCCACGATACGGAAGTCGAACTCTGAGTGGATGACGCATATTGGGGTGTTCCACTTGTCAACAAAGAGGTGCGGCGAGTTGGCATAACTCTTCTTGATCTGCGGGTTGTTCCAGTCCCAATAGGGTCCACCGAGATCCCAATTATCGAACCACATCTCCTCGGTCTCAAGGTATTGCTGTTCAAAATTGAACATACCATTGTGGGCAAGGAAGGCCTTAAAACGGCGACCTTCGTTGTAGCCTTTCACACCATAGTTGTGACCAGCCAGCCAATAGATGCTGTAGCCACCGAAAGAGGCGCCGCAGGCACCGATGCGCTCACGGTCAATCTGTTTGAAGTTGTCGGCGAAATAGTCGGTGGCACTCATGTAATCCTGCATGCAGAGTCCGCCATAGTCGCCGCTAATTTCCTCAAGCCACTCCATACCAAAACCGGGGCAACCACGACGGTTGGGAGCAATGACAAAGTAGCCTGCACCACTCATAACCTCAAAATTCCAACGAGTGCTCCAGAACTGGCTGACGATATTCTGAGGACCACCTTCGCAGAATAGCAGTGCGGGATAGACTTTTGTGCTGTCGTAGTCGTATGGGTAGATAAGCCAGGTGAGCATTTCCTTGCCATCGACGGTTTTAATCCAGTAAGGTTCGGTCTTACCCATACGCACCTGCGAGAGCACATCGTCGTTGAAGGTGCTGAGTTTCTTGCCTTCGGACTTGTCTTCGTCAAGATTGTAGGCATAGAGAGTGGCAGGATACTGGATGGAGACCTGGGTGGCGATGATATTGTTGCCATTCATCTGAAAACCATTGACATCATGCATACCTGCCGATACCTGACGAACACCTTTGGTCTCGCGGTTGAAGGCGAAGATTTCCAGCGTGCCACGGTACATAACCACGGCGGCCAGCTCCTTGTCATCGTTACTCCAACTAATACCGCTCACGCCATAGTCGAAGTTCTCTGTAAGGTCAACCTTGTCACCAGTGGCGATGTCCATAACCATTAGGCGGAGTTTGTCGCTCTCGTAACCGTCGCGCTCCATACTCTCCCATGCAATCATCGTACCATCATGGCTAAACACAGGATTCTGGTCGTAGCCCATGATACCCTCGGAGATATTGCTTGTTTCGCCAGTCTCAATATTATATATGTATATGTCGCTGTTGGTTGAGTGGGCGTAGTCGTAGCCGGTTTTCTTGCGACAGGTGTAAGCAATAGTCTTGCTGTCGGGGCTGTAGTTGTACTGCTCGGTGCCACCCCACGGGCGCATAGGAGTCTCGTACGGCTCGCCATCGAGGATGTCGACGGCCTTGTCCATCAGGGCCTTGCCGTTTTGCAGAGGCACATAGTAGATGTGGGGAATTTCGTCCACCCAGTTATCCCAGTGGCGATACATAAGGTCCTCATTGATGCGGCCAGTAGTCTTGTCGAGTCCTGCAAAAAGTTTATTGATATTCTCAGGACGCTCGACGGGGATTGTTGAGATATAAACCAGCGAGTTGCCGTCGGGAGCCAACTTGAAGCCCTCGAAACCACGCTCGCACTCTGCGACCTTGCTCTCTTTCTTGGTTTTGAGATTCATCGAGATAATTTCGGTGCCACGGCAAAACATTATGTTGTCGTTGTCGACCCATACAGGGCTGAACTCGGTGGCTGCGGTGGTGGTAAGGCGAACCCCATCGCCACCCTCGGCGGGCATGAGGTAAAGCTCGGTATTGTTCTTGTTCTGCTCCATGTCGGTGTAGCGCAAGGTGTAGAGAACCTGGCTACCATCGGGACTGACAGCATACTCGCCCATCACGCCGAGGCTCCACATCACCTCGGGGGTGAAGCGGCCGTCGGTCACCTGAACTTCGGGCTTGTCAATCACTTTGTCGCCCTGCTTGGGCTGGCAGCCGACGAGACACAGTGACAGCGCGGCTGCAAAAAAAATAATTTTGCGCATAATAAATTACAGATTTTTGAGTTCTTCTTTTGTGGTTACAGGGGTGCGGACGTCAACCTTGTAGAAGTTGAAGCCGGAGTGACCGGGCTCTACAATGTTGATATACTCCACCTCTGGCGGCACACCTCGGAAGGTGAGCGAATAAACCAACACGTCGTAGCCACCCTCGTTGTGCGAGAAGTGGGTATGCTCGGGATAGATAGAAATACCGTTGGCCATAGAGAGCTTGTAGCGGTGACCTGTGGCACAGTTCTCAAGGTAGGTTTCGGGCATGATGTAGATGCCGTAGTCGTTGGCCGGACGGCGCACAGGAGTACGGTCGCGATAGAGGAAATAGACCTTGGTCTGCTCCTGGGTGACCTCAATCTTCTGAATCGAGACCACCTCGGCATAGGGCGAGTTGGACTCGTAGTAGGGAAAGTTGAGGGTGCGCGGCACAATCGGCTTGATGGGGTCAGGTTTGCGCAAATCGCGCTTAGCGGCCTTCTCGGGCTTGGGTTCTTTGACACGATTGCGTTCAAAATCAGACTCCACGGCGTAGCACTTGAGGTCGGCGCCAATGCGGAACGTCATGCCGCCACGCGGAGTGCCGCTAACACGGGTAGCTTTGTTGCGGACAGTATACTGTCGACAAATGGTATCGGCCACGGTGCCACGCAGCGACACACTGTTGTATGCCACCGTGGTGCCGCCCATACCGTCTTTGGCGGTGGCGTCGGGACGGCCGTATTCGCCCACAATGTCGTAGTACGAGCGACCAATGTATATTTCCTCAAGGTCAGGGTCGGCCGAAACGTAGCGCGAGCCAAAACAACCCGCACACAGAGCGGCAACGCCTGCCGCCATAACCAAAAACCACAACTTACCGGTTGACATACCTACGTGGTTTATTCTTGATGTACGCCCTGGTGGAAGTTACCTTCAAGCACCACACCTTCGGCGTTGATGAATTTGCCCTTGCCCTCGTACATGTCGTTGAGCCAGCTACCTTCATAGTTCGAGCCGTCGGCGTAAATCATTTTGCCTTGGCCAGAGATATGGCCGTAGTTGAAATTACCCTCGTAGCGCGAGCCGTCTTTCCAAACCTTGACACCTTTGCCGTGGGGTGCACCGTTCACAAAAGGACCTTCGTAGCGGGTACCGTCAGCCCAAGTGAGGGTGCCGGTACCAGTGCCAAGACCGGTCCAAGTGCCTTCCATCACGTTGCCGTTGGGGAAACGGAAGGTGCCTTCGCCATTAATCACGTTGTTTTTCCACTGGCCTTTGTAGACAAGGCCATCGGCCCAGTAGTAGGTGCCTTCGCCTGTCATCACGCCTTTTTTCCACTGACCCTCGTAGCGGTCGCCGGAAGCAAAGACCATCATGCCGTCGCCGTTGCGTTTACCGCGGGCGTCGCGCTGGCCGGTATAGTATGAACCATCGTCGTAGTGGGTGGTTTCGCGCACCTGTGCGAACATATCGTTAGCACCTAACATACAGACTGTCAGAGCAGTCGCTAAAAATATAGTTTTCTTCATAAACAATAATTTTGTCTGCAAAGTTACATTTTTTTTTTGATTTCGACACTTTTTTGCCACATTTTTTTCAATTACCGCGCCAGACACCTTAAACTATTGATTACCAATAAATTAAATAAATAACATATAAACAACTGGATTTCAGTCGTTTAGATAGGTTAGGTTCGGGTTAAGGTCGGGTCAAGGTCGGGTATACATCCTTCGGCTGCGGCCGGTTTCCGATGTTAAGCCATCTACAACCTGATTATCAGTATACTAAACTGCTTTAGATAAGCTCCAGCAACGGCCTTATAGCGTTGCGGTTGAGGAGCGGGTCGAGCGCCTCGGCCCTCTGGGCCACCTGCTCGGCGGTGAAGGGGGTAGACATGACACGATTGAGGGTTGCTATCATTGCTTCGGGGGTGTCGGCCACCTCGCACAGCGGTGCCAACGCAGTGCCGGCCACCATGTTGCTGTTCACTATGCAGTGGCGTCCGCCGAAAAGCGAGTTCAACAACTTGAGTTTGAGGCCAGTGGGTTGATGTGTCATCAGTATTGTGGCCTGCGCCTCGGCCAATAGGTCGGCCATACGGGCGTCGTCGGGGTTGGCCTCGAGGGTTATGTTGGGATATTTTTCCAACAGACGTCTCAAGTGTGGCGAGGGATCGAATCCGGCCACCACTAAACGGTGATTGTTGTGTGCAAAGACACGGACGGCGAGGTATTCGGCTGCTGCTTCGTTTTCGGGCACCGAGAGGTTGGCGTGGTAAAGGGCGTATGTGCCAAGCCCGGGGCGGGAGGTCACGGCTGTGTAGGGATGCTCGCTGGTCATCACACGCACATTGCGGCATCCCATGGTTTCAAACAGGGCACGGTCGGCCTCGGTAACAGCAAGCACGGCGGTGGCACGGGCCATAACGGCCTCATATCGGCGCAGCTTGGTCGAGTCGAGCCACAGATAGGCACGCCGCAAAGGATTGCGCTCGGTGGCGGCAAGCAAGGCGTAGTAGTCGGCCTCGACGTTGTGTGCCCTGACTATGGTGGTGCGTCCCTCTGTCACTTCCGGCTGTTCGAGCAGCGAGCAGCAGTGCACACCTTCGAGCAGCACTGGCAGGCGGTCGGATGCAAGGCGGCGGCTCAGTTCGTCGTTGCAACGCGAGGCCACAATAAACGGAGTGCGCTGCAGGTGCAGCAGTGGCGACATATTGCGGTTGTAGTAGTTCACCGAGGCACACAGCGGCAACAATTCGGGAGCCTCGTCGCGGCCATAGGCAAAGCAGTGCAGGTGGACCTTGACACCAGCCTCGCTGAGTGTTTTGAGGCGGTAGTAGACATCCATTATGCCGCCGTAGTTTGCAGGCCACGGCACATTGAAGGCCACCATATGCATCTCTTTTGCCATAAGTTACATTGTTATTTCAAGTCCGTCGGTGGCAATGGCCACATTGCTGGGCAGCAGTGCCGACACCTCGGCGTAGAGTCCCATCTCATGGCTTACGTGGGTCAAGTAGGCTTGGCCGGGATTTACTGCTTTTATCACCTCGAGTGCCTCGGCCAAACAAAAATGAGAGAAGTGGTGTTCACGACGCAAAGCGTTTATCACCAACACCTCCGAACCACGAATCTTGTCGAGTTCGGCGTGATCGATGTGGTTTGCATCGGTGATGTATGTGAGCGGTCCGAGTCTGTAACCGAGCACAGGCAGGTTCTTGTGCATTGCCTTGATTGGTATAACCGTCTGTGAGCCGACGGCAAATGGCACGTCACCAACCTGGTGCAGGTTAGCCTCTGGCAGGCCCGGAAACTCGTGCGGCTCGAATATATAATGGTAGTCGCGTCGCAACGTAGTCAAAGCCTCGGCATTGGCGTATATGTCCATGTTGCGCTGCTGCACATAGTTGAAAGCGCGTATATCGTCCAAACCGGCTACATGGTCGCGATGGGCATGGGTGATAAGAATGCCCTCGAGGTGCGTTACGTGCTGGCGCAACATTTGTTCGCGGAAGTCGGGACCAATATCAATTAGTATGTTCTCGCCGCAGTTGGTCTCAACCAACGCCGAAGTGCGCAGATGGCGATCACGAGTGTCGGTGCTGGTGCACACCGAGCAACGGCAAGCAATGACGGGCACACCCTGCGATGTGCCGGTACCAAGGAACGTCAGTTTCACGGCAGTTCAGTCTTGCTTGACGGTTAGTTTGAAGCCCACGCCGTGCACATTAGCCAGTTGCACTCGCGAGTCGACTTTCAGGTACTTGCGCAATTTGGTTATATAGACATCCATACTGCGGGCTGCAAAATAGCTGTCGTCTTTCCATATCTTCTGTAAAGTGGTGACACGGTCGACCACCTGATTGAAGTTCATGGCAAACATTCGCAGCAGCTCCGACTCTTTGGCGGTAAGGCGCTGGCTCTTGCCGTCGCAGGTAAGCGTCTGATGGGAGCTATCGAAGACAATGTTGCCCAGATAGAAGATATTCTTGTCGTGGTTGCCGTCGTTGTATGAACGGCGTATGGTGGCGTTGAGGCGAGCCAGCAACTCCTCCATGCTGAATGGTTTGGTTACATAGTCGTCGGCTCCCACCTCAAACCCTTTGAGCTTGTCGGCCTCAAGGTTCTTTGCGGTGAGGAAGATGATGGGTATCTTCTTGTCTGAGCGACGAATTTCCTTGGCCACGGCAAAACCGTCCTTCAGAGGCATCATAACGTCGAGTATACAGGCGTCAACATCCTCGGTGGAGTATATTTCCAGGGCTTCGTTGCCATTTGTGGCCAGCGACACAGTGTAGCCTTTTTGGGTCAGGTATGCTCTCAAGATAGTGCCCATGTTGGGGTCGTCTTCTGCTACCAGTAGTTTTATTCCGAGGTTCATGGCTGTAGTGTTTTTATGGGTGAATAATCATGTGCCTGCGCGGCAAATTCAATCGTCAATGATGGTCACACTCTCTATCAAGTCGCCGGGACGTATGGCATCGATAATAGGCCAGTCCTGCTCGTCGACACGACCAAAACAGGTGTGCACACCGTCGAGGTGTTGTGTGTTCTCACGGTTGTGACAGATAAAGAACTGCGAGCCGCCAGTGTCTTTGCCGGCATGAGCCATTGAAAGCACTCCGCGGTCGTGACGCTGCTTGGGGGCGCTGGTCTCGCACTTGATTTGCCAGCCGGGACCGCCAGTGCCAGTGCGAGGGTCGCCCCAGTTGCGGCTGTAGGGGCAGCCACCCTGTATAACAAAACCAGGGATTACGCGATGGAAACGCAGTCCGTCATAGAAGCCATCTTTGGCTAACTTGGCAAAATTGGCCACTGTATTGGGCACCTCTTTGTCATAGAAGGTCACGTGCATCGTGCCTTTGGCTGTTTTTATCTCTCCGTGCATTGTTCTGAGTTTGCTTTTCAATTATATTTGTACAGGTATAACGCAAAAAATTGCATTATATTGTGTCAAATGT
This sequence comes from Bacteroidales bacterium, assembly GCA_024685285.1. GTDB lineage: Bacteria > Bacteroidota > Bacteroidia > Bacteroidales > P3 > Colimorpha. The sequence continues at coordinate 14,291 of JAIKVZ010000009.1, forward strand.
TAAATTTTCAAAAAAAATGTTAATTTATTGCCGAAGCGTTCTTGAACAAACGGTTCAGTCTCACCTTGCGATGGTCCTTATCACGCGAGAATACAATAGTGGAGGCTTTGCCAACAATATGGTCCTCGGGCACAAAGCCCCAGAAGCGGCTGTCGACACTGTTGTGACGGTTGTCACCCATCATCCAATAATAGTTCATGCGGCATGTGTAAGTATTTGTCGGCTCACCATTGATTAGTATTGTTTCGCCGTCAACGCTCAATGTATTGCCTTCGTAAACCTCAATCAGACGGCGGTAGAGTTCTATATTAGCCGCCGTAAGGTGTAACGTTTCGCCTTTGGCAGGTATGTGCACCGGCCCGAAGTTGTCGATGCTCCAGTTGTAGCCCGCTGCGTGAGGAAAGAGCATACGGCTGTCGGACGAATCGGGCGGGAACACCAAGCACTGTACGTCGGCCACATCGTAGCGCGCAGCCAACTTGGCGGCCACATCGCGGCTCAATGGCATCATAAGATATGGCGAGTGCGACTCGTTCTGCACAGAAAGTGCGGAATACAGATCCTCCTGACTCACTCCAAGTTCATCGAGCACCTTGATAGGGTTACTCATCTGCGGCTTGAATAGCACAGCGTAGGTAAACTGTAAATGCTCGGGGTTCTCTATAGGGGTACCGTTTATCAAGACCTGCTGGTTGACAATCTGCAAATCGTCACCAGGGAGGCCTATGCAACGTTTAATGAAGTTCTCGCGTTTGTCGACAGGACGCACACGAATCTTGCCAATCTCAATGCGATTGCCGTCTCGGTCATACACACGGTCGGTCTCAACAGCCTCCTTGCCATACTCACGTACCAAATCATGATAGCTGCGATTACTGAACTGTGCGGTACACATGGTGTCGCCATCGGGGTAATTGAATACCACGGCGTCAAAACGCTTAATTTCTCCAAATCCACAATATCGGTGATATGGCAGCTGCGGCCACTTGATATACGATTCGACAGTACCATTGGTAAGTGGGAGCACATTGTGAACCAAAGGGAAGCTGAGAGGCGTCATGGACACACGCGGCCCGTATGCCATCTTTGACACCATCAGATAGTCGCCCACAAGCAACGATTTCTCCATAGAGCTGGAAGGTATCTTATAGAATTCCAGCATATTGCCACGAATTATTACAGCAGCCACAAGAGCAAAAACTATAGCGTCAAGCCAGTCACGAGCCTCACTGACCTTGTGAGGCGGCAAGTCGGCGGGATTGGTGTACTCCAAATTAGAAAGACCCAGCACAGGCATATATAGCCACGGAAAAATAACTGCGGCGGTTTGCTCCCAGAAACCATATCGGCGGAAGCATTTGGCGGTCTCAACAACGAGCAACAAGAAGCAGAAGACATTGATGGCTGGAATTAGAAAATAAATATACCAACGCCATGATTTGCCGCATACCTTAATCCATACAACAATATTATACAAAGGTATAAGGGCTTTCCACGGCTCTACTCCAGCTTTCTTGAAAACAAAGAAAAGGCCTATTACTACGCCTAAAAAATAAAGTATCAACAACAAGTCGTATATCATATCCTATTATATATTTAATGTATTAGTAACTCTATTTTTGTGAAAATATTGTGTCAATAAGCTTCAAAAACACTTTTTTTTCATTTTCCCAACAGAGGTCGCGCTTGGCACGCTCAAAAACCTTAGCGTACTCGTCGGCCGGCATTGCATCCCAATGAGCCACTGCGTTCTTTATTGCCTCTGCCAACAGTCTGGGTCTTTTGGCGTCATTGCCTATTATGGAGCCCGTTGAATATTTGTTTACAACACTCGCTATTTCAGGGAAATCAGTTGCCACTATCGGCACGCCAGCTTGCAGGAAGTCCCCCACCCTGTTAGGTAACGAATAGTAATAATTTAGACCCATATTTTCAAGTAATACCATACCAAGACTTGCAGTTTTGGTAAGTTTGTGCAACTCGTCGGGTACCACGCGCCCCAAGAAAACAATACGTTCGGCCCATGGTTTTTGTTTTGCCAATGCCTTCATCTCGTCAAGGACATCGCCATCACCAGCAATAACCAAACTGTACCCTTCAAGATAGCCCATTGCTTCGATAAGCCAGTCAATACCACGACCTATATTCACAGCACCTTGGTAGAGCAATATCCGTGGGATAGACTCGGCTGGTTTTGTGGCTGGAACAGGGTTATATAGAGCCAGGTTACGCACCACATCCATTCGCACACCTGTCACATTGCGGTATTCATCGGCAACACTTTGGCAAACCGTCATGGCTCCGTCAACGCATGGTATAAAATGCCGCTCAACCCACTGCCATACGCGTTTTACACGGCCCCTACAAACCAACTCCGGAACCTCTGAGAAAAGTTCATGGGCATCGAAGAAGAGCTTCTTGCGTCTCAGTTTGGCCGCGATGGCACAGGCTGGCAGGGTATCCACATCGTTTGAATAGAACATATTGGCTCGCGAAAACAACAACTTGAACAACAGTCGGACGTTATACTCGGCATAGAATACCGCCTTCTTCCTAAACAGCAACCTCATCCTCGATGTCTTATAATTGCGGGATACGGGTTTACTACCAGGCAGCAACCGACCTATAAGCGTAACATCATAGCCTGCCTCGGTGAGCGCCGTGCAGGTTTTATCTACCCTCTGGTCGGTCACAAGGTCGTTTATGACGGCCATCATTATACGTTTTTCCCCGTTGCCTCGCATAATTGCCTTAATGTATTATATTGTAAACCAATTGCAAAAAATATTGTTAATAATTTAATAACGCAATTCGTCTTTTTTTAGTATTTTTGCAGCAAAAAATATTCCGATGAGACACATCATCAACATAATGATACTCGCACTCCTATGCAGTTGCGCATCGCAACGAAAAACCATTGCTCCAGAGTCAGTGCAAACTGTCGGCTTCAGCAAAGAGGCTGTGTGGCGCGTATCAACAATTGAGGGTCGCGAACCAATGAGCCCAACCACAATAACGCTGCGTTTCAATCCTGAGACTCTTAGTTTTAAGGGCAACGGTGGTTGCAACGACTTTTACGGACAATATTCGGCACAGGTGGCACAGAACAAACCAGAATACACTGTCTACAATTTCAAGTTCAACAACATCGGACACACCCGTATTCAATGCCCCGACAATCAGATGAAAACTGAAAGCAGACTCCTTACATTATTGCCCAAGATAAACTCCTGCCACATAGACGCATACACACTCATCTTCTATCATAACAATAAAGAAATCATCCGTTTAGAACGCTAAATCCGCCATGAGTGAAACCCTTTTTGCCGAAGTCATACTGCCGTTGCCATTACCAGGTACATATACCTATCGTGTACCTGCCGAGTACTGCAACGTAGTGAAAACTGGGCAAAGAGTGGTAGTTCAGTTTGGTAACAAACACCTTTATGCCGCCGTGGTGAGACGGCTGAGCAACGACGTACCAAAATACACCGTCAAATATATCCTGTCGGTTCTCGATATAGATCCAATTGTTACCGAACAACAAATGCAACTATGGGAGTGGATTGCCGACTACTATATGTGCCGTATTGGCGAGGTGATGGCGGTTGCACTACCATCGGTGTTTCGATTAGCCAGCGAATCGGCGATAGCTATACACCCAGACTTTTCAGGTGAACTCGGCAATCTAACCGACAACGAACTGCGGATAGTCAACATACTATCGGAGCATCCGGTGATGAAGATGGCGGACATCTCGCGTGCCATTGGCATTCAAAAGATTATGCCCATCGTCAACAGTATGGTAGAGCGACAAATCATAATGCTGGATGAAGATTTGCAAGAACGCTACACACCTCGCAAAGTGACATACCTGCGCTTGGCCGACATATACCGCGACGAGATTAACTGCAAACAACTTTTTGACAAGTTGGAAAAATCGAGTTATGCAAAGAAGCAGATATATACCCTCCTAAAATTCATGCAGCTGTCTGATTTTGGGAAGCAGTCCATACTAAAAAAAGATATGGAAAGTAACTCATCACTCAACACTCTGATAAAAAAGGGTATTTTGGTAGTTGAGAGCCGCGTTGAAAGCAGATTGGAGGAATATGACGACAGCAATACTATATCACCAGACAGCATTGTTCTCAACAGCGAGCAACAAGCCGCATACGAGCGCCTATCAGCTACAGACGGACCTGACACAATGCTGCTACACGGAGTTACATCATCTGGAAAAACAGAGGTTTATATCAAGTTAATTCAAGATACACTTAAAGCTGGTAAACAAGTCTTATTCCTCCTGCCAGAGATAGCTCTGACAGCACAAATCATCAACCGATTAAGACACTATTTTGGCAACAAGGTTGGGGTATACCACTCGCGTTTTAGTGTCAGCCAACGGGCCGAAGTCTGGACCCGGACAATGCACCCTGACCCTAAAAAGCGCTATCAGGTTTTGCTCGGTGCACGTAGCGCACTGTTTCTGCCGTTCATAAACCTGGGATTGGTCATTGTTGACGAGGAGCACGACAGTTCTTTCAAGCAAGCCGACCCTGCTCCACGCTACAACGGTCGCGACACAGCCCTTTACCTGGCCCGTCTCAACGGCATACGCACCATCCTGGGTTCTGCGACTCCATGCGTGGAAAGCTATTTCAACGCCAAGGAAGGCAAATACGGCCTCGTGGAGATGAAACACCGCTATGGCGGACTACAGTTGCCCGAGGTACTATGCGTGGACATGAAAGAAGCACACCGCGAGAAAGAGGTGCGCGGTATGTTCTCCAATTTTCTCATTTCACATATCGAGACAGCCTTAAAAGAAAAACGACAAGTAATTCTTTTTCAAAACCGTAGAGGCTTCTCCCTTCACTTGGAATGCACCGATTGTCATTATATACCACAATGTGAACATTGCGATGTGTCGTTAGTGTACCACAAGTCCACTAACAGCCTGCGCTGCCACTACTGCGGATATTCCATTCCAGTACCTGAAGAATGCCCCATGTGTCACTCAACACATCTGGCCATGCATGGCATTGGAACCGAACGCATTGAGGAAGATCTATCAATATTCTTCCCCAACGCAAAGGTGGCCCGCATGGATCTCGATACTACAATGCAGCGAAACCAATACATCGAACTGCTCGACGACTTTCAGGAACACCGCATAGACATACTTGTTGGCACGCAGATGGTAACCAAAGGCTTGGATTTCAACAACGTGGCAGTGGTTGGCATTGTAAGTGCCGACAATCTGATTAATTTCCCAGACTTTCGCTCGTTTGAACACGCATTCCAGCAAATGACGCAGGTGAGCGGTCGCGCCGGCCGCCACGGTGCGCAGGGCAAAGTCATAATTCAGACATACAACCCCTATCACCAAGCAATCCGCAACGTTATTGACAACGACTATGCCGAAATGTACCGCTCGCAGATACAGGAACGCCGCGTATTCCGATACCCACCATACTACAAACTGATATACATAACATTGAAGCACCGTGACAAGGAAACCACCGACGAGGCTGCCCAGAAAATAGCCACCAAACTGCAAGCCACTTTTGGCAACCGCGTGGTAGGTCCCGTAACGCCAATGGTATCGAGGGTGAGAGGCCTGTATATCAAGAATATAATGATGCGTTTTGAACGCAAAGAGGCTATTGCTTCAGCCAAAAAGATAATTATGAAGATGGCCGACGACCTGCACAAAACCAAGGACTTATCGTCGGTGCAAATAATTTTCAACGTCGACCCTGCCTAACAAAATGAAGATACTACATACATCCGACTGGCATTTTGGGCACTTGTTGTATGGCTACGACAGGCTCGGCGAACATCGCTCGTTTGTAGAACAGCTGATAAACTTGACAGCAAGCGAGCAGCCTGACGCCATTTTGGTTAGCGGAGACATCTTCGACACCGGAATGCCTTCGGTGCCAGCTCAACAGCTGTACACCGAAGCCCTTATCGGACTGCATAATGCTTCGCCACATACCATGACTGTGATCACAGCCGGCAATCATGACAGCCCCTCGCGGCTGGAGGTATACAGACGTGTGTGGGCAGCTCACAACGTAAACGTAATCGGCACTCTGGGGCGCACACACAATGGCGAGATAGACTGGCAACGCCATATATTGCCGGTTGCCGACAAAGGCTATGTGGTGGCATTACCGCATATTTATCAACAGAACTACCCCGTGGCAGAGTCGGCTGACAGATTGTCAGCATTCTATAGAAACCTTCAAGCAAAGGTTGAGATACTAAACGTTAACAACTTGCCAATCATACTAATGGCTCATACTGCAGTACACGGATGTAACCTTGCCGGACACCGACGTATGCAGGAAGACAGCATTGGCAGCATAGAATATATAGACCTGGAAACTTTTGGCACGGTTTATGATTACATTGCCTTGGGACACATACACCACCCACAAACTTTGCAAGGCGAAACCACAGCCCGCTATAGCGGTTCGCCGGTGGCCGTGAGTTTCGACGAAAACTATGAGCACAGCGTTACCATCGCCACTATCGAACGAGGCAAGAAACCAAAAATAACAACCCACGTCATCGACACACAGCACCCACTACTCACCATACCGTCATCGCCGCAACCCTTTGAGCAGGCCTTGGAAGCCTTGAGCAATATCGACAATAACTGCGAGGCATATATACGCCTCAACGTACTGAGCAACAACGGGCTGCCTGCAGACTACAACGAGCGCATAACACTATCAATTACAGGCAAGAAATGCCGCTACTGCACAACCAACATTACTCGCCTTGAAACAGAACATAACGAACTAAAACAGAGCACACTGACACCGGATGAGTTCAAACAACTGAACGTTGGCGATGTGGCAAAACAATACTTAGACTCGAAAGGAATAGATCTCGAATTACAACAACGTTTTATCAAGATGATTGCCGAAACCGGTAAAAAACTGAGCAATGAAGATTAAACGCCTGACAATACACAACATAGCATCTATTGCCGACGCTACAATAGACTTCACAACCGAGCCGCTGGCTTCGGCACCGCTCTTTCTAATTACCGGTCAAACCGGTGCCGGCAAAAGTACAATCATCGATGCCATCTGCCTAGCTCTTTACGGCGAGACTCCACGCATGGCACGCAACCGCTCAAGAGAGTCGTATGTTATTGAACGAAGCGATGGCGACACCGACAGCATTGGCATTAACGACAACCGACAGCTGATGAGACGCGGCACCGGCGAGTGCTTTGCAGAATTGTTGATAGAAGGTAATGACGAGCGCAACTATCTGGCTCGTTGGCAACTGCGCCGCGCATACAACAAACCGGGCGGCAACCTCGGAAAAGAGGAGCATACCTATACCGACACAGCTACACAAACCGTAGTGGCAAAAAACCGCAACATTGACAACGAGTTACAACTACGACTAATCGGATTGACATACAGCCAGTTCTGCCGCACATCGTTGCTGGCACAGGGCGAATTCACACGTTTCATGCACGCCTCAAGCGACGAGAAATCGGAAATATTGGAAAAATTGACCGGAACAGAAATATACTCGCGCTTAGGCAAGCTTATTTTCAACGAAGCACGCGAATGCGAAACACGATACAACACGCAACGCAGTGCCATCGACGCTATAAAAGTGCTGACCGACGAGGAGGTGCAGACAATCGAAAAGCAGCTTGACGAGAATCGTAAACTACATAAACTAACACTTGAATCAATAAATACTAACGAACAAAAAATCAACTGGATAAACCAGAACAACCAAATACAAAAAAACCTTACGCAAGTCAATGCACAAATTGCAGAACTGGAGCAGTGGATAGTGTCTGACGACTATCGTGCAAAGTTGGCTGTAATTGCAGACTACGAGGCCAGCACAGAGGCACGTATCAGGCTGGCAGATATGCTTCACGCCAAGAAACAGAGTGCAGACCTCAACACTCAACTACCTAAGGCTCAGGCCGAAATGGAAGAAACCAAAAGCCGTTGCACTGTAGCAGCAGAACAGCTGAAGGGTTTGCAAGGAGACCTTGGCAGAAAGCATACAGAACTTGAAGCACTGAAGCCCGACGAGCTGAATAAACGTCATAACGCGCTGGAAATGAGGCAGCGTGAATTAAACCAACTCGGTACAGCACTTGCGGTGATGGCCGACAACGCCGCCAAGCAGCGAGAGCTGGCTGATACTCTGCAGCAAAGTCGCAACGCTCTGGCAGACAATGACAAAGAACTCACCGCCATAGGTCCTGAAATAGAGCGTGCGCAAGATGAGGCCTCAAGATGCCGCGACCGATACAACCGTATGAGTCTCAGCACAGCACAGGCCGCAAAGGAATTACGGGCCGCCATAGATATTGGCGACCACTGCCCCGTGTGCGGCGCAAAGATTGAACATCTGTTGACGCAAGAACACTTTGAATCGCAACTACAACCTCTTAAGGAAGAACTTGATAAGGCTGACGAATTAATGCGCAACTTAAAAAGGCGACAAGCGGAATTGACTGCTAAACGAAGCGTGAACATCCAAGATATTGAGCGGTGGCAAAAGAGCATCGACACGCTTCGCAAACAAGAACAGGAACTGAAACAGAACATAGAGACACAAGCTGGCGCTATTGGTATAGCAGCCTCAACCGAGGTGGTGGCCGAAGCACTGGCAGCCACAGAACGAGAGTTGCAGCAGAGTTCGGATCAGATGAAACAGATGGCCTCAATTGCCACATCGTTATCGCAACTATCTGAAGCACTGAAAAATGCCGAAGCTAATAACAATCGTCTGCGAGAAACGGCAAGCAAGGCCGAGGGCGAGGTGACAAAAATAAAATCGCAAATAGCCAACCTTGACACCGCTATAAAGCAGAATCGCAACTATTTAGATAACTTCGTGGTCCAGAATCCTAAAATCGATAACGCACGCCTGCAATATCTTAACAGTCTGAAACCCACCGATGTACAGAAAGTAAAACAGTATTGCGACGAGAAACAAGGCGAATTGCAACGTCTGCACGGCAGCCGGCAACAGCTGACGGAACAAACTGTACAACTGCAGCAGTCGCGTCCAGCCATGACCGAGAGCGACACCGCCGAAAGTCTCACAGCTGTGTCTTCGGAACTTACACTGCGTCAGCAACAGCTGCTCAAAGAGATAGCTACGGCCGAGAACCAACTGGAAACCAACACACTGCAACAAAAGCAACTGGTCGAGATGCGCCAACAAAGCGAGACATTGCGCACCAACTGGATTGAGTGGAGCGAGCTGGCCAAGCACTTTGGCGACAGCGAGGGCAAAAAATTCCGCAACATCGCACAAAGTTTCATTCTGAACCACATACTCGACATTGCCAACCACTATCTTGCAGGTTTCAGCGAGCGATATCAACTGACCTGCAACCCGGGTTCGCTCGTAATACTGGTCACCGACCAACAACAAGGAGGCAACCCACAGGGTATCAACATACTGTCCGGGGGAGAAAGTTTCATGGTGTCGCTCTCGTTAGCCCTGGCACTGGCCCATATCAACTCGAGCAAAGTCAACGTCGACACCCTGTTCATCGACGAAGGGTTCGGCACTTTGAGCGAAGACTACCTGGCCTGTGTGATAGACACACTGGAGAAGCTGAGGCAACAGGGCGGCCGACGCGTGGGTATCATCAGCCACGTAGAGGAGCTGGGTGAGCGCATAGCCACCCAGATAAAAGTGGCGAGAGTTAACCCCTCGACAAGCGAAGTACATATTGTAACACGCTAATTTTCACCTACCATAGACCTATCAACATCGGACATTGTTCGGCATTTCTTCGGATGCCGGTGCAAGGTCTCAGTCCCCTACCCGACCCCAACCCGACCTTAACCCGAACCTAACCTATTTAAACCACTGATATTCAGTAAATTACCTACATTTTACTAAAACCACTGATTATCAAGTACTTAAAACATTTTTCACTTTCACTGGAGAACGATTTTGGAAACCATTGAGGGTAATATGAAAAAAGTTGGCCCAGATGAGCAATATTTTTTCAAAAAACGACCAATAATTGCTATTTTTTTTGTATTTTTGCATTTTGTTATGAAAGTAGTAATCTTAGGCACAGCATACCCCTACCGCGGCGGCTTAGCGGCTTTCAATCAGCGGCTTGCCGAGGAGTATATAAGTATGGGCCATGAGGTGGTGATACACACCTTCAGCCTACAATACCCCTCGTTTCTGTTTCCAGGCAAGACCCAGTATTCCGACGAGCCCGCCCCCGAGGGTCTGACGATAAAGCGCACGGTCAACGCCATCAACCCACTAAACTGGCTCCGAACCGGTCGCCGCATTAAGCGCGAGGAGCAGCCCGACCTGTTGATAGTGAAATTCTGGCTACCATTTATGGCACCCTGTCTGGGCACAATCTGCCGCATTGTAAAACGCGGCGGACGCACACGGGTAGTCTCGGTGCTCGACAACGTGATACCACACGAGAAAAGGCCGGGCGACAAGTTGTTTGCGCGATATTTTGTACGCTCGGTCGACGGTTTCGTTGCTATGAGCCGCTCGGTTCTTTCCGATTTAGGCCTTTTTGACCAACAGAAACCCCGCGCATTCTGTCCACACCCTCTCTACGACCACTACGGAGCCATCATGCCGCGCCGAGAAGCCGTTGCTGCAATAGGTCTCAACGAAAGTGAGAGGTATGTGCTGTTTTTCGGTTTCATCCGCGACTACAAGGGGTTGGACCTGCTTATCGACGCTTTCGCCGACCACCGGCTGTTCGACTTGGGCGTGAAGCTCATCGTGGCCGGTGAATTCTACGGCGACCCTGAACCTTACATGAGCAAGATCCGCTCACTCGACCTCGCTGACCGCATTATGCTATGCACCGACTTCATTCCAGACAGCGAGGTGAACCGTTATTTCTGCGCCGCCGACATTGTGGCTCAGCCATACCGTAGCGCCACCCAGAGCGGCGTAACACAAATAGCGTTCCACTTCGAGACACCTATGCTCGTCACCAATGTGGGTGGTCTGCCCGAGATTGTGCCCGACGGCAAGGTGGGCTACGTGGTGGAACCCGACGCACAGCAGATAGCCGATGCACTGGTACGATTCTACAAGGAGGAGCGCCACGACGAATTTGTCCAAAACTTGCGTCTTGAAAAACAAAAATATTCCTGGCAAAACATGACAAATGCCATCGACAACCTAAAAACCATCAAAAAGAAATGACCATAAGAAGCAAAGCCCCTCTGCGACTCGGCCTGGCCGGCGGCGGCACCGACGTATCGCCTTATTCAGACATTTATGGCGGTGCAATCCTCAACGCCACCATAAGCATGTACGCCTATACCACCATCGAACCCACCGACGACGGCAAAGTGGTCTTCGAGGCTCCCGACAATCACCTGCGCGAGGAGTACTGCAATGCCATGGAGGTCGATACTGACGGTTATTTCGTGCTACACAAAGGTGTCTACAACCGCATTGTGCGCCAATTTACCCATCAGCCGCTATCGCTGCGCATAGCTTCATATGTTGATGCCCCGGCCGGAAGCGGCCTCGGAACCTCCTCCACCCTTGTAGTCTCCATTCTCGGAGCCTACGCCCAATGGCTCAAACTGCCTATGGGCGAGTACGATGTAGCGCGGTTGGCCTATGAGATTGAACGCATAGACTTAGGGCTTGCCGGCGGCAAACAGGACCAGTATGCGGCTACCTTCGGCGGCTTCAACTTCATGGAGTTCGTGGCCGACAATGTCATAGTGAACCCCTTGCGTGTGCGCCAGCGTTACATTGACGAACTGCAGCACAACCTGTTGCTTTACTATACCGACACCAGCCACGTCAGCGCCGACATCATCAAAGAACAGCAATCCAATGTCAAGGGTGGCAACACCACCAGCATAGAGAGCATGCACCGACTCAAAGAACAGGCCCAGCAGATGAAAGAGGCTCTTCTCAAAGGCGAGATTGACCGTATCGGACAGATTCTCAACTTTGGCTGGCAGCACAAGAAACAAATGGCCAGCAGCGTGAGCAATCCTCGAATTGACGCCATATACTCAGCCGCTATAGCCGCTGGAGCATCTGGAGGCAAGATTTCTGGTGCGGGCGGTGGTGGCTTCATGTTCTTCTATTGCCCTGGCACAACCCGCTTCGCCGTAGCCGACGCACTGCAGCAGTTCGGCGGAGGTGTCAAGCGCTACGAATTTACCGAGAGCGGACTCAAAACCTGGACCATCTAACCAACAACACAATAGCAATGAATCCCAGAATAGCACAATCCATAGAGCAATCAATTGCCGCCAAACAGCAAATACTGGCCAACACCGATATGATGGCACGCATAGAGGCCGCATCCGACATGATCCTACAGTCGCTTCGCTCTGGTGGCAAGATACACTTCTGCGGCAATGGTGGCAGCGCTGCCGATGCCCAACACTTGGCAGCCGAGCTTAGCGGACGCTTCTATTTCGACCGTCCTCCACTCAACGCCGAAGCTCTACACTGCAACACCTCATACCTCACCGCCGTAGGCAACGACTACGGCTATGAGCACATATTTGCACGCCTGCTGCGAGGCACAGGTCACCGAGGCGATGTTTTGGTGGGTATCAGCACCAGCGGCAACAGTGCCAACATCATTGAGGCATATCGCGTGTGCCGCGAGATGGACATATACACCATATCGCTCACAGGTGCCACCGGCGGCAAAATGCGCGAGATAAGCGACTTGCTGCTAAATGTGCCATCGACCGACACTCCTCGCATACAAGAGAGCCACATAATGATCGGCCACATCATTTGCGAACTGGTAGAAAGCACCCTATTTAAAAAATGAAAGAAGCCATCATTCTGGCCGGAGGTTTCGGCACTCGGCTAAAAGCATTAGTAGACAACCTACCCAAGCCTATGGCGCAGGTGGCTGGCAGGCCGTTTTTGTGCCATGTACTTGGGCACCTTTCGGATTATGGCTACGGCCATGTGGTACTATCTACAGGCTATATGGCTGAAAAAATCGAGCATTATTTCGGACCAGAATATCTCGGCATGAAGTTAAGCTACGCCCGTGAAGAATCACCCCTCGGCACTGGCGGGGCCATCGTCAATGCTTTGGCACTGTGTTCGGAACAAGTTGTCACAGCACTCAACGGAGACACACTGTTTCGCATTGACTACAATAACCTTGAGAACTTTTACAACACCCACCCCACCCGACTCGCCATAGTGTTGCGTCATGTTCCAGACACCAGTCGATACGGTTCGGTGGACGTAGACTCTCAAGGGCGAATAACCCGTTTTATAGAAAAAAATGCAGCCTCTGGGCCAGGATGGATAAACGGAGGTATCTACATGATGAACCGAAGCCTACTGGCCGGATTTGCCATAGGTGAGCCGTTCTCATTCGAGCACATTATTTTGGAACAAAACTACAAAACCGAACCCATATACGCCTATGGTGACAATGCTTACTTTATTGACATAGGGTTGCCATCGGATTACCTTCGGGCTCAAAACGAACTCAGCCAATGATTTACCGTCACCAACAACTTCACACCGGCGGAGCCTTGTTTTTGGACCGCGATGGGGTGCTTAACCGCCTCATTGTTGGCGACTATGTGCGCACACCCGACCAACTGGAGGTACTCCCTGGCGTACCCGAAGCCATTGCAATTTGCAACCGACATTTCAAACACGTATTTATCGTCACCAACCAACAGTGCATCGGCAAAGGTTATATCACCGTCAACCAACTTGAATCCATCCACCGGAAACTGATTGATGCCATTGAAGCTGCCGGCGGTCATATTGACCACATATATTTCTGTCCTGATTTGGCTTCAAGCTACAGCCCTAATCGCAAACCTGAAATTGGTATGGCTTTACAAGCTCGACACGATTACCCTGATGTAATCTTTATGCACTCTATAATGGCAGGCGACAGTATGACAGATATGAGGTTTGGCCACCGGTGCGGTATGCAAACTGTGCTAATTGGCTCCGACAGTAACGCCGTTATAGGTAGTCCAAAATTGGTAAATTTCTCATTCCCCACCCTTCTCCAATTTGCAAAAAGTTTAGAACAATGAAACGCAAAATTGCAATATTAGTCTTAATTGTGGCGACAATTACAAATATCGCTGCGCAGCAAACATACCATTACGTTACCCGTGACGACACCACACAATTGCTGCTGGACCTTTACAAGCCCGACAACCCACGTCCCGATAAAGCCTGCGTAGTCTACCTCTTTGGCGGTGGTTTCTACTTAGGCGAGCGCAACAGCGACTTCATGGTCGACGGGTGCAAGCGCTTGGCCGAAAGAGGCTTCGTTGTAGCTTCAATAGACTATCGTTTGGGACTGCGCCAGGCCGACTTAAGCAAGGCAAATCTCTGTAATGCACACACATTCTTTGAGCTTTCAGCAGCCATTGCCGTGCAGGACTGTTCTGCCGCAATAGCATACTTGTGTGCTCACGCTAAAGAGTTTGACATTGACACCTCCCACATAATACTTGTCGGCAATAGCGCCGGTGCCATCACAGTGCTACAGGCCGACTACTGCCGCGCCAACAATTTGCCCGACGCCGCCGAGATGCCTCCAACGTTCAAACCTATGGCAATAGTACCATATGCAGGAGGCATAATGTGCCACAATAACAAGTTGCGCTATGCCACCCCACCAGCGCCGACCTGCTTTTTTCACGGAACAAAAGACCGCATAGTGAACTACAAACGTATGCGCGCCTCGCTTACCACATCGCTGTTCGGAGCCGACCGACTAGCCAAGCTGTTCAAAAAACAAGGCTACTGCCACTGGATTTTGCGCTACGATGGCATTGGACACGAGATTGCCAGCATTCAGCCCTACACTATCAACGAATTTGTGGCATTTGTCGATGCCGTAGGCCAAGGCCGTATTATGACATACGATGCACACTGCACCGACAGCAAGATAGTCCCTACCCGCTGGAGCAAAATGACTGTTTTCGACATCTATTTACGTCCCCTACCTGAAGAGTGACCAAACAAAGGCTCGAGGTTGAAAAAAGGTTCAAAAATAATCACAATATAACCCCTGTAATTTAAATAAAATTAGTATTTTTGCAAACCAAAAATCGAATAAAAACACACCCAATACAATGACCGAAGATCAGAACAAAAACGGTAACTACAGTGCAAGTAATATAACAGTACTTGAAGGCCTTGAGGCCGTACGCGTCAGACCCGCAATGTACATAGGCGATGTCAACTTCAGAGGCCTGCACCACTTGGTATACGAAGTAGTTGACAACTCTATAGACGAAGCCTTGGCAGGCTACTGCACTCAAATAACCGTAAACATCAATGAAGACAATAGCATAACGGTAGAAGACAACGGCCGCGGAATACCAGTTGATATGCACGAAAAAGAGCACCGTTCCGCTCTCGAGGTGGTGATGACCGTACTCCATGCCGGCGGCAAATTCGACAAAGGATCATACAAAGTGTCTGGCGGTCTGCACGGCGTGGGCGTGAGCTGCGTCAACGCATTGAGCGACCACATGCTCGTCGAGGTATACCGCGACGGCAAAGCTTACCGTCAGGAATACTCCAAGGGTCTCCCCCTGTATCCTGTAAAAGAGATTGGCACCACTGAACGCCGCGGAACCCATGTGGAATTCCACCCCGACCCCTCAATCTTCACCGTCACTGAGTACGACTACAACACTCTGCTCGATCGTATGCGCGAGCTTGCCTATCTTAACAAAGGCATTGACATAACTATCACCGACAACCGCCCCGACGCCAATGGTACATTCAAAAGCAACCATTTCTACAGCGAGAACGGTCTGCGCGACTTTATAGCATATCTCGATGAGAACCGCGAAAGCCTGATGCCTGAAGCCATCTACATCGAAGGTGAACGCAACGGCATTCCTATTGAGATTGCCATGCAGTACAACAGCACATACAACGAGAATATCCACTCATACGTCAACAACATCAACACTCACGAAGGAGGCACCCACCTGGCCGGTTTCCGCAGCGGACTGACACGCACACTGAAAAACTATGCCGACAAGAGCGGACTGCTGCAAAAAGCCAAGGTAGAGATTTCTGGCGATGACTTCCGCGAAGGTCTTACCGCTATCATCTCTGTAAAGGTTGCCGAACCCCAGTTTGAAGGTCAAACCAAGACCAAACTCGGCAATACCGAGGTGCGCGGCGCCGTAGACTCTGCCGTGAGCGAGATGCTCGAGAACTACCTTGAAGAGCACCCCAACGAGGCCCGCACCATTGTCGAGAAAGTGATACTAGCCGCACGCGCACGCCAGGCTGCACGCAAAGCCCGCGAAATGGTTCAGCGCGGCAACGTTTTCAGCAGTGCCGGTCTACCTGGCAAACTGGCCGACTGCCAGGACGGCGACCCGGAAAATTGCGAGATATACTTTGTCGAGGGCGACTCGGCAGGCGGAAGCGCCAAACAGGGCCGCAACCGTAGGTTCCAAGCCATACTGCCACTCAGAGGCAAAATCCTCAATGTCGAGAAAGCCATGCGCCACCGTGCCTTTGAAAGCGAAGAGATACGTAATATTTACACCGCTTTGGGCGTAACCGTAGGCACCCCCGAAGACAGCCAGGCTCTCAACCTTAGCAAGCTGCGCTATCACAAAGTCATCATCATGACCGATGCCGATGTCGACAGTGCGCACATCGACACCCTGATGCTCACATTCTTCTTCCGCTATATGCCCGAGCTCATCGAGAACGGCTACGTATACCTTGCCACCCCCCCACTCTACTTAGTCAAGAAAGGCAACCGTCACATCTACTGCTGGACCGAGGAAGACCGCATACGCGCCCTCGAAGAGGTTGGCGACAAGGGAGTGCATATACAGCGCTACAAAGGTCTCGGCGAGATGAACCCCGAACAGCTGTGGGAGACGACCATGGATCCCGAGAACCGGCAGCTGCGCCAAGTCACCATAGACAACGCAGCCTCGGCCGACCGTGTCTTCTCCATGCTCATGGGCGACGACGTCCCGCCGCGCCGCGAGTTCATCGAAGCCAACGCGACCTACGCCACCATCGACGCATAGTGCAAATTGAAAGGTTGAAAATTAAAATACGGAAATAATATGGACAAACGTAATCTGCTGCTTATCAGCAACTCCACCATGCGTGGCGAAGCCTATCTGGGCTGGTGCAAGGACATGATTGCCGACTTCTGCCGCCGGCACAACATCAAGAAAGTATTATTCGTTCCATACGCCGGCGTGAGCCTTGCCGAAGGCGGACTCACCAAGAGCTACGATGCCTATGAGGCCAAAGTTGCTGCTGCATATAAAGAGTTCGGTGTGAAACTCACATCGGTGCACCACAAAGCACTGCCCATCAACGCCGTGTATGACACCGACTGCGTGGCCGTGGGTGGTGGCAACACCTTCCACCTCGTCCGCGAACTGCAGCGCACAGGCCTCATGCAGGCCATCCGCCAGCGTGCATTCGACGGTATGCCCTATATGGGCTGGAGTGCTGGTAGCAACGTGGCAGGCCCCACCCTCTGCACCACAAACGATATGCCCATCGTAATGCCCGCCAGTTTCGACTGCATGGGTATAGTGCCGTTCCAGATCAATCCACACTACACCGACTTCTTCGACCCAAAACACGGCGGAGAGACCCGCGACGACCGTCTGAAAGAATACATCATGGTCAACCCCAAGGCCAACGTCGCCGCCATACGTGAAGCCACCGCCCTGCTGCTCGAAGACGGCAAACTCTCCCTCATCGGCAAGCCGAATAAGATGAAAGTCTTCAAGACCAACATGGCCAACACCAAGGAGTATGGTCTCAAAGACAACCTCAATTTCCTGTTGAAAGCATAATACAGACTGGCAAGACTATTATCGCTTTCTGACCTTAATTCTCAAACGGATGCATATTCGATAAAACACTGAATATCAGTCATTTGTAATTACAGTTATATCTACCTGATTATCAGTCGTTTAGATAGGTTAGGTTCGGGTTAAGGTCGGGTTGAAGTCGGGTATGGTTCGGTCATCCGCGCCCTAGCTCCGAACAAATGCCGATGTAGACCCCTATCAAAGGCATTCAACCTTCTGCTAATCAAAGAAATGCCATACCACACCGTATAGCAAGCCGAAGTCGTTGCCTGGGTAGTGCGGCAGGATGAAGTAGTTGGGCATGTTTTCCCACAGGGCGTTGACGTGGCCCGCCTTGATGTACAGCGTTGCATGTTTGATTTGCAGGTTCACAAACACGTCGCCCCACAGGTATCCACCCACCTTCACTTCGTCCTGGCGGTAGAAATAGCCCCCGAGCGGTTCGTATGCATCAGCGTAATATGGTGTGTGATAACGCACATCGACGCCAATCTGAGCCTTTAGGGCTCGGTTGAAAAGCACAAAATCGATGTAGAACGAGTTCTTTGAGGCAACAAGCGGCACTCGCAACTGGTTTTGGTCGGTGCTGTATTGCACAAGCTCTTGCAGGTCTAGATGGAGAGGTCCGAGTTTGAGGCGAATGTCGGCTTTGCCTTGCAACAACCATGCCTGCCCGTCGGCCTGCACAGTCTGCCGCGCAGTGTTAATCCAGACATTGTTGGCCACATTGCGTGCCATGGCCTCAACATTGAGCAAGCCTTCGCGACTGAAACCAAGCGACACCTTTGAAACCCCGATGGGCTTGAGGTTGGCGCCGCGGTCCGGGGTACGGTAGAAATAGAGCAGGTCTGGCGGCGCCGACTGCAACGTGCCTTGGACCTGCAAGATGCTCAAACTATCGAAACTCAGGGTTGCCGAAGCGTCGAGCCTCGAAGCGTTCATAGACTGCATCGAAGCCATCCTGCGCTCGGCTTGCAACTTGACGTTCAAGCTCTTCAATGCCTCCCACTCCACCTTTAGCAGAGGCGATATAGAATTGAAATTGATTTCATACAACGAACTTATGGCCGACTTGAAGTGCTCTGGTTTGAGTCCCACGGTCAGCTTGAGCGGATTGCGGAATCTATAGTTCATGTATGCATCGTTGGTCCAGTAGAGCAATGCATCACAGTGCTGCCAAAGCTGTGTCGAGCCGTGCTGCAGAGTGTCGCTTTCAACTGCCAAGTCGAAGCCTATCACGCCCGTGTTGAGTGTGTGCGGTGCAGCAGGCCACACGGTGTCGACCACAACCACCGAGTCGGCCACCGAGTCAATCATCACCACCTCGGTGTGAGGTATGAAAAGAGGCAGTTCGCGCACAGTGTTGAAACTCTGGTGAACAAACAATTGCAGTTCACGACTGATATTCATCACGTTGGTGAGGTTCACCGGCACGCCGGCGCGGTTTGATTGCAGGTTCTGCGTGAAGATAGAGTCGGCCGTTATGCCACCGTTCTCCTCAATCTTGAAACACTGCCAGATTATGCCCCCTTGCAACTGGTAGCGAGCATCGGACGAGTAGTAGTTGGTCGTGAAGTCGAGCAGATGATTGATGGCCGCCGACGAAGCATAAAGACCTTCTGGCGAGAAGAGGTGGTAGTCGAAAGCCACATTCCAGCGTGGCGTGATGTTCTGCGAATGCGCCGCCATCACCTGGTAGTCTTTCTTCAGCGAGCTGCCGTAGGCCAGTCTCGAATATGGTGTCTGAGTGAAAAAGAAGTTCACGTTGGTGCGGTCGCGATGGAAACCCTGAAACAAATCGGGCTTGAGTCGCAGAGCCATAACATCGCCCATTGTGTTGAAAACTGGCAAATGCGGATGGCCGACGGTGCCTTTCGAGAGGTAGTAATTGCCGTTAAGGCCGTCAAGTGGGTCGGCAAACTGCGCTCCGGTGGGGTCAAGCGAAGGGTTATGATAGTTCATTACTTTGACATCCAGCGGATTGTAATGAAAAATAAACACCTTGGCACGCAGCACCGAATCGGGGATATCAACGTGGTCCACAAGTCCCTTCATCGATGTGTCGACCGTATGCGTTGTGTCGTTGCCCCATATATTGTCGCTCGAAGTTGACGATGACGACGAAGAGCCCCTCAAATCGCCCCTTGCATGCACTCTGTCGCTCGAGAGTTCAATGGGAGCAACCTGAGCAGATGCCACTGCAGCCCACAAGAGCATGGCAAAAAGTCCCGTCAGGGCTTTGGTCGGCCTTGTAAACTTGATTTTCAAAATCTTAGTGTTGGCTTTGCAAAAAGCGTTCCACATCCATGGCAGCCATACAACCGCGGCCGGCAGCAACTATTGCCTGCCTGTAGTTGGGGTCGCACACGTCACCGGCGGCAAACACGCCCTCGACACTGGTGGCAGTGCCATGATAGGCAATTTTAATGTAACCCTGCTCGTCAACAGCAAGTTGACCGTTGAGAAAGGCTGTGTTAGGAGTGTGACCTATGGCTACGAAAACGCCGGTGACTTCTTTGGTGCTATGTTCACCTGTCTTGACATTCTCAAGATCTATACCGGTAACACCGTCGAGGTCGGAACCAAGAATCTCGGAGATGCGGCTGTCCCACAGTGGCTCGATTTTAGGATTGCTGAGAACACGGGTCTGCATTGCCTTCGAGGCGCGGAGCTCGTTGCGACGATGCACAAGGTACACCTTGCTGCAAAGCGTGGATAGGTAGCCAGCCTCTTCGCAAGCGGTGTCTCCGCCACCAACCACGGCAACCACCTGGTTGCGGTAGAAGTAGCCGTCGCACGTGGCGCAGGCCGATACCCCCTGGCCATAGAAACGTTTCTCGCTCTCAAGCCCGAGCCAGCGGGCCGAGGCACCGGTGGCCACAATCACGGCCTCGGCTTCGAACTCGTTGCCGTGGTCGTCGACGCAATGGAACGGACGTTGGCTGAGGTCAATCTTCTCGATGTAGCCTTGACGGATGTCGGCGCCGAAACGCTGCGCCTGCTTGCGCAGGTCGGCCATCATGTCGGTTCCCGATACGCCTTCGGGATAACCCGGAAAATTCTCTATCTCAGTGGTTATGGTGAGCTGTCCGCCAGGCAGCATACCTTCGTAAAGCACAGGCGACAGCGAGGCACGACCAGTGTAAATTGCCGAGGTAAAACCGGCAGGACCAGACCCGATTATGAGGCAACGTATGTGTTCCATAATATTGTTTATGAGTTTAATTGTTTCTTTTTGAATGAGAAATAGACCAGGAAGGCCAATCCCAGCACTATCACAACCACCTGCTGGCTACCCCACAGGAGCCAACCGGCAGCGGTACCAACGGCATCGCTCACGTCGTATATGGCTAACGCCATCTGTATCAAAACCGGATAGACACCTATGCCACCTTGCGAGAAGGTCATGCCGACGGTGCCGAAAAGGTAGATAACGAAGGCCACCGAGAGCGGCAGGCCTGCCGACTCGGCGAAAGCCTGGCAAACAACATAGCCCGAGAGCATATACAGCGCATATGTAGCCACGCTGTAAAACACAAAGAGAACCACATCGCGCGGCGAGAGATAGATAATGCTCTTGATACCATCGACACAGCCTATGGCGAAATCGTTGATTTTGCGGAAGAGTTTGAAGCGTAACAGCTTCTTCCAGAAAAGTTTGTAGGCCAGAAACAGCAACGCCAACCCAAACACGGCGGCACCGGCCAACATCCAGATGTTGGGCAGGGTCTCATACTTGGCCGAGAGGGTGTCGTAAAGCCAGTCTTTGGCTTGGCCGAAGAGAAATATCATGCCGATGAGCACGATGAGGAGGAACGAAAGCACGTCGACAATGCGCTCTGTGGCCACGGTGCCAAGCGACTTGTCGAGCGGTATCTTCTCGCTGGTGCGCATGGTGACGCAACGCACCACCTCGCCCAACCTCGGGAAAGCCAGATTGGCAAGGTAACTCACTATCACCGAACCCGTGACGTGAATGATATTGGTTCGGTAGCCAAGGGTCTTGTAGAGTAGTTGCCAACGCGCGGCACGGGTGAAATGGCTCACCAAGCTCATGGCCATGGCCAGCAGCACCCACCAGTAGTTGGCTTGGAGAAACGACTGCCAGATGGCCTGCTTCTGCTCCGGCTCGAGTTTGATGAGGAACCAGTAGATGAAGAAGAGGCCAATGCCAAGGAATATGGCGAATTTGAGTATGTCGCCAAGCTTGCTTTTGGGTTTATCTGGAGCGTCTGCCATTGTGGTTAAGCGAGTTTGTTGTTGGTTGGGAAGATGACGGTCGGGTGCCACGAGCGGGCTTCGTCGGCATCCATGATGGCGTAGCTGGCAATGATGATGAGGCTGCCGGCAGGCACCTTGTGGGCAGCGGCGCCGTTGAGGCACACCGTGCCCGAACCCCGCTCGCCGGCAATGGCATAGGTGGCCAGCCGCTCGCCGTTGGTGATATTGTAGACCTCCACGCGCTCGTTCTCTATTATGCCGGCGGCATCCATCAGATCTTCGTCGATGGTGATGCTGCCGATGTAGTCGAGGTTGGCCTCGGTGACCGTAACGCGGTGAATCTTGGATTTCAGTACTTGAATAAGCATTGTTGATAAATTATTTGGCGGTTGAGCACAATAATCGTCGTATTTTGGCGTTCAGAAGAGTATCCAGTAGAGCAGTGCGCACACCAGCAACGCGTAGAGCATTATGCGGCCTGCGGGCATGGGTTTCATGTAGTCGTCGTCGGCAATGTCGAAACGGCGCTTGATTTTCACCTTGCGCTGGGCCGTCTCAATGGTTGCCTGTGCCGGCTGCCCCTCCCCTTGCTGGAACCTCGGCGTGTAGTTGAAGGTGGGCATGGGGCGCTTGCGGAAGAGGTCTTTGACACCAAAACGCGATTGTTTCTCGCGCTCCTCGCGGTTCATGCGACGCACCTTGTCCTCAAAGTAGCGCAGCTCGTCGTCGGCCGGGGTCTCCACAGTTTGTGTCTCGGCGGCATCGCGGGCCTCCTCGGCTTTCTGCCGGTCGGCATACCTCTGCTTCAAGGCCTCCCAGCGTTCTTTCTCGGGGTCGTAAAAGCGCGGCTGGTAGTGGAACTGGCGCGGCTTGGGTGTGTAGAACATCGGCATGGCGGCTGGTTTTGTCAGGGTTCGGTCAATACTGTGTCCATTGGCATATCGAAAGGTTCCACCGGAATCTGGTCGAACATCTGGAAGCTGAACGCCACCCCCACCTTGTAGGCACAGGGCGTCGATGCCAGCAGGCGGTCGTAGAAGCCCCTACCCCGCCCCATGCGGTTGCAGTGGCTGTCGAACGCCACCCCGGGCACCACTATCAGGTCCACCTGGTCCAGTGCCGTGAACTCTTCGCCCATAGGCTCGGGAATGCCAAACTGGGGGCCATCGTGCATCGAGCCGGGGCCTTCATAGCGGCGCAGCCTCAAGCTGTTGCCGTCGACGCAGGGCAGCAGCAGCGTCTTGCGCTGCCACCAACGCTCCACAAAGTCGTGCGTGTAGACCTCGTCGTCCATGCTCCAATAGAGCAGTACGACCTTGGCCTGCTCAAACTGCGGCAACTGCTCCACCTGTCTCATAACGGCTTGCGAGTGCAGCTGCTTGATGTTGAGCGGCACGGCCTTCTTGGCCTCACGAACCTGACGGCGCAGAGTCTGCTTGTCCATCGCCACGGGCTTAGGGGGTTAGAAAGGCAGGTCGTCTTCGGGTTGCGGCATGGCCGGTGCCGGAGCCGAGCCAAAAGCGGGAGCCTGCGGCTGGGCAGCGGCCTGGGGCTGTGCTGCGGCCTGAGGCTGGCCACCCTGCGGAGCGGGGTTCCAGCTGTAGCCGCCGGTGGCCGGAGGCATCTGGCCGGGCACATACTGCTGTATGCGGCTGCAGCGCAGATTGGTGTACCACTTGTCGTTGAACTCGCGCGACTCGGGCATGAAGGTCACCACCACGGGCGAGTTGAGCGGCGTGTTGTTCACCATGGCCACACGGTCTTCGCCAAAGCAGTCGAAGGCCACCTGGCGCGGGAACTCGCCGTCGGTCTCAATAACAAAGCCACCGCGCACCCAAGGGCCACGGGCCGACTCGCCACGGTTTTCGGGCAAAATCTTTATCAGTCTTCCTGTTATCTCCATATTGTTATACTGTTTTAGTTTTCAACAAATTACGCCACCCCGTACACTTTGGGGTGAAATACAAAGATACTATTATTTTTCGACATAGCGGCGAAAAAGTTGGCAAAACCACTGTAAACATAGTTTAACAATATGATAATCAATGTATTTACAGTGCATAAAATGAGCCCTCACAGGGGTCAACATCGGCATTTGTTCGGAGGCCGGGCGCGGGGGTCCGAACCCTACCCGACCTCAACCCGACCTTAACCCGAACCTAACCCATCCAACACACTGGTTTCCAGTGCGTTATAGCTAAAATATTAAAACTTTGATTATCAGCCGTTTAGCCTTAGCGGTTGGTACGCTGACGGAAGAAAATGATCAAGGCGGCCATCAACACCATCATGGCGGCTATGATGAACCAGAAGGCGGTGGTGCTGGTGGTGAACGGGAAATCGACGTTCATGCCGAACAGACCTGTGACCACGGTCAGCGGCAGCATGATGGTGCTGAAGTAGGTAAGCACCTTCATTATCTCGTTGCTCTTGTTGGCCTGCAACGAGTCGAATGTTTGCGAGAGGCCCTCGATAAGTTCGCCGTAGTCTTCGATAGAGTCGAACATCTTCTGGTACTGGTCCAGAATGTTGCCCCAGTAGTCTTCCATATCGAGCTCCTCGGGGTCGACAAAGCCGCGTATGCCGCCGCTCTCGAACATGTGGAGCACACGCAGCTGCGGGCGGAAGGTGGTGTTGAGCAGGATGATGTTGCGGCGCGTAATTGATATGAGCTCGATGATAGAGCGGGCGCGTTTGTTGAAGATGTCGTAGTTGATGAGGTCGACCTCGGCTCCCACCCGCATGATGAGGGTGTAGGTCTCGAGCATGAGGCGGTCGAGTATGTGGTAGAGCAGCAGGTCGCTCGAGGCAAACTTGGCCTCGGCGTCGGGGTCGTGGCTCTGCAAGTCTTCCTGCACCTCCTCAAAGAGCTTCTGCACCACCCAGTGCGACTTGCCTATGGTGATGATAAAGTCGCGGCCCCAGAAGATTTTCACCTCCTTGATGCGGATAAACTTGTTGCCTTTGTCGAAATAGGGGAAATGCAGAATGAGGAAATAGTAGTCGTCGTATTCGTCTATTTTTGGGCGTTGGTTCGAACTTCTGCAGTCTTCAATGTCAAGGGGGTGAAACTTGTAGTCGTCAAGCAGCATTCGGTAGTCGTCCTCGCTTGGGTTGGTAATCTGCAACCACTTCAAAGAGCCGTGTTTGATTGTCTCTACCATCGGTGTCCTCCTTTCTGTTATTTATTGATAGACTGTAAGTTGAGCCTTGTTCTACATTCCGGTATGGGTTTTGTTTCGGTTTGCAAATATACTATTTTTTTTAATTTCAGGCAAAAAAAACACCTGAAAAGCGCCGTTCTTGTGCTCTTCAGGTGTTTGGTTCGGTTTTGGTTTATGTTGTGGCCTTACCTTATCAGGGTTATGCTGCCGTGGCCGGAGATGACGGTGCGGTCGTTGTTGTCGAAGGCCAGCTTGTACACGTAGGCGTAGCCGCCCTGCGGACAGGGCTTGCCGTCGTAGGTGCCGTCCCAACCCTCGGCCGGGTCTGTGGTGCTGAACACGAGCAGGCCATAGCGGTTGTAGATGTATAGCTCATAGCCCGCCAGCGGCATATTGGTCTGCACGCCAAAGCGGTTGTTCTCGTCGCGCGAGGGGGTGAAGGCGTTGGGGAACCAGTGGCTGAAGAGCTTCACGGGCACGCTGAACGAGGTGTCGTTGCAGCAGTTGGCGCGGTTGCAGGTGGTCATAGTCACATCCAGTTCGTCATCGACGTCGATGCCCGTGGCCACGTGGTTGAGCACGCTGCCGGTGTAGGTGGTGCCGTCAGAGAGCTCCCAGAAGGTGTGGTGGCCGTGCTGCGACACATCCTCGATAGAGACCGACGGGTAGTCGAAGTTGATATAGGGATTCGACAGTTTCCAGGCGGGACGCGGCCACGGCACTATCTCTATGACGGCCGACTGGTTGTGTATGTCGCATCGCGGTATGGAGACCGCCTTGACAAAGTATACCGTGGTGGTGTCGGGGCTTACCGTGACGGTGGGCTGGCCCTGCTGCGAGGCAAGGCTGGTGTCGGCAGGCGACGAATACCAATCGTATGTGGGTACGCCCGTGGCCGTGATGGTGGCGCTCTGGCCCTTGCATATCAAACCGCTTGGCGGGTCGACGGTAAGGCGCGGGGTGCCATAGGCGTAGATGGTGTCGTATGTGGTGTCGGAGCAGCCCAGGTTGCTAACCGCAATAAGCCTCAGGGGTGTGGGACCCAGCGAGGGGTAGAAGTCGTAGGGCGTGGTGTCGAGCGCCGTGACGGGGATTTCGCGGCCTTTGACGCTGGGGTACATATCGTCGGAGTTCTGCGAGTGGAAACGCACCTCGGCCAGCTCGCCATCGCACAGATAATGCTCGTTGACGAATATCGAAGCCTCGGGGGCTTTGGGCACGTCGATAACAAAAACCGACTGTGCACCGCACGAGTAGTCATTGATCAGCACACAGTGCTTGACGCCAAACTTGCCCGAGCGGCGGAATTTGTAGCTCACATCGATGCCGTAGACCGTGTCGATGGGACGGGTGCAGAGGGTGTCTTCATAGAAAATCCAGCTTGTAGAGTCGGCCGCTATGGCGTCGTTATAGAACGAGTAACTCGCATCGTGGAAGTTGACCCGTCGGCCGCACTCATATTCGAACGAATACTCCACATGGGGTTTGCGGTTTATAGAATTGGCGTGCAGGTTGGTCTCGAAGGGTTTGTTGGGGTCGAGGGCCGAGGTCATCACGCAGCGGAAGGTCTTTTCGGCCACGGTGTCGCCGGTGCTGGTAACAAAGTCGCCCTCGTGCGGGGTGTATATGCGGTTTGTGGCGCCGGGTATGATGCGGAAACTGGCGTTGTTGACAAGACTTGTGTCGCTGAGGTCGGCAACGGCCGAGTCCTCAACCACATACCACTGGTAGCTGAGCAGCCCGTCGGGAGCCGTGAGGGTGTCGACCACATTCGACGCCATGTCGGGGCAGCCCACGGTGTTGATTATCATGGGCTGGAAGTCGCCGCAAATGTAGGCATAGAGGCAGTCGTATTGCCAACAGCAGTCTGAGGTGTACATCTCAACACGGACCTTGCGGAACAGATAGTCGTTGAGGTTGATGGCAACCTTGGCCCACGGCTTGTAACAAAATTTCTCCGGAGAGCCATTGTCCAGCCCCTCTACCCATGGAGCAGGCAGACCTTCGTCGGTTCTTGGGGCACACACCTTGTACCATAGGTTGTCGTTGATGGGCTCGTTGGGCCACGTACCGTCGAGGTTTTGGGCCACGACCCTAATTATGAACTCGCCTGCATCCCAGGCCGTGTGGCTGAACTTGCGCGTCACAATGGCATAGTTGATTATCATCATGGCGTTAGATGGGGTCACCTTCATGTGGTAGTAAATAGCCTCGGCACCCTTTGTGGTGTCATTGCAAGCACCGCCCGCATACATATCACCCAGGCGTATGGAGGTCATATATCCCGGCGGTATACGCGGAAGGCCTGTACCGTGATCTACTGTGAGGTCATCTAAACCGACATGATCTTGGTCGATTATTGTAAATCTCTGATATGAAAAATCAAACGAACGACCGTCATCCGGCTCGCCTGTATAGTGGTATGGGTTCACTCCGGGGCATTCCTCCAAGGTCGGCGAGTAGAATACTGGGTCGGTGATACTGTCGGCCGGAATATCGCGGGCAGTTACGCAGGTGCTTATTATATGGTAGCCGGTAGTGGTATCGTCGTCACCGCTGCGCCATGATGAATACTTATAGCCTTCGCGCGCTGTCCAGTAATAATCGGAGTTGTCGGTCTCGAAGGTGGTTATGTTGCGGAAGCCCGGGCAATCATCGTCGCCCTGGGCCTGCACTGCCACTAAAGGCAGCAGCAACATTATGATTGGGACAAATCTCTTCAAAGTCATGGTCAATATATTATTGATTGTTCTCGATTTCGTGTTTGGTTATCGCAACAGCGTCACCGTTCCGGTGGTGTGGTGGCGGGTGCCGTTGTAGTTGAAGCTGTAGCGCAGGTAGTAGACATAGGCGCCCGACGGGCAGGGATGGCCGTTGTAGGTGCCGTCCCAGCGCTCGTTTTGGTCGGTGGACTGGAAGACCAACTGGCCGTTGCGACTATATATATAGAATTCATATTTAGATACGGGCTGCGACATGGTGACGCCAAAGGTGCTGTTGTTGTCGCGGTCGGGGGTGAAGACATCGGGCAGCCAGTGGATGGCCGTCTCGATGGGCAGGATGATGGTGGTGTCGTTGCTGCAGCAGTTGAGCTTGTTGCACGAGCGCATGGTTATCTTGACCGACTCGACAGAGAGGTCGGTGAAGGTGTGCCTAATCCAACGCTCGTCGCTGCGGGTGCTGTCGGAGAGGTACCACGTGGTGCTGTATCCGTAGCGCGAGATGTCCTCGGCCAAGATGACAGGGTGCTCGGTGTTGACAAAGGTGTTGCTGAGCTTGACGGCAGGAATGGGAGGCGGCACTACCTCGAGCACGATGCTCTTGTCCTGCTGGCCGCACGAACTGTTCTCGGGGGCTTTGAGGGTGTAGACGGTGGTGGTGTCGGGTTGGACTATGATGGTCTGCATACCCTGCTGGGTTGCGAGCCTCGGGTCGGACGGGGTCGACACCCAGACGTTGTTGAGGGCGTAGGTTCCCACCGAGGTGAGGCGAGCCGAGTCGCCCGGGCATATAGCGCCCTCGTCGTTGCCTATGAACGACAGAGCCGGGGTGCCGGAGACAAATATACTGATTGTGACAGAGTCGGCGCAGCCGTTGTCGGCCGAGACGTAGAGACTAATATCCGACGGGCCGAGGGGGAGGTCAAGCACGAGCGAGTCGTAGGGGTTGAGGACCGACGACTCGTAGACGTGGCCGTTGACAGTCCAGCGGCGGGTGGTGATGAGGGTATCGTCGGTGGCGTGCAGATGGGCCATCTCGCCGGCACACACCGATAGCGACGGGGTATTGATGACGGCCTGTGCACCGTGCAGGGCAAGTATGTTCTTGGTGGTGACGCCTATGCAGCTCTTGTCGTGGGCAAAAGCGCGCAGAGTGACCTTGTACCAACCCTCGCGCTCGAATTTGAAACTGGTGTCGCGTCCGTAGAGGGTGTCGTATGGAACGGTGGCGAGGGTGTCGTCGTAGAGGAACCACCAGGTGGAGCTGGTGTCGCTGTCGATGTCGGGCTGGTTGGGTGTGATGTTGTGCAGCTTGACGGGGCCGCCACAGGGCGACTCAAACTCGAACTCGGCTGCCGGTTTGGTGTTGGGTATGTTGATGAATATCTTGGTTGAATCGAAGGCCTTGCCGTTCAGGCTGTGGAACATCATGCAGCAGAAAGTCTGGGTGTCGGCCACAGAGCCGTCGGCCAGTTTGAAATCGTCGTAGTGGGGTGCAAACTTGCTCACAAAGGTGGAGTCGTCGCCGGTGCCATCGTAGTCGGCGGGGCTCAACAGGCGCAAGGGTGCTGCCATGGCGGTGGCAGTGTCGGTGAGGTCGAGTTGGCCGTTTTCGGACGCGAACCACTTGTAGGCCGGCATACCGAGGGGTGCGTAGAGCGTGTCGGAGGCGTCGGAGGTCTCCGGGGTGCAGCCAAAGTTGGTGAGCACGGCAGGCTCATAGTCGGCCACGAAATAGGCGTACATGGGGTACTTGCTGTTGGCATCGCTGTTATAGAGCTCGATACGCACGTTCTGGCCTATAAAGTTGCCGAGGTCGGTGGTGAGCGACTGCCACGGGAGATACCAGTAGTTGCAAGTGCCGCCGTTCTCGATAGCACCCTGCTCCCATAGGTAATTGTTGACGGTGTCGTTGAGATCCAAGCTGGGCATCTGCATTCTCATCCACTTGCTGCTGTCGGCCACCATATCCTTTGGCCAAGTGCCGTCGGGGTTCTGTGCAACAATGCGCATAACAAACTCGCCGGAGGCCCATCCGGGCATGTTGGCGGGATGATGCCGGGCCACTAAGGCATATTTCAGACGCAGAATTGTATAGTCGGCCCTGACTTTCATGGTGTAAAACAGAGCCTCGGCACTCTGATTTTTGAACCACACCGAAGTGGGCTCGTTGGTGTCGGAGGCATAGAGCTGCATATTGAGAGCACCAGCGGGGTCGGCAAATATGTCGCCCAAACGCACCGAGGAGGTGAAGCCGTCGGGTATGCGGCGCAGGCCTCCGGAACCGTCGGTACGTATGGTGAAGTTATCCAGACCGTTGTCGTCGGAACCGATGATTCTGAAACGCTGGTTGCCGGCGTCCTTGTGCGAAAAGCTGCACTCGGTGGGCTGTGTGGTGCTGGATGTTACGGCTTTGATGGTTGCATCGCCACTGATGTCATGTTTGTAGATACATGAGTTGTTGACACGGTAGCCGTCTGTAAACATATTGATCACAGAGGTCTGATTGGCTCTCTTGTAGTACATGAGTATGCCAACACGCGCCCTCCAGTAGTAGGAGCCGTCGCCCGTTTCGAATGACGTCGGGTTTTTAAGTCCTGGATAGACCTGTGCAATACCGGTGGAGGCTAATGCCAAGAAAAAAACTATTGTTATTTTTTTCATAATCGTTTTGATAATTCGGGTACAATGCTTGATTTCCATTTTGAGAAGGTGCCGTCGGCAATCTTTTGGCGGGCAGTCTCCATAAGCCTAAGGTAGAAGGCAATGTTGTGGAGAGAGCATATCTGCAGACCAAGAATCTCTTCGGCATGGATGAGGTGGTGCAGATAGGCCAGGGTGTATTCGCTGTCGCAGCGCGAGGTACCTTCGGGGTCAATGGGTTCGAAGCAGGTTTCCCATTTCTTATTCTTGATGTTTATTGTTCCGTTCATTGTGAAGAGCAGACCGTTGCGGCCGTTGCGGGTGGGCATGACGCAGTCGAACATATCCACTCCGCGCTCAATGCATTCGAGAAGGTTGACGGGAGACCCCACCCCCATAAGGTAGCGGGGTTTGTCGTCGGGCAGTATGGCGTTGACCACCTCGATCATCTCGTACATGGTCTCGGTGGGTTCGCCCACGGCCAAGCCGCCAATGGCACAGCCCTCGGGCTCCTTGGAGGCGATGTATTCGGCCGATTGGCGGCGCAGGTCGGCATATTTGCATCCCTGCACTATGGGGAAGAGGGCCTGATGGTGGCCATAGAGGGGTTCGGTCTGGCCAAAACGCACTATGCAGCGGTCGAGCCAGCGGTGTGTGAGCTCCATGGAGTGCTTGGCATAGCGGTAGTCGGCCTCGCCAGGGGCACACTCGTCGAATGCCATCATGATGTCGGCTCCAATGGCACGCTGTATGTCGACAACACCCTCGGGTGTGAAGAGGTGGCGCGAGCCGTCGATATGCGAGCGGAAGGTGCAGCCCTCCTCTTTGATTTTGCGGTTCTCGGCAAGCGAAAAGACCTGGAAGCCGCCGCTGTCGGTGAGGAGGGGGCGCTGCCAGCCGCTGAAACCGTGAAGGCCACCGGCCTGACGCAGTATCCCGACCCCCGGACGGAGGTAAAGGTGGTAGGTGTTGCCGAGTATGATTTTGGCGTCAACGTCACTCTCAAGTTCGTGACGGTGCACCGCCTTGACGGTGCCTGCCGTACCCACCGGCATAAACACCGGAGTAGGTATGTCGCCATGGTCGGTATGGAGCACACCGAAACGGGCCGACGAACCAGGGTCACGGGCAGTTATATTGAACGCCAAACTGTTCATTTTTTGTTCATATTTCGCACTGCAAATATACATATTTTTTCGAAATAAATTACTAATTTTGTATTTCGAAATTTTAACAACATGATAGACTTTTCGACTTTTCTAACTGATACTTACGCAATTATATTATTTGCGGTGTTTGTAACTTCGCTCACTTTTCTTGCATTTTATTATGGTTTATTCTATTTTAGGGTGGGCTCGTGGCACAAAAAAAACAAAAAAAATGAAGTTTTTGTGCCTGCCGACGACTCGGACTTGCCGGGCATTTCGGTAGTGATGGTGGCCCACAATGACGCCGACTGGCTACGCGACAATTTGGTGTACCTGCTGGAGCAGGACTACCCCGATTTCGAGGTGGTGGTGGTGGACTATATGTCGCAAGACGACACACCCTTTGTTCTGAAACTTTGCGCCGAGAACTACCCACACCTCAAGGTGGTCTCGTTCAAGGAGGACGTAAACCTGTTCCAGGGCAAGAAATACCCCCTCTCAATAGGCATCAAATCGGCCAAAAACAACATACTGCTCTTTGCCGACCCAGACTGCGTTCCGAACAATTTCTCGTGGCTACGGGGCATGGTGAAAGGTTACTTCCGCGCCGACATACGCATTGTGCTCGGATTCTGCGGCATCAAGGAGTGCAAGAGCCTCTTCGGCCTCATGCAGCAGTACGACAACCTGGCCTACAGCGCCAACTACCTCGGTGCCGCCCTGCTGGGTCACCCCTACACCGGCAGCGGCCGCAACCTCTCCTACAAGCGCGACTTTTTCTTCAAGAAAGGCGCTTTCATAAGCCACTACGACATTGCCGAGGGCGCCGACGACCTCTTTGTGTACCAAAACGCCAAACGCCGCAACACCGCCGTGTGCATAGAGCCCGACGCCTGCTTGGCCGCCGAGCCGCGCAAATCGTTTGCCAAATGGCATGAGCAGCGCCTGAACAGGCAGGCCACCCGCGGCCGCCACTCTCTGGCCAGCCGCATACCGGGCGATCTGCGCGTACTCTCCCTGGCCCTGTTCTACGCGTCGGCCGTCATGCTATTGCTCAACGGCAGTTTCCCATGGCAAATTCTTGTAGCCCTTTTGGCGATGAAATTTGCATGGCAAATAATCTCATTTTCAATACTTTCAAGACGGTTTGGTGGACACGGCTGCGAGTTCCTGGCACCATTTTTTGAAATTTATTTTTGGTTTGCAAATAATATTTTGGCTTTAACTCCGTTACATAATAATAGAAAGTTTAAACAGTAAGAGTCTTCAAGCCATGGAGCCCAACCTGACAACCGACAAAGCAAGACGCGACTACACCTTGGTGCTTGCCGCCCGCGAGGGTGGTGACCAACGGGCCTATTCGGACCTGATGAAGCACTATTGGGAGCCACTCTATATGCTTATGCTCAAGATGACGGGCAACCCCACCGAGGCCGACGACTTGACAATCGAAACCTTCGGCAAGGCGTTCTGCCAGATAAACGCCTATACCCCGGTCAACGCCTTCAGCACCTGGCTCTTCTCTATCGGCACCAACACCGCTATAGACCACATACGCAAGCAACGCTTGGCCACCATAGCCCTTAGCACCATGGCCACCACACGCGACGACGAGGTGTTTGAGTATCCCATGCCGGCCGACGCCCCCACCCCCGAGGAGGCCATCATAGCAACCCAGCGCCACGAAGTGCTGCGCAACCTGGTGACAAGACTCAAACCCAAATACCGCCAGCTCGTCGAATTGCGTTTCTTCGACGAACTTTCATACGATGAGATTGCCTCCCGCACCGGTCTGCCTTTGAGCACGGTAAAGATACGACTGATGAGGGCCCGCAACCTAATGGCCGATATGGTAGCCGGCAGAAAGGAGCAGCTGTAGCCATGCCACGCCGCGCCGCCATAGCATTGGCAGCCTTTTTGGCCGCCGCCCTTGCAGCCTCGGCCGACGACTGGGACGTGCACCGATGTAGCGGCCCGGGGCGCCCCACAGGCCTCGCCGCCTACCTCAACGCTGGAATGCTCTGGGCCGACAACAATGTAGCCAACTTCTACAACGGCAACCCCAACAACGCCAACACCGTAGAACGCCTGCTTTACAGCAACACCTACGGCCAGCAGATATGGCAGGACCTCACCGAGGCCGACCTCATAGCCTCGTCGGTAAGCCACTACTCAATGCTTACAGTGGCCGAGTACGGCAATATGCGCTACGAACCGGGATTCCAGATTGGCATGGGCTTCCGCTACGACTACCGCTCGGGACTCGGCTGGATGTTGCGGTTCGACCTGGCGCAGCTCACCGCCGTGGGCGCCTTCAACATCGACGCCACCAACTCGTCGGCCGTGCTCGAACAACGCGGCCGCTACGTGCGCTGCGGACTCTCGGGCAAAGAGAATCGTATCAATATAGACCTCGGCCTCACCTTCAACACCGCCCTGACGCGGATGCTCGACCTCGACATAGCGATAGGCGTAAACGCCAACAACACCAAGGTGATAGCCAGCGACATGACCGTGGCCGGACGCACCTACTCAATACTCGACATCTGGGGCGGCGAGACACCCAACTACAACGTGGGATCATACGAATACCTCAACCAGGGCGGCCTCGGCGCTGGCGAGTTCGGCGCGCTGGCACTGTGCTGGCATTTCGAGGGCGTGGGACGCGTGAGCCTGGGCTACAACCTCTACCACACCCGCATCAACCTCGAGGGATACTCGGCCGACGGCTGGCAGCATAACCTCTACTTACGTTTCGAAATCAATAACTTTATATTCATATAAACAAATCGATGATACATTTAACAGAACTGTCCGAATCAGACCATCCGCATTTTGCGCAAGACCTGTTCGAGGAGGCCTTCCCCGACGACGAGCGGCCTCCGGTTAGCAGCCTCAAACACCGCCCGGCCAATTTTCACTTCACCGTGGCCACCAACGACGACGAACCAATAGGCCTGCTGACCTACTGGGAGTTCGACGACATGATTTACGTTGAGCATTTCGCCATCGACAGCGACCTGCGCAACCAGGGTCTCGGCAAAGTGGTGTTCCTCAACTTCCTATCGCAGCAGAAGGAACAGGTGGTGCTTGAGGTAGAAACGCCGCACAGCGAAGAGTCGGAGCACCGCCTGGAGTTCTACACCTCCATGGGCTTTTTCCAAAATCCGCAACAATACACACAGCCCCCCTATTTTGAGGGCGGCAACCCCGTTCCGATGCTCATTCTGTCTAAATACGAGCTCGACGACGACGAATTTTTGGCCATCAAAAACACCTTATACAGAGAGGTTTACAAAATTAATCAGTAAAAAAACAAAAAAAAATTTGGCCAATACCAAAAAAGGTTGTACTTTTGCACTCGCTTTCAGGGACAGAAACACCTCAAGCAAGTCAAGGCTCCTTAGCTCAACTGAATAGAGCATCTGACTACGGATCAGAAGGTTGCAGGTTTGAATCCTGCAGGAGTCACCACCCGGGGAAACGCCACAACGAATCCCCGTTTTTTATGCCCACAAGCCACGCCTAACCGCAGCCAAATCCGTTACCGCCATGACGTTCAACACAGCCCCCTGCACAGCACAGCACCTGCAGCTCGTCATGAGCCTACAGCAGCAGGCCCTCGACACCGCCGGCGACAACGGCACACTGCGCCGCAACAGCCCCGAAATGCTGGCAGCCTGCCTGCACAAGCCGCACCTTACGCTGGGGGCGTGGGCCGGCAACACACTGGCGGCCATTGCCATACTCTACGTGCCAACCCCGGGCGACCCCGAGGACCTCGCGCCACTGCTCTCGCACCCGTCGGAAGTGGCCTCGGCCAACTACAAACTATGCATCGTGGCACCACCCTACCGCGGGCACGGACTGCAGCGCATCCTCGGCGCCGAACTCGAGCGGCAAGCCAGCCAACGTGGCATTGGGCAACTGTGCGCCACCGTGTCGCCTCTCAACGCCGCCAGCCTGTACAACCTGCAACGCCTCGGCTACCACATAGACCGCGAGCTGCAGAAATACGGTTCCACGCGGTTACTCGTGTATAAAACACTTTAAGCCGAGCGCACCAACAACCTGTAAACCAGCGGTATCAGCTCACTGATATCAAGCGTTGGTCAAATAAGCATCGGTCGCCTATTACCCAGCCAGGTATCATATTTAATTCAACCCACTGAAAATTAAAACATAATACATTTTAACAAGTTTCAGGGCCGATATTAATCATTACCGTTCAAAAAAAGCCAAAAGATGTGCCACAGGGAGCAAAGTGCGTCGGGCTACGGCGGCGGAGTCTATCAAAAAACAGATATACTAAACACTGACACACTGCATTTTAAGCAGACAGGGGATTGAAAAAGACAAAAAAAATTTGTCGTTTCAAAAAAAAGTCGTA
The DNA here is from genome assembly GCA_024685285.1 of Bacteroidales bacterium. Classification (GTDB taxonomy): domain Bacteria; phylum Bacteroidota; class Bacteroidia; order Bacteroidales; family P3; genus Colimorpha. The sequence goes on from JAIKVZ010000009.1 coordinate 50,462, forward strand.
CTTTTGCACCCGCTTTCGAGCGAACGAGAGCCCTCCTGCCTGGCAGGAGCCGCGCCACACTCAACGGTCTGTTAGCTCAGTTGGTTTAGAGCGCTTCCTTCACACGGAAGAGGTCGAGAGTTCGAATCTCCCACAGACCACCCAAAAGCCCCTGCAAAGGGGCTTTTTTATTGCTACAACTCACTGTATTTCAGTATATCCACTTGTTCGTATGTGTTTCATTTCGAGTTTGTTTATGGAAAACCGCTTATCCCTACAGAGGATGAGTTCGGTAGAATATTCGGCGAAGAGTTCGGTACAAAGTTCGGTACAAAATTCGGTACAAATGACAAAAAGTTGTTGTTATTGCTCTATTCCAACCCCTCACTCACAGGCCGGGAGATAGCTGCACGCATAGGTCTAAGTCAACGTGGCATGGAAAAACAGATTAAACGGTTAAAAGACCTGGGGGTCATTACCCGCGTAGGCAGCAACAAAGGCGGCCACTGGGAAGTTATCAGCAACGAGGCCGAAGGATAAAAGATAGAAAATATCAAAGAAAAATAGTATCTTTGGCTTCACCGACGTCACTTCATTTCGGATATGGAAAAATAAATTTTGCCATATCGCTCAACTTTCGTAACTTTGCAATTCGGAAACAACAAAACAATAATCATAAAATGACATAAAAACAGAGAAATAGAATAACGATAAATAAATGAAATAAAGCGTTTTGGCTTTTCTTTGTACATCTGAAATCTCGACAATTTCAACTATGCTACGCAAGAAAGGGAAACGTTCGCGGGTATCCGTGAGCTTTCTTGTTTGTAGCATAGGTAGTCGAGAACCTCAGATGTGAGCAGAAAGTTTCACGGATTATTTATTCCCTTATGAGAAAAACAAAAAAAATCGAAGCAGATACAGACGATATCGTTCGTGATTTCTTTATGAATTACGAAGAGGATGTCATTGTAGAACGTCAGAAAAGTTCTAATCCAATAATTGACAAATTATTAAACAATGCTTCCAAAAGGGGCACCGGAAAGGGATATCCTGACTTAATTATTCAGTATAAACACGATAAGAATTTCATTATCGTAATTGAAAATAAACCCGATAAGATATATCACGAAAGCGAAAACCATAATCTATATGATAAATATGCTGTAGATGGTGCTCTTCTTTATGCTTCATACCTATCAAAATCATTCGATGTACTAGCCATTGCTATTAGTGGAGTAGAAAAAGATGATTTGAAGGTTTCTCATTACTTACACCTCAAGGACGAGCCTCGCCCATTTCAGTATTTTGGTGACAAACTTCTTAGCCCCAACAATTATTATTCTGGATTAACTAAGTCGGAAGAGAAAAAACGTCAGGATTATGACAAACTCCTAGATTATACTCGGATACTAAACACCAAACTCCATCAAATGAATATTGATGAGGCCGAAAGATGTATCCTTGCAAGTTGTATTCTTTTAGCGCTTAGGTTACCTCATTTTAAAACCTATTATAAGACTGAGGATAATCAAAAAATACTCGCCTCTCACATGATTAATGATGTGATGGATTGGTTCAAAAAGAAAAAAATCAGCGATGATAAGTATAAGGCCATTAGTTCAAAATACGCAACAATAGAAGGAATGTTTGCAAAAGAATCAGATCATAATTCACTTAGAGATCTGATTGAAGATATGGATACAAATATTGATGCGTTTGAAAAGACAAACCGTTATTACGACGTACTGGGACAACTGTATGTTGCCTTCCTAAGATATGCAAATACCAGTAATGACCTCGGCGTTGTACTTACACCAACACATATTACGGAATTCTTTACTGAAGTAGCAGGAATTAATATGAACTCAGTCGTATTTGATAACTGCACAGGGACATGTGGATTTTTAATCGCAGCCATGAGTAAGATGATTATTGATGCACAGGGAGATGATGACGCCATCAAATCAATCCAGAAAAATCAGCTTATCGGCATAGAACGGAATGATAAAATGTACTGTTTGGCTGCATCAAATATGGCCATACATGGAGATGGACAAACTCATATATATTTGGATAGTGGTCTTAACTCAAAACTTATAGCTGAAATAAAACGAGGTGTCAAGGATAAGGAAACCGGAAATGTATTCAAGCCGACGGTTGGTTTCCTAAACCCTCCGTACAAGTCTGATAAGAAAAAGGATATAGAAGAACTGGAATTTGTTAAATGGAATTTAGAGGCACTTGTTGAAGGAGGAACATGTGTGGCTATTGTCCCAATGCAATGTGCTATAGCAGGTAGCCGAAATAAAAAAACATATGCCCTAAAAAAAGATTTACTCGAACAGCATACTCTTGAGGCAGTATTCTCTATGCCCGATGAATTATTTTATAACTCGGATAAAAGCGTAGTAACATGCGTCATGGTCTTTACTGCTCATAAAAAGCATCAGGATGATAAGGATACCTTTTTTGGCTACTTCAAAGATGATGGGTTTGAAAAGCGAAAAAAACTCGGCCGAATTGATGCACACGGTAAATGGCATAGTATCATGCAGGAGTGGCTTAAATTATATAGAAATAATACTAATGTATCTGGGATAAGTGTTAGTAAACATGTCTCAGCAAAGGACGAATGGTGTGCAGAGGCTTACATGGAAACCAATTATAAGTCTCTTACAAAGCAAATGTTTATGGCTTCTGTTCGTAATTATATTAATTATAAAATCTTTTTTAATAAAAACACTAATGATATTATTTACGCACCAGTGCAGACTACCCTATTGGAACTAAATACGGAAAAATGGAAAACATTTGTGTTGAGCGACAAAAAAAACGAAAAATGTTTATTTAAGATAAAAGGATCCAAAACAACACCAGTGTCGGAATTAGAACTTTGTGGCGAAGGTGACTACCCCTATGTCACAACGCAAGCAACCACTAATGGAGTAAAATGTTTTTATGACTACCATTCTGAAGAAGGTAGCTGTTTTACGATTGATAGTGCGGTGAAAGGATACTGTTCGTGGCACGAAGAACCGTTTTCTGCTTCAGATCATGTAGAGAAATTATTACCACAATTTAAGTGCAATAATTACATTGCAATGTTTTTGGTGACTATAATTAACCTTGAACAATATAGGTATAACTATGGTTTAAAATGCAATCAAACGAGAATAAAAAACATTAAAATAAAATTGCCTATAGACCCTGATGGCAATCCAGACTGGCAGTTCATGGAGAATTACATCAAATCACTACCGTATTCAAAGAATCTATAGCTTTAGCCCTATCTTATATTAAATGTGAAGAGGAGCCATCAGGCGTGACGGCTTCATTTTTTACAAATAAAACTTGCCGGTGTCGGCAAAAAGTCGTATCTTTGCAGCGTGTTTCTATAAAAACTTGCCGATAAGATGGAGGATTTGTCTGTCATTCAATATGCCGAGAAATATGGCGTCAGCGAGCGTACCGCCAGAAACTACTGCGCTACAGGAAATTTCAAGATTACATACTGATTAATGAATTGGACAACAAGGGCTATATTAACACAACTCACACGTGGTTGTGGTGAAAAATCACTTTTTGTTGCCGGATTGCCAGTAAAATCAAAATTTTTTCGTATCTTTGCAGCCGAAATATGACTATGACGATGAAGGATGTAAAGATTGCCGTTATCGGGCTTGGATATGTTGGGCTGCCGCTTGCCCGCCTGTTTTCTACGAAGTTTGAGACCATTGGTTTCGACATCAACACTAAGCGCGTCGACGCACTCATGGCCGGCCACGACGACACCCTTGAGGTGGGCGACGACCTGCTCAGGGACGCCATCGAGAACCACGGCTTCAGGTGCACATCGGATATTGAAGAGATACGCAACTGCAATTTCTATGTTGTTGCCGTTCCCACTCCGGTCGACGAGAACAACCGCCCCGACATCAGGCCCTTGCGCGGCGCCAGCGAGACCGTGGGCAAGGTTATAGGCAAAGGCGACGTGGTGGTGTACGAAAGCACCGTGTATCCCGGCGTTACCGAGGAGGAGTGCCTGCCCGTTGTGGAGCGCGTGTCGGGCCTACGATTCAACATCGACTTCTACGCCGGCTACAGCCCCGAGCGTATCAACCCGGGCGACAAGACACACACAGTCGAGAAAATCAAGAAGGTAACCTCCGGTTCCACGCCCGAAATAGCCGACTTTGTTGACGAGGTGTACAACAGCGTGCTGGTGAACGGGACCCACAAGGCCCCTACCATCAAGGTGGCAGAGGCCTCGAAGATTATCGAGAACAGCCAGCGCGACGTGAACATTGCCTTCATGAACGAACTGGCCAAGATATTCAACGCCATGGATATCGACACCCACGACGTTATAGAGGCAGCCAGCAGCAAATGGAACTTCATCAAGCTCAGTCCCGGACTGGTGGGCGGCCACTGCATTAGCGTCGACCCCTACTACCTTATACAGAAGGCCCAGGTGTATGGCGTGCTGCCGCGCGTGATGAGCAATGCCCGCCGCCTGAACGACGGCATGGGGGCCTATGTGGCCAACCAGACTATCAGGTGCATGAACAAGAAGGGCGTGATGGTGAAGGATGCCAAGATACTCATACTGGGCATCACCTTCAAAGAGAACTGCCCCGACATACGCAACACCAAGGTTGTGGACATATACCACACACTGGCCGAATACACCGCCAACATCACCGTCTGCGACCCCTGGGCCAACCCCGAAGCTGTAAAAAGAGAATACGGCATAGAGATAGTGCCTGAACTGGCGGCACTCAACGCCCAACGCCCCTTCGACGCCTGCATACTTGCCGTGGCCCATAATGAGTTTACGGGCTTGGACGTGCGACAGCTTATGAAAGAGAACGGCGTGGTGTACGACGTCAAGGGTGTACTGGACCGCGGCACCGTCGACGGCCGGCTGTAGCCTTGGTGGGTGAAAGATATTAGAGTTGGTTTTCTGTTTATTCCAGGCAAATCGCTACCGAGTGTTGCCAAAATGTCAACTTGCTGAATTTCAGCGTATTATAATTTTGCACACAACGCAGTGATTATCAAGCCGTTGCATGGGTTAGGTTCGGGTTAAGGTCGGGTTGAGGTCGGGTCAACATCGGACACGCGCCAAAAGTTGCCGATGATTGTGCGGTTGCGGGGCGACCTATGTATATCAAAAGGCAGGTAATCAAACAGTTGCTGGCGGTGTTGGCATCACACTATTCGGCGTCGCGCTTGCGTTTGAACCACTCCACGAACTCGGGCAGGTCGTCGAGCGGGCGGAAGCCTTCCTTGAACGGCTCGTCGGGCACTGGGCATGTCTCGAGGTAGCCCACCAGCGTTGCGCAGTCGAACTCGCCCATTATGGCCTCGAGGGTTACGTATGTGCCCACCAGCAAGTCGTCATCGTCGGCCACATGGTTTGGCAACGCCACCCGCAGTCCGAGGATGTCGGGTTCGGCCTCGTTTTCGAGTTGCATGAAGTGCATCTTGGAGCTGTCGAAACTGTACTTGTCGAACCTTACCTTGACGGGTGTGCCGCAGGGTTGTTTGAAGGCCACAAACTCCCACCAGTCGAGGTCGGGGGCGCTGTCGACAAGCTCGACCACATAGAGGAAGAGGTCGGTGTCGCCCTCGGCGGTGAATGTGAGGGTGCGGCCGTTGGCTGTGGGTGCTCCGAGATCGAATGTAATGCCGTCGCGGTAGGCCGTGAGTTGCTGCTGCAGGTTTTCAAGCAGCGCGGTGCGCTCTGTGTCGTCGAAGTCGCCAAGGGTTATCAGTTGCTCGTTGTGGTCGGTGAACCACTGCCAGAATTTTTCGGTAGGTTGCATTGGTATGTGTTTGTGTATTAAAGGTTTCCAAAGGTTACGGTTTCGTCGCCGAAACGGCTGTTGATAATGTCGGTCACAGCCATCAGGCGCCGGCGGCGCTCGTCGGCCTCGGCGTTGAAGAGGTCAAGTTGGCAGCTTTTGTCGTCGACTATACCCGAGAGTACAACTCCAGCACGCTTGTACTGATAGCCCGGGCGGAACATGGAGTTGAGCAGCCCCACGGCGGCGGTAGCGATTGCGGGTGTGTCGGCGGTAGGCTTGTCGAACTTGGCCACTGCGTCGTTGCGATACTGCGGCAAGTCGTCGCGGTAGCGGTTGGTGTTGAGGAACACCGTCACTGTGCGGCAGAGGCTGTTTTGGCGGCGCAACTGCTCGGCGCAGCGCGAGGCAAAACGGGCCACCTCGTCGGAGAGTTCGTCGCGGCTGGTTATCATTGTGGCGAAGGTGTGGCTCTGCATTATTGATTTGCGGCGGTCGTGGCTCTCAAGCTGCGTGGCCTCGATGCCTTGCAGCTCCAAATAGGTATGCAGTCCGGCTGTGGTGAGCAGCTGTTCGACCTGCCGTTGCGGGAGGTGGACAAAATCGAGGGCTGACACCACCCCGAGAGCCGACAGCTTGCGGAAGGCCTGACGTCCCACACCCCACACCTCCTGGAGTGGGAGTTGGGCCAATGCCTGCTCGCGTTTTTCGGGAGGCAGGACACAAATGCCGTCGAAAGCCTTGTAGTGCTTGGCAAACCATGTGGCCGATTTTGCCAAAGTGTTGGTTTGAGAGCATCCGCAGCCCACCGTTATGCCGCTGGTGGTGGTGATGAGGTTGCGCACCTTGGCAATGTAGCGGCGCAGCTCGGCGGGGTCGTCGAGCGGCAGGGTGCCGAAAAACTCGTCGACAGAATACTGCACAAAATCCTGCACTATGCCCTGGGCAACGACTTCGCTCATAATTTTGTGCGAAATGCGGCGGTATTTCTTATGGTCGGCCGGGCAGATAATAACGTTCTCGCGTCGCAATAGGTCGCGCACCTTGAACAAGGGTATGCCGCGTTTGAGCCCGATGGCTTTGGCCTCAGGCGTAAGGGCTAAAATCACTCCCCCACCCTGCTCGTTATCGTTGGCTACAACAAGAGGTTTGCCCGCCGTGCCCGGACGGGTGGCAACCTCGCATGAAGCGAAGTAGGAATTGCAGTCGATGTGCAGCCTGTACATGGTTTTAGCATAACGCCAACAAGTCGATTTTATTGTGTCGACACCATCCAAAAACAAAAAAATCGCCTCAAGAGGCTATAATAGAGAAAAAATGAGTATATTTGTAGTTTGGCTATAATAGTGCCAACACGATTTAGTTGTCTCATTATCAGAAGAATAACACTATATATAAATGAAATACAAAGAATATAAGCAGCTTAATTTGACCCAAATTGGCGACGAAGTGCGCCGTTACTGGGAGGAGAACGAGACTTTTGAACAGGGTCAGCGCCTGAGCGAGGGGCACCCATCGTATGTATTCTATGACGGACCTCCGTCGGCCAACGGCAAACCGGGCATCCACCACGTCATGGCCCGCACAATCAAAGACGTATTCTGCCGCTACAAGGCTCAACAAGGGTTCCATGTAGAGCGCAAAGCCGGATGGGACACCCACGGTCTGCCGGTGGAACTCGGCGTAGAGAAAAACTTAGGCATAACCAAAGAAGATATTGGCAAGAAAATAAGTGTCGACGAATACAACCATGCCTGCCGTACCGAGGTGCTGAAATACAAAGACCTATGGGACGAGCTCACCAAACAGATGGGCTACTGGATTGACCTCAAGCACCCTTACATCACTTTCGACAATGACTATATAGAGACACTCTGGTTCCTGCTCAAGAAACTGTATGACAAAGGCCTGCTATACAAAGGTTACACCATACAGCCCTACTCGCCTGCCGCCGGAACCGGTCTATCGAGTCACGAACTGAATATGCCGGGTTGCTATCGCGATGTTAAAGACACCACCTGCGTGGCAATGTTCAAGATTGATAATTCGGACCTGAAAATCGATAAGGTTTTTGGTTACAGATCTCAATGCCCGACATACGCCATAGCATGGACCACCACACCATGGACACTACCATCGAACACCGCCCTGTGCGTCGGCCCAACAATAGACTACGTTCTTATTGAGGCCACCCACCCCTACACCGAGCAACCTTGCAACATCATCATGGCCAAAGCCCTGATAGGCTCTATGTTCAAAGAGGAGCCCAAGGTTTTTGGGGAATGCAAAGGCCGCGACTTGGAGGGTATACGCTATGACCAGCTCATTCCTTGGGTGAAGCCCACTGGCAACGACGCGTTCAAAATTATATTGGGCGATTATGTCACCACCGAAGACGGCACCGGCATAGTCCACATAGCGCCTACTTTCGGTGCCGACGATGCCCGAGTGGCAAAGAAAGCAGGCATTGGCGAACTGTTACTCTTTGACCGCGATGGCAAACAAATGCCTATGGTAGACAAAAAAGGCCGCTTTGCCCCCATTGAGGACCTTGACCCCGAGTGGGTTGATAAAAACGTAGACACTGCTACTTATAGCCAGTATGCCGGCAAATATGTCAAAAACGCTTACGACTCAACAAAAACCGATAAGGACATGAGTCTTGACGTGGAGATAGTGATAATGCTCAAAGGAGAGGGCAAACTCTTCAAGAGCGAGAAACACACCCACAGCTATCCACATTGTTGGCGTACAGACAAGCCTGTACTATACTATCCGCTCGACAGCTGGTTTATTCGCACCACTGCCCTCAAAGAGCGCATGATAGAGCTCAACCGCACCATAAACTGGAAACCCGAAGCCACAGGTACCGGCCGTTTCGGCAATTGGCTTGAAAACATTGTTGACTGGAACCTCTCACGTTCTCGCTACTGGGGCACTCCGCTGCCAATCTGGCGTACGGAGGATGGCAAGGAAGAAATATGCATTGGCAGCGTAGCCGAACTGCGCAAGGAGATTGACAAAGCCGTTGCCGCAGGACTGATGACCACGAATCCTTATGCTTCAGACGATTACACCAAGTTTGATTTGCACAGGCCATATATCGACGACGTGGTTCTTGTTAGCCCCACCGGTCGCCCAATGCGTCGTGAACCGGATTTGATAGATGTGTGGTTTGACAGCGGAGCTATGCCCTATGCACAAATCCACTATATGGGTGGCGAGTTACGCCCCGACCAGTTCCCAGCCGACTTCATCGCCGAAGGTGTTGACCAAACTCGCGGCTGGTTCTACACACTGCACGCCATATCCACTATGTGCTTTGACTCGGTTGCATTCCGCAATGTCATATCCAACGGCTTAGTGCTTGACAAAAACGGCAACAAGATGAGCAAACGTCTCGGCAATGCCGTTGACCCGTTTGAGACACTTAGCAAATATGGTCCCGACGCCACACGTTGGTATATGATTACTAATAGCCAGCCCTGGGACAACCTTAAATTCGATGTTGAGGGCGTTGACGAGGTTCGCCGCAAACTATTCGGCACTCTATACAACACATACTCATTCTTTGCCCTCTACGCAAATATTGACGGCTTTGACTACAGCCAGCCTGACATTGCCATCAGTGAACGCCCCGAGATTGACCGCTGGATACTTAGCGAACTCAACACCCTGATCAAAACTGTAGGCGAAGCTATGGATGACTACGAGCCGACACGTGCCGGCAGAGCCATCGGCACATTTGTCGACGCATACCTCAGCAACTGGTATGTACGACTCTGTCGCCGCCGTTTCTGGAAAGGTGAAATGACGCAAGACAAAATCTCGGCATACCAGACCCTCTATACCTGTTTGGAAATTCTATGCCGCTTGATGGCACCTATAGCACCGTTCTTCAGCGAGCGGGTATTCACCGACCTAAACAACGTTACCCACAAGCACAATGTCGCCAGTGTACACCACTTGAATTTCCCAGAGGTAGACGAAACCGCTATCGACAAGGCTCTTGAAGAACGTATGCAGTTGGCACAAAAGATATGCTCTATGGTACTCGGTCTACGCAAAAAGAGTAACTTGCGCGTAAGGCAGCCGCTGAGCCGTATTGTCATACCCGTGCACAACGAGGCCATGCGCAACCAGATCAGCAACGTGTCACACTTGATTTGCTCTGAACTGAATATCAAGCAGATTGAGTTTATTGGCGCCGACAATAACTTATTGGTCAAGAAAATCAAGCCTAACTTCAAAACCCTCGGTCCCCGCTATGGCAAGGTTATGAAAGCCCTCGGCAATGCAATAATGGCCTTCAGTCAGGATCAAATCAACACCCTCGAGACCGACGGCCATTGCATTGTACCCGTAGAAGGACAAGAGTGTGAGGTGCTGCTGACCGATGTCGAGATTGCCACCCAAGACATCCCAGGGTGGGTGGTGGCCAACGACGGGTCACTGACAGTAGCCCTCGACATAACCCTCACACCAGAACTTATTGACGAGGGCATAGCACGTGAATTAGTGAACCGAATCCAAAACATACGCAAAGAGCAGTTCGATGTAACCGACCGCATAACCATCGAACTTCAAAGCGGCGAATGGGACACCGCCGTACAGCGCCATCTCGACTATATATGCACCGAGACTCTCTGCACCAAACTCACCATAGTGCCGCAGCCGGACGATGCTATACAGATAGAGATTATTGATGGTAAGATGGCCGGAATAAAAATTTGCAAATCCTAAAACATACCATTATGAAACAGCTTTTTCTAACAATTGTCTTATCCGTACTGTTATCACTGTGCAGTATGGCGGGTAATGTCACACCCGAGAGGGCCAGTACCGTGGCGCAGCACTTTTTGCGCCAACAGGTGGAGCAACAGAAACTGCCTGCTGAACTGGGAGAGTTGTACCTCTTTAAAGCCAACCATGGTTTTGCCATAGTGCCAAGCGATGACCGCGTACGCCCCATTCTGGCTTATTCGTTCACTACGGGATTTGCCACCGATGTTCCATCCAATGTCAAGGCTTGGCTCGAAGGCTACTGCAACGAAATCAAACTCCTGCGTAGCAGAGGTATTGAAGCTTCGGCATGGGTCTCGGCCGAGTGGCAGGCATTGTATGAGAGCGAGCAGCAGAATCCGTTGTACTCTGTGGTTGTAGATACCCTTATTACCACCAAGTGGAACCAGCTACCCTATTACAACGACCTCTGCCCTCTCAACACATCCGAGAATGAGAGAACAGTGACTGGCTGTGTGGCTACAGCGACGGCACAAATAATGAAATACTGGAGCCACCCTGAACAGGGTACCGGCTCACACTCTTATAGCGACCCCAACTACGGCAGCCAGAGCGCTAACTTTGGTGCCACCACATACAACTGGAGTCTCATGCCAAAAACGCTTAACTCGTCGAGCACAACAGCCCAGATCAATGCAGTGGCTACGCTGATGTATCATGTTGGAGTGGCTATCGAGATGAGCTACGGCACCATTAACGAGGGTGGTAGTGGAGCCCACAACCACAGCGATCATCCCGCAGATGCTGCTGCCGAAAACGCGTTGCGCACCTATTTCGGATATTCCTATGGTAGCTACCCTGCATTTCGTGCTGCTATGAGCGATGCCGAATGGTGCACTATCATAGAAACGGAACTGGCTCGTCGCCATCCTGTGCTCTACGACGGCCGCGATGCATCGGGCGGACATAGCTTTGTTTGTGACGGTTGCAACGCCAGCGGCCAACTTCATTTCAACTGGGGATGGGGTGGCTATTGCGACGGCTACTACACCTCCGGAGCACTAAACCCCAGTGCCGGTGGTGCCGGCGGTTCATACACCTCCACCTATAACATCCGCAACACTGCAGTGCTGGGCATCCAACCAGCTCCTGCCACCCATCCAGCTAACACCACACTGACAGTGAACACCACCGATGCCGCAAATTCTTCGGTTTCAGGCGGTGGCACCTATAATTACGGCGACACTGTGACCTTATTTGCCTCTACCGAAGCCGGCTACCGCTTTGCCCGCTGGAGCGACGGCAACAGCTACGACCCCCGGTATGTGCTTGTTGACTCGGCTCGCACCTATACGGCTGTGGTGGAGCCCGCCAAGAAAGGCAACGAATTCTATTATGCTACGGGCGAACATCTTGGCAGCCATTATTTTGACTACTATGCTTTAAAACTCGAGTCTACCGATTTGACAGACTTTTCAACCCTTGACACTGTGCGCTATTACGATGGCGCAGCCAGCGGCACCAACTTGACCCTCTTTATATATAAAGGTGGTGCCTCTGCACCTGCCACCATGATACACAGCCAGACCGTTGTGGCAGGCGGTACTAATCAGTATGCCAACATTGCCCTGACCTCACCGGTAGTCATCGATGCAACCCAGCCCCTATGGATTATTATACAGGACTTGGTGAGCGACTATCCCGTACCCGTAACAATGTATGGCGGCAACCGCAACGGCTCGTGGTTTTCAACCGACGGCAGCAACTGGAACTACTTCAATTCAACATACTCTTGGATGCTGAAAGCTGTGTTTACCAGCACCTACAACTTGACCGCCAACGTGCCCGACGGCCATGGCGTTGTCTATGGCGCTGGCGAGTACAAGTTGGGCGACACCGCCGTGTTGCGCTGCTTTGCCTACGACTTGTACCGCTTTGCCGGCTGGACCGACGGCGACAGCTCCAATCCCCGCTATGTGATAGTGGACGGCCCCAATGACTTCTCCGCCATATTCGAGCCTATAGGCACCGACACCGTGGCCTACACTTGGAGCAATGCTGTAGGCACTTTCGGCAGCAACAACGGCAACAGCTCGTGGGGTATTGTGCTGCCTCACGACGCAATAAGCGGAGGCGAGAAGATAAAGGCAGTGCAATTCTATGCCAAAGCTGGCACTTATACCGTGAAATTATACAGCATGGTAGACACCTCGCTGATTCACAGCCAGAGCATCACTGTTAGCGGCGATGCCAGCTGGCGCACCGTCAATTTCCTCATTCCACAAACCGTGCCATCGAGCGGAGGACTGCTTGTTTCGGTTCAATGCTCCACCGCCACCGGCGTCTACCCGATATACGTATCGGCTTTCAGCGGACTTTATGGCAGTTTTATGTTCTCGAGCAACGGCGGAGCCAACTGGATAGACCTCACTGCGTCGTACGGCTATATGTACACCTGCATGATACGTGCCATATTCACTATGCGGCCTACCCACACCGTGAGCGTCACCGCCACCGACGGCGGCAGCGTTGAGGGCGCCGGAACCTACCACGAGGGTCAGACAGCAACACTGTTGGCCAACGCCAACGACGGCTACCGCTTTGTGTTCTGGAGCGACAGCATATTGAACAACCCGCGCGGCTTTGTAGTCGCTTCCGACACCGTGGCCACTCCCGTATTTGCTCCCGTCGAGGGCGACACGCTGCACTACTATGGCTACCGTTGGCTCACCAACTTCGGCTCTGGCAGCAACGAAGAATTTACTTGGGGCGTGAAATTTGTGCCCTCGAGTTTCGCAAGCCACCCAAAGATGAAAGCTGTGGAGTTCTTCCTTAATAACAATGCCGAGGTTGACCTCAACGTCTATCAGGGAGAAAGCCCAGACAACTGGCATTTGGTGCACACCCAACAGAGCTCCATGACGGCCGACACGGTCAACTTCCAGACCTTGACCATCGAGTCGCAGCCCGTGCTTTCGACCTCAGAGCCCCTCTGGATTGTGTTGCACGCCACCGGCACCGCCTACCCGGCTGCCGCCACCGTATACGCAGGTACCCCCAACAGTGCCTACTATTTTATCAACGGTACCGAAATCAATAGCCTGCCCGAGGGCAATATGTACTACTCGTGGATGATTAGAGCCATCATGGACACCCTGCCCACCTATGCAGTGACCGCCACCACCGACGCGGGCGGCACAGTGCACGGCCAGGGACGCTACACCGTAGGCACCACCGCCACACTGACCGCCGAGGCCAACACCTGCTACACCTTTGGCCAGTGGGGCGACGGCTCTACCGAAAACCCCAGAACAGTGGTGGTAAACGGCGACGTGAACCTTGAAGCGCACTTCGTGCCCATCACCCTCCAAGGCAGCGAGACTGTGAGCACCGCCGACAGCTACACTTGGTTCGACTCGGTCTACTCTGTCAGTGGCACATACACACACCTCACCACCTCGGTGGAAGGTTGCGACAGCATTGCCACCCTTATACTCACCATTACCAACGCCGTGAACGAGGTTGACGGTATCGACGCCGTCAAAGCCTACCCCACCCCCACCAAAGGCATAGTCTTCATAAACGCCGAGGTGCAGAGCGTTGAGGTATATAACGAGCAAGGCGCTTTGCTGCAAACAGTGGCCGAGCCCCGCGTGGACCTCACCGACTATCCCTCCGGCACCTATATGCTGCGCATACGCACTGCCGAAGGTACCGCCGCACGGCGAATAATAAAGCTATAAGCCTATTTTACAGACAGAAGTCATGAAGGTCGCCGCAGCATAGCTGCGGCGACCTTTTGTTAATAAAAACAGCCATTTATTTAACATTTACAACCAGCTGTAAACCAGTATTAAAGATAGTTTAGGTTCGGGTTAAGGTCGGGTTGAGGTCGATATGGTATGTCGAAACTATGGCCAGTAATCGAACATAAGCCCTTTATCCCATAACTTTCAGCCAGTTATACTAACGGCATGAAAAAACCGGTCCCCGACTGTGAATCGAGGACCGGTAATTTTTAAAGCGGTAGCTTAGTGCAGGAACGCCAACAGAATACCGGCAGCCACAGCCGAGCCCACCACGCCGGCCACATTGGGACCCATGGCGTGCTGGAGCAGATAGTTGGTCTTGTCGTACTCCAATCCCACGTTGTTGCTCACACGGGCGGCATCGGGCACAGCGCTCACACCCGAGTTGCCAATCAAGGGGTTGATCTTGTCGTCCTCCTTGAGGAAGAGGTTCATCAGTTTGACGAAGCAGACACCGGTGAAGGTGGCCACGACAAACGAGCCGGCACCGAGGCCGAAAATCTCAAGCGAACGCAGCGAGATGAACACCGAAGCCTGCGTCGAGGCGCCCACGGTGATACCGATAAGCAGCGTGCAGATGTTGACAATGGCGTTAGAGGCCGTGTCGCTCAAACGCTTGGTGACGCCGCACTCCTTGAGCAGGTTGCCAAAGAAAAGCATACCCAGCAAAGGCAGACCCGACGGCACTATGAAAGCGCAGAAAAGCAAACCAAGGATGGGGAATGTGATCTTCTCGAGCTTCGACACCTGACGCGGAGGTTTCATACGTATGGTACGCTCCTTGGGGGTGGTGAGAAGCCTCATAATGGGGGGCTGAATAACCGGCACCAAGGCCATATAACTATATGCCGACACCGCAATGGCTCCCATGAGGTCGGGGGCCAACTGGCTGGAGAGGAATATGGCGGTGGGACCGTCGGCACCTCCAATGATGCCGATGGCACCTGCCTCGTTGGGGGCAAAGCCCAAGGCCAATGCGCCCATATAGGCCGCAAAAATGCCAAACTGGGCAGCAGCGCCGATAAGCATAAGCTTAGGGTTGGAGAGCAACGCCGAGAAGTCGGTCATGGCACCTATGCCTAAGAATATCAATGGCGGGTACCAACCGTTCTGCACACCGTGGTATAGTATATGCAGAACCGAACCATTCTCGTAAATGCCAATCTTGAGTCCGGGATAGAACGGAATGTTGCCGATGAGCATACCGAATCCGATGGGCACAAGCAGCAGCGGCTCGAACTCATACTTGATACCGAGGAAGATGAATATCAACCCGATTAAAATCATTGCTATATGGCCCCACGTCACGTTGGCGAAGCCGGTGTATTCAAAGAACTGCACCAACTGCGTCGACATGAAGTCCATGAAGCCACCTGTTGCTAATGTTATCATAACTATTGTATCTTGCTAACGGTTTAACAACTATAGAATGGACTACCCGATGACAACCAGTACGTCGCCTTCGAGCACACTGTCGCCCTTGCGCACCTTGACAGCGGTTATAGTGCCTTCAACGTCGGCCTCGATGTTGTTTTCCATCTTCATGGCCTCGAGCAGCACCACAGTCTGGCCGGCCTTGACCTCGTCGCCAACATTCACGAAGACATCGAGGATAGTACCTGGCAGCGGAGTAGTGACCTTGGTGCCGGCAGTGGCGGGCGAAGACTTCTGTACATCGCCGGTGGCGGCGGCCGAAACGCGCGGGGCGTGGGTGGTGATGAGAGTCTTGGTGTGCTGCTTGATTTCCTGGTCCACGGTCACGGTATAGTCCTTGCCGTTGACGCTGAGATTAATATCCTGGCCCTCCACCTCGTTGATGTCGACGTTGTATTCGCGGCCGTTTATTTTAAGTTTATAGTTTTTCATGTCTTTATTTATCTTCTGTTAAAATAATGGTTCATGTTGTAATACTTGGCGTTCCACGGGGTCCATGCGCGCTCCACTTTCTGGATGGTTATCACAGCGTCTTCCTCATCGTGGAGCTCGTCGTTATACAGGTGCACGGCTGCCGCAATGGCCACCATCACCTCGGCCTCGGTGTCGGCATCTTCGGCAGTGCCTTTGGCGGTTGCAGTGGGTTTGAACAAGCCACGCTTGCTCTGAACTCTCATAATAGTCTTGCCATAGCCCTGCAGAATGAGCGAGATGCAGAGCAAGGCTAAGAACACCACCACCACTGCCACCACGGTGAGTCCTATGCCCACGGGGTCGGAAGCCTGTATGCGTTCCGACTGTTTCGGCACGCGATAGTGTATGGTCTGCATCGGAGCCTGGTCGATGCTCTCAAGGCCATCGGCCAAGTCTATTACATTGAAGTCATAGCCTGCGGGGCTCTTTCCGACAACAATCAGTTCGTGGCTCTGAAGGACGAAACTGAAAGCGTAGTTGTAGCAACCGTAGTCGCGGCGTGCTATTAGCGGCAGATTGCCGTCTTGGTCAGGTTGCATAGCCAGCACTCCAATATATGACGAGTCGGCCGTGTTGGCGGCTGTAGCTATAAAGACAATCTTATTGCCAACAATGCCGACCGATATTGGGCGCAAAATATTTTTGATGTCGTGGCGCTTTTTCAGTTTGTCGGTGACGTAACGACCCACACGCACAATCTCGCCATTGCGGCGCGCAAGCATATCCACGGCACAGTCAATACTGTCAATAGCCACGAATACACCTATCTGCGGCACATAGCAGGCACTCACCGACTGGAACTCTGTCGGGGCCAGATGTCCGTGGTGGAGCGGAACCGGAGCTTCAATGCCGGCGGGAGTTGCACCGCTCACGCCATCCATCGGGCAATGGTGGGGCTGTGCATAGCTTACTGCCGCCAGCAACGCCACTCCCAACAAGCCTGTGGTTATCTTTTTAAATATTGTATTCATCTTTTAATCTTTTGATTAACGCTAACAATCAATTATGTGTTCAAGAAGAAAAGCGTTATGACCTAAAAGAATGTGGGGGCTTGACGCTCGGGGTGAGCCTGTGCAGACACGCCCCCACTGTTTCTTTGTCAGGTGCGACAAGAATGCCTTACTGGGCTTTCTCGCACTTTTTCTCACATTTCTTTTCGCACTGTTGACCTTCGGCTTTCTTGCAGCAGCCTTTGTGCTCTGCCATCTCGGCCTTGCAGCACTTGGTGGTGTCGGCTTTGCAGCACTTAGCACTGTCGGCGGCGCACTCGTGGGCTATGGTGTCACACACAGCGGTGGTGTCGCACACGGGCTCTTCGGCTTCGTTGGTCTTGGCATTGTTGTTGCAAGCGCTCATGCAGAAAGCGAGAGCGGCGGCGGCAACGACGGTCATGAAAACTTTTTTCATCTTGTTTTGATTGTTTTGTGGAGGAGAAAGATCCTCCTGGTTAATAATTTATTGATTGGTTAAACGTTTTTTTCTTTTATTAGAGCGGCAGGTTGCAGTGCTTCTTGATAGGCAGGCTGTCTTTCTTGGTCGAGAGGGCCTGCAGGGCGCGGATAACGCGGAAGCGTGTGTTGCGCGGCTCAATGACATCGTCGATGTAGCCGTACTTGGCTGCGTTGTAGGGGTTGGCAAACTGGTCGTTGTACTCCTGCTCTTTCTTGGCGATGAAAGCGGCCTGCTCTTCGGGGTCGGTGATCTCTTTGATTGCACGGCCATGCAGCACCTCGGTGGCTCCGCTTGCTCCCATAACGGCAATCTGGGCGGTGGGCCAAGCATAGTTGATGTCGCTACGCAGCTGTTTGCAGCTCATCACGATGTGGGCGCCGCCGTAGCTCTTGCGCAGGGTGACAGTTACTTTGGGCACCGTAGCCTCGCCAAAGGCATAAAGCATCTTGGCTCCATGGACAATGACACCGTTGTACTCCTGACCGGTACCAGGCAGGAAGCCAGGCACGTCGACCAGAGTGACGATAGGTATATTGAACGCGTCGCAGAAGCGGACAAAGCGGGCTCCTTTGCGCGAGGAGTTGCAGTCGAGCACACCGGCCATAACTTTGGGCTGGTTGGCCACCAGACCGATGCTCATGCCACCCATACGGGCAAAGCCGACCACGAGGTTGGCGGCGAAATGCTCATGCACCTCAAAGAACTTGCCGTCGTCGACAATGGCGGTGATGACATCCTTGACATCGTAGGCCTGGTTGGGATTCTCGGGGATGATGCTGTTGAGGGTATCTTCGAGACGGTCGATGGGGTCTTCGGTGGCCACATATGGAGCCTCTTCGAAGTTGTTGGAGGGTATGTAGCCCACCAATTCGCGAATCTTCTGAATGGTCTCCTCTTCGGTCTCACCCACAAAATGGGCGACGCCGCTCTTAGTGGCGTGAACCATTGCGCCTCCAAGTTTATCGACGGTGACATCCTCGCCGGTAACGGTCTTGACCACTTTGGGGCCGGTAAGGAACATATAGCTGTTCTCCTTACTCATGAATATGAAGTCGGTGAGAGCGGGGCTATATACGGCACCGCCGGCGCAGGGGCCGAAGATGGCGCTGATTTGGGGCACCACACCGCTGGCCAGGATGTTGCGCTCGAATATCTCCGAGTAGCCGGCCAGGGCGTTGCTGCCCTCCTGTATACGGGCACCGCCAGAGTCGTTGAGGCCTATCACGGGGGCTCCGACCTTCATGGCCTGGTCCATAAGTTTGCAAATCTTGAGGGCCATGGTCTCGCTCAGCGAACCGCCGAAAACGGTGAAGTCCTGTGCAAAGACATACACCAAGCGGCCTTCGATGGTGCCGTAGCCGGTAACCACGCCGTCGCCAAGGAACGACTGTTTCTGCATATCGAAGTTGACGCAGCGATGGGTTACGAACATATCGAACTCTTCAAACGAGCCCTCGTCGAGCAGCAGAGCTATACGCTCGCGTGCGGTGAACTTGCCTTGCTCGTGCTGTTTGGCGATGCGCTTGTCGCCACCGCCCTGTTTGGCCAAACTCCGCTTGTCAAGGAGTTCTTTGATTTTTTCTTCAAAAGCCATATCTGTTTATTGTTTGATTGCTTAATTGGTTGGGTTAATTATTTGCAGCAGAATTCGGTGAGCACGCCGAGGGTCGACTTGGGGTGCAGGAAGCCTATCTTGAGGCCTTCGGCGCCTGGACGCGACTGCTGGTCGATGAGGCGCACACCCTTGTCCTTGGCCTCGTTGAGGGCCTGGTCGGTGTTGTCCATGGCGAAGGCGATGTGGTGCATACCGCCCTTGCCGCCGTTTTTCTCGATGAAAGCCGCGATGGTGCTCTCCGGGCAAGTGGGCTCGAGGAGCTCGATTTTGACGTCGCCGCAACGGAAAAAGGCGGTCTTCACTTTCTGGTCTTTCACTTCTTCAATGGCGTAGCATTTGAGGCCCATAACCTCTTCCCAGTAGCGTATTGCCTCGTCGAGGTTGGTCACGGCTATGCCAATGTGTTCAATGTGTGATGGTGTCATAGTTTTTTATATTTTATATTTATTTTATCATTGTTCTGCAACTCAATGCACTGGCTGTCAGCACAATTCGCATTGAGCGACAAAGTACAAAGATAAGTAAAAAATCCGATATACGAAAAAAAATATCACAGTCTCGGCAATTTTATTATAAAACACTGAAAACCAATATATTATATAAACACCACTTAACCAATTGTTTTTCAGGTTGTTAGATGGGTTAGGTTCGGGTTAAGGTCGGGTCAACATCGGGTCAAGGTCGGAAAGGTATGCCCGCCGTCCGAACAAAAGCCGAACCGAGCCCCTGCCAGACCATACTCTGCAGGGGCTCGATTATTGATATTCTGATAGTTACAGGTTTATTTATCCATTGTGAAGAGGAACTCTTCGTTGGTCTTGGTGCGTACCAGGTTGCGCTGCAGGAACTCCATGGCCTCGACGGGCGTCATGTCCACCAGCTGGTTGCGAAGCACCAATATGCGGTTGAGCGACGACTGCGGCACCAGCAGGTCATCGCGGCGGGTGCTCGATGCCACCAGGTCGATGGCGGGGAATATGCGCTTGTTGGAAAGTTTACGGTCGAGCTGCAGCTCCATGTTGCCAGTACCCTTGAACTCCTCGAAAATCACATCGTCCATCTTCGAGCCGGTTTCGGTGAGGGCTGTGGCTATGATGGTGAGCGAGCCGCCGCCCTCGATCTTGCGGGCTGCGCCGAAGAAACGCTTGGGCTTCTGCAGGGCGTTGGCCTCGACGCCGCCGCTCAACACCTTGCCGCTGGCGGGCTGCACGGTGTTGTAGGCCCTGGCCAAACGGGTTATCGAGTCGAGTACAATCACCACGTCGTGGCCACACTCGGTGAGGCGTTTGGCCTTCTCAAGCACTATGTTGGCAATGCGCACGTGGCGCTCGGCGGGCTCGTCGAATGTCGAGGCTATAACCTCGGCCTTCACGCTGCGTTGCATATCGGTCACCTCCTCGGGACGCTCGTCGATGAGCAGAACCATGAGGTACACTTCGGGGTGGTTGTAGGCAATGGCGTTGGCCACCTCCTTGAGCAAGGTGGTTTTGCCGGTCTTGGGCTGCGACACGATGAGGCCGCGCTGTCCCTTGCCTATGGGGGCAAACATATCGATAATGCGGGTCGATACGGTCTCCTGCGGGTGGCCGGTGAGTTTGAACTTCTCCTGCGGGAAGAGCGGCGTCAACGACTCGAAAGGCACACGGTCTCTCACCTTCTCGGGCGGCAAACCATTGATTTCTATAACCTTGACAAGGGGGAAATACTTGTCGATCTCTTTAGGCGGACGTATTGAACCGCGTATGGTGTCGCCAGTCTTGAGGCCGTAGGTGCGTATCTGTACGGGCGAGACGAACACGTCGTCGGGCGAGGAGAGGTAGTTGTAGTCGCTCGAGCGCAGAAAGCCGAAGCCGTCGGGACTCAGCTCCAGAACACCTTCGGTCTCTATCACGCCGTCGACGTCATAGAAATACTCTTTCTCCTTTTCCTTGTTCTCTTTAGGCTGCTTTGGCTGCTGACGATTGGGCTGCTGCTGTTGCTGACCTTTGGGGGCTTCGGTTGCGGCCTGTGGCTCGTGCTCAGGCTTGTGGGGCTGCTGATGGGGCTTCTCGACCGTGGCGGCTGGCTGCTCGTGGGCGGGCTCGGCCTCCTTTTTGGCGGGTTCCTGCGGTGTGGCATCGGGCTGTGCCTCTTCGGCCAGGGTCGACTGTGCGCTCTTGCGTGGACGGCCGCGTTTGCGGCTCTTCTTGGGCTGCTCTGTCGCGGCAGGTGCTACCTCTGTTGTCTCTGAGGCGGTCTCGGGCTGCACGACGGCGGCTTCCGGCTCGTGGATTTCCGGCATGGTATGCGGCTCATCGTGGGCAGGCTGGGGATCCTCGCGCATCATAAGGCGGCCGGTGGAGGTGAGCACCTCGGGCACCGTGGGTATCTCGGGCAAAGCCATATCGCTGATATTGATGTCCATGGCGGTAGGCTGCGGTTCCGGTTGGGACTGGACGGGCTCGGGGGCTGCGTGGTGGTTGCGGTTATGCAGGGCGGGGTTCTTGACGCTCGACTCGGCTATCACCATGGGTTTGAGCCTGGTGCGGCGGCCGCGCTGCTTGGCGGTGTCGGGTCCCTCCTTAGGCTGTGCCTCTTTGGGGGCGGGCGGGTTTACGGCCTGATGGTCAAGTATCTTGTATATAAGGTCTTGCGGTTCGAGCCTCGAAGCACGGGAAATACCCATCTCTTTGGCAATTTCAATCAACTTGATCTGAGCCATCTCAGACAGTTCTGCTTTGCTGTACATTATAGTTGTGTCAAAAAGTTAGTGTTCAAAAAATATTTTTACACTTGCCGGGCGTTGGCCGGCCATGGTCGAAATGAAAGATATAAGAATTTCAGTATTAGCCTATTGCGAGACAATTGGGCTCAAATTCCGTCTCATTTGGACAGTGCAAAAGTATATTTTTTTTTCGACATACAAAAAAAAATTTTGCATATCACGTCAAAATGTGTAACTTTGCAGAAGAATTAAAAACGAAAATCAAACATTTAAACAGCTCATTATCATGAACATTCCCCAGAATTTGAAGTACACCCAGGACGACGAATGGGTACGCGCCGAAGGCGAATTTGCCTATGTAGGTCTCACCGACTATGCCCAGCACGAGCTCGGCGACATAGTCTTTGTCGACGTCAACTGCGAAGGCGAGACCCTCGAAGCCGGCGAAGAGTTCGGTTCGGTCGAGGCCGTCAAGACCGTTGCCCCGCTGCTCATGCCCGTCAACGGCGAGGTTGTTGAGTTCAACGCCGCCCTCGAAGACGCCTCTTCTATCAACAACGACCCCTACGGTGCCGGTTGGGTTATCAAAATCAAACCCGCCAACATGGCCGACATCGACGCCCTGCTCGACGCTGCCGCCTACACCGCCAAAATCGGTGCCTAACGCAACCGCAGCACAAGCCTAATAAGAGCCGCCCTATTGAGCGGCTCTTATTATATTTTCCATACTACTTGAGTGCCTTCACTTTCGTGGCATAACCTCTCCAGGATGATTGTCGTGTTCTATTGATATCTGGCTTCCAATAAAAAAATCTGTTCATATTGCAATGCCCGTCCGCATTACATCGTCGTACAACGGTGATGGGTGCTTGTCTTCAAGCAGGACCGGTTCAAGTTGCAAAAATACGAACTTTTTTCGATATAGCAAAATAAAAAAAAATGAGCCGCCATGTGCAAGACGGCTCATTTCATACATTGGTTCCGGGTTCAATGGGTTGAGGGGTTGCCGGTTGTGCCACCTGGAGCCGAGAGCGTCACAGACGAGGTGCTACCGGTGTAGCTGTAATCGGACTGGCTGGGACGGCTGGCATAGCCCAGCAGGGCACCAGCACGGTTCGAGGCGTGCGAGGTTGTGATGGTAATGGATCCTTCGGCGTTGCAGTTGGTGAAGGCTGTTGGGCGTGCACTGGTACCCGCCAGTCCGCCAGCGACCACCTGACTGCTTATTCCGGCGAGGGTCATGGTGCCGCTCCATTGGCTGCTGCTTATCTCTGACGTGCCTGTACCGCTTAGGGCGTTCATATTGCCGACCAAACCACCCACATTGACACAACCTGTGAGTGTGGCATCGACGGCGGTGGTACAATTGGCTATTGCTAAGCTGTATCCTGCTGCAGAGCCCACTATGCCACCGAAATATCCACCATATTCACTTGAAGAGAGTGTAAGGTCAGCCTCGATACTGCAATTGCTTATGTCGGCGCTGCCCGTAAGTGTGGCAACAATACCGCCAACCTTGATATTGCGTACACTCGGTGCACTGATTTCGAGACCGGTGATGTGGCAGTTGGCAACAGTAACGCCCGTGGCTGTGGCAGACAGGCCGCCAATGTTGGGTGAACCAGTCGATGTTGTTGCGAGACTGAGACCGTTAAAAGTGATGTCGCTCACGCTGGAGCCGCTGGTCAGCTGGCCATAAAGGCCCAGTGGCGAAGTGCCGCTGACACTGATATTGCTCACCGTATGGCCGTCGCCGTCGAGGGTGCCGGAAAACGAAGTCATCACGCCAATTGGGAGCCCCTCCATATCTATGTCGGCATCAAGGCGGTAGTTGGCCGATGTGTATACTGTGCTGCCATCTATTCCCACATTATTAATCACACCACTATTTATCAGAGCATCTGCCATGATGGCAAAATCCTGTGGTGTTTTGATGATATATGGGTCGGCCGGTTTGCCAGTGCCTTCGAAAAGGTTGGCCTTGGTGATGTCGCCTCCCTCGGCGTTTGTTATCTCTACAGGCAGGTATCCGACCACTCCGGCGGACAACGCACCACCAGCACTCTGTGTACGCGAATAGGTAAAACGCGCGCCGCGCTCTCGAGCAGACACAGTGACGGTGAAGTGGTTGTCGGCACCCACGGCAGGCACTGGCAACGTTACGGTGGCCGACGAGCCCGAGGTTATGTCAAGCCGTTGGCGGTCCATGACCAATGCTACTGTGCGGTCGGCCTCGGAGGTGGCTGTTACGGGATTAATACTGCCAAGGTTGTCGAAATTAACCAATGTGTCACCGCTCAGGCGGTAGTGGTCGCTTAGCACTGTCACGCGGTCCACCGTCATAGTGCGTGCGGAGGTGTTGCTTATGGTTATGCAGAGGGCTCCAGTGAGGTGGCGCAGGGTTATCGGGCCTGTCGCGTCGTTGGCCGCCATAGGGGTCTCCAACTGTTGACGGCCGGCTGAAATAGCATAATGATATTCGGAAGGCAACACAATGTCGGTCGTGGTAGTGAGTGAAGCCTGCTTAGTGAGGCTCGCGGGATACAAAGCCCGATAGCGTGCCGCCGACGGCACATCATCAATGTAGGCCCGACCTCCTTCGACCGTAACTGCGGCGACGGTGCTGTTCACAAGCAGCTCTTCGCCGCCTACCCAGTCAAGGTTGGCACCGTCGGTAGCCACCTTGTGGTGTGAGGCTCCTGTAAATGGCGTGGTACGCACCTCGAGGCGATGGCTGTCGGCATCGGGTCCGCATCCACAGAACAAGGTACAAAGTGCCGCAACCAACATACTCAGCATAATATATTTGTATTTCATATTCATATTATATTATTATTTCGGGGTGCAAAGATACACAAAAAAAGTGAAACAGGACGATTTATTTTTTTAAATTACAAAAAACAAGCCGCCCGGCATTTACTGTCGGGCGGCCTTATCGTTGATTGTTCAACTATCAAGGCGGTTAGTCCATGATGGTGTTCCAATTGTGCTTGTCTTCGGCCTCGCCAAGCTGTATGGCACGGAGGGCGTTGTAGAGCTTGGTGCTGTAAGGACCGGGCTCCTTGCCAAAGACATAGCTCTTGCCTGTCTCGGGGTCGTCAAGGCGCTCGATGGGGCTGATGACGGCGGCGGTACCGCAAGCACCGGCCTCCTGGAAGGAAGCGAGTTCCTCGACGTCGATGGGACGACGCTCGACCTTCATACCCATATCCTCGGCAAGCTGCATGAGGCTTTTATTGGTGATAGAAGGCAGGATAGAAGTGCTCTTCGGGGTAAAGTATGCACCGTCTTTTATGACGAAGAAGTTGGCAGCACCAGCCTCGTCGACATATTTTTTCTCCTTGGCATCAAGGTAGAACTCGCAGGCATACTGACCGCCGTGGCAAGCCTCGACGTGGGCTTTCAAAGAAGCAGCGTAGTTGCCGCCAACCTTGTAAATACCAGTACCGAGAGGAGCGGAACGGTCGTACTTGCGGGTGATGACATAGGGATTGGCTTTGAAACCGCCCTTGAAGTATGGTCCAACGGGAGTTACGAAGATAACGAACAGGTACTCGTCGGCGGGTTTTACACCAACGGTGATGCCGGTACCGATGAGAAGTGGACGCAGATAGAGGCTGGCACCTGTGCCGTAAGGCGGAATGAAGCGCTCATTGAGTTTGATAACCTTTTTGCACATCTCGACAAACTTCTCTGTAGACAGCTCAGGCATCATAATGCCACGGCAAGTACTTTGCAGACGCTCGGCGTTGGCTTCGGGACGGAAGATACGTATTTTACCGTCTTTGCAGCGATAGGCTTTGAGACCCTCGAAAGCTTCCTGGCCGTAATGAAGGCTCGATGCAGCCATGTGAATTTCGATGTGCTCGGAGCTCGAAACCTCAATTTCGCCCCATTCACCGTTGCGATAGTAGCAACGCACGTTGTAATCCGTTTTTACGTAACCAAACGGGAGGTTTTGCCAATCTATATTCATGATTCAGTGTTTTTTAAGTGATTACTTGTTTAAATTAACGTTTAGCAAAGATACGCAAAAAATATTAACGTTTGAAAAAAAATTTTGCCATATAAAAAAAAAGTAGTAATTTTGCCGCCGATTTCGCGAGAGAAATCTGGCCCCTTAGCTCAGTTGGTTAGAGCAGCTGACTCATAATCAGCGGGTCCTTGGTTCGAGCCCGAGAGGGGCCACAGGGAAATGAAAATTGAAAATTGAAATCCGCACACCAAATAGTTTTCAATTTTCAATTTTCTTTTTCATAATAACGGTCATGGGACGAATAATGGCTATAGACTACGGCGTGCGTCGCACGGGGCTGGCGGTAACCGACCCTGAGCGTATTATTGCCGGCAGCTTAGCCACCGTTGAGACCCAAAAACTGATGGACTACCTCAAAGACTACTTTGACCGCGAAGTTGTTGACACCATTGTAGTTGGCGAAGCCAAACACATGGACAACACACCATCAGAGTCGATGCAATATATAGAGCCTTTCGTCAAACAACTGGCCAAAATCTTCCCCGACAAGCAGATTGCACGCATTGACGAGCGATTCACATCGAAAATAGCTTTCCAAACCATGATTGACGGCGGTTTGGGTAGAAAAAAACGCAGCAACAAAGCATTGATTGACTCTATAAGCGCCACATTGATATTACAAAACTATATGCAGTTAACTGCAAACAACAATTAATAAGCAATTATGATATACCCTATAGTAGGCTTCGGCCATCCAACACTGCGCAAAACAGCACAACCCATAGACAAAGACTACCCAGGGTTGGAGCAGTTGGTGAGCGATATGTTTGAGACCATGTACGCCGCCGATGGCGTGGGCCTGGCCGCACCTCAGATTGACCTCTCAATACGCGTGGTTGTGATTGGATTCCGTCCCTACGATGAAAAAACCGACACCTATGGCGATGTGAGCGAGGAGCACGTGCTCATCAACCCAGAGATAATTGAATACCGTGGCGAGAAGAAATACTTCAACGAAGGCTGTCTGAGCATTCCCGACATACACGAAGATGTGCTGCGCCCCGAAGCCGTGGTGGTACGCTACAACGACATAGACTTCAACGAGCACACTGAAGAGTTCACCGGTATGTTGGCCCGTGTGGCACAGCACGAGATTGACCACCTCGACGGCAAAGTGTTCACCGACCGCCTTAGCAACCTACGACGCACAATGCTGCACCGCCGTCTGGCTGACATTGCCGCAGGTCGCGTAGCAACACGCTACCGTATGAAACAATACAAACGCAAATAAAAAACACATATACCATGAAAATAAGACACATTATATTTATATCTCTTGCAGTGGCAAGCTTGACGGCCTGTCGACCCAGCCACGACAAGATGATACAAAAAATCGAAAACGCCGAACAAGAGTTATCGATGATTGACATTGCCGCCGATGACAGTTCGGCCGAAGAACTCATTGGCCTATACGACCACTTCGCCTCCAACTATGCCAACGACACCCTGACACCGGTCTACCTCTTCCGTGCTGCCGAGATATCGGCCAACATTGGACAGACCGACCGTGCCATAGAATATCTTGACCGTATTATAACCACATATCCCGAATACAGCGACATCGCCGGATGCTACTTCATGAAAGGCTATGCATACGACCTCAACCAGCAATACGACCTGGCCCGCGATGCCTATGCGGAATTTGTGGAACTGTTCCCGGAACACTATTTGGCCTCCGACACACGCAAACTGCTACCCTATATCGGTATGCCTGCCGAAGATATGCTCAACGCACTGCTCGACAGCACAAATGCCGCCACATTGGCAGACAATGAATGAATATATATTTAAAACGTTTTATTATGAAGAAAACATTATTAACCATTGCAACAATGGCACTTATCGCAACCGGATGCAAACACAAAGCCGACCTCGGGTCTGGCATCAACCTTGACAATTTAGACACTACAGCCAACCCTGTAGAGGATTTCTACCAGTATGCCTGCGGCGGATGGATGGCCAACAACCCCCTCGACGCTGAGCATTCTCGCTACGGCGCATTCGACGTACTGTCTGAGAACGCCTTGAAGAATGTCAACGACATTATCGATTCTGTCAGCAAGAACGAGAACGAAGCCGGCTCGCTGGCCGACAAAATTGCCACGATGTACAACATCGGCATGGATAGCGTCAAATTGCAGGAGCAGGGTGTCGCACCTCTCCTCCCCTACCTTGAGGAAATCAACAGCGTGAAGACTCGCGATGATGTGTGGGCCGAAATTCTGAAAATGCACAAACGTGGCAACACCGTGCTGTTTGGCGTGTTCGGCGAAGCCGACAAGGACGATGCCAAAATGTGCATTGCATGGGCTTACCAGGGTGGTATCGGTCTCGGCGACCGCGACTACTATCTCCTCGACGAAGGCAACAACAAAAACATCCGTAAAGGTTATGTTGAGTTGATGACCAAAGAGTTTGCCATGGCTGGCTACGACAAAATGAGCGGCAAGAAAGCCGACAAATTGGCCAAGATGGTCATGGACTTCGAGACTCGCTTAGCCAAAGCCATGAACACCAAACTCGAGAACCGCGATCCACAAGGCACCTTCAACCGCTACACCGTTGAAGAGGCCGCCGCATACGCCCCAAATATCAAATGGGAAAGCTACTTCACCAGCATGAACATCATGAACGGCATGAAGAGTTTCAATATTGCACAGCCCAAGTACTTCGCTGAAGTTAGCAATGTGCTGAAAGACACCGATATCGAGGTACTGAAAGCCTACTTTGCATGGCATGAGATTAGCAGCGCCGCCAGCTACCTGAGTGACGACTTTGTCAATGCCCACTTCGACTTTTATGGCAAACTGATGAGCGGCCGCGAGCAGAACCGTCCTCGCTGGAAACGTGTCACCAGCACCGTTGAAGGTGCCATGGGCGAAGCTCTTGGCCAGCTCTATGTCGAGAAATATTTCCCCGCTGAAGCCAAGACCCGCATGGAGACTCTTGTGCAGAACCTCATCGAGGCCCTCGGCCAGCGTATTGATATGGCCGAATGGATGACCGATGCCACCAAGGCCAACGCCCATAAGAAACTCAGCACCATCTACGTCAAGATTGGCTACCCCAACAAATGGCGCGACTACAGCGGCCTCGAAATCAAGGACGACAGTTACTACGCCAACGTCATTCGCAGCAACGAGTTCGACATGGCCTATATGTTCAGCAAAATCAACAAGCCCGTCGACAAGGACGAGTGGCTAATGACCCCGCAGACTGTCAACGCCTACTACAACCCCACCACCAACGAAATATGCTTCCCCGCCGCCATATTGCAGCCGCCGTTCTTCAACATGGAGGCTGACGAAGCTGCCAACTACGGCGCCATCGGCGTGGTCATAGGCCATGAGCTTACCCACGGCTTCGACGATCAGGGCCGTCAGTATGACGAACTGGGCAACCTGAACGATTGGTGGACCGAAGAGGACGCCAAGAACTTCGACAACAACAAGCAGGCTCTCATCGAGGCCTTCAACAACTGCGTCGCCCTCGACGACCCCGAACTTGGCAAGATGAACGGCAACGGCGAGCTGACCCTCGGCGAGAACATTGCCGACAACGGCGGTCTCCACGTGAGCTACCTCGCCATGCAAAACGCCATGAAGAAAAAACAGGTAAACAAAGAGAAGATGGATGGCTTCACTCCCGAGCAGCGCTTCTTCCTGGCTTATGCCGCCGTGTGGGCCAGCAACATCCGCCCCGCCGCCGCCCTGCAACTCACCCAGATGGATGTACACTCGCTGGGCCGCAACCGCGTCAACGTGGCTCTGCCGCAGGTCACAGAGTTCATCGAGGCCTTCAACGTGCAGGAGGGCAACGCCATGTGGCTCGCTCCCGAAAAACGCGTCCAACTCTGGTAATATACCACAAAAACTCAACAACACACACCGGAGGGGTATTGATAATCAACCCCTCCGGTTTTTTATACCATCTTAACGGCAAGATATTCTATTTGGCAGACAATAAAAAAACGATTTCTGCGTTATGGGTGCATGGAGACGACAAACATAGGACAGGTGGTTGAGTTTTTAGACCTCACCTTCCCCCCGAAATACCAGGAGGAATACGACAATTCGGGCTTTTTGCTCGGCGACAGCCACGAACCATGCCGCGGCGTGCTGACGGCTGTGGACCTCACCCCGCAGGTGGTGGCCGAGGCCAAAAGCCACGGCTGCAATCTGATAGTGACCCACCACCCTTTTATCTTCGGCGGTATAAAACGCATTACCAACCGCACCGAAGCCGGCCGTATGACCATAGACCTGATATGCAGCAACATTGCGGTGTATGCCGCCCACACCAATCTCGACAATATGGCGTGCGGTGTCAACGGCATACTGGCCGAGAAACTTGGCCTTGCCCAGTGCCGCATACTCACTCCGGCCGCACGCTACGCCGACCCTACGGTTGGTGCAGGCATGGTAGGCACACTGCCAAACGCCGAGGAGACATCCAGCTTTCTGCAACGCGTTAAAAGCACCCTCGGATTGCCTGTGGTGCGCTGCTCCGACTTGTGCCGCAGCCATGTGCGCACCGTGGCACTGTGCGGCGGGTCCGGCAGTTTCCTCATTGCCGACGCCATCGATGCCGGAGCCGACATATTCCTCACTGCCGACCTCAAATACCACGATTTCCAACGTGCCGAAGGCCGCATTGTCCTGGCCGATGTGGGCCACTACGAGAGCGAACAATTTGCCAAAGAACTAATTTGTTGCGCAATATCCAAAAATTTTTGTAATTTTGTATGCCGAATTTCTGAGGCAAAAGGTGGATATGTAAACTATATCTAACTTTGTATCAGTATTTTATAGCAAGAAACAAAAGAAAATACATATATTAAAAATGGCAAAAAAAGTCAGCACTAAGAAAGAAGAGAGCGTTGCCACAGTCGAGACGCCGGTGCGTTTAGATGTCGACATAGCCGTCGAACAGCGTCTTGTAGCACTCTACACCCTGCAGAGCATCGATTCTGAAATCGACAAAATCAAAATCATCCGCGGCGAGCTGCCGCAGGCCATCGAGGACCTTGAGGACGAGATTGCCGGCCTCAACACCCGTATCGAGAATTTCCGCGGCACCATAGCCGAAACCCAGCAGGCCATAACAGCCCGCAAACACGAGATCGGCGAGCACGAGGAGATGATAAAGAAATACCAAAAGCAGCAGGACAACGTGCGCAACAACCGTGAGTTTGAATCGCTCAACAAGGAGATTGAGTTCCAGAACTTAGAGATACAGCTCTGCGAGCGCAAGAATCGCGAGGGCGAGGCCAAGATTAGCGACCTCAACCAGCACATCGAGGCTGCACAGCAGCTACTGGCCAACCGCCACACCGAACTGACCGCCAAGAAAGAGGAGCTCACCGGCATTATTGCCGAGACCGAGAAAGACGAGCAGCGCCTGCTGGCCAAATCCAAAGAGCAGGAGCAGTATTTCACCGGTCCCGACGAGCGCTACCTCACCGCCTACCGCCGCATACGCAACGCCGCCCGCAACGGCTTGGCCGTGGTCACCATCGACCGCGACTCGTGCGGTGGCTGCTTCAGCAAAATACCGCCCCAGCGCCAGATGGAAATCAAGATGCACAAGAAAGTGATTGTGTGCGAGCACTGCGGCCGCATTATGGTCGACGACGACATTGCCGCACGCGCAAAAGAGCAACTTGAAAAATAACAGCCAACCATGATACACTACATAAATCCAGAAGAGAAACTCACCCTGGACAAGATTCAGGAGATCGTAGACGGCCACATGACCCTGGCCCTGAGCGACGAAGCCGCCGCACGCATTAAGAAATGCCGCGACTACCTCAACCGTAAAATGGAAACCCAGAAAGTCCCCATCTACGGTGTCACCACCGGCTTTGGCTCGCTTTGCAACATCTCCATAAGCAAGGAACAGCTCAGCCAGCTGCAAAAGAACCTGGTGATGAGCCACGCCTGCGGTGTAGGCGACGAAGTGCCTGCCGAGGTGGTACGCCTCATGTTGCTGCTCAAAGCCCAGAATTTCTGCTTTGGCTACAGCGGAGCCCAGTTGCAGACTGTGCAGCGCCTCATCGACTGCTACAACAACGATGTGCTGCCGGTTGTCTACCAGCAGGGCTCGCTCGGCGCCAGCGGCGACCTCTGCCCCCTGGCCAACCTCATGCTGCCCGCCATACTGGGAATGGGCGACGTGTACTACAAAGGCCGCCGTATGGACGCAAAGCAGGTCTACGCCGAACTGGGTTGGCAGCCAATAGAGCTGCAGAGCAAAGAGGGTTTGGCCCTGCTCAACGGCACCCAGTTCATGAGCAGCTACGCCGTGTGGTCGTTGCTCAAGGCCCGCCGCCTGAGCCGCCAGGCCGACATGGTGCTCAGCCTCTCGCTCGATGCCTTCGACGGCCGCATAGAGCCTTTCTACGAGAACCTGCACATGGTTCGCCCGCACCGCGGACAGCTCGAGACCGCCGAGGCCGTGCGCCGCTACACCGAGGGCAGCCAGATCATCAGCCGCCACAAAGAGCACGTGCAAGACCCCTACAGCTTCCGCTGCGCCCCACAGGTGCACGGCGCTGCCAAAGACACCATACGCTACGTTGAAAGCGTTGTTGAGACCGAAATCAACTCAACCACCGACAACCCCATAGTGCTGCCTGACGACGACATGGTCATCAGCGGCGGCCACTTCCACGGCGAGCCTCTGGCCATGGTGCTCGATTTCCTGGCCATAGCCCTGGCCGAGATAGGCGCCATAAGCGAACGCCGCACCTATCAACTCGTCGACGCCAAGCGCGGCCTGCCCTCGTTTCTGGTCGCAAAGCCCGGCCTCAACAGCGGCTTCATGATACCGCAGTACACCGCCGCTGCCATAGTGAGCCAAACCAAACAGCTTTGCACCCCCTGCTCGGTCGACAGCATAACCAGCAGCCAGAACCAGGAAGACCTGGTGAGCATGGGCGGCAACGCAGCCACCAAATGCGCCCGAGTGGCCGACAATGTAGAGCGTGTGCTCGCCATCGAGCTCTTCAACGCAGCCCAGGCACTCGACTTCCGTCATCAGGAAGGCCTCAAGAGCAGCCCCTTCATCGAGCAGATGGTGGCCGACTACCGCAAAGAGGTGCCTTTTGTCGACATCGACCAGGTGATGTACCGACTCATCCACGCCAGCGTCCGTTTCCTGCAAAACATGAAACTCGATTAAGAAGAAATTATAATGCTTTGAAAATCAAAGGGTTGTTTCTTTGCAAGCAACCCTTTGATTTTTAGCGTGTTAGATAGGTTAGGTTCGGGTTAAGGTCGGGTTGACATCGGGTCAAGGTCGGAGTCCTACGCCCGCCGACCGAACAAATTGTGGCCAGGAGGCGAACCTGACAGCATTACACCCTGATTTACATACTCTTGCGCAGAATATCCACAACCTCGTCACGTGTCAGAGTGCGGTAGCCCACCGGCAGGATGAGGACGGCATCGGCAACCTGCTCAATATTCTCCTCGGTGACACCGAGTTCGCGGCTGTGCATAACAACTCCTATCTCTTTCATCCAAGCCTCGAGGCAGGCGAGGCTCTCGGCAGCAACCTGTTCGTCGGCCTTGCCCTCGGGGTTAACCCCCCACACGTTCTTGGCAAAACGCACGAACTGGTGCAGGCCGTCGCGCATCACATGGCGATAGTAGGGCAAGCTTACGCAGGCCAAGGTCATGCCGTGAGTGGCGTCGGTCACAAGTCCGATAGCGTGGCCTATCTGGTGCACCTCCCAGTCGCCGCCCTTGCCGCATTTGAGCAGGGTGTTGAGTGCCCAGGTGGCGGTCCACATAATGTTGGCGCGAGCCTCATAGTCATGTGGGTTCTTGGCGGCAATACGCGAAGCGTGGATGAGCGAGCGCATAAGGCCCTCGTTGATATAGTCGGTGGTGCAGTCGGCCGTGCCGGCGAAATACTGCTCCATGAGGTGACTCATAATGTCGAAAAAGCCAGCCACCATCTGGTACTGAGGCACCGTCATGGTGAACCTCGGGTTAAGGATGGCAAAACGCGGATAAAGTGCTGGGCCGAATACCTTGCCGCGCTTGAAACCGGCCTTACGATTGGTGATGACGCTGCCGCCGTTCATCTCTGAGCCCGTACCCACCATGGTGAGCACCGCGCCCACAGGAACGATACGGCCGGTTGGACTTTCCTGGTTCACCCAGAAACGCTCCCAGGCATCACCGTCGCAGTATGCACTGGCGCTGACGCCCTTGGCATAGTCTATCGTTGAGCCGCCGCCAACAGCCAGAATGAGGTCGACGGCGTTGTCGCGCACCATTCGGGCACCCTCCATCACCTTCTCGTAAGTGGGGTTGGGCATAACGCCCGGGTCTTCGACAACTGTCTTGCCGGCCTGGCGCAAAGCCTCGACAACGGCGTCGTAAATACCGTTGCGCTTGATGGAGCCTCCACCGTAGCTGAGCATTACCGTGGAACCGTAGTTGCCGAGTTCGGTGGCGAGATGGCTCATGGCATTGTCGCCAAAATAGAGTTTAGTCGGGTTGTGATAAACAAAATTGCCTTCCATAGATAAAAACTTTTCTTAAAAAAGTAACG
This sequence comes from Bacteroidales bacterium, assembly GCA_024685285.1. Taxonomy (GTDB): domain Bacteria; phylum Bacteroidota; class Bacteroidia; order Bacteroidales; family P3; genus Colimorpha. The sequence goes on from JAIKVZ010000009.1 coordinate 85,083, forward strand.
CAAAAAAGGGCAAAATATTGTGTCGCGAAAAATAATTGACCGCAATTCAAAAAAAAATCGTAAATTTGCAGCCTGTAACAACGAGTCTATCAACCCATGGAAAAATACAGCACAAATATGACACACAACCGATTCCACATCACGCTGGTGGTCGCAGCAGCCGCCACAATGGCCCTGGCAGCCTGCCACCGCAACGCCCCAGTACCCACCCCCGAAGAGACTGACACCGTAGTCCAGGCCACTGAGACCGTCGAGGTAGACACCGTGCAACAGGTCCTCGCCACCGTGGCCGAAACCGCGCCGCAGGCTCCCGCAAAAGTAGCCGCACAGTCCAAACCGGCAGCCAAACCGGCAGCCCCCAAGGGTAAAGCCGAAACAATCTATGTCGAGACTGAAGGTGCCCAAGGCCGAGTCTGGGGTCATGTCACTATGCGCGGCGATCAAGGTACCGGCACAATCCACGACTGGGACGAGAACACTCTCTCTGTGCGCGTGCGCCGCCATGGCGACGAGCTCTACGCCATCGACCAAAACTCACGTCAATACGTATTTAGACTGAAACAAAATAAAACTCAAGAATAAATGAAAACAACAGCAGAACTCCAGCAGATTGCGACGCAGGTGCGCCGTGACATTCTACGTATGACCACCGCCGCCAAAAGCGGCCACCCGGGCGGCTCGCTCGGCACCGCTGACTGGTTCGTGGCCATGCAGTTCAACATAATGGATTTCGACCCTCAGAAATTCACCATGAGCGGCGAGGGCGAAGATATGCTCTTTGTCTCGCAGGGACACATCACGCCGGTCATCTACAGCACCATGGCGCGCCGTGGATACTTTCCTGTCAGCGAACTCAACACTTTCCGCCAGTTTGGCACCCGTCTGCAAGGCCATCCCTCAACCGAGCACGGCCTGCCAGGCATACGTATGGCCTCGGGGTCTCTCGGGCAGGGCATGAGTGTAGGCATTGGCGCAGCCCTCGGCAAGAAGATGACGGGCGACAAACACATAGTATACACCATGCACGGCGACGGCGAACTGGAAGAGGGACAGATTTGGGAAGCCGTGATGTTTGCAGGAGCAAAAGGTGTTGACAACCTCATAAGCACCGTAGATTACAACCACCAACAAATTGACGGCACTGTGGAGCAGGTGATGAACCTCGGCGACCTCAAAGCCAAATTCGAAAGCTTCCTTTGGAAGGTAGTCGTGATAGACAACGGCAACGATATGCAGCAGGTGCTCGACGGCATTGCCAAAGCCAAGCAGATGAGCGGTCATGGCGCACCGGTTTGCGTCATCCTCAACACCAAGATGGGCTACGGCGTCGACTTCATGCAGGACACCAACAAGTACCACGGCTCGGTGCTCTCGGCCAACGACCTGCCCAAGGCCCTCAGCCAGCTTGAGGAAACCCTCGGCGACTTTTAATTCTCCTGCTCGCTACGCTCGCGAAATCTTGTAAATCTAGTAAATAGGTTGCGCCATGTTGCTGCGTCAGCAAATAATTTACAAGATTTACAGGATTTCTGCCCGCAGGGCAAGGAGCCTAAAGATATACAGAGATATGCGTAGAGTAATAACATTCGCCGCGCTGTTGCTGCTCGCCATCGCCGCGCAGGCCCAGCAGCCCGAGAAGACCCGCCTGCTGCTCATCATGGACTGCTCCAACTCCATGTGGGACCACTGGCAGTCGGGCTCCAAGATTAAGGTGACGCAGCAGGTGTTGCTGTCGTTCCTCGACAGCATCTCGCGCCAGCACGACGTCGACGTGGCCCTCCGCGTCTTCGGCCACCTCAACAAGGAGCAGTTCGGCACACGCCTCGAGGTGCCCTTCGGCAGCGACAACATCTACCAGCTGCAGAGCAAGATCAAGACCCTTGTGCCGCAGGGAGGCTGCACGGCTGCTGCGGCATTGACCGACGCGCTGAGCGACTTCCCCGCCACGGGCTCAAGCCGCAACTTGATACTCATCATCACCGACGGCATGGATGATTGCGACGCCGAGATATGCGACGTGGCGCGTCAGGTGCAGCTCAGCGGCGTGGTGGTGCAGACCTTCGTGCTCTGCATCGGCGGCAACCTGTCGGCCCACGCCTCGTGCGCCGGCAGCGTCTTCCCCGTGGTCAACGAGGAG
>JAIKVZ010000012.1 GCA_024685285.1 Bacteroidales bacterium
GCCTCTCGGCGGTGGTAAGGGTGGTGCCGATTTCGACCCCGTTGGAAAGAGCGACGCCGAAATCATGCGTTTCTGCCAGGCCTTCGTCTATGAATTGTGGCGCAACATTGGTCCCGACCAGGACAGCCCCGCTGGTGACGTTGGAGTTGGTGGCCGCGAAATCGGTTACATGTACGGTATGTACAAGAAACTGGCCCGCGAGCACAGCACCGGTGCCCTCACCGGCAAGAGCTACGGCTGGGGTGGTTCTCTCATCCGTCCCGAGGCTACCGGCTTCGGCGCTATCTACTATGTCGAGCGCATGGTGAAGCAGAAAGGTGACAAGATGGAAGGCAAACGCATTGCCCTCTCCGGCTTCGGTAACGTTGCTTGGGGTGCTGCCATCAAGGCCACCGAGCTTGGTGCCAAGGTCGTCGCCATCAGCGGCCCCGACGGTGTCTGCGAGATCGCCGACGGTATCACCAAAGATATGATTGACTACATGCTCGAGATGCGCGCCAGCAACCGCAACAAGGTTCAGGACATGGCCGACAAATTCCCCGGCAAAGCCAAATTCACTGCCGGCAAGAAAGCTTGGAGCGTGAAGTGCGACATCGCTTGCCCCTGCGCCTTCCAGAACGAGCTCGCAGAAGAGGATGCCAAGGAACTCATCGCCAATGGCGTGAAGTATGTTGCCGAGGTCTCCAACATGGGCTGCCAGCCCGGCGCTATCGCCACCTTCCAGGCCGCTAAGATCCCCTTCGGCCCCGGTAAGGCTGTCAACGCCGGTGGTGTTGCCACTTCTGGCCTCGAAATCTGCCAGAACGACGAGCACCGCAACTGGACCGCTGAAGAGGTCGACAAGAACCTCCACACCATCATGAACAACATCTACGACATGTGCGTTGAGCACGGCAAGATGGCCGATGGTACCATCAACTACGTGAAGGGCGCCAACATCGCCGGCTTCATGCGCGTTGCCAAAGCCATGGTGGCTCAGGGTATCATCTAATCCCATTACCCAAGAAGAGTAAAAACTTTTCATAATGTTGTTGAAAGACCCCGCGGAAGCGGGGTCTTTCATTTTGCCCGAAAAACAGCCAAGAGCTTGAAAACCATACGATTGGGCTAAAATAATATAAAGCCCTGACAGTCAGCCTGTTGAATGGGTTAGGTTCGGGTTAAGGTCGGGTTTGGTTCGGGTAAGGGTCTATAGAGACTATAGATTCTATAGACTTTATATATTCTATAGTAGACCCTATCGTCTCTTATGTCTGGTATTCAGTGGTTTAATTTCTTAGTACAAGCAGGCACATGCTCTGCTACCGGCTGCTGTAGTGCTCAGGGAAAAGCCTAAGCATTGATGTGTCTTTCTTCATATGTTCGAGCAGCGAGTCGGTGATGGATATGTTATAGGTCCAAATCACAGAATCCCCGATTGTTTCTGAGAGGTTGTGCCTCTCGAAAAGGGCAATCAGTGAGGGATCCTTATCCGTGTAACTATGCGACACTTCTACCGATGCAGTGTCGTCAATATTATAAAAAACCAATCCTGCAAAAGTGACAGAATATAAAGTTGAGCATTTCCTGTCAGCGCCTACCCTGATTTCCTCTTCACAGGAAAACAGATTGATAGAATCCGTTTGTGGCGGTATGCAAAATCTAAAGTATGGATTGTTCCTGGAGGAAGCGTGGATTTGGATATTGTCGCATAGGACAGTATCTTTATAATACCAAGAATGGATTTGTTTGTTTCCGCAGAATGTATGGACTGGCCCAGAGTCCTCACCCAGTATTACGCGGATGTATTCATAGTCCATAACTATGGTTCTGTCTGTGAGGTTTCTGATTTTGTAGTTGTACACTGCATCACAGGTGTGCGATTTCGCACAAGACGTTACTAACAGCATCAAAGATGTTGCAAGTATGGATAATGTTACAACCCGGTTAAAGTTCATGTCGTGCAAATATTGAATCTATGGCATGTGCGTTTTGCGAGGAAACTCTATTTTTCATATTGTTCTTAAACTCGCTTATTGAGGTGGCGTTCAAACTACGGTATATACTGTCGAAAGATATATATTGTTTGTCAGGCCCTGTGATTTTTCGCAATATACCTGGTTTGAACCAATATTTGGTGGTATCGCAAGTGGTAATCTCTCTATAATCTGAGGTGTCATTTGGTCTATGCCATACATTCTTCATGTTTTCGTTATAAAAGACAATTTCAGAGAAGAATCCCCACATTTCGCCCACACCAATGTATCCGCAAAAATCTCCGTTAGGGGTCCCGTAAGTACCTGTACTGTTGTTCAGTACGGCGGCCATACAGAAATGGAACCAGTAGTCGCCATTCACTAATACAGAGTGTGAAGCATGGGAAAGTTCATGAAATACCGTAGCATATATTCTATGTGTAGAATCGGAATTATTGAATAGGATTATATCTGGAACTGTCCTGTCAAAGAATAGCAAGCCTCCAGTTCCAAGGTAAATAAAGAATGACTGATATGTATTGTACTCACATGAGGCGCAACGCCAGTGCCGTAACATTGGCGCGGAACCATTCCAATCAGTATTTGGGAAGTTAAATATAGCAATACGTAGGTTTGTAGGCGCTCGGTATATGCCTAAGGAAGGACATAGAACATGGCTATATATGCTGGTAGCATTGTTCACAGTTGCCCAGAACCATGCGGGCGATTGTTGGTCTATATCATAAGAGTAACCGGTGTTTGACTGATTTCCCAAAGACAATGAGGCGGGAGCCAGACAGTAGTGATTGCCCCATATTTGAAATCCTGATGGTTTGTTATGAAAGTAAACTGTATAATTTACTTTAGTGAGAAATTTTTTTGAAGTAGAGTAATATCCTGATGTGTCGGTATAAACTCTCCGCACACGCACCAAAGTGTTCATGACAATCTGCACATTTTACGGTTCGTAAACGTGTTTTGTACCCTTATGCGGCCAGAAGGTGCATGCCCAAGTTTTGTTGTTGGCATTTCAATTAGATTGCCTGTAAGATCAAGAGACTCGTGTTCCAATATTTCCAGATCTGGATTGTTGTCAATATCTGGAATATAGCAGTATTCCAGTATTTTATAGTCATTGATAATTCTATAGGGATAGTTTTTGGGTACAACAGCGTATAGGCATTGGCGAAGAGTTGTGTCGGGATAGTATACTCCTGGCGAGACAATTTCATAATCTAGTGGGTATGGGAAAACGTCGATGGTGCTATCCTCTATAAGTATATCTATTTCCTCAGCACTTTCCGGGTAAAAGCATATATAGATGTGTGTTGTATCTATATTTATTGAGTCTATCATGTTAGATTTCCTCAAATTTCGATAGGCATTTCTCATGTTGTCAACTGAGTATGAGTTGTCAAGTTGATTTCCTAAAACCATCACACCATCTGTGGAGGTCCCCCTTGACAGGGTCCTGTATGGGATGTCATTGTTCTGCAAGTCTTCTCTTTTGCACGATGTAATCGTGCAAAAGAACGAAATTATTAATATTATAATAACCTTTGCTCTCATAGTTATTTTTTTTGCAAATTTACATAAAAGTTTTGAATTACACACAGGCACATGAGAAATATTATTAAACACGAATTTATCGTTAATTAATTTATGGGATATTATGTTTTTTTCAGAGTATAGTTACGAAAAAATATGATATTCATTTTTTTATAAAATTAGGATTGAATGGTGGAATCGCTCAAATATATGCGGCCTGTTTCGGGGTCACGGCGGTAGTGGCTAAAATGCTTCACCACTTTGCGCAAAAACGGGGTCAGCTGGTGGGGCGAGGAGCCCGCGTAGTCGCTGTAGACCACGCAGAGGCGGCGCTTGGCACGCGAGAGGGCCACGTATAGGCGCCGCGCATCCTCTTGCAACTGCTGTTCGGTCCAGTTGCGGGCGTAGGGATAGGTGCCGTCTATGGCGTCGGCCACTATCACGGTCTCAAACTCCAGCCCCTTGGCCTTGTGCACGGTGCTCACAAAGAAGCGCTCGGTGAGACTGCCGCCGCACAGGTCGGCCTCTTTGCTGGTATTTAGGTCGGTGACATATCGGGCCAGCTGGGTAGCGAGGGTGGGGTAGGCGTGTGGGTCGACAAGGTCGAGGGTGATGTAGTCGAGTAGGTGCTGCCACTTGTCAACGGGCTCCACGAGGCCCTCCTCAATCATGTTGCGGTAGGTTATGTCCAGCTCGTGCGCAATGGCCGGCAACTTTTGCGACGGGTCTGGTGGTATATGCAGCTGGGCCTCGCTGTGGCGGTAGTGGTGGGCGTAGCGGCTGCCGAAGCGGGCGGCCACGCGTGCCGTGGCGGCATCGGCCACAAAAATCTCTTGGGCGGGCAGTGTTTGCAGGGCCTGTCGGTAGCAGTAGCGCATAAGCTCGAGGGTGGCCTCGATGTCGTCGTCGGCACGGTGCGAGTTGGCTCCCTCCAAGTGCAACTTGTCCAAGAGGTAGCCTAATTTGTAGTGCTTGAAACGGGGTTGCAGCAGGCGTATGAGTTTTAGGGTGTCAATGCGCTCGGGGCACAGTTGCGGAAGCTCGATTTGCGGACAACAGCGTTGCAGATTGTGCAGCAAAATCTGGTAGTCGTATTCTACGTTGTGTCCTACTAAGGTGTGGCCGCTGCAATAGCGGGCAAAGAGTTCCAAGCCCTCGGTTCGGCTGTAGCGGCGCGACTTGGCGTAGAGTTCGAGCATGGGGTTGGGTGCTCCGCCCACCTCCTCTGGTATAGGGCGCTGGGTTTCGATGATGATGTTGAAGCGGCTGCCAGGCAGCACGCGACCCTGTCGCACCTTGATTGCGGCTATCTGTATAATGTCGTCGTTGTAGATGTCGAGACCCGTGGTTTCGGTGTCGAATACAACGAGGTCCTGTTCCGAGTAGGCGCGGCAGAAACGTGCCAGATAGGTACCCGTGGCACTCCATTCGGCTTGCAGCATATCGGTGGGTGCTATGGCATGGCGTTTAAGCAGTCGCATGAAGTTGCGTGCTTTGGAGTATGATGGTATGGCCCCCACCAAGTGCAATAATCGCGCCCATGCAATGAACACCGATTCGTCGGCCAGCACTGTGAGGTGGGCCAGAAGCAGGCGCACCTGCGGGGTTGAGAAGAGGTCGGTGCCTGAAATCTTGAAGAGGTCTATGCCTTGACCGGACAAGGTCTCGGCCACGCTGTCGGCTGCTTTGTTGGTGGGTACCAATATTGCTATGCGACCCTGCCCCAACTCGGCATATCGGCGTGCAAAACGGGCTATATAGTAGGGCTCCAGGGCGGCATCGCCCACATCGAGCAGGCAGAGGTCCTCGGGTGCGCGTTGGCTTTTGTTGGCGGTGGTGGGCAGTAAGTCGGGTCGAATGCCGAGTTGCTGCGTGGCGTAGTCGTTGAGCAGGTCAAGCAGGTAGAGTGGCGAGCGGTAGTTATGGTACAGGTAGTGTATGTTGTTGCCGCAGGCTTCGCGCAGGCGCTTCAGGGTCTCTATCTTGGCTCCTATAAAGGAGTATATGGCTTGCTGTTCGTCGCCAAGATATACCACTGTGGCATCGGGTGTGGCAAGCAAGTCGATGATGGTGAGTTGCAGGGTGTTGAGGTCCTGTACCTCATCAACCTGTATCCAGTCGTAGCGGCGTAGTGCGTCGGGGTTCTTCACGGCGTAGTCGTAAGCCAGCATGAGCAGATCGTCGAAATCTACGATGTCATTCTCTTCCTTATATAATTGGTAGCGTCGTGCCACCTCTATACGCCGTGCATAGCTAACCACCGAGTGCGACGAGGCCATGTGGGCCACGGTGTCGATGTGGGTGTAAATGTAGGCTATTGAGCGGTCGCAGAAGGGCATACCGGCATCGGCGCAGAGGCGGCGCAGTGCGGGCTCGCGCAGCAGGTAGTTGTGCAGCACTGCTTCGGTGGGATGCCCCAGGGCAATGCCCTGCATGGTGTGCTGTAACTTGAATATGTCCATAGGTGCAACGCGTATGTCGGGTGAGCGCAACAGTTCGTCGCGGATTATGTTGTCCATATCAACCTCATCGATAATAGCGCTACCCTGCGGCACCACGCCGTTCTCGAAGAGTAGCTGCGAGCAGTAGCGGTGCACATTGCCCACAAAGAGTTGCTGTGGCACGGGGTTAGAAGTGCGCTCCTCAATACGCTCCACCATACCTTTGGCGGCTCGGTTGGTAAAAGTGAGGCAGAGCATACGTGCATAGTCGACCCCTCTGGTGTGAGCCTGGGCTATGCGCTCGGCCAGTATGTCGGTCTTGCCGCAACCCGGCGGAGCGAGCACCAGATGGTGCCCGCCGCTAAGGCCAATGGCCTCAAGTTGGTAGCGGTCGTAGACTTTGTCCATAGTTGAAATTTCTGCGTCTGCAAAGTTACGCAAAAAAATTGACATTGCCGCCCTCGTTCCAAAAAAAATATATAGGCTATCCCGTATTGCTGTAAAATGATGGTCAGTAGCTGACGGTGACGCGCAGTGCGTGTTGTGTGCTGTTGGTGAGACGTACAGGGTTGGCGGTGCGGAGGCCTACGAGCCAAAGCAGTTGACCTTGGGCATCGCATAGCACACGCACCCTCTCTTTTTCGAAAAGGTTGAGTTTGGCATCAGTGAGCATATCGCTCACCAATCGCGTCCCGTTCATACCGAAAGGCACAAAGCGATCGGCCTCGCGCCAGGGGCGCAGGTTGAGGGGCTGCTGTAGGCGGTCGGCATCGAAGTAGGCTGTTAGAGACGAGCAGTGCAGGTCGGCTGCGGTTACTTTGGAAGGGGCCACGTCGACAATCTCAATCTGTGGCTCTGGCCATACGGCATTGAGTGGCTCTATGACGAGGTATGTGCGGTCGCGCAAGAGCCTATGGGTGGGTGAGACGAATATCTTGCCAGGCTGGGTGTTGAGAGAGGTTTCGATGTCGGCCACAGTTGCCGCGTTGAAACCGTAGGGACGCAGTAACTCGAAGAGCAGTGTGCGGCGTGGATTGAGTGTGATGAGTTCTGCTATGGGCAGTGTGTCGGTGTTGCTGTTGGTGCACAACAGGTTCTGCCGTAGTTTGTCTACGGAGGTGCGGTATACGGTCTCGGTGTCGGCCAAATGCTGCATGGCGCGTTGCATAGTGTTGTCGATGTTAGGCGAGATAGTTCGCAGCAGTGGCATGAGTTCGAGCCGTATGCGGTTTCGCAGGTACAAGGGCTGGTTGTTGGTGTAGTCGGTTACGTAGTTAATGTTGTGGCGCTTTGAATAGTCTGCAATCTCGGTTCTGGAGAAGCAGAGCATAGGCCTGACCACATAGCCTGAGCGGCAGGTTATGCCATGCAGGCCAGCGATGCCTGTGCCGCGAATGAGGTTGATGAAGAATGTCTCGGCCGAGTCATCTCTGTGGTGGGCTGTGGCTATGGCGGCGAAACAGTATTGCTGCCGTAGCCGCTCGAAGAAATCGTAACGCAGATTGCGTGCAGCCTCCTCAATAGAAAGATGGTTCTGGGTGGCGTATGCTTTGGTGTCGTAGTTCTCGGTGTAGAACGCAACGCCGTATTTGTGGGCCATCTCCTTTACAAACTGTTGATCACGGTCGCAATCGCCTGGCCTCAGGTTGAAGTTGCAGTGGGCTATGGCAAAGCGGTAGCTGGCACTGTGCATAAGATGGCACATAGCGCTTGAGTCAATGCCTCCACTAACGGCTAGCAACACCTCGTCGGAAGGTCCGAAGAGGTGTTGCTCTGTTATGTGTTGCTTGAAGCGTTGCAGCATTAATAGATGACCATTTTGCGCATTAGGCGTTCACCGCCGAACTCTACTGCATAGTAGTAGATACCAGTGGCATAGCTGTCCATTGAGAGGGCTATGGTATGGCGGCCAGCTGCATAGAATGTGCTGCTGTGGCTCACGATGTGACCCATAACATCGATGATGTAGAATTTGACCTGTCCAGCGTTGGGGATGGCGAACTCAATGTTGGTCTCGTTGTGGAACGGGTTGGGATAATTCTGTTCAAGCACGAACTCGCCCTCGTCGGTAGAGGGGATGTCATCAATGTAGTTGGCTACTTCAATTAGCGTGGTCTGGTTGTTGGCCTCATTGACATCGCCCGCCATTGCCACTGATGCGGAGCCTTCGTAGATGCGGTCCCAATTCTTTGGTATTCGGTCATCGAAGTCTAGCAAGTGGACTTGGTTTGGAATGAGATTCTCGACGGTGACGGTCTTTGTGATGGTTTGATCGTTTATGGTAGCAGAGAAAGTTATCTGTTTGTCATGTATCGCCGCTGAACCGCGGTTTACGTACTGTGCTTTGACCACGCAGTCGTTGTTGCGGTTCTCAATGACGTACACTTTCTCTAAAGCGATGTCAACGAATTGTTCTGTACGCATACGAGTTGTGTCGTTTTTGCGGTTGTTGTCATCGGCTATCGAAACGAAGGCGGTGATACTGTCGAGCAGGGAGCGGTCGGTGAATGTATGGTGAAAACGCCAGTAGCCAGAGGAGAGGGCTGCCAAGGGGACATTGTTGTGGTAGGTTTCGCGTATAATGTTGTTGGTGTCGCTGCCGAAGTACATACCCACTTCAAAATCGTTCACGCCACGTGCACCCACGTTGTCTATCATCAGTGTCACCGAGTAGTTGCTGCCGCTGGTTGTGTCTATCACTATAGAGTTGGCTTTGAGATCCACGATGGTAGTTATGCCGTATAATATGGTGTTGATGGTGTCGTTATATGGGTAGTCGTCCAAAGAGTAGCTGGAGTATGCGATGGCAGACATTTGGCCGAGCGAAGCACGGACTTTTTTCTTGAAAGTGTAATTGAAGTACTCGCGATAGCGCAAGGGTCGGCCGAGCAGGCTCCGAATGTTGACGGTCTCACGCACAGGAGGCTCGCCATTGAACTCGTAGACCAAGTCTGTGAGATAGATTGAGTCGAGGCCGAAGTTATAGAAGCGTACGGCTATCTCCAAAGAGTCGCCAGCAATGACACGGCTTTCAGGCAACAAGAATTCAATCATTTCCAAATCGTGTTCTAGTGGAGCTAAGTAGAAGTGGCTGCACACGGTGTCGTTCTCCCAGTATATGTCAGTGTTGACATTAGTATAAGCGCAGATGGAGAAGGTGTCGGGGAAGTTGCTTGTAACGATGAATGGAGCATCGAATTTGAATAGGTCTTCTCCGTCTGGTGGGAGCAGACCGTTGTATGTACCAATCTTTGAAAGGTTACTGCCGAAAGGTTTATAAGCAAGGTTGAAGGAGCGGATAGTGTCGTTGCCGAAGTTGTGCACAATGACCTCTGGTCGGATGGTCTGTCCGTACTTAGGTTCGGTGGGGTAGGTAATAGCTACCACTCCGACATCAACAGCTCGGCGGGCATGGCCTATACTGAACTCGTCGATTGCTGCACCTTCGCCGAATTTCTCGTTGAGGGTGTTTCCTGGGTTGGTCTCGTATACAAAACGGAACTGAGCCATCTCCGGGAAGTTACCGCCTACTTTGGTGGATGTGAGTGAGAAATAAACCAATTCGTATTCAGTATTGGTGCCATCAAAAAATCTTACAGGTTTTTTATCGTCCTCTGGCGTGTTGTTGTACCAGTGCTGAAGCGAGTCGTGCTCAACTTTTGACCAGAAGCCGTCGTAATTCCAGTACTCCATATACATACGGCTACCTTCGTTGATATTACGGCGCAGCCAGAAGAATATGGTATCAGGACGTACCTGTGAGATGTCGAATACTGGTGAGTATAGCACGCTCTTGCTGCCATAGTATCCAGTTACAATATCAGGTGCCGAGAGATGGGTTACCCACGCATTAGAGTCAGAATAAGGTGCAGAGATACGTTGCTTGGTCGGGTAGCCGCGCTGCCAGAAGTTGGTGTCAAGGCGAGTATGGCCTTTAGGAGCAAACCAATTGTTCTCAAGGTCGAAGTTGTCCTCCATTGCCAACACTAGCACTTTAGGCCTGAATATTTCATGCCACAGAATGTTGTTGCTGCTGTCGGCATCGTCTTCGAGCATTGCTTTGATGGTGAGGCGCGTAATGCCTTCTGGCATGGTGTCGGTAGGAAGTGTAACCAAAGCGGTTTGCCCGGAGTTTAGTGTACCATGCCAGGTATAGATGAAGGTGGTGTCGGCTCGCAATGTGTCTTCGAAGACATAGTTACACTCAAATTGTACTAAGCTGAGAGTCTGTTTACCTTTGTTTGAGAATGCAAATTTGGGCGCAATCACAGAGTCTCTCTTGATAATGTTGTGATGCGGAGCTACCATACGGTTGAGGGCGACATCATAGTCCGGAAGGGTTTCTGGGTCGTCGACAAATACCAACAGATCTAAAATGTGTGCCTCACTAAATTCGGTATATCTTATTTCAGGGCCGCTTGTGGTGTTGAATATTCGGTGGTAGAGATAGTTCGGGCGTATAGTTCTTGTGGTGTCATCCAAAAGAACGATTCTCATGCGTGTCATTCCAAGTGAGGCGGCTTTGGGCACTGTGATTACGGTGCCAAAATTGCCAATGTTGGATGTTGCATGGCCCCATGCCACGACCTCATCGGCGAATGGCGGATTGTCGCCATAAAGCACGTATTTGTTGGCGGTGTCTATATCGCATTCGAAATTGCCGTCACGGTTCCAGTCTATAAATACGGCCAGGCCTCCTATTTTTCTATTGTCGCTCGAGGTTGTGTTATTGGCCACACCTATTATTAGAGAGTCTGTCATGCCGCGAGTTACGTGCAGAGGCGGTATGTCATAGCGACCATCGGCCATATAGCGCACGGGTCGGTTGAAGTATGTGCGTTGCAGTGGGGGCAATTCGAGGTCTCTGGTGCCAAAAGATACTCTTGTTATGCTGAGTTCTGACGGTTCAACTGGCTTGAAGCGGTCGTCGTTGTAAGCTACTTCGTTGTCGAGTGTCTTGAACTGTTTGTCTTCTCGCATAGTGTCGTTGCGTTTGGTCATGTCACCTGGCAAACTTGTGTATGCTGTTATGCTGAAAGTCTGTTCTTTGGTGGGCGACGTGGCTACTGCACCTTTGAGGTTGGCCAAGGTTTTGAATTTGTAGTAGAGTGTGTCGCTTGGTCCAAGCACGCCCTCGTATGTCTCAGTAACCAGTTGATATGGATTTTTGCGGTTGGTTCCTTTACTGTTCATGAGTACATAAGTGATGGGTATGCTGGTTTGGGGCTGGGTGCCATAGTTGACAATGCGCACTCTCACCGTGTCATTCTCCATATAGACGCGTCCGCCTTCAGGCGATAGTATGGCTTCTATTGCAACATCTTTCTCTACTTTTGGATTGACTCGTACATGAACTGGTGAGAATGGGCTCTCGCAACCTGTTTGGGTGTTGCGGCATATCAGATAGTATGTGGAATCGTGGAAATACTGTGGGGTGTTGCTCCATCTGAACGAGAGCAGGGCATTATTCGTCTTTGGCCAGAAGTATGCTGTTGAGGTATCGGGCGCTCGATACCAGCGTACCACATAGTTGCGTTCTGCTTGCTCAGCGGTGACTGCTCCCCATGTGCCGTAAGCTAAGTTGGTGTCGTGACCGACAGGGGCTGTTGGAGTGAAGTCGGCTTTGCAGCGGGCATATTCGGTAGTGTCGTTCTCTGGGTGCAGATCGGGTGGGTAACTTACCCATGTGCGTATATCGACTTGAATACCTGCTTGAGGTGCATTTGGACCAGTAAGGCCTGTGGGGTACAGATTGGCACGAGTTGCTAGCATAATAGTGTCGGTATCGCCAACGCTGAGGGCTTTCTTAAATCGGTAGGATTCACTGTTGACAGCCGGTATTGTAGGTACAGTTATGCCAGTGGTGTGCATCTTGGTGTCGAAACCGAATTCCACTTCTGCACCTGACGGTATGGCACGTTTGCCGCGATTGGTAACTACAATGGATATGGGATTCTGGTCTCGGTAGCAGTCGCGATATATGTCATGTATCACAGTGCTGACGGCTTGCAGGTTATATGCTGGCGAGAGGTAGAATCTGGAGTCACGCTCGTTGTTCTCAGGAGCTTCATCGCTGCTTGTGTTGATATAGACGCGCACATACTGTGTGTCAAGTACACCAATGGTACATTTGAGTTTGACAGTACCGTGTATAAACGTTTGTGGCGAGAAGGTGTTAATGACCTGTGTTGTGGAAGCAATTGATGTTCCCACCACTTCGGCGTACCACGTCACGTTGCGCTCGGTTGAATTGCCATTGTTGTAGAAAGTGACATTTACTGTAATCTCGTCACCCTCAACATCGTTGGGGTTGGATATAGACTCTGGCCATACAGGATTGGTAATCTCCACGATAGATATATCGTGGGTGCGCTTGGGCATTTCGAAAGCTCCGATAGAAGGCTTGGGCATATAGGGCCGTGCGTTGCCGTCAATATCGACGGTTACATCGGAGTTATAGAGTGCTTTCTCGCTCATATTGCCTACCACAAGGTGCAAGTCGTCTTCGCCTGCAAAATAGGGTCGCTCAACAACCGATTGAGACTCGGTTCCATAGCGTGCTTGCAGGGTATCGAGCAGGCCATTGGTGGGCGCTGTTTTATTGAAATATATAATCTTGTTGTTGGCACTGTCAGCGTTGGAATAGTAGGCGTTGTAGTTTGAGGTTATGATACTGGTATCGCTTTCAACGTAGTAGGCATAGCCCTCGGCGGTATTGGACATGATGTTGTTGACCACTTGCATACGGCTGCAGGCCTTGCCAACGAATAGTGCTTGAGAGGTGATAATCTGGCGTGTCATGCCGTCAACCGACATGGAGTTGTAGTAAATGTTGATGTTTGCCGAGCTATCTATGTACATTGCCGTGGGGCTTGGACGGCTACCACCTTGGCTGACAACACCTACCATATTGTTGACAATGGTAACAGGTTGACGTTGTGTGCCTTTGATATTGCTCAAACGTATGCCGACCTTACTCGTTAGCCATGCGTCAGTTACGTATACATGGTTCGCTTCAAGTTCGGTCTTACCTGCGGTAGAGTATAGCCAAATGCCGTTGAGCGGACGACGGTTGGCCTTGGCAGAAGAGCGGACGGTATCGTATTTAATGACCACGTCGGCAACTTCTTCAAGGCGAATACCCATACGCAGGAAGTCGATAATCTTGCTATTGGTGACAGTTATGCCGCGTATCCCTGCGCTTCCGGGTACGTTAGCTATGGCACAGTAGCCACTGTCGATAACGGTATGAGTAATGTTGAGCCCCACCACGTTGTTGCCAATCACTACAGACGAGGCCAAAGCGCGTTGCACATTATCGGTGGAAGGGGTGACATCTGATTTGCTAACTCTGATATTGCAGTGGGTGAAGGAGACATTGGTTGATGAGTCAATCACTACTGCATTAGCATATGAGTCTGCATTGGCCGTACGATTGGCACCGATTGATTTTATTCCGATGCCATCAAACACTATGCTTTCGGAATTGGACACTCGTAACACATAGTTACTGTCTGCCACGGGTGTGTGTTGTATTGATACTCCGTCGCCAGCGGCACGGAATGTTATTGTGTTGATGGAATCGTTGCCTTGAATGTTGTTGATAAGGACTTGCTCGCGATAGATGTCGGGCATTACGTCGAAAGTAACTGCTCCGCCAATACCCACTGCGTTCATTGTGTCTATGGCTTGCGAGAAAGTGGCAAAATCTTGGTTGGTGCCTATGGTGTAGTTACCACCACAGAATTTCACTTTGAATACGGCTTCGATGGTGTCGTTGGCAGAGATGGTATCGCCAGCAACTATGATGCAAGCTTTGACATGATGACGGCCAGGAGAAAGCGGAGTTGTAGTGAGGGCTACGTTGGCTATCTGTGCCGAGGCAAGGTTGGCATCGGTTATTTGCTTGGTTTGCCATTCTTCGCCGTCAATGGAGTAGCGCAGAGTGTAATCGTTAAGTGTCTTGCTGCCGAGATTGCGCACATTGACGTTGACAACAGAGTTGCTGCATGAGAGCATTTCTATAGGTCGCTCGTTGGTTGGCCACATCACTGTGGCGTCAGTGTCAGGTATACCGGTAAGGGTTACGTAGATTGGTGATGTTTTGCTCTCGCAAGAAAAAGCCATCATCTCAAACATTATGTCTGGTCGCGATGTAGCCAGTGCTGTACCTTCAGCATCAGAACCGTATAGCGAAGGTGTGGAGCGTGTGGCGGTTGCATATAGTGAACGGTTTTGGGTCGAGGTGTTGTAATAGATTGAAACGCCCGATGTGTTACGGGTATTTATATGCCAGTCCTGAATAACAATGTTCGACAGACCGTCCCATTCAAAAGGTGTACTGAACTCGTAGCGAACCCAACCCTGGTGTGTTGTTGTGGACATGTCCATGTTGCTGTCTACATACACATCCGACACAGGTTTCCAGTCGCTCTTGTTCTTGAATACCGAGTCTGTTGTTGAGCCTATGCTTATGGCAAAGTTCTGATAGGTATTGGTCTTTGAATAAAGAATTTCGTCTAACTTGTATGATATGGCCGTAATATCGCCTGGCAACAGCCCCATTGCGTAGAGTTCTTGGGCAGTGATGATATATTGCTCACGTGCTTGCACGTTGTAGGTCTGCCAGGGGTTAGGGTAGCGTGGTTCACGGCTCTGGCTCACAGTAGATGTGTCGCCAAGCAGTCCGTGAGAAAGACGCAGTACCTGCTGTGATACATAGAAAGTGTCGTCTATATAGAGATATGGCGAGGTGTAGGTGGGCCCAACACCGACCATTGTCATGCTCCTGTCGTACCACACTGGTTTTGCATTGGGGTTGTTGGGCAGTTGCATGGTGAGTTGAGTAGCGTAGTCAATAGTGTCGTACTCTTCTATCTCGGGGGCAGGCAGTGTGAAGCGAGATATTGCAGAGGCCTTTACGGTGTCGTTCTTGCGCACGAGGTCACCGTTTACAGAGTCGACCCATACAATAATATTAAATGTAGTGTCGTCGTTACGCTTCATATTGAGCAGGTGGGAGAAAGTATGTGCATACTCTTCGCGCACCTCTATTCCTTCGGCAATGGTGTCTTGATAGGTCTCGTTGCCTGTGGAATAGTTGATAAACACGGTGTCTGACTTTTGTATACCGAAGTTGCTCAGCATGAGTGATACGGGTTCGTTGCCTAAATCGCAACCTTCTTTGACCTCAAGATTATACAACTCTATGTCTGACAGGGGGACGTTAATCAAGTCAATATGGAATCTACCGAGATCGCCGCGGCATCCATTCTCGGCGTACAAGAATAAGTTGGGGTCGGATACGCCTGGAGTCAGACGGCGGCTGTTGGAAGCCATAACCCAGTAACTGGCGGTATTCGACGGAGTGGAGTTGGGGTCAGGCCACGAGTCGCGTATAATACCCGCAGGTGCACGCGTTGGCATGGTTATGCCACCACCGGACCAGATGTAGTTAGGTATCTGGAGTGATGTCCATGCGCTACGTGATGTTATGCCGTTCATAGCAACAGCATCGTCAACCTCGCCGTTGTGGTAGTATATAAAACCAATTTCGGTTTTAATTTGCATTTGCGGTATCTCGTTGTTGTTGCCGGTTATGAGGGCGGTTGGGTCGTCGTTGGCTGAAGAACGAGTCCACTGCACCACAATGCTTTGACCTGGCTGCACGGTGATATCGGGGAATGAATAGGTCTTACCGTTGTAATCGTTATTGCTCGAAACTACGTCCATCCTGTCTCCACGCATAGAGGCTGGTGCAGAACCTACGTTGGTCATCATGACCGAAGTTTGGGTACTGGAACTGAAATAAGACGGCAGACTGAGCGGGGCGCCATCGGTGCTGGTTGATTTACGAATCTGCACCTGGGTTATACGCATCAACGGTATGTTACGTTTTTGCTCGGCGTAGTAAGTCACAGTATCGCGCAACGGAGGGGTCGTATAAGTGGTACCTATGTAAATGGGCTCCTCGTCATCGGGTGTAGTATACCAGTATATTTCAGAGTTGACTTTGTCGCCAGAATTGTAGACGTGTCTGGGCCACTGTAATATGCCACGGTTGGCGGTGAGTTGAGCGGTATTGCCGTATTCTACGGTGAGATTACTACCTGTTGGAGCGGTAGCGTGGTAGTGGCTTACTATGGTG
Source organism: Bacteroidales bacterium (assembly GCA_024685285.1). Classification (GTDB taxonomy): domain Bacteria; phylum Bacteroidota; class Bacteroidia; order Bacteroidales; family P3; genus Colimorpha. Next base: position 16,092 of record JAIKVZ010000012.1, read on the forward strand.
AAATTGTTGGTATCGTTGGTGGGATTGGGGTCGAGGGTTGATGCAAGCCACACTTTTAGGTGGTGTACCGAGTCAGCCTGAAATGCCGGTAACACATTAAGCAGTATGCCAGTAGCGCAGGCTATGGAGTCTTCGGCTCCAACGCTGGTTGAGACGTTGAACGAGTGGGTGGGCCCTTCATTGAGCGAGCAGTATAGTGTGAGTGTGCCGCCCGATGTGTCGACATCGTAGGTTCCAACGCCTATATTGCGCAGCATGGGCACAAATTCAACCCTGTCAGGGGCGGAACAGTATTCAAGGAGTGGTGCACTGAGTGACGATACAGTGAAATCGTACAGTAGTGTGGCAAACTCGAAAGCGCCTATACAGGGTGCAACGGTATCGCGCGGGTTGCCCAAGAGGTCAGTTGTTGCTGTACTCACCGGCATGCCTTTGCCTTTGATTGCACGGTTGTAGGTGCGCAGATCGGCATGGGTGGCGTTGAGGAAGTCGGGCTTGAATGATATGGAGTTGCTGTCGGCTGTGACTTGTGCGGCCCATTGCTCCAAGTTGTTACAGGCTACTATGGCATTGTAGCGGTTGAGTATGGTGCCGCCGGTGTAGTATAGGTTGTTTCTCACGGTGTTGGTAGTGGAGGTCCCGGGGTAGTAACTGAGAGCGTAGTTAGTCTCGTCGAACACTGCCAGTATGTTGTTCATGAAGCGGCTGTATTCTAAGGAGCCTGCCATGCCAAATGCCGCCGCAGGTACATTGGTACGCGATGTGGCAATGAGTTTCACCGAGTTGTATACCACATCGGCATATGCGGCGGTGATAATATTGAGTGGCGTCATAAGACTGATGGCCGAACCGTCGTCGATAACCTCAATCATGTTGTTTGCAATCACGATGGGTACGCTGGCGGTACCTTCAATATCGGTTACGCCTATACCGCCGGCACCTTTGGTGACGAATATTTTGTTGCGGGTGGCACTCGAGACACCGTCGCACACTTGCAGGCGAACCACGTAGCGGTCGTTGGATCGCACGCCAGTGAAGGTGTTGCTGTCTATAGTGACGTTGGTTTGGTTGAGAGCTTCAACACCACTGTAGCGCTGATTGATGAAAGTGCTGCCAAACACGCTGTTGCCAATGGATCGGTCGTCGGAGGCGTCGCCGGCCAAGTTCACACCCATTTGTCCGTTGTAGAAGGTGCAGTTTCTTATCGTCAGCGAGTCGGCACCGTTGGAGGAAATTAGCGCGGTCATGAGCAGATAGTCTGCCACGCGGGAGCTGTCGGCGAAGAGGCAACTGTCAAAATGGCAGTCGGTACTATAGTAGTCGAGCTTAACGAAATCAGTCACTGAACTTGCAGTGGCAGGCAGGCGAACGAAATCAATTTTCTCAAAACGAATGTGTTGCGCCTGAGTGAGGTCGACCATATATGGTGTGGAACCGTCGCCGATAAATCTGACACGACCATTGTTGGCCTGGAATTTGATGTATGAAGTTGGCGAGAGTCCATTGACATGCGGCATGACCATAACGCGATAATCGCCCGGTGCCAGTAGCACATTGAGGGTGGAGTCGATGCCGCAACGTTCAACAGCATATAGGAATTGCTGCAATGTGACATAATCGTCGTTCTCGCCGCCAACAGTTAATACACCGTGCATCGGGCCGGCACATGATATGAAGTCGGTTTTGCAGGTGTCGTTGTAGGGCTCGTGGTCGCGCATCACAATGGTACCGCTGGTCACGGTGTCTTCCACCCAAGAGGTGAGCGAATGGTATCCCTCGTCAACCTGCAGGGTATTGCAGATGGTCACCAAGGCTGTTTCGTTGGCACCGAGGTTGCCGGTCCAGTCGTAGTACTGCACTTCGCGGTCGTCAACTTTGTAGGCAATGCGCACCGCGGTGAGAGGCCGTACGCCGAAGTTGCGCAGACGCACTATTATCTCTTCGTTGTCGGCAGTGGTGGTTGGTGTGTCGAAGTTGGGGTAGGCCATCGAGTCTATGCCCGCGTCGTAGTATAGTGGCAGGTTTTTGGTGGCATTGAATGCCAGGAACGGGCGCTGTTTCTCGGTGTTTCCGGCTTTGTAGTATGAGTATGGGTCGTCGGTGTTGTTGGTGCTTTTCTGGTATAGGGTCTGTTTCTCGGTGCCGCTGAGTGACTGCATAAGCAGTGGTGCCTCGCTGCCGTTGTCCATGTCGCTATAGGTCATCTCAACAATTATGTCCTGTCCGGCATAGTAGAATGAGTCGATGTTGAAGTTTATGGTCTGGGTGTTGGTGCTACGTTCGGCGGACACAGTTAGGTCGCCTTCGTATACGACGACGGTATTGGTTGAGAATAGTTTTTCGTTGGTGACGGCGTAGGTGCTGGGCACATTTTTGAGCGCAAGCTGGAATCGGCGCCGCAGGAGCGACCCTGTGTATTGGTTGTAGAACATGTAGGTCATTGCCGATATGGTGGCCGGTTCGTAACCCATACGACGCATCTGGGCCTGGTCGATCACATATTCTGTGCGCGCCTTCTTTGCAACCGGGAACGGATGCTTGTTGTTCTTGGTGCGGACAGCCCCGGAGGTGTCTATGTCGTCAAATGTTATTATTCGTTCTTTGCCGCGCACACAGCGGTATTCAACCCTCGCCGCTTCGCTAACGGGATAGGTGCCGGTGTTCATGTTGCTGGTCATGTCGCGTGCCACAATGTGGTAGCGCATGAGGGTGTCGTAGCCGTTGAAAGGTATGTGTGCTTTGAAGCGTCCGGAAACTGTGGCGTCCTCTTCCATTTGCAGACGCAGCTCGGTGGGGTTGGAGCCTATGGAGTAGGTTATGTATACCGAGTCGGGATTAATACCGGCGGCCACAGTGGTCTTAATATCGGCCACTATATCGGCACCGCGGCTGTTGGCATGGAGACCTTCTGCAAATTGGCGCAGGGTGACGGTGGGGTCAATCATGGGGTCTTGGCTGGTACGCACGGTGATGGCATCGAGATACCATCCCGAACCGTCGGCGGGGCCGGTGCTGGGGTCGTTTTTGCGGCTCTTGAGCTCAAAGCGGAACTGTATCTTGCGGTTCTGGGTGGTGGCGTTGTTGAGCACGTTGTTGACGTTGAAGCGCTCGTGCCGCCACAGGCTGTTGTTCATGGTTGTGTTGCGCCAGGTGGCATACGACTCGTTGCTGAACGTGGGCGTGATGTTGAAGTCCTTGGCTCCATTTTCCACCGCGTACTGTTGGCCGCTGAGCTTGGTCCAGACACTTTCATCGATGCGCTTCACATAAACATTTGCCACGTTACTGGGGTTTGTCGAGGTCAGGGGGTTGATGTCGCAGATGTGGTCGAACTCAAGCGCGATGTACTGCAGGTTGGTGTTCTGGCTGAAGTCGATTGTGTCGGTTGTGAGCACGATGTCTATACCTACGGTCTGCGTGATCTTCAACGACTGCGAACCGCTGCTGTACAGCGATGTTTGCAGCGAGTGGACCGCTCCCGACGAGAAACTGTAGTTCTCCTCTTCGGCCTCCTCGAAACCCTGAAAATAGGTCTGATAGATTTGCGCATGGGCCGGAATTACGGAAATTGCGAAAAAAAGTCCCACTGCGGCAACGAACCGAGCGGTAGTTTTCTGTGTATTTATGCGTTTCATATTCAGTATGTTATCTTGTATATTCAATGCCTTGGAGCGCGTTAGGGTAGCACTCCAAATGCAAAGCAAATATACAACTTTTTTCTCAAATGGCTAAGTTTTTTTATTAATTTAATATATTTTAATATATTGGGAACGGGTTGGCAATGCTTTGTTTAGTGGCCAAATAGGGGCTTTGTTCGGCTCGTTTTTCAACATTGTGGTCGGCAACCCGACCTTGACCCGACCTCAACCCGAACCTAACCTTGTTATAATGCTGAAAGCGAGCCTGTTAGATACAATATATCTAACAGGCTCGCTTTCAATTAATTGCGTTGCGCGCCGAGGCTTAGAGTTTGTCGTTTGAGCCGAGCACGTTGACGATTTTGTGGATGTACATTTTTTTCATGCTCTCGCGTGCCGGTTTAAGGTACTGGCGCGGGTCGAAGTGGTCGGGGTGCTCTGCCATGTGTTTGCGGATGGCTGCGGTCATGGCCAGACGGCTGTCGCTGTCGATGTTAATCTTGCAGACGGCGCTCTTGGCGGCTTTGCGCAGCTGCTCCTCGGGAATTCCGACGGCTGCTTTGAGGGCGCCGCCGTTGGCGTTGATGGTGTCAACCTCGTCCTGCGGCACTGAGCTGGAGCCGTGGAGCACGATGGGGAAGCCGGGCAGTTTTTTCTCAACGGCTTCAAGTACGTCGAAGGCGAGGGGAGGAGGCAGCAGGCGGCCGGTCTTGGGGTCGACGGTGCACTGCTCGGGTTTGAACTTGTAGGCGCCGTGGCTGGTGCCGATGCTGATGGCCAGCGAGTCGCAGCCGGTGCGGGTGGCGAAGTCGATGACCTCTTCGGGCTTGGTGTAGTGGCTCACCTCGGAGGACACCTCGTCCTCGACGCCGGCCAGCACGCCGAGTTCGCACTCAACGGTGACATCATATTTGTGGGCATATTCCACAACCTGGCGCGATATTTTGATGTTCTCCTCGTAGGGCAATGCGCTGCCGTCGTACATTACCGAACTGAAACCCATGTCGATACAGCTCTTGCAGGTCTCGAAGCTGTCGCCGTGGTCGAGGTGCAGCACAATCTGAGGGTTGGGGCAGCCGAGCTCCTTGGCGTACTCTACGGCACCTTCGGCCATGTAGCGCAGCAGGGTGGGGTTGGCGTAGTCGCGGGCGCCCTTGCTCACCTGCAGGATGACGGGGCTCTTGGTCTCGACGGCGGCCTGTATGATGGCCTGCATCTGCTCCATGTTGTTGAAGTTGAATGCGGGGATGGCGTAGCCGCCGTCGACCGCTTTGGCGAACATCGCGCGGGTGTTCACTAATCCGATTTTCTTGTAATCTACCATGATATTTTGTTTTTGTGAGTTGTCGGTGTGTAAATTGTTTGCAAAGGTACGAATTTTATTCGAAGTAGCAAAATGTATTGTATAAATTATTGGGTACCAGTGTTTAGGCTTCTATGTCTCGGCGTTAAGCAGTTGGCGTGGTGAAACTCAGAAGGTGCACTCCATGGTGTATGGCGAAGGGTTCCAGTTTTTGAACACAAAGGTGTAGGTTCCAGGCGGCACATTGTTGATTTGGAACGAGTTGTCGGTCTCACACATGCAGTCGGCTTGCGGCCCGTCGGGGTTTTCGTACTCGTTGATGGTAATCCTGGAGCCGCGTGTGGTCATGTATACAATGATGCCGCCCTCTTGGAATGCGCAGTTCACCGTCAAGTTATAGTGGGTCACATACACAGTGCCGTTGTCGTAGCGCAGCGACACCGAGTCGGGGTGGACATGCCCTTTGTACGAATCCTGATGGCATGGGGTATAGTCGATGTTGCTCACCCTGGCCTTGGAGGCGTCGCCAGTCACTGCGGTTGTGTCGGTTTGGCCGGATTTGTCGCCCGACCCTGGGTTGCCGGAATTGGGTCTTTCCGTGGTGGTCTCTTTTCCGCAGCCGGCTGCCAACGCGGCCGCAAACAGCAGGACAAGCAGGGTCTTGACGGTTGAACTTTTCATGGCTGTTATAATTTTGTTTCAAAATGCAAAATTACGAAAAAAATCAATACCATGGCAAAAAAAATTACGGGTCGGCCTTTAGGCTGCCCCGTTGCGTGATCTGCACAAGATTTGAACTTGTGACCTCTTGCCTGTCAAGCAAGCGCTCTAAACCAACTGAGCTAGCAGATCATAAGTGTTTCGCGCTCTTCGAAATCGGCTGCAAAAGTACAAACTTTTTCTGATATGGCAAATTTTTTTTTGAAAAAAGTTGTATCTTTGCATTTCAAAACTGTTGCAAAAATGTCAAAGAGATTTTTTATTGCGTTGATAATTATGTTGTTGTGCTGTGTTCCAGTTTGGGCGCAGTCGGCCAAAAATAATGCCGCCGACAATATCGTTGGACTCTACGAAGGTGTGCAAGACGGCTATAAATTCCGTGCCAAATTCGAAAAAGAACCCTCTGGCACTTACCGTGCACAGGTGGTATGGATGGAGAAGGACCGTGATGCCAAAGGACGCAAGTTGCTTGACGAAAAGAACCCCGACCACAGCCTACGCAAAACCCCGTGCGACCGCATAGTACTTATCGCGGGATTGCGTTACGACTCCCGCAAACACCATTGGGGCGACACCAAAATATACGACCCTCTGCGCGGCATAAAGGCCAAGGTGACTTGTCATTTCGAAAATGACAACACGCTGGTGGTCAAGGGTTCGTTGCTTGGTATAAGCGAATCGGTTAAGTGGCGCAAAATATCTTAGCGAATCATGGCAGACAACTATCTAGAGAAGCGCTACGAGGCCACCCTCGGTAGCCAGAAACCCAAGGTGAAGCGTGTCGGCCCTACCCTTGACGACCTATTGCTGCGGGCCCGCAGCTGCCGAGGCTACAACCAGAATTATGTGGTTAAACGTGCCGAGCTTGAGCGTATTGTGGCAGCATGTGGCAAGATCGGCTCGGCCAAGAACCAGCAACTGTTGCGTTTCCGTTTAGTTACTCGAGGGCCAGAGGCCGATATGCTGAACGCTAATATCAAGCTCGGTGCCATGCTGCCCGAGCCGCACCTGCCGCTGCCGGGTACCGAGCCGCAGGCTTTCATTGTGGTTTGCGCAGTGGCCGATGCCAACCGCTGGATTGATATCGACCTCGGTATGGCGCTGCAGACCATAATGCTCAAAACCGCCGAGATGGGTCTCAACAGTATAATTATAGGAGCCTTTAACCGTGCCGAAGTCAGGCGTGGGCTGAACCTTGAACTTGAACCTCAGATGGTTGTGGCCGTTGGTAAAGGCATAGAGCACTACGCCATTGACACCATCTCCCCCGACGAGAGCCACGCCTACTACCGCCGTGACGGTATCCATCATATTCCCAAAATCGGGGTTGCCGACCTTATAATAGACTGACCGTTATGCGCCGCGTGCCCCTGCTGATGGCCCTGCTGCCCTTTGTGGCGGGCATTGTGGCTACCGAACTGCTGCCGACACTGCACCTTGGGTACATTTTCTGGGCAATGACGGCTTTGGTGGTGTTGTTGGCCATCGCCCTGCTGTGGCGCGGAAATACGAAAGCTTCAGGCATTAAGAAGTCCGGTATGGGCACGTTGCCAGTTGTGCTTTTAATGCTGCTGTTTGTGACTTTCGGTGGATTGCGTGCAAGAATGGCCGATCCAATGCTGCACCCAGACCATTACGCTTACCATTTGCAGCCGGGTGCAACCCTCAGTATGAGACTCTGCTCCACACCGCTCAAACGGGCTCGCTCCTATTCGGTTGTGGCTGTCGTCGAGGCTGTGCAGCATGGCTCGCAACGTCATGCTTCCCGGGGTAAGATACAGCTTTTTGTGGCTGCCGACTCGCTGGCTGCTACCCTGCACTATGGCGACCGCCTTGTGGCCCATGCCAATCCAGTGGTACCTTCAAGCTGTGTGGGCGACGATGGCTTCAACTACCGCAAGTATCTGCACCGCAAGGGGATAGAACGGCAGTGCTATTTGCCTGCAGGTTCCTACCGTGTAACTGCCACAGGCTCCAAGGGTCTTCGCAGTGTGGCTGAAAAGTGTCGTACTGACCTGCGAGATCGGCTGCAACGGCGTGCGTTGACCCCATCGCAGACGGCCGTGGCCGAGGCTCTGCTTTTGGGGTGGCGCGACGACCTGAGCGACGAGACCACCACACTCTACCGCAATGCCGGAGTGGCCCACTTGCTGTGTGTATCAGGGTTGCACGTGGGAATTGTGGCCGCTGTTCTGATGGCGCTGTTTTGGCCTGTTGGACGCCGCCGTTGGCAACGGGCTCTGAGAGGTGCGGCGACGATGACTGGCGTTTGGCTGTTTGCTCTGCTCAGCGGATTGGCTCCAGCCACAGTGAGGGCCGCAGTGATGTTCTCTATATTTATTGTCACCGATGTTTTTGTGGTGCGCACAAGCCGGTACAACACGATAGCACTTGCTGCTTTGGTGATGTTGGTGAGTAACCCGATGTTGCTTTTCGACGTTGGATTTGAGCTCTCTTATGCCGCAGTGCTCGGCATTGCGGCGGGCAGCTGTGCCGCCCGCCGCTTAAGGCTGCGCGGTGACTCGTGGTTTGCACGTGTGTTTTCACGTGCCATCGACTTGCTTGTGCTCACCACATCGGCACAGTTGGCCACGCTGCCATTCACACTCTACTATTTCCACAGTTTTCCCACATGGTTTGTGGTGGCCAATATGACCATAGTGCCTTGTGCCGGACTTCTCATGGCATCGGCTCTGGCGGTACTTGTCATTGGATCGTGGCCGATAGTGGGTCCCGTGGCCGAGTGGCTGCTCAGTACCCTTCTCTCGGCTGTCGATTGGTTGTTGCGTGCCGTGGCGATGCTCCCGTATGCCACGTTGCAGGTACCAAATTTCACGCTACCGGCGGCATTGCTGGCCGGCGGCGCAGTGGTTGCCCTGTTTGTTGGAGTGAACGCTATTTCAGCAGGTTGCCAAGGATGCCGCGAGTGAGCTCGCGCGTCAGTGTGCGTGTGGCGGCCGAAGTGGTGTTTTTCACAATCTTTTGGCCGGTAGAGGTTCTCGAGGTGGTCTTTTTGCCACTCACTTTGTCGCTTACGGCTGTGCCGACAGCCGTAGCCACGGTGGCCGTGGCGGCGGTGATTACGGCTTTGAGCAGTTTGGAACCCACGCCTGCGGCAATCTTTTTCCCGCCAGCCGAATTGTCCGACCCCTTACGGGCTATGCTCTTTTCGGGTGTCTCGACTTGTTCGGCCAGCGCTGTCTCGGCCTCGTTGAGTAGCACTTCGAAGGCACTTTCGCGGTCGACCATCGTGTCGTACTTGCCGTAGATGGGGCTGCGCTTCACAATGTCGAGCCGCTGTCCCTCGCTTATGGCACCAATCTGGCTCAGCGGGAAGAGAATTCTGGCGCGCTGAACCACCGACGGTGCTCCCTTCTCGTCAAGGAAACTGACCAATGCTTCGCCGGTTTCGAGGTTGGTAATGGCCTCGTCGGTCTTGAAGGCTGGGTTAGGTCTGAAGGTGTCGGCTGCGGTGCGCACGGCGCGCTGGTCCTTGGGCGTGTAGGCGCGCAGAGCGTGCTGCACGCGGTTGCCCAGCTGGCCGAGTATGTTTTCGGGTATGTCGGTGGGGCTTTGGGTCACAAAGTAGATGCCCACCCCCTTGGAGCGGATGAGGCGTATCACCTGCTCAATTTTGTCGACCAACGCTTTCGAGGTGTCTTCGAAGAGGGTGTGCGCCTCGTCGAAGAAGAATACCAGCCGCGGCAACTCCTGGTCGCCCACCTCGGGCAGGGTGGAGTAGAGCTCGCTCAGCAGCCAGAGCAGGAAGGTGCTGTAGAGCTTGGGCTGCAGCATCAGCTTGTCGGCGGCCAGCACGTTCATAATGCCGCGTCCGCCCTCGGTTTGCAGCAGGTCGGTTATGTCGAATGCCGGCTCGCCGAAGAAACGGTCGGCCCCCTGGTTCTCGAGCTGCAGCAGTGCACGCTGGATGGCACCCACCGTGGCGGCCGATATGTTGCCGTATCGGGTGGTGTATTCCTTGGCGTGCTGCGACACATAGTCCAGCATGGCGCGCAGGTCCTTCATGTCGAGGATGAGCAGGCCGCGCTCGTCGGCAATGCGGAACACGATGTTGAGCACCCCGTCCTGCGTCTCGTTGAGGCCCAGCAGGCGGCTCAGCAGCTGCGGCCCCATCTGGCTCACGGTGGCGCGTATGGGGTGGCCCTGCTCGCCATACACGTCGAAAAACCTCACCGGGCAGGCCTGGAAGTGTGGGTCGGCAATGCCAAACTCGTCCTTGCGCTTGGCTATGAATCCGCTCATGGCCCCGGGCTGGCTTATGCCGCTCAGGTCGCCCTTCATGTCGGCCATGAAACATGGCACCCCGGCCTGGCCGAAAGTCTCGGCCAGCACCTGCAAGGTCACTGTCTTGCCCGTGCCGGTGGCTCCGGCAATGAGTCCGTGACGGTTGGCCATCCGGCCGTTGATGGCGAGAGGACCCTCGCTGCAGTGGGCCACATAGAGCCCGTGTTCGTTGTCGTACATCGCTGTGGTGTTTTCAAGGATTAATTCAGACTGCAAAAATACAAAAAATGCCCGACATGACAAAATATTTTTTTCAAGGCCTTACACGGCTGGGTACCTGCCGACGCATGAAACATGGCTGCCAAACCACTGAAAACCAGGCTAAAGACGGCCTTTCTTCGGCTATAGGACCTATAAACTATTACCCCCGCCGAACCCTACCCGACCTCAACCCGACCTTAACCCGAACCTAACCTATCTATATTATTGAAAACCAGATTGTTGTGTGGTGTTTTTGCAACAGGCTGGTTTTCAGAGGTTTAGTAAATTTCGGGCTAACGTATGGTCAATTTTTTGGTGGTGGTGCCGGCGGTGGTGACCAAGCGCACCAAGTAGCTGCCTCGCGGCAGGGCTGTGCAGTCCACCGCGGCGGCGGTGCCTCGGGCCGGACGGCTCTGCACCAAGCGGCCGGCGGCATCGTAGAGCTCGACGGCCTGCAGGTGGAACGACGAGAGCACCGTGGCTGTGCCGCCGGCCTCGACAATGCTGGGTATCAGCTGCGTATACCTTTCGAGCAGCTGCGGCGAGTAGATGGCGGCACCCGTGGTGTCAACGCCCGTGGTGTCGATTCCCTGCCCCGTGGTGTCTATTATCGTGGTGTCAATTGCCGTGGTGTCGAAATAGCTCAGCACCGTGTCCACCGGCGTGGGGGTGCTCCTGTTCGGGTCCGGCGTCAGGATGGGAAAGATGATATGGTGAAACCCAAATGGATTTGTAAAAATGCTCCAACTTTGAGACTCGTCGGTATAGCATTTATATGTCTTGGTATTAACCCTATACTGTTGATTTGTGCTATACGGGGTTACCAGTCCCAAGAACGGGGCTGAGTATGTTGTTGTTCCGCCTAATGTGTTTTCCACATGGAAGCAATTGGACGTTGTGCCAATATAAAAAGAATCTGTTACATAAAAGGCTGTGTCAAAGTATGTCTCGTGCAGGGGTGGCGTTATTTTTGAGCTATCTTGGGCATAAACGTAAATATTATTTATTACCTGAGACGGATCTGAGATGTTGTATATTCTGTGTGGAGGAAGAACATATCGTGGCACTGAAAATTGGTTGTAACCTGCTTTGGTCACTAAAACCATACTGTCGCCTATAGGTTTGTAGAGGCATGAATATTCTCTCCAATTCTCTCGGGAAGTGTCCGCATATGATGTCAACGGGATATTTGCCTCCATATACATGGCGCTTATTGCTACACCATATATCGTTATACCTTCATCCACACTGTCAAGCATTAGTTGAACTGTATAGTATTCACCAGATAGACCTTTGGTGGACAAATAGGTGCATGTGCTGTCATTCAGCATAGGTACTAGGACTGAGTCTTGCACTCGATAGTTGTCATAACTTCTCAGAGGAATGGGATGACCGTGCTGCGCAAATGCGGTAAACTGCAGCATCGTGACAAATACCAAAAACAATACATTTTTTCTCATAATTCTATATTTTACAATTACTGACATATTTTATTTATTATCATGGTTGCGATAGATAGTGTTGGTGATACCATGTTAATACTTCTGTCTATAGGAAGCATTTCATCAAAATCTCTGACATCAGTAGTATATGGTAGGGCAAGTTCTATTACATCATTAGAGCATGAAGAACTGGGATTTGTGAAATCAAAGTTATGTAGAGTCAAGCGGTTTATTGGAAGCGTTCCGGACACTACAGCACTGTTGGTTGTGGATAAATTCACATCAAGAGAAGTGTTTCTATTACCAAACGAAATATTCTCGTATCGGCAATCAATATTGAAAGCGGTATCCACATGAAGTATAGCACTAACAGTGCCATCGGTCGGTGTTAATAAATCATGCAATAAATATATACCATCGTTCCAATAAGCCATATCTTTGACTTCGCCCGTAAAATTGTAGCCACTCACTGGTGAGGATATTATGTATCGCATATAATTATTAGTGCCTGCATATAGTGACAACATAATGCCCCCGGGTGCTATCCCTGCTCTTGGAACAAGGTACGCCGTGGCTACCGTATCTCCGCCACAATGGACAACGGCACCATTCCCTATGATAGCTGTATTACCCGTAGCATAGGGGACATTTGATGTGGCATCAAATATTGTCTCATTAGAACTAACAGGTTTGTTGAAAAACCATACCTTATGAGGTCTCATATCAGGTTTGTTCTTACCTGCCACTACTACATAATTGTCTGTTATTGCAACATCATGAAATACCCAATCGGTTTTTCCAAAAGTATACATTTCCATTTGCCATGATGTTGATGTTGGTGAGGGTGCATAAGCATCAATAATACAAGAGGAAATGATGTGTGGTCCGGCGTTTCTCAAACTGCACATTCCAATCAATATTAGGTGGATGTCACCAGAAACAGCCTTGAATGCGGCAATCTTATTCAGATTAACTATTGTGTCATTCCCAAAAACCAAAGGTGCAGGTGTTATGTTAATAGATAAACTTGTGGAAGGCGTCATTAATGATGACAACGATAGTCCCCCAAAAAATGATGTACCACTTGTGTTTGTTCCACAAAAATATGCAACGTTCTGATTTTTAAGGATACAGATGTCATTTACTCCATTGGCTACAGGCGTTGGAGAAAATGGCAAACGGTGAGATGTAGTGCCATCAAGCAATTTAGATAAACTGAAATAAGATCCTGTAGCATCTTCACTATATGTTAAGCAAGTATCGTTGGTAACACTTCGCACGATAGATCTTTGTGATGGTATAGGTAAAGAAAATATTATTTCTTGTGCAATTGTGTTTTTCGCTGGAGCAATAATTGCCGTCATAATTATGGTCATTAATAAAGTGCTGTTTTTCATGGTGTTAATATGTGCTTGTTTATCTTATTATTTTTGCAAATATACATTTTTTTTCAAATAATGGCAAGTGTTTTCCGATTTTTCATATATAATAGACGACGGGAAGGCCAAAACGGCTCAAAATTTAACATTTATTTAAGATTATTTAACATTTGAGCAATATGGGTTGGTAAATGGCAGGGGCCGCAACGTTCCGTTGCGGCCCCTGTGGCCAAGTATATCTTGCTGAAGGGAGGGGGCTTAGTGCCTTCTCTCTTTAATACGGGCTTTCTTACCGGTGAGATTGCGCAGGTAGAAGATGCGGGCACGGCGCACGGCGCCACGTTTGTTGACGTCGATTTGCTCGATGGCCGGACTTGCGAAGGGGAAGATTCTCTCTACTCCAACTCCGTTGGCAATTTTGCGGACAGTAAAGGTCTCGGTAGCTCCGCTTCCGCTGCGTTGCAGCACAACGCCCTGGAAGTTCTGGATACGTTCTTTGTTTCCTTCTTTAATTTTGTAATGGACAGTGATGGTATCGCCAGCCTTGAATTCGGGGAACTCCTTGCGCTCGACCAAATTCTCTACATATTGCATTAATTCAGTTTTTCCCATGACATGAAGTTTTTTATAGGTTAAAGACTTGGTTTATTGAGTTGGGCTTATTTAACCATCTTGACAACAGCGGCGAAAGCCTCGGGGTTGTTCATGGCCAGGTCGGCCAGGACTTTGCGGTTAAGCTCGATGTTGTTCTTGTGCAAGCCTCCCATAAAAACGGAGTAGGAAATCCCGTTGATGCGGCAACCGGCGTTGATGCGGTTGATCCACAGCGAGCGGAATTCGCGCTTCTTGTTCTTTCTGTCGCGGTAGGCGTAGGTTTGACCTTTCTCCCATTTGTTTTTGGCGACGGTCCATACGTTTTTACCTCTGCCCCAGTAGCCCTTGGTGCGGTTGAGGATTTTTTTTCTGCGTGCTCTTGAAGCAACGGCATTTACTGATCTTGGCATTTTCTTTCTTTAATTTGTTTTTCGTTTAGGCGGAGGTTTCTTTGCGGTCCTCTCTTTGGTGCTCTAAACAATGGTTAATAACTCCTTTTTCGCTTTAAGATTAAAAGATTGAAAGATATGGAGATTAAAAGATTTCATTATTGCCTTTTAGTCTTTTTATCTTCTCGCCTTTTAGTCTTTTTTACGCTAAAAGCATACGTTTCACGCGGCTTTCGTCGTCACGGCTGACCAGGGTGGTGTGGTCCAGATTGCGTTTCTGGGTGGTCTCCTTTTTGGTCAGGATGTGGCTGTGATAAGCATGCTTTCTTTTGATTTTGCCGGTGCCGGTGAAAGTGAAACGCTTCTTGGCAGCGGCCTTGGTTTTCATTTTAGGCATTACTTTACTGTTTTTTAAGTTAGACTATATTGGTGTGATATACTTGGTTTCTATTTCTTTGGGGCGATGATCATGAGCATGCGCTTGCCTTCGAGCCGGGGCATGACCTCGGGTTTGCCGTATTCGAGCAGTGCCTCGGCGAATTTGAGCAGCTGGGCCTCGCCCTGCTCTTTGTATACTATAGAGCGGCCGCGGAAGAAGACGTCGACCTTGACTTTGTTGCCTTCCTTGAGGAAACGGATGGCGTGGTTGAGCTTGAACTCGAAGTCGTGGTCGTCGGTCTGCGGGCTGAGTCGTATCTCTTTGATGACGATTTTGGTTGAGTTGGCTTTGCGCTCTTTCTCACGTTTTTTCTGCTCGTAGAGATACTTTTGGTACTCGATGATTTTGCACACCGGCGGGTTGGCGCTGGGCGAAATCATCACTAAGTCCAGACCCTGGTCGTAGGCCAACTTGAGGGCGTCGCGGGTGTTCATGATGGTGGCCTCCATACCTTCGCCCACCACGCGTACCATGGGTACGTTGATGCGCTCATTGGTAAGGTGCTCGGGCTCTTTCCTGACGGGCCCGCGTCCGCGTCCTTGCTGTGGCGAGGTGCTGTTGGGTTTGAATGGTGCTGCTATGGCTTGGCTCTCCTATATTAATTAATAATGTATGTTCAGGGTTACATGACTTGCGAGATTTCCTGCTCGATAATCTTGGCGAAGTCCTGCGGTGTCATTGCACCCAGGTCGCCGGCGCCTTGGCGGCGCACACTCACGGTGCCGTTCTCAATCTCTTTCTCGCCCAAGATGAGCATGAAGGGTATGCGTGCCAGCTCGGCATCGCGTATTTTGCGGCCAATCTTCTCGCTGCGCTCGTCAATGGTGCCGCGCAGGTCCATCTCGTCGAGTTTGGCCTTGAGTTCACGGGCTTGGTCGATGTATTTCTCGCTGACGGGCAGGATGATGAACTGCTCGGGGGTGAGCCACAGGGGGAACTTGCCGCCGGTGTGCTCTATGAGCACGGCGCAGAAACGCTCCATGGAGCCGAAGGGGGCGCGGTGAATCATGACGGGGCGGTGTTTCTGACCGTCGCTGCCTATGTATTCCAGACCGAAACGCTCGGGCAGGTTGTAGTCGACCTGGATGGTGCCCAGCTGCCAGCGGCGTCCGATGGCGTCTTTGACCATGAAGTCGAGTTTGGGGCCGTAGAATGCAGCCTCGCCCAACTCAACCTTGGCCTTGAGGCCTTTTTCCTTGCAGGCGTCGACGATGGCTTGCTCGGCGCGTGCCCAGTTTTCGTCAGAACCAACATACTTGGTGGTGTTGTTGGGGTCGCGGAGCGATATTTGGGCTTCGAAGGTCTCAAAACTGAGGGCCTTGAAGATTATTTCGATGATGTCCATCACCTTGAGGAACTCCTCCTTGACTTGGTCGGGACGGCAGAATATATGGGCGTCGTCCTGGGTGAATGAGCGAACCCTGGTGAGGCCGTGCAGCTCGCCGCTTTGCTCGTAGCGGTATACGGTGCCGAACTCGGCGTAGCGCAACGGCAGGTCCTTGTACGAATGGGGCTCATTCTTGTATATCATGCAGTGGTGGGGGCAGTTCATGGGCTTGAGCATATAGACCTCGCCCTCCTCGGGGGTGGTGATGGGGCGGAAACTGTCCTCGCCGTAGTGCTCCCAGTGGCCGGAGGTCTCATAGAGCTGTTTGCCGCCGATATGCGGGGTGATGACCTGCTGGTAGCCGTAGCGTTTTTGTATCTTGGTCAAGAAGGCCTGAAGGCGCAGACGCAGTTCGGTGCCCTTGGGCAGCCAGATGGGAAGACCCTTGCCGACGGTTTCGCTGAACATGAAGAGCCCCAGCTCCTTGCCAATCTTGCGGTGGTCGCGCTTCTTGGCTTCCTCGAGCATCACCATATATTCGTCCAGTTCTTTCTTCTTGGGGAAAGAGATGGCGTAGACGCGAGTAAGCTGGGGACGGTGCTCGTCGCCGCGCCAGTAGGCTCCGGCCAAGTTGATGAGCTTGACGGCCTTGATGGGGCTGAAGTCGACCAAATGCGGTCCGCGGCAGAGGTCGGTGAACGAGCCGCTCTCGTAGAACGATATGGTACCGTCCTCCAAGGCGTCGATAAGCTCGACCTTGTACACCTCGTTACGGCCCTTGAATTCTTTCAGAGCCTCGGCTTTGCTCACCTCGCGGCGGCGTATGGGGGTCTTGGCGCTCACCAGTTCTTGCATTTTCTTCTCAATCTTCTCAAAGTCGTCGCTCGATACCTCGTATTTGCCGAAGTCAATGTCGTAGTAGAATCCGTTCTCGATGGCGGGGCCTATGCCGAACTTGATGCCGGGATAGAGTTCGTTGAGGGCGGTGGCGAGCAAGTGGGCGCTGGTGTGCCAGAAAGTCTCCTTGCCTTCTTCGTCGTTCCAGGTCAGGAGCTGCACGGTGGCGTCGGTGTCGATGGGGCGATAGAGTTCCATGACTTTGTCGTTCACTTTGGCAGCCAAAACGTTGCGAGCCAAACCCTCGCTAATGCTTTTGGCTATGTCAAGGGGTGTGGTGCCAGCCTCAAACTGACGCACAGAACCATCTGGTAATGTGATATTTATCATGATATTTTTGTTCTTTTCCGTTCAAAAATTGCTCTGCAAAAATACAACATTTTTTAGAATTGACAAAAAAAACATTTTGGCCGACTACAACGAACTGCAACGATTCTTCAGTTTCGGGGGCTTTTGCAAAAAATTTCGTTGCAGTTTCCGACTTTTTCGTTGCAGTCGCTTGGCCTGTCTGGAAGAAATGCGTAACTTTGCAGCAGTCTTTCCCGTGAAGGCGGGAGGATTAGTTGCCCGGCAATCAGCCGGATCACCCGCGCACTTTGGAAGAAAACGGGTCAGAAGTCGGGTTAGAGGTCTGCCACAGGATGGCACACCGAGTTCGCTCATCAAGCTCGCGGGGCACACCAGTCCCCGATAGCGACGAAAACAATGCAGCGCGCAAGCCCTGCATCAAACCAGTGGGGCGGCTCGCTGTCGCTCGCCGCCCCCAGAGATATAATTCAAATCAGAATTCTTATAATACTCCAAAACCTATCTCACCACCGCGACCTTTCGGGCCGGCAGGGTACCCACTTTGACTAGGTACACGCCGGCGGGCAAAGCCTCGTTGCGGACTTCGCGGCCAACCATATCAAACACACTCACCCTCTCTTCTCCGGCGCCTTCGACCACAATACGGCCTTCGTATGAATACACGTTGAAGTCATTAGCATTGATGTTTTCAATGCCAACTTCTCCCTCTGCAAGGAATACGGCAGTCAGTTCAACATCTTCTGTTACTGCAAAGGTATAAGGGTTGTAGGTCGAGCCGTCACTCCAACCGGCAAATGTATATCCAGAATATGGAATTGCCTCAACGGTACAGGGCGTTAAATAAACAAACTCCGTGCCACTTTGCGTGACCATACCGCGGACAGGGTCGCTTGGCACAACGTTTACCGTATGGGTGTCGATAGCAAAGAAAGCTGTCAGCGTCCTATCTCCTTCCACACGAAACTGACGTGGGTTGTCTGTGATGCCGTCGTTCCATCGTGTGAAGTGGTAGTGCGGCTCTGGCACTGCCTGAATAGTGACGGTATCACCGTAGTCATAAGTCCCGCTACCAGTTGTCGCTCCATGTTCGCCAGCCGTCACTATCAGAGTATACTGGTTCGGTGCGAAATGTGCGGTAAACGAGGTGTCCTGAGTAAGCGTAATGACACGAGGATTGTTTGTGTCGCCGTCGTCCCATTGAGTGAAATGGTAACCATAATTGGCAGTGGCATTAATGGTACACTCGTAAAGATAGCTGAACGATCCATCACCGCTCACTGTACCGTGTATAGAGGTGTCAGCTAAAAGTGTGAGTGTGTACTGGTTGTAATCGAATATGGCGGTTAAACTGATATTTTCAGTTGCAGCAACCTTGCGTGGGTTTTCAGTATTATAATCGTTCCATCGCAGGAAATGATATCCATAGTTGGCCGTCGCCGTCAATGTCACGCTGTCAAGGTATTCCACGGTCTCACTGCCAAAGACAACACCCATTACACTGTCGTTTGTTGTACCTGTTACCGAATACTGGTTCTTTGCATACATGGCGACAAACTGCGTATCCTGTGTCAATGTTATTGTACGAGGGTTTGTGTTCACACCATCGTTCCATTGTGTGAAATGATACCCGTAATATGCATTTGCTTGAATGGTACGTGACGAGAGGTAGTTGTAGCTACCGCCACCTGTACAGTAACCGTGTATCGATGTGTCTGCATTCGCATTGATTGTATACCGGTTGTATTCAAATATTGCTGTCAGGTTAATATTTTCATTGGCTACCACAGTTCTTGGATTGTTGGTATCATTATCGCTCCAGCACAAAAAATGATAACCATAGTAAGCCTGGGCAGTTAAAGTTACACTGTCGAGGTAGTCCACCGTATCACTTCCATCGACCGATCCTTTTGTTCCATCGTTTGGTGATCCAACAACTGAATACTGATTTTTGGCAAAGATGGCTGTGATGGAAGTGTCGTTTGTCAATTTCAGAGTATCGGGATTTGTAGTTTTATTGTTACTCCAATGGTCAAAGTGGTAGCCATAGTTTGCAGTAGCCTCTATTACAGTTGTGGAGTCGCAACGTATATCGCGATTGCTGCGACCAGGAACAACATTTGCAGTCCCAAACGTAGAATCATTTGCTAAAACATTGAGCGAAATATTGATTATTGGATCGCAGAGATATGTACGATAAGAATTCCACGAAGAATTATTATAGTAGTTATCATACGAGCAGCCGTTTAAAATAAACACTCTGTCTGATGCATTGTGGAAAAAAACACTTGAGCCAAGCGTTGGTGCTTCCAGGGGCATCATGTATACCGTGTCAAGGCTGTTGCAGTTACCGAAAGCATACCAATCTATCGATGTGACGCTGTTCGGGATGGTGACGGATGTGAGGCCGGAGCAGCTATAGAAAGCATAGGCGTCTATCCAGGTTACACTGCCAGGGATGGTGATATTATACAAACTGGTCAAATCACGACACAAATATGACGGAATCACCTTAACATTGTCCCCCAAAGTAAAACTAGTTATATTAGTGCATCCATGGAACGGACCGTAATCAAAAGTTCCGGCATATGTGCAACTGTCAGCATTAAACGCAACGGATATCAGGCCAGTGCAGTCCATGAAGGAATCTTCGCCGATGGAGATGACGGAGTTGGGAATGGTGATAGACGTCAGGCCGCTGCAGTTCCTGAAAGATCCACGTCCTATCGAGGTGACACCGTCAGGGATTAAGGCGGACGTTAGGCCGCAGCAGTCAGAGAAAGCATAATTGCCTATCGATGTGACGCTGTTCGGGATAGTTACGGAGGTCAGGCCGCTGCAGTTCAAGAAAGCCATTCCGCCTATCGAGGTGACGCTGTTCGGGATAGTTACGGATGTCAGGCCGCTGCAGTCATAGAAAGCATATATGCCTATCGAGGTGACACTGTTTGGGATGATGACGGATGTTAGGCCACTGCAGCCAGTGAAAGCATAAGCTGGTATAGTTTGCACGTTATTACCTATTGTCACAGTATTGAGGTTTGTACAACTCTGGAATACAGGATAAGCGGAACTACCCATGGATGTACAGTTGATTGCATTAAAATTGACGGACGTCAGGCCACTGCAGCTCGAGAAAGCCATTTCGCCTATCGAGGTTACGCTGTCCGGGATAGTTATGGATGTCAGGCCGCTGCAGTCATAGAAAGCATACATGCCTATCGAGGTGACACTGTTTGGGATGATGACGGATGTTAGGCCACTGCAGCCAGAGAAAGCATCATAGCCTATCGAGGTGACGCTGTTTGGTATAGTTACGGAGGTTAGGCCACTGCAGCCATAGAAAGCATCATAGCCTATCGAGGTGACGGCGTTTGGTATAGTTACGGAGGTTAGGCCACTGCAGCCATAGAAAGCCATTCCGCCTATCGAGGTGACGGCGTAGGTTTGGCCGTTATTTGGGTTGGTGACGCTGCTTGGAATTGATAGGTCGCCCGTGAGATTGTAGTAATGAGGGCTTGAAGTTCTTTGGTATGTAACTTGAGCCTCGCCGTTGACAATGTTGTAGTACAACCTGTGGCCGCTCGGAGCTACTGCCGAGAAATCATAGGCAAAAGCGCTTTGACACACTGCCAGCAGGGCGAGAGCGAGAATTAATAACAGTTTCTTCATAACATCTTATTTTATGTGTCCTGCAGTTTCCTGTGGTATTACGGCTGCAAAGATACAAACTTTTTCTAAACTGGCAATTATTTTTTGAGAGGTCAAGAAAAAAGGCGGCTCTGTCGAGTCGCCTTTCTTTTCTGGATTTGGATGGCTCCGGTGCGGAGCCGAAAGCCAGCGGTTAGGCTTCGCCGTTTTTCTCGATGGCGAGTTTACCACGGTAGTAGCCGCACTGGGGGCATACGTGGTGGTACATGACGGGGGCACCGCAGTTGCTGCAGGTGGTGAGCTGGGCTTTCTCCAAGCTGTCGTGTGTTCTTCTCTTGGCAGTACGTGTCTGCGAGAATCTGTGTTTTGGATGTGGCATAATACTTTATATTTAATTATTTTTGTTTTCTTGGTTTTTGAGGTCGAGCAGGGCGTCCCATCGGTGGTCGGTGGCCGATGGTGCCGACTGCTCCAGGATGGCTGTCATGGCGGGGTCGCAGGCGCCTTCGGGGTGCGAGTGCTGCATGGGCAGCCTCACGGCCACGTATTCGTAGAACCACTGCGCGAGGTCTATCTCGGTGGCGCTCTCTGGCAGTATCACGGTGTCGTCGCTGTCGCACTGCTCGCCGTCGGGGCTGAATTTGACGCATAGCGTCTCGGTACCCTCCACGGGCAGGGTGATGAGCCCGAGGCAACGGTCGCAGGTGGTGCTGACCTTTCCGCTGAAGCTGAAATTTATTACCAGCGTGTGCTCTTTTTTGTCCAAAATTACGTCGTAACGGACCTCGGCGGCGGCAATTTCGTCGTTTTCGAACTCGGCGAAAAAGTCGTTGCCTAACTCAAAATCATACGTGTAACGTCCTGATTTTAAGCCACTAAATTGTATTGTAGTGTCCTGTTTACGGCTCATAATGGCACTTGTATTGAGTTTGCAAAGATACGCCTTTTTTTTGAAATGCCAAATTTTTTTTATTTATATGGCAATAAAAAGGGGAGGGCTGCGTTATTATTGGGTACAGTTTTTTTATCAACATAAAGCCATGGGTTTCATTGCCAAACAGAGCATTAAAGGGGCCACCGCCAACTACATAGGGGTGGCGTTGGGCTTTTTCATAACCTTCTTTGTGCTCACCGACTGCCTCACGCAGGCCGAGATAGGCCTCACACGTGTGATGGTCGACGCGGCAATGCTCTTCTCGGCTCTGGCACAGATTGGCTCCAATTCGTCGATTATGCGCTTCTTCCCCCGCTTCAAGGACGGCACCGGCGCCAACCACGGCATTTTCGGCCTCTCGCTGCTCATCCCCTTGGCTGGCTTCGTGCTCTTTGCGGTGCTTTTCCTGATATTCAAGGACTCTATCGTGGGGCTCTACATAGAGAAGTCGCCAATGATAGCCGACTACTGCTACCTGCTGCTGCCCCTCACTTTCTTTGCACTTTACATGACGGTGTTCGAGACCAACGCCAGCATATTGCAGCACATAGCCCTGCCAAAGGCTGTGCGCGAGGTGGGCGTGAGGGCCGTCAACTTGGTGAGCTACCTGCTCTACGGCCACGGTGTGGTGAGCCTCGACGTGTTTGTGATGCTTTTTGTGGGTGCCTACGGGCTGGCCATGGTGGTCGACTTTGTGTACCTGCTGCGCCTGGGCGGCATCTCGTTCAAGATTGACTGGCATTTCATCGACCGCCGCTTGGCAGGCGAGATGGTGCGCTACACCCTCTTCATGACTGCCACTGTGTTGGCCGCAAATATACCGCTCATCAACTCGCTTTTCCTTGGCGCGCAGGCCGGTCTGGCCCTCACCGGCGTCTACACCATTGCGTTCTATATCGCCAATATCGTCGAGGTGCCCTACCGCTCGCTTGGAGCCATTGCGAGGCCCGTGGTGGCCGAGGCCGTGGGCCGCAACGACCTGGCCGAAACCAACCGCCTGGCGCGCCAGGTGTCGCTGCACCAGTTTCTGGTCAGCAGCATGATTTTCTGTGTCATCTGGCTCAACCTCAGGGCCATGTTTGCAGTCATACCCAACGGTGCCGACTATGCCGGCGGCATGGGGGTGGTGCTGCTGCTCTCGGTGGCAAAAATCGTCAATTCGTCGCTCTCTATTGCCACCGATATACTCAACTTCTCGCGTCGTTACGCCTATTCGCTCATTTTCATCGCACTGCTCACCGTCTCGGCCATAGTGCT
Organism: Bacteroidales bacterium; assembly: GCA_024685285.1. Classification (GTDB taxonomy): domain Bacteria; phylum Bacteroidota; class Bacteroidia; order Bacteroidales; family P3; genus Colimorpha. The sequence continues at coordinate 38,874 of JAIKVZ010000012.1, forward strand.
CAACCGCAAGCTCATACCTCTGTGGAGCATCAACGGTTCGGCGGCGGCCACGCTATGTTCATACGCCCTCTATTTCGGCGGGCTGCTGCTCTACCTGTGGTTCACCTACGGCGTGAGCCTCTTTGCCGCCGGCCACCTCAAGGTGCTGGCTATCATGGCGGCCGTGTTGGCTGCCGACTGGCTTTGGAACTTTGCCCTTGGCGGTGCTATGAGGATAGTGGCGGGCTCGCTGCTCAAAACCCTTGTTTTGGGTTCGGCTGCGCTGGCGGCGGTCTACTTCTGGCGGGTGTCGCCAACCGTCAACGAGGCGGTAGATAAGGCGTTGAGGAGAAAAAAAGCCTAAAACCTGAACTTAATTGGCTGAAACATAGGTTGAAGAAGTACAAACATCGGGATTTGTACGGACAATGTCTATAGGTACCCGATGTTGACCCGACCTCAACCCGACCTTAACCCGAACCTAACCCATGTATCAGGCTGATTTACAGCGGGTTGGGCGTTGTTTATTTATCGTGTTGATTGTCAGTTGGTTAGATATTTTGGGTGTGGGCGCGGCGCAGTTCGAAATCGCGACCGAGATATTTTTCGCGCACCTCGGGGTCGGCGGCCATCTCTTCGGGGGTGCCGTGCTGCAGCACCGAGCCCTCGTAGAGCAGGTAGGCGCGGTCGGTAATGGCGAGGGTTTCGCGCACGTTGTGGTCGGTTATGAGTATGCCTATGTTGCGGTCTTTGAGGTGAGCCACGATGTCCTGGATGTCCTGCACGGCAATGGGGTCGACGCCGGCAAAAGGCTCGTCGAGCAGCAGGAACTTGGGGTCGTTGGCCAGTGCGCGTGCAATCTCGGTGCGGCGGCGTTCGCCACCGGAAAGCTGAATGCCGCGGCTACGGCGTATGTGCTGTAGGCGGAACTCGTCGAGGAGCGACTCCAACTTTTCTTTCTGCTGGCTGCGGGTCAGGTCGCTACGGAATTCGAGTATGGCCGAGATGTTGTCTTCGACTGTCATTTGGCGGAATACCGAGGCCTCCTGAGCCAGGTAGCCTATGCCCAGTTGGGCACGGCGGTACATGGGCATATTGGTGATGTCGGTGTTGTCGAGGTATACGCGGCCTTCGTAGGGCTTGATGATGCCCACTATCATATAAAAGGTGGTGGTCTTTCCGGCTCCGTTTGGTCCCAGCAGGCCCACTATTTCGCCCTGTTTGACGTGGACGCTCACTTTGCGCACAACGGTGCGTGAGCGGTATATCTTGACTACGTTTTCGGTTCTGAGTTCCATTGTGTTGTTGATTGTTAGATGTTTAGATAATGCCTTCGCGCAGTATGTCGTGCAGGTGCAGCACGCCGAGGTAGGCTCCGTCGGGGTCCACCACCACGAGTTGTGTTATAGCCGACTGCTGCATGAGGTGGAGGGCTGTTACCGCGAACTCTGTTGCCTGGATGGTTTTGGGACCACGTGTCATGACGTCGGCGGCAGTAAGGTGGTCGAAAGTGTTGTGGTTGCGCATCATGCGGCGCAGGTCGCCGTCGGTGACTATGCCTATGGGCCGGCCGCCTTCGGTTACCACAGCGCAGCCCAGTCGTTTCGAGGTCATTTCGAGTATGGTGTCGCGCAGTGGGGTGCTGGGGGCCACTTCGGGGCGCTCGTTCTGGGGGTAGAGGTCGCTGGCGTGGAGGTAGAGTTGTTTGCCCAGGGCTCCTCCGGGGTGGAAACGTGCAAAGTCGGCTGCCGAGAAGTTGCGGCACTCTATAAGGGCCACTGCTATGGCGTCACCCATGGCCAGTTGTGCGGTGGTGCTGCTGGTGGGTGCCAGGTTGTTGGGGCAGGCCTCGTGGTCCACCGTGGTGTCGAGAACTATGTCGGCTTGCGAGGCCAGGAACGAGTTGCGGTTGCCAACAACGGCTATTATGGGGTTGCCGAAGTTTTTGATGAGGGGCACCAGCACTTTGATTTCAGGAGTGTCGCCGCTTTTGGAGAAACAGAGCACCACGTCGCCGGGCTGCACCATGCCGAGGTCGCCGTGGATGGCGTCGGCTGCATGGAGGAATAGGGCGGGGGTGCCGGTAGAGTTGAGGGTCGAGACTACCTTCTGGGCTATGTTGGCACTCTTGCCGATACCAGTGGCAACAACCCTGCCGGAGGCTAAAAAAATGGTTTCCACGGCGTGTGCAAAGCCATCGTCGAGCAGATTTTCGAGATTTGCGATAGCTTTTTTTTCGTCGCTAAATACCTGAGTGGCAATCTGTTTCAGTTCTTCGTGCGTTTTCAAGGTCAATTTTTTTTTGCAGTTTGCGATTTTTTCACTAACTTTGTAGTTAGAATTTCGATTTGCAAAATTACGAGTTTTTTTTGAATTATGACCGACCTGCAACAAAAGTTAAAAGAAATATTTGGTTTCGACCAGTTCAAAGGCGACCAGGAGGCTATCATTGAATCGCTGCTTGGGGGCTACGACACCTTCGTCATTATGCCTACTGGCGGCGGCAAGAGCTTGTGTTACCAGCTGCCGGCCATGATACTGCCCGGCACCGCCATCGTGGTGTCGCCCCTTATTGCGCTGATGAAAAACCAGGTTGACGCTGTGCGTTTCACGGCCGGCAACGACTGTGTGGCCCATTTCCTTAACTCGTCGCTCTCGCGCGTCCAGTCGGCCGAGGTCAAGGAAGACCTCCTCAAAGGGGGAACCAAGCTGCTCTACGTGGCGCCGGAGACCCTCTCGAAGGAGGAGACGGTCGAGTTCCTCAAGCAGCTCGATATCTCGTTCTTCGCCATCGACGAGGCGCACTGTATCTCGGAGTGGGGTCACGATTTCCGTCCCGAATACCGCCGCCTGCGCGCCGCCATAACCTCCATAGGCCGTCAGGTGCCCATACTCACCCTCACTGCCTCGGCTACCCCAAAGGTGCAGCAGGACATCATCAAGAACCTCCAGATGGAGCACGCCAAGCAGTTCATTTCGTCGTTCAACAGGCCCAACCTCTTCTACGAAGTGCGCCCCAAACCCTCCGATACCCTCCAGTTGCACAAAGAGATTGTGCGTTTCATCAAAGAGCGGCCCGGCAAGAGCGGCATCATCTACTGTCTCACCCGCAAGAAGGTCGAGGACCTCGCCGCATTGCTATGCCTCAACGGCGTCAAAGCCCTGCCATATCACGCCGGCATGGACACCAAAACCCGATCGGACAACCAGGACAAGTTCCTGCGCGAGGAGGCCGACGTTATCGTGGCCACCATAGCCTTCGGCATGGGTATCGACAAACCCGATGTGCGCTTCGTCATACATTATGATATACCCAAGAGCATCGAGGGCTACTATCAGGAGACCGGCCGCGCCGGCCGCGACGGCGGCGAGGGTCACTGCCTGGCTTTCTACTGTGAGCAGGACATCGAGAAACTCTACAAATTCTTCTCCGACAAGAACATCACCGAACAGGAGATGGCCATACAGCTGGTGCAGGAGGTCGTCTCTTACGCCGAAACATCGGCCTGCCGCCGCCGCGCCATACTGCACTATTTTGGCGAGCACTATGAGCCCGATAACTGCGGCTGCTGCGACAATTGCGTCAATCCACGCCCGCGGGTTGAAGCCCATGAAGAGGTGGCCTACCTCATCGAGACCATCATAGCCATGAAGCAGGCCTTCAAACCCAAAGAGATCATCGATGTCGTCATGGGCCGCAAAAACTCCGTCACCCGCTCATACCACCACGACAGCCTGCCCCAGTTCGGGCAGGGTAACGATCAGCCCGACACCTTCTGGCGCGCCGCCATACGCCAGGCCATGTTCGAAGGCCTTCTGGCCAAAGAGGTCGAAACTTTTGGCACCGTCAAAGTTACCCCGGCCGGCCGCGCTTTCGTGCACAAACCCTACCAAATCTTCGTAACCCCCGACCGCGACTACAAGCAGGACGCCTCCGGTGATGGGGAGAACGAGGGCGAGCCGTCAGAATACTCCACCTCGGCCGCTGTGGGCGACGAGGCTCTCTATGCACAACTCAAATCACTTCTCAAATCAATAGCCTCCAAACAAAAACTACCCCTCTACGTAATATTTGAAGACCGTTCGCTGCGTGACATGACCATACAATACCCTGTCACCGTCGAAGAACTCTCTCGCTGTTCCGGTGTTGGTGTCGGCAAAGCCCAAAAATACGGCAAACCATTCGTAGAACTCATCAAAAACTACGTTGAGACCAACGACATCGAGCGCCCGCAGGACTTTGTCATACGCTCCGCACCCAACAAATCTGGCCTCAAAGTCTACATTATACAAAGCATAGACCGACAGCTGCCGCTCGACGACATCGCACGCGCAAAAGGACTCACCTTCGACGAACTCCTCACCGAGATAGAACATATCATCTCTTCGGGTGCCAAATTAAATATCGACTACTACATCGATGCCAACGTCGACCCCGACCACTACGACGATATCCTCGACTATTGGCGTCAAGCCCCCACCGACAGCCTCGACGAAGCCTATGCCGAGTTCGACGACGACCCCGACTACACTCAGGAGGAGATACGCCTCATGCGCATCAAATTCCTTTCAGACTTCGGCCACTAACCACGCCCGACCAATGAAAAACCATACAACAATAATCATCGCCGCCCTCCTGCTGGGAGGCTGCCATGGCGGCACAATCCCGTCACAGGAGTCCGCACCCGTAAGAGTGCAGGTGCAAAGTGTTGAACCCGTTGTTTCGCAGGATGGGAATTACTATGTTGGTACCGTCGAAGAGGGCTATTCAGCATCTTTGGGCTTCGAGGCTGGAGGCCGTGTAGCAGCCGTGTATGTGCACGAAGGGCAGGCTGTGCGGCAAGGTCAGCTTTTAGCCGAACTTGACAGCACCATTGCGGTCTCGACATGGCGTGCGGCTCACTCTGCATTGGAGCGTGCCGAAGACGGCTACCGCCGCTCTAAAATAGTATATGACCAAGGTGGTTTGCCTGAGGTTAAATGGGTAGAAGTCAGCTCGCAGCTTGACCAGGCTCGAGCAATGGCCGACTTGGCACGACACAACCTCGACAATTGCCGTCTCAAGGCACCTTCAGCAGGCACAGTTGGCGCTCGGTTGGTTGAAGCAGGTTCGGTAGTGGCTCCCGGACAACCGGTGTTGCGAATAGTGGGCACAGACCGTCTATATGTGAAACTTAGCATACCTGAGGTTGATATCAGCCACATCTCCGTTGGGCAGCGTGCACTGGTTGATGTGTTGGCTGACGAGAGCCGCACTTACAGTGGCCGTGTTGAAGAACGTGCCATCGAGGCCGATATGCTTTCACATACATATAAGGTTCGGGTCAACATCGGGTCAGGTTCGGGGAAACTATTGCCTGGCATGGTCTGTAGGGTGCGTTTTGCTGAGGGCAGTGCGTCTCTTGGCTGTGAAATTCCTCGTCGTGCCGTACAGCTTGACCCCGATGGCAGTCGTTATGTATGGGTAGTGACCGACTCGGCCACAGTTTGTAGGCGTATGATTACAATAGGCGACGTCACACCTGGCGGCGTCATAGTTGATAGTGGTTTGCACCAGGGCGAGATAGTGGTAACAGACGGGGCTCAAAAACTCAGCGAAGGCTCAAAAGTAACAATAGCAGGGCAGTGAAAAAGAACGGGTTCATAGAAACCGTTATGTCCAACGCCAAGATTGTGTTCCTCATAGTGGCGTTGTTGGTTACTTTCGGAGTGTTCGGACTGTTGCACATGAATAAGCATGAGTTTCCGGAATTTGTTATACGACAAGGCATAGTGGCTGCAGTGTACCCTGGAGCTACTACCGAGGAGGTAGAGCAGCAACTAACCAATCCTCTTGAGGATTACCTGTTCACCTTTCAAGAGGTTGACAAAGAACGTACCTATAGTTATACCAAAGAGGGTGTGGTGTATGTGTATGTTGAACTCGTAAACAGTGTCCGCAATCAAACTGAGGTATGGTCAAAAATACGCCATGGACTCAAAGATTTCAAGAGCCAATTGCCTGCCGGAGTATTGGCGGTAGTGGTTATTGACGATTTTGGCAACACTTCATCGCTGCTCATTACTATGGACTCTCGCGACAAGACATATCGCGACATGGAACGCTATATGGACGACCTCAAGGCGCGTTTGCGGCGCGTGCCGGCTGTGGCTGGCCTAACATCGCTTGGCGAACAGCACGAAGAGGTGGCCATACATCTCGACCCATCACGTTTAGCCACCTATGGCATAAGCCAACAAACTGTCACAGCAGCCTTGATGACGCAGGGCTTGGTGAGTGTTGGCGCCACTTTGACAGATAGCCTTAACACTTTGCCTCTGTATGTGGCTTCGCCATTGCACTCTGAAAATGAGGTGGCCGATCAAGTAATTCTTTCGCTACCCACGGGTGAGAATGTGCGTTTGCGCGATGTGGCACGTGTTGAGCGCCAGTATGCCGAACCTACATCTTACATCACCAAGGATGGAAATCATGCATTGGTGCTTTCGGTAGAAATGAGGCCTGGTAACAATATAGTGAAGTTTGGCAAGGCTGTTGACGAGGTAATGGCCGACTTTGGGCGTACTCTACCCGACGGGGTTAGTATTTATCGTATAACCGATCTGCCTAAGGTTGTGGACGACAGCATTTGGAGTTTCATGCGCGACCTTCTTACGGCTATTCTGGTGGTCATTGCCGTCATGCTGCTACTTTTCCCACTGTCGTCGGCCCTTATCCCTGCCATTGAGATACCTCTCACCACCGCTATTACTATAGGTATAATGTATATTGTGGGGTTTGAGATGAATATCGTTACCCTTGCAGCCTTGATCGTGACGCTGGGCATGATAGTAGACGATTCGATAGTGATGATAGACGGCTATATGGACAACTTGCGCCATGGTATGAAGCCGTGGGAAGCCGCCCTCAAGAGCGCCAAAGTGTTTTTCCCGTCGCTGTTGGTGGCAACCATAGCCATAAGTGGCATATTCTTCCCATACCTCTTTACAATGCACGGTCCTTTAGCCGATTTTGTCAAATATTTCCCTACTACCATCAGTATCTCGTTGGGAGTGTCGTTGGCGCTTGCTATGCTACTCACGCCGTGGTTGGAGCAGCATATGATAGGCCTTGGTCGCCCAATGGCTAAAGGAACGATGTTTTCGCGTGTGCAAAAACGTTTCTTTGTAATTCTCGAAGGGGGCTATGAGCGTTTGTTAAGGGCTTGTTTTGCCCGTCCGTGGATTACCATCGGCGCAGGTGCTCTGTCGGTGACGGTTGCGGTGCTTATCTTTTTCCATTTGCCATTGCAGCTTATGCCCAAGGCGGAGCGCGACAGCTTCGCGGTAGAGATACACTTGCCAGAAGGTTCATCGCTCAAACGCACCGCCAAGGTGTGTGAGGACATGGAACAGATGTTGCGCAGCAACGACAGTGTTGAGAGTGTGACCACTTTCGTTGGCTCCAGTTCGCCGCGTTTCATGGCCACCTACAGTCCTCAGATGCCGGGCAAGAACTACGCCCAGATGATTGTTAAGACCCGCGGCAGCCGTCATACTGAAGGCTTGATGAAGCACTATAAAGACGCGTGCGTCGATACCTTTGCCGAGGCTTCGATACGTTTCAAACAGCTCGATTACCAGGCTGTCAACAATCCCATAGAGATTAGGCTGAGGGGTGACAATTTGTCAGACCTGCGTACAGCGGCAAGCAAATTGATGGAACATCTCAGGGCCGACAACGACCTGGTGTGGGTGCACAGCGATTTTGGTGGCACTATGCCTGCCATAAAGCTCGAACTCAAACCAGAGGAAGCTTCGCGTTTAGGGATTACAAAGGCTATGCTATCTGCCAATTTGGCAGCTTTGTACAGTGGGGTGCCCGTGGCCACTATATGGGAGGATGACTACAAGATGCAAGTGAAGTTATATACTGATGACAATGCCACTGCCGACGAGGTCTCTCGCCTGTCAGACTTGCTTATACCCACAGCCCTGCCAGGTTTATGGGTGCCGCTGCGTCAGGTGGCCACTATAGAGCCAGATTGGCAGCAAGCCTGCATCGCCCACCGCAACGGTACACCCTGCCTCACCGTCGGTGCCGATCTGAGTTACGGATGCAGTCAGCCTGTGGCCATGAAGCACTTGCGCCCTTGGTTGGAACAGGAATTCGCTCCGGCGTTGCCCGACGGCGTGAGCATGAGCTACGGTGGTCTGAATGCCGTAAACAACGATACCTTGGGCGACATTATAGTAGGCCTCATTGCTTCAGTTGCTATCGTGTTCTTCTTCCTCTTGTTCAATTTCAAGAAGATAAGACTGACTTTGCTTTCGCTGTGCGGTACTCTGCTATGCTTGTTGGGTGCCTTCGTTGGGTTGTGGATTTTTGGCTGCGATGTGAGTATGACCGCCATTATAGGTATTGTAAGCCTCATAGGAATCAACGTGCGCAACACTATAGTCATGTTTGATTATGCCGAAGAGTTGAAGGCCGACGGTATGCGTGACCCGCAACACCCCGATGCTCCACCACGCAAGCTTACCGTCAAAGAGGTGGCTTTCGAGGCAGGCATACGTCGTATGAGGCCCATATTTCTCACCTCGGCCACTACAGCTGTGGGTGTCATACCGATGATAATCCATCGCTCAACACTCTGGATGCCTATGGGTGTTGTGATATGTTTCGGAACCATATGTGCCATTGGGTTTATTGTGACTGTGCTGCCGGTGGCTTACTGGAAACTTTTTGACCGTACCCCTAAACCTCAGCCAGCATCATGAAGCCCCGTCTCATCATAATAGTATCGTTTTTGCTCTGGCCTGCACTGGCTTTGTCTCAGCCTCTCTCGCTCGACAGCTGCAAGGCTCTTGCACTGCGCAACCAGGCGGCCATGCGCGTGGCACGGCTCGACCTCGAGGCAGCGCGTCAAACCAAAGCCGAGGCGTTTACGCACCATTTCCCCACGCTCAGCCTATCGGCAGCCGCATTCCGCGCCAGTAACAACTTGGTTGATATCACCACTTCGTCGGGCGACAGTCGAGTCAGTGTCGAGACATCGATAGCCGGACAGAGTACCGACAGCCGTATAGCCCAGTTGCAGGAACTTATAGACCGCTACGGTATCAATATAAATATCAACGGTATTTTGCAGGAGATGGTGTCGCAGTTCGACTATACCGCTCGCATACAGATGATTGACCGCGGTACCACAGCCGGGGCTGTGGCCACATGGCCTATTTATGCCGGAGGCCGGATATCGCGCGGCAACGAACTGGCAGCTTTGGGCGTTGATGTGGCTGCGTTGCAGTTGACGATGGCCGAGCAACAGACCTTGATAGGTGCGGAGCAGCGCTACTGGTTAGTGGCATCGCTGCTCGAGAAAGAGCGAGCCTTGGCTGAGGCCGAGGCATTGCTCGACACCCTGCGGCGCGATGCCGAGGCCGCTTCGGCGGCAGGCGTTATAGGTCGCAACGACCTGCTCAAAGTCAAACTGCGCCAGAGCGAGTTGGCTGCACAGAAAGTGCAGCTGGCCAACGGTTTGCAGTTGGCCAATCTGGCTCTGTGCCAGTATGTAGGGATGGAGTATACCGACAGCCTGAAGCTGACCGACAGCCTCGACGGCCATCTGCCGTTGCCCCTGATGGCCGATACAGGCGGTTATGCCGCCATGGCCGAGCAACGCCCTGAGACCCAGCTGCTGCATCATGCCGTTACGGCCGAGCACCTGCGCTACCGTATGACCCTCGGCGAGGCTCTGCCGCAATTGCTTATAGGTGCAACCTACGGCGCAAGCAACATAATGGGCGACGATTACACCGCCCGTGGCATTGTCTTTGCCACGGCACAGGTGCCACTAACCGCCTGGTGGGGTACAGCCCACAAGGCCCGCAGGCAGCACATTGAGCTTGAGAAGGCCGCTTGGCGCAATATCGACCTGCGTCAGCAACTGGCTTTGCAAACCCGGCAAGCCTGGAACGAGATGACCGAGGCCTACGCCTTCATCGATGTCAAGCGGCAGGCTTTGGCCGATGCCGACGACAATCTACAACAACTAAAGGCATACTATAGCGCCGGCATGGCGTCGGCAAGCGAATATCTTGAAGCCCAGGCTTTAAGGCAACAGGCTGCGGCCAGTTTGGCGGAGCAACTTGTTGATTATCGGCTCAAACGCTTGCAATGTTCGCTTATGTTACGTTAAGAAATGTTAAAACTCCGACCTCAACCCGACCTTAACCCGACCTTGGTGTTATGTTGGAGTGTGGATTTTTTTTCATGGCTGTACAATTTTTTTTCTGAGTCGGCGTTATTATGATGTATGAAGCAGTATTTGGATTTAGTACAACATATTCTTGACCACGGTACGCCGCGTCAGGACCGCACCGGCACCGGCACCATAGGCGTGTTCGGCTATCAGATGAGGTTCCCGCTTCAGGACGGCTTCCCTTTGCTCACTACCAAGAAACTCCATCTGCGCTCCATCATCTACGAGCTGCTGTGGTTTCTGCGGGGCGACACTAATATAGGATACCTCAAGGAACACGGTGTTTCGATATGGGACGAGTGGGCAGACCCCGATGGCAACCTCGGGCCCGTCTACGGAAGCCAGTGGCGCTCGTGGCCCGACGGCCAGGGTGGCACCATCGACCAGATTGCCAACGTAGTGGCAGAGATTAAAAACAACCCCTTCAGCCGCCGCCTATTGGTCACCGCATGGAACCCTGCAGAGCAGTCCCTCATGGCACTGCCCCCGTGCCACTGCCTCTTCCAGTTCTATGTCGATGGCGGCCGACTCAGCTGCCAGCTCTACCAGCGCAGCGCCGATGTGTTCCTCGGTGTACCCTTCAACATAGCCAGTTATGCCCTCCTCACTATGATGATGGCCCAGGTGTGCGACCTCGAGCCGGGCGACTTTGTTCACACGTTGGGCGACGCCCATATATACTCCAACCATATTGACCAGTGCCATCTGCAGTTGGGCCGCGACCCCAGGCCCCTGCCCACCATGCGTATCAATCCCGCTGTTAAAGATATTTTTGGGTTCGACTATGCCGACTTCACCCTCGAAGGCTATAATCCACACCCCCACATTAAAGGCCAGGTGAGCGTGTGAACCACCCCAGTAAACAAAAAAACCGATGAACTCAAACCAACATCTCTGGTGCATAATCATGGCCGGCGGCATAGGCAGCCGCTTCTGGCCCATGAGCCAAGCCGACAACCCCAAACAGTTTCTCGATATAATGGGCACCGGCCAAAGTATGCTTCAAGGCACCTTTGCCCGTATGGAGTTGATATGCCCCCGGAACAACATCATAATAGTGACCGCCGCTGGCCAGGCTCCCAAGGTGCGCGAGCAGGTGAGCGGGCTGGCCGCCTACCAGGTGCTGAGCGAGCCGGTGCGCCGCAATACGGCCCCATGCGTGGCCTACGCCGCCGCCGTCATCGCCAGTCTGGACCCGCAGGCCACCGTGATTGTCACCCCGTCAGACCATGCCGTTTTCGGTACCAGCCGCTTTGTGGCCGACATGGCCGAGGCCGTCGAGGTGGCAACCCAGCAGGGCTGGACGGTGACCATAGGCTCTGAACCTACCAACCCAAACAGTAAGTACGGCTACATACAGTATGCCGAGGGTGCCTCGCTCGTCGAGGGGCACCGCAGGCTCCATCCCGTAGTCACATTCACCGAAAAGCCTCCCACCGAAGTAGCCCAACAATTCATAGCCTCTGGCGAGTTCTTCTGGAACACCGGTATACAAGTGTGGCCCCTCGGGCAGCTCATGGAGGCCTACCGCCAGCACCTGCCGGCAGTGGCTCAACTCCTTTTTGGGCTCGACAGCCGCAGCAGTGCCGAGCAGGTCAAAGCGGCCTATTCAACAGTCGAATCCATATCGATAGACAACGGCATTATGGAGCACATGAGCAACGTGCATGTGCTTGAAGCTTCGTTTGGCTGGAGCGACATCGAGACGTGGGACTCGCTGTACAACACCTACCCCCACGACCCCGATGGCAACGCCGTGGTGAGCGGCAACGCCTACCTCTACGACGTTAAAGATTCGGTCGTCCACATACCACACAACAAAACTGTCGTAATCAAAGGGCTTGAAGGCTACATCGTGGTGTCGAAGGACGATACCCTCCTCATCTGCCCACGGGCCGATGAAGAACAACTATTCCGCTTCTCGAACGACGTCGAGCTCGGCCTTAGAGGACAATAACAAAACTTGAACCAAGAACAAAACACACACAACAATAATGAAACACTACGAAATAAAACACCTGTTGAAAGAAGATGTGAGCGCCCTGCTGGGCACCACAATATGTGTCAAAGGCTGGGTGCGCACCAAGCGCGGCAACAAGAACGTGGCTTTCCTGGCCGTCAACGACGGCTCTATCATCCACAACATCCAGATCGTTGCCGACCCCACGAAGTTCGAAGAGGAGTTGAAACGCATTACCACCGGAGCCTGCATAGGCGTCGAGGGCAAACTGGTTGAGAGCCAGGGCTCGGGCCAGGCCGTCGAAGTGCAGGCCGAGAAAATCGTCGTCTATGGCGAGGCCGACCCCAATACCTACCCCCTGCAGAAGAAAGGCCACAGCATGGAGTTCCTGCGCGAGATAGGCCACTTGCGGCTCCGCACCAACACTTTCGGTGCCGTCATGCGTCTGCGCCACAACATGGCCATGGCCATCCACACTTTCTTCCACGAGCGTGGCTTCTTCTACTTCCACACCCCCCTCATCACTGCAAGCGACTGCGAGGGTGCCGGCGAGATGTTCCATGTCTCGACCCTCGACCCAGAGAACCCGCCTCGCAGGGAGGACGGCACGATAGACTGGGAGCAGGACTTCTTTGGCAAGTTCACCGCCCTCACCGTCAGCGGCCAACTCGAAGGCGAACTCGGAGCCACCTCGCTGGGCAAAATCTACACTTTCGGCCCTACCTTCCGTGCCGAGAACAGCAACACTCCGCGCCACCTGGCCGAGTTCTGGATGATTGAGCCCGAGATGGCCTTCTACCAGCTTGACGAACTCACCGCCCTCGAGGAGGAGTTCATCAAATACTGCGTCCGCTGGGCCTTAGACCACTGCATGGACGACCTCGAGTTCCTCAACAAAATGATTGACAATGGTCTGATTGAACGTTTGAAGAGCGTTATCGACACCGACTTCGTCCGTCTGCCATACACCGAGGGTATCAAGATACTCGAGGAGGCCGTCGCCAAGGGTCATAAATTTGAATTCCCCGTCAGCTGGGGAGTCGATCTGGCCTCGGAGCATGAGCGCTACCTGGTGGAACAGCATTTCAAGAAGCCCGTCATCATGATTGACTACCCGAAGGAAATCAAGGCTTTCTACATGAAGCAGAACGACGACGGCAAGACTGTGCAGGGTACCGACGTTCTCTTCCCGCAGATTGGCGAGATTATTGGTGGTAGTGTCCGCGAGGAGAATTACGATAAACTGATGAATCGTATCAACGAGCTCAACATCCCGATGAAGGACATGTGGTGGTACCTCGACACTCGCCGTTTCGGCACCTGTCCCCACGCCGGCTTCGGCCTCGGTTTCGAGCGCCTGATGCTCTTCGTCACCGGCATGGCCAACATCCGCGATGTCATTCCCTTCCCCCGCACCCCCAAGACCGCCGAGTTCTAAAATAACGGTAAATCATTAATATGCTGGTATTATTATGAAATACCGGCATATTTTTTTGCAGGGAAGATAGTTGTTTATATAACTCGCTCTGTGTTAGGGCGAAAGATAGGTTAGGTTCGGGTTGAGGTCGGGTAGGGGTCGGACGAGGCACGGTGTGGCGTGCTTTTTGTGCGTACAAAGGCTATCGAAATACCGACCTTGAGGGGGCTTCCCCCGGGTTAGATGAAGAACAAGCTCACTCCGGCAACACTGATTATGGCACCGAGAACCTCGCGCAGCGTCACTCGCTGGTGGAAGAGCACAGCGGCCGGGGCAATGATGAGCACGGGGGTTAGTGCGAAGAGGGTCTGTGCTATGCCGGTGGAGGTATAGCGTGTGGCTAAGAGCGAGGCGCTGACTCCTATGAAAGGCCCGAACAGGGTTGAACCGACCGTGCACCACATGGCCTTGCGGTCGGCGATGGCGTGGCCGAGACGTTCGCGCCAGTCGGGGTGCAGCAGCCTCAGCATAAGCATGAAGCCCGCTATGCCCATGGTGGCACGTATCATGGTGGCCGCAAAAGGTATGCCAAGGTCGAGCGGCAGCGGCAGCAATGCGTCGGGCAATGCCTTTGTGGGGTCTATGCCGGCGTTGGCGACGGCCGAGCCATAGTGTTCGAGCCCCCTCTTGCTCAGTACCAACCCCACGCCTTGGCATATCCCGGCCACAGTGGCGTAGGCTATGCCGCGCCGTGGCAGCGAGGTGTGCAGCCGGTTGTCGCCAGGCTGCGGCTTGGCCAAGATGGACAGGGCTATGCCTCCGAGGGTTACCACCATGCCAGCTATGGCTGTGGGCCTCATCTGCTCGCCCAACAGCAATCGGCCTGTAATGGCTGCCGCCGGTGCCGAGAGGGTCATGAATAGCTGCCCGAAACGCGAGCCGATGTGTATATAGCCCTGCATCAGACAGTAGTCGCCCACCACGTAGCCCACCGCACCGCTCAACAGCAGCCAAAGCCATGTCGAGGCATCGGCATAGCGGGGGTAGGGGGTACCCATGGTGAGCCAAAGGGTGGCTGCCAGCAGCACGAGCGACAAGGCCATGCGCACCGTGTTGAACGGCAGCGAGCCCATACGTTTCGATGCCACCTCGGCAAAGAGGGCGGTGACGGTCCATAGCAGGGCCACGAAGAGCGATATTATTTCTCCTGCAAACATGGTGAGTCTCGGCTATATGCGGTTTGGGCTCCTGGCAGGCCAGATGCTGGCCAAACGGAAATGCCGCATCGGTGTTGCGGCATTATCAGTGGCGGAAAGAGAGGGATTCGAACCCCCGGACCCTCGCAGGTCAACGGTTTTCAAGACCGCCGCGATCGACCACTCCGCCATCTTTCCGGGTGCAAAAATACGCCAATTTGGCGACATGGCCAAATTTTTTTTATTTATGATTGATTTCGTGACATTTGCAGTTGGCGCAACGGCCTGTTGTGGGGTCGGCGTTTGCGCAGGGACGGCGAAACTCGTGGCTTTTGCGGACCAGCATTTTCACTCCAAGGCCGGCCATCATGGCGCCCACGCACAGCACGGCTGCAATTATCACTATGATTATTGTCTTCATGGCAACAAAAAAGCCGCATTGTTTTGCGGCTTGCTCCCCAAGCAGGACTTGAACCTGCGACCCCCTGATTAACAGTCAGGTGCTCTAACCAACTGAGCTATTGAGGAATGTTGGAGTGCGACCTTGCGGCGCAAACTACGTCAATATTAGTGGTGATTTCTTCTTTCGAAATCGGCTGCAAAAGTACAAACTTTTTTTGATATGGCAAAATTTTTTTTGCTTTTTTGCCGTGGTGTTGGTTTAAAAGTCTGATTGGTTGAGCGTTGTGTAGCGCAGATTTTCTACCAAATCTGAAGCTATCAGCGAGGCCTGGGTCTGTTTTTGGGTGGCGTTATCGCCACTTTTGCCATGCATGAGCACTCCTATTTTGGCAGCCTGTGCCGGGGGCAATCCTTGGGCGGCGAGGCCGAGGATGATGCCAGTGAGGACATCGCCGCTGCCGGCGGTGGCCATACCAGCGTTGCCGGTGCTGTTGGTGTAGGTGGTGCCTTCTGGGGTGTGGATTTTGGTTCGGTGGCTTTTCTGCACTATGACGAGGCGGTTCCGCACCGCTGTCTCTGCCGCGTCGGCGTTGCCAAAAAGGCGCTGATACTCGCCTGCGTGCGGTGTCACTATGGTGTTTGGCGGCAATATAGCGAGCATTGAGGGGTGGAGTGCGATGATGTTGAGGGCGTCGGCGTCGAGTATGAGGGTCTGCCGCTCAGGATTCATGGCGGCTAAGGTGGCGCGCAGTGCGCGGACGGTACGCGGGTGAGTGCCTATACCAGGGCCTATTGCAATAGCGTTGTAGCGCTCAAGATGTCGTGGCGGCGCACTGAATCGGACTGCCGAGCGGTCTATGCTCACCATGGCCTCGGGAACCCCAGTCTGCATGGGGTCCACGCAGCGGCGCGGCAGGTGCGTGGTGAGCAGGCCTACGCCTGAACGCAAAGTGGCTTTGGCAGCCAACAGGGCGCAGCCCATACGGCTGTAGCTGCCGGCAATGAGCAGGGCGTGGCCGTAGTGGGTTTTGTTGGTCTCGGGGTCGCGGTCGTTGATCAAAGCAATGGGGTCGGGACTCATGACAGTTGTTTTAGTAGCCGAGTATTTTGAGCATAGACTTGTGACTCTGCTCTTTGGCGAAGAGTTTTGTGGTGTATTCGCCGTTTTCGTCCTTATCTATTATTATATGTTTCGGAGCCGGGATGAGGCAGTGCTGTATACCGCCATATCCGCCGAGGCTCTCTTGGTAGGCCCCGGTATGGAAGAAACCGATGTAAAGCGGCTCGTCTTTTTGCAGTTTAGGCAGGAATATGGCGTTGGCGTGACTGTCGGCGTTATAGTAGTCTTCGCTATCGCAGGTGAGACCTCCGAGGAAGACGCGCTGGTACTCGCAGTCCCAGTGGTTGACAGGCAGCATGATGAAGCGCTGGTTGATGCCCCAGGTGTCGGGTAGTGTGGTGATAAACGAGGAGTCTATCATATACCACAGCTCTCGATCGTTCTGCTGTTTCTGGTCTAAAATGCTGTATAGGGTGGCACCGCTTTCGCCAACGGTGAAGGACCCGAATTCGGTAAATATGTTGGGCTCCTCGACGTCGCGCAGGGTGCATATGTTTTTAATCTGAGCCAGTATTTCCTCAGCCATGTATTCATAGTCATAGTTGGCGGCGAGGGAGTTCTTGAGAGGGAAACCACCGCCTATGTTGAGGCTGTCGAGTGCCGGGCATACACGCTTCAGGTCGCAATAAACGTTGACGCATTTGGCCAGTTCGTTCCAGTAGTAAGCAGTGTCGCGTATGCCTGTGTTTATAAAGAAGTGCAGCATTTTGAAGCTGAATTTTGGATTCGGGGCAATCTGATCTTCGTAAAAACTGACTATGTCGTTGTATCGGATACCAAGGCGTGAAGTGTAGAAATCGAACTTGGGTTCCTCCTCAGAGGCGATACGTATGCCTATTTTCATCGGCTGGTCGGGGTCTTGCAGCTGTTGGTCGAAGGTGTAGTATTCGTTTTTGTTGTCAAGTATGGGGACCACGTTGGTGAAGCCGTCGCGGTATATTTCGATTATATTGTCAATGTATTGTTGACGTTTGTACCCATTGCATACAATGAATTTATCTTTTCCGATAAGACCTTGGGCATAGAGCTCTTGGATGAGATTTATGTCAAAAGCTGACGAAGTTTCAAGGTTTATGTCGTTTTTCAAGGCCTCTTCCATAACGAAAGAAAAGTGACTTGACTTGGTGCAGTAGCAGTAGTTGTAGGTTCCGCGGTAGTCGGTTTTGGCAATAGCGACGTTGAAGAGGCGCTTTGCACGTTGTATCTGCGAACTTATCTTGGGTAAGTAGGTGATTTTGAGTGGCGTTCCATACTGCTTTATGATTTCCATCAAAGGTATGTCATGGAAATAAAGTTCGCCGTCCTCAGTGCGAAATTCGTCCTGCGGGAAGTCGAAAGTTTGGTCAATTAGGTCCTGATATTTGTTTTTCATTTCAATTGGATTGTTGAAAAATTGCCAATCCGACTCATTCAGATTTCGGTGCAAAGATACAACTTATTTTTATTATATCGAAAAATTTTCAATAATCCGCGTTTGTTGAAGTTGTTTCATGACGTTATAAGGCGGTCTTCGATATGCTTGCCGTATGGCAAAAACAAACATTTTTTATAAAATCAGCGAAAAAATATCAAAATGTCATCATTTTTATGTATCTTTGCACCGCGAAAAAAGTTCAATTTGAATAAAATCAAACACAATATCAAAACAATGAAAAAAATATTCCTTACACTTGGCGCCATAGCCATTTGCGCCACCTGCGTCTTTGCACAAGATGAGAAGAAAGAAGACGAAGGCTACAAGTTCGACACCATCAAGGTGTTACCTATCACCTCTGTCAAAAACCAGAACAATGCAGGCACTTGCTGGAGCTACAGTGCTATCGCATTCCTCGAGAGCGAATTGCTCCGTATGGGCAAGGGCGAGTACGACTTGAGTGAGATGTATGTGGTTGAGAAGACTTACAACGACCGCGCCTATGCCGCTGTGCGCACCCACGGCGATGTAAGTTTTGCTCAGGGTGGTGCCTTCAACGATGTTTTATATTGCCTGCGCCATTACGGTATGGTGCCCGACGAGGTTATGCCTGCCGGTGTTATGTACGGTGATACCCTCTCGAACCACACCGAGCTCAGCGCCCTCACCGACGTGATGGTCGAGGCCATTGCCAAAGGCAAACTCAAGAAACTCCAGATGAGCCCCGACGGTCAACCGCTGTGGCAAAAAGCAATCGCAGCCGTGCATGAGACTTACCTTGGCCCCATACCCGAGAAGTTCACCTACAAAGGCGTGCAGTACACTCCCAAGAGCTTTGGCGAGAGCCTCGGCCTCAATCCCGACGACTATGTGAGCATCACCTCCTTCACCCATCATCCATTCTATGAGCAGTTCGTTATTGAGATTCAGGACAACTGGCGCTGGGGATTGAGCTACAATGTCCCCATTGATGAAATGATGGATATTTTTGACTACGCCATCGACAATGGTTACACCGTGGCTTGGGGCAGCGATGTCAGCGAGCCGGGTTTCAAATATAGCCGCAAAGGTTTTGCCGTATTGCCCGCCACCGAAGCCCCGAAGGCCGGCGTAGGCAGCGACCAGGCTAAATGGAGCGGCATGAAGGCTGCCGACATTGCCGACGAGGCCGCCAAACATCCCACTCCGCAGCGCTGGGTTACCCAGGAAGAGCGTCAGCAGGGCTACGACAACTGGGAGACCACCGACGACCACGGTATGCTCATCTTCGGCAAGGCCAAAGACCAGATGGGCAATGAATATTATATGGTAAAGAACAGCTGGGGCAAGTACAATGGCGAGTTCGGCGGCAATTTCTTCTGCAGCAAAGCCTTTGTGCGCTACAAAACCATCAATATTGTGGTCCATAAGGACGCCATCCCTCCCGCAATTAAAGCCAAGTTGGGCATCAGCGACAGCCAGCCCGCCAAGAAAGGCAAAAAGAAATAAACATAAAAACCAATAGCAACAGAAACCGGAGAGCAACATCGTTGCTCTCCGGTTTTATTATTTTTTGCTGATTTGAAAAAAATGTGTATCTTTGCAGTTTGATTAACGACCGGAAGATTTATGCACGATGTCAAGATAACAGCCGTACGCAAAGTGAACCACAGCGATTTGCAGGCTCGGTATGAGAACCCTATCGAGCACACGTGCGAAGTGTGCGAAGGCCAGACGTGGGTGAGCCGCAGTGGGCAACGCCCCGACGGCCTCTGCGAGAGTGCATGGGACAGTATGCGTTGGTTCGTGGAGGAGCTGGCGGCGGGCCGCGGCAATTTCTACGACGGCTGGATGAAAAATCCCTACAGTGCCATGATTAGTTGCAACGACGGCTTTCGCCCGGTGAGTTTTTTATTGGAGAGAATATGAAACAGAAAGTGATATTAGTGACCGGTGCCAGCAGCGGCATCGGGTTCGACACGGCCAAGGCCTTCGCCTCCCACGGCCATAAAGTGTATGCCGCCGCGCGGCGGGTGGACTTGATGGAGCCCCTCAAGTCTCTTGGCATAGTCGTTCTGCCGCTCGATGTCACCGATGAGGCCTCCATGACCTCGTGCGTGAAGACCCTGATAGACCGCGAAGGCCGCATAGACGCATTGGTGAACAACGCCGGCTACGGCTATTTCGGAGCCGTAGAGAATGTGTCGATGGCCGAGGCACGCCGCCAGCAGGAGGTCAACGTGTTCGGCTTGGCACGCATGTGTCAGTTGGTGTTGCCCGCCATGCGCAGCCAGCACAGCGGCCGCATTGTCAACCTCTCGTCGGTAGCCGGCCGCACGGTGATACCCTTTGGTGGCTGGTATCACGTGTCGAAATACTCGGTTGAGGCGCTCAGCGACGCCATGCGTATGGAACTCAAACCCTATGGCATCGATGTGATCAAAATTGAGCCTGGTGCTATCAAGACCGACTGGGGCATTATAGCGGCCCGCCATTTGCGCGAGTCGTCGGCCGGCACCCCCTACGAGGAGGCCGGCACCCGCTGGGCGGCCACTATGCACTGGGGCTACAGTTCGCGCTACCTCTCCGGGCCTAAGGTCATAACTCGCGCCATCTGCCGTGCCGTCGAGAGCCGCCATCCGCGCACACGCTACTGTACTGGCCGTTTCGCGGGCCTTATGATTTTACTCCACAACATGTTGCCTCCTCGATGGTGGGACGCCCTGCTCCGCTCCATGACCCGCCTCAACCCAGGACAGAACTGATTATTATATGATTGAATATAGTGAGCACATATTAGACAACGGCCTCACCGTTATCACACACACCGACCGCACCACACCACTTGCGGCCGTCAATGTGCTCTATGGCGTGGGCGCCCGCAACGAGCAGCCAGACCTCACCGGCATGGCGCACCTGCTCGAACACCTTATGTTTAGCGGCACGCCGCGCCACCCCGACCACGATGCTGAGGTGAGCCGTATGGGCGGCGAGGCCAACGCCTTTACCAACAACGACTTCACCAACTACTACCTTACCGTGCCTGCCGCCGCAGTGGAGGATGCCCTTGACCTGGAGCTCGACCGCATGACCTGTCTTGATGTCTCCGAGCGCGCCCTCGAAGTGCAACGCCAGGTGGTTACCGAGGAATACAAGCAGCGCTACCTTGGTCAGCCTTACGGCGACGTGTGGCTGTTGCTGCGCAAACTCTGTTACCAGACACACCCCTACCGCTGGGCCACCATCGGAGCCGATATAGCGCATGTGCAACGCGCCACCCTCGACCAGGTGCGCAGCTTCTACACCGCGCACTACCGCCCCGACAACGCCGTGCTGGCTGTGTGCGGCAACATCGACGCCGACCGCGTGCTCGCCCTCGCCGACCGTTTCAGCCCTGCCGCCGTGCCGGTGCCAGCTGCCACACAGACACTGCCGTCAGAGCCGCCGCAGGCCGTGCGCCGCACACTTACCGTGCACCGCGATGTGCCGGCCAACGCCATATACAAAGCCTATCACATGGGGCCGCGATTGAGCTCCGACTACTACGCCTGCGACCTGATGACCGACATATTGGCCAGCGGCCATTCGTCGCGACTACACGACCGCTTGGTGCGCCGCGACGGCATTTTCAGCGAGGCCAACGCCTACATCACCGCCGACCTCGACCCGGGTTTGCTCGTGGTGACAGGCCGCCTGGCCGACGGCGTGAGCCTCGAGCGCGCCGAGCAGGCCATCGACGCCGAATTGGCAGAGCTGGCTACCACTGGCGTTACCGACTACGAGCTGGCCAAGGTGCAAAACCGCTATGAGTCGACCTTCGTCTTCTCGCAATACAAGGCCGCCGACCGTGCCTACTCGCTCTGCTACTACAACCGGATTGGCCACACCGACTGGGTCAACAACGAGCCGCAAAACTACCGCCAAATAACGGCCGACACCATGCGCCAAACCGCCGCCCGTCTCATCGTGCCGGCCAACGAGTGTGTGCTCTACTACCTCAAAGACAACGACACTTCAACCCACAACACCATAACAACCCAACCATGAAACTCTGGAACCGCATAACCGATACCTTCTGGCTCGTGTGGGGCCGTCTGCGCGAGGTCAACTACAAGGCTATGGCCAAGCGCATAATCAACGCCATTGGCAACGTGATGCACACGATTCTCTTCGAGTGGCTGTTGCCGAAGCGCTACCGCAACATTACCAAGCGCCAAATCTACGAAATAATATTCAAGGCCGACACCCCTGCAGGCAAGCGCTTCGACGTGTGGCTCCTTGTGCTGATAGTGCTCAACATCATACTGCTCATGATCGACAGTATGCTCGACATGAGCAGCACCATCATCGTAGGGGCCCACAGCTCGGCCATGTGGTGGGTTATGAAGGCCTTGGAGTGGATGTTCACACTGCTCTTCACTTTTGAGTACTACCTGCGTATCTACTGCCTCAAGCACCCCTGGAAATACGTTTTCTCGTTCTGGGGCTTCATCGACTTCCTCTCCATATTCCCTGCCTACCTCAGCCTCATAGTGCCTGCCACCCAGGCCCTCACCGTGCTGCGTCTGCTCAGGGTGCTGCGCATATTCCGCATCTTCAAGCTCGAGCGTTTCCAGCAGGAGGCGGGGCGTCTCTTGGCGGCATTGCGCAACAGCGCCGTCAAGATACTTATCTTTATGCTTTTTGTGCTGGTGGCTGCCATCATACTCGGCACCATCATCTACGCCATCGAGGGCGACCGCAACCCGGCCCTGCAGAGCATTCCGCAAGGTATCTACTGGGCTGTGGTGACCATGACCACCGTAGGCTACGGCGACGTGGCCCCGGTTACACCAGCGGGCCGTTTCTTGGCAGTGATAGTCATGCTGTTAGGCTATTCCATAATAGCTGTGCCCACAGGCATAGTGGCCGGCGAGGTTGTCGTGCAACACCGCCAGCCGAGGCAGAGGCAGCGCAAGGCCGCCATCGAGCATGAATATGACGACGAGGCCGACGCCCTCAACTAAGTATTAACCCCCGACCCGCAGAAAATAGCTAAAAGCACAAGTCGCTGAGAATCAGCGGCTTGTGCTTTTAAATATAACCCACTGAATTACAGTGTGGTAGATGGGTTAGGTTCGGGTTAAGGTCGGGTTGGGGTCGGGTAGGGGTTTATAGCGACTATAGATTATATAGATTCTATAGTATATATAGTAGTCTAAATAGTATGCCCAGCCGGTGGAAACAGGCTGGGCATACTGATGTTCAAGCGTTTAGACAGCTGCGGTGCGTTATTGGCGCATCATGACTATCTTGCGTGCGGGCAAGCCCTCGATGTGTACCACATATGTACCGGTGGCGGGCACGTCGAAGAGCAGGCGGTCTATGCTGTCGTACTTGGTGGCCAGCAGGCGACCCACGGCGTCGTAGAGGCGCACCATGCGGCCCTGGGCTCCCTCGACGGCTATCTGCTTGCCGGTGGAGTAGATACGGGCCTCGTCGCCCTCCTCGACATCGGTTATGTCGACTTGGATGGTGTCGTACACAGTGTCGAATACGGTGACGTGCAGGGTGTCGTATATATATATGGTGTCGTAGTAGTCGCTGTCGACATAGTGCCAGATGATGCTGTCGATAACATTGTAGACCACGGTGTCGCGGTTGATGATGTTATAGATCAGGCTGTCGACGGTGGTGATGTTGACAACCACACTGTCGCGGGTGATAACATTGTAGACCACGCTGTCGATAGTGGTGACGTTGTAGATGACACTGTCGCGGTTGATGACGTTGACAACCACGCTGTCGATGTTGGTGATGTTGTAGACCACGCTGTCGACGGTGCGGTACACGGTGTCGATTATCACAACGAGGCTGTCGACCGAGCCAGAGCCGCGGAACTTGCTAACCATAATGTTGTCAATTTGGGCTCCATCGTAAGCTTCAATGGCAAAACGGCTCACGCCTTTGGGGAGATAGACGGAGATGTGCGACTGGTTGGCGGTGACGGTGTGTGACTGGTAGAAATAGACGCTGTCGTATGCGCGGTGGAGGCTGGAAATGGTCAGATCGTTCTGGTTGGTCATGCCGTAGTCAGAGTAGTAGTCGAAGGTAACCTGATAGACGGCGTCGTTATCGAACTCGAATACTGGCGATACAATGTAGCCATTGTTACCTTCGTTGATTACGGCTTTGCCGTCGACCACTGTGGTATTGCCGAGGGTCCAGCAGGTCGGGGTGTTGTCGAAGGTCTCCAACACCGGTAACTCGTCGACGGTGCAGGGCTCGCTGATGGTGACCTGGATAGAGGCGGTGTCGCTCACGCCGTATTTGGTCACGATGACTGTCACGGTGTATGTGCCCGGGGTGTTCCATATTGCTTCGGCATAGTCGTTTGATGTGTAGGAGTTGTCGGCGCCTTCAATCATCCAGTCGACGGTAACGCCGTCATCGTAGAGATTGATGTTACACAGGGGATGGAACGAAATCCACTGGCCGGGCTCAAGCATGGGGTAGGATGAGACGAGAATGTCGTCGACAAGGTTGCTGTCATCAACCTGTTGCTGGTCGGCATATTCCACACCGAAGTTGCGCAGCACCACGTAGTTGTTGGCAATATCGGTGGTGTCGTACACTTGGGGGTACATCGCAATTCTTACAGTCTGGCCGGCGTAGTCGTTGAGGCTGAATGAATATTGGTTTAAGCTATTGTCAAGCTCATAACCGCCAAGGCCGGTGTAGTTTGTATTTTCGTCAATTACAAATACCGAGATGGCGGCTTCGCCAACGGTTGCAGCCTCGAATTTAAGAGTCATTTCCTGGTAGGGCAGGACGAGCTCGCGAGTTATGAGTCCGGAGTAGACGGGGTCTACGCACGCAGCGAAATCGTCGGTGAATTGCCATGAACCTTCATTGAATAGCCAGCAGTCGGGTTGTGATGTAAGGCTCTCGTAGTAGGGGAACTGGTACACAGCGTCGCACTCGATGGCTTCGCCGGTCACGGTGATAGTGGCCGTGGCTGTGTCGGCACCGAGATCGTTGTAGACAATCATCATCACGGTGTAGGTGCCGGGGCGTTTCCAGTAAATGCCGCCGTCATCAGACCACTGGCCGTTGCCTTCAATAACCCAATCAGTTTCGCACGCCAGACCGCCCCATTTGTAAGACCAGGAGAGGTAGGCAGTCTCGCCGACGGTGACCTCTGCAGGCATCTCGAACAGGGTGATGGTGGGAGCCGAGGCGGGCAGCACTGTCACAGTCCACGAGGTGTCGATAGAGCCAATGGCGTTGGTGATGGTCAGGGTAACGGTGTAGGTGCCGGGCTCGGTCCAGAACATATTGACGCTGTCGTCAGCCCATTGGCCGCCGCCGAGATCCCATGTTGCGGTGCATTCCAGGCCACCGCCGTAGTACCACCAGCTGTAGTAGATGTACTGGTTGACATACACGGTGCTGTCCATCTCGAATGTTCTAAAGGTGGGCGCGGTGGCGGGAGTGATGTTGAAGCTGCCGATGTAGAAATACTTGCTGGCAGGCATCTGTGAGTAGAACTTGATCTTGATGGTCTGGCCGGCATATTGCGAGAGGTCGAAGCTGTGGTTATACCATGAGCCCCAGGAGGCGAGAGATTCTTCGATGAGCAGGGTCTCGCTGCCGTCGGCAGTGACAACATACGCAGAGTAGTTGAAGGTGGTGCTGGTTGCCGCATTGTAGTTCAGAACGTAGAGGCCGTTTTGGGGGATGGTGATTTGCTGGGTGGTGAGGACGGCATCGGTTGCTTCGGTGCTATAATAATATAGGTAGTCATAGCTGCTGGCCGTCCAGCCGTTGGCGCTCCAACACTCGGGTATGCTGGTAAGCGAGGGGCTGTAGGTCTCGCCATCGGCAATTACGTAAACGTTGTTGCACTCAACAACGGTGAAGTCGTGCTGCATAACTATGTCGCCAAACATACTGCTCACGATGAGGAAGATGCTGTAGTTGCCGGGAGTGGACCACGAGGCGCTAAAGCGGGCTGCGGTACCGTATTCAATAGTGTCGCCGGCGGGAGTAAGCACAAACCACGAGTAGGTCACGGGCACAGCCGAGAGGACGGTGGCATAGACAGGCACGTTGTCGTTGGCCATAACGGTCTCTGGGAAATTGAAGCTGACAATAGGCTCCGAAAGTTCGGAAATGGAAAGAGTAGCGCCCATTGCCCAAGAGGCTCCGTCGGCAATGTCATCGAGTTTGAACTTGATGCGGAAGTTCTGGCTGTTGACGTTGGGCAACAACACGCGGCGTTGGCTGAATGTGTTGTTGTTGACGGCCTCGGTATAAATATGAGTAGTGTCGCCGTCGGCAGTCTCAAATATTACTGTGTAGGTTGCATCGCCGGTAGAACCGGTGTAGAAGTTGAGTTCGAAGAGGCCAGAATCGGCGGGTTGGAACCAGGGCGAGGTGAGTTGGGCGTCATCTTCGTACGACATCATGTATCCGCTACCGTCGCTGAAGGAGTAACTGTTCCAGCCGCTATAGCTCCAGCACTGCAGACCTTCTGAGGTGATGGTGGTCTCGTAGGGTATGTTTGCCACCTCGGGACAGTTGTTTTCACGCTCGATGATGGTGACGTAAGTGGTGTAGGATGTGCTGGAGGTGCCATCGGAGGCAGTGACGGTGACAGTGTATGTGCCTGGGGTTGTCCATGAGGCAATTGCATGGGCACCATAGGTTTCAACGTAATTGGCGTCTTCGCATGCCCAAGTGTAGCTGACATTATCACTGTACATATAATCGGAACCCTGCACATAGAACTCAACATAGCCGTTGACGTAGGGTTCGCCGTAGACATTTATGTCGTCGATACGCAGCTCGGCGGGGATGTAGGTGGTGTCTTGTTCATTGATGTAAACGGTGGTGGAGGCCGACACACTCATGGAACTGTTGGTCGCGGTGACAGACACGGTATATGTGCCCGGGGTGTCCCAAAGGGCGACGGCATAGAACCCACTGTCGGCGTGGGCGTATGCACCGTCAAACGACCAAGTGAAGGTTACGTCGTCGGCGTATAGGCTATTGGAACCTTCGAGGTAAAATAATACTGGATCGTTGACAGTCGAATAGGTGTTTCCGCTCTGGTTGTAGGTGTAAATGTTGTAAATACTCAGCTCGTTAGGGTTGTAGTTTGTGTCTTGCTCATTGATATAAACGGTGGTGGAGGCCGAGACACTCATGGAGCTGTTGGTGGCGGTGACAGATACGGTGTAGGTGCCAGGAGTGTTCCAAAGGGCAGTGGCGTAATACCCGCTGTCGGCATAGGCATAGGCACCTTCAAACGACCAAGTGAAGGTTACGTCGTCGGCGTAGAGGCTCTCTGGACCATCAAGGTAAAAGTATACTGGATCGTTGGCTGTCAAATAGTCGCTTCCAGCTTGATTGTAGGTGTAAATGTTGTAAATACGCAGTTCGCCCGGGATGTAGGTGGTGTCTTGCTCATTGATATAGACGATGGTGGAGGCTGACACACTCATATAGCTGTTGGTGGCGGTGACAGATATGGTGTAGGTGCCAGGAGTGTTCCAAAGGGCAGTGGCGTAATACCCGCTGTCGGCATAGGCATAGGCACCTTCAAACGACCATGTGAAGGTTACGTCATCGGCGTAGAGGCTCTCTGAACCATCAAGGTAAAAGAATACCGGATCGTTGACAGACGAATAGGTATTTCCACTCTGGTTGTAGGTGTAAATGTTGTCAATACGCAGCTCGTAGGGGTTGTAGTTGGTGTCTGGTTCGGTGATGGTGACGGGTGAACTGTACGATGCGGTATTGTAGGAGTTGGTGGCAGTGACAGTTACATCATATTCGCCGGGAGTTGACCAGATGGCTGTGGCGTAGTAGCCATAGCTGTAAAATGTATCGGCGTCTTCGAATGTCCATGTGAATATTACGTCATCATGGTATAAACTGTTGGAACCTGAAGCATAGAATGTGACAGGTTCATTGACAAACATATTGCCATCGGTATAGAAGAGATCTATGCGCAGCTCGTTGGGATTGTAGGTGCTGTCGTATTCGTTGATGGTAATATCGAAGCTGTACCATGCGGTGTTATTGATACCATCGTCGGCACCAACTACCACGGTGTAGGTGCCCGGGGTGTTCCAGATGGCAGCGGCGTTGTAGGCTTCATAGACGGAGGTGTCTGCACCGTCAATAAACCATACGTAGTTTATACTGTCGCCGTAGATGTAATCTGGACCCGCCACGAAGAACCCAATGGGCTCGCCGGCAAAATTGCGGCCGCTCTCGCTGTAGACTTCGACGGAGTCGATACGCAGTTCGTTGTCGTTGTCAAGCGGTGCTATGCTTACATTAAAGAAGTTTATAGCGGCAAGGCTGTTGGCGATACCGTTGGCCTGAAGTACGAATTGAACCAGGTTTCCGCCATACTCGGTGATGTCGTAATCGAAAGGTGTGAAATTACCGTTGACGGTGTCGGACACGAAATTGCTTTGGAGTGTGTGATACACACCATTGACAACGATATAGGTCGAGAATGTTACTCCCGAGGTGCTGGCCACCTGGAACAATACTTCGCACCATTCGCGCTCGGGCAGGAACATTAGCGGCGAGACAATAAAAGCAGAATCGGTGGTTTCAAACGAATGTATTGCATATTCATAACCATCGTATATGGTCCAGCCGTCAAGCTGCCAGCAATCGAGGTATGTATAGCTGTCGAAAGATCTGATGTAGGTGTATTCGGCAATGGGAGTGCTGCAGTCAATGACATGGACTTCGGCGCTGATGCTGCTGCTGCCGTTGGCATTGGTGGCGATGAGGGTGACGGTGTAGTAGCCGGCGGTAGACCATGTGTGGGTGAATTCGGCAGTGGTGTCAACAGCAACGCCGTCGATTTGCCACTCGTAGGTTGCAGGAAGTGTTGACGTGACATCGGCGTAGAAAGTGATGGTGGAACCCACTTCGATAGTGGGGTAGTAGGTGAAATTGACGATAGGTGCGGATGTGGCACCGGAGAAGATACTAACCTCGTCAATCAACATGCCGAAGTTGTCGGAGCTGTTCCAGTGGCGGAACATAAGTTGCACATTGGCGCCATAGTAGTTGGCCAGCGACACAATGTGCTGTGTCCATATGCCGTTGTCCGCGGTGAGGGTGGCGTCGTAGAGCGGTACCCATTGACTGGTGCTATCGTCAAGGTTGGCGATGTAGACCGTGTAGTGCTCAGTGGGCCAGTTGGGGTCGAGGGTTCTGTCGTACCATGACAGCATAGCGTCCTCCACACTGATGTAGATGGACGGGCTAAAGAGCCTGTTGTCTGGGGTGAGGGCTGAGCCGTTGTATGAGTAGGAGCCTATTGACATAGAGTCTCCAAACACATCGGTAATTTCCTCGTATTGGCAAAGTTGCCAAGTGTAGCCGTCGGTATCGGCATCAGCCACGGACCAGCCTTGCACTCCTGTCGAGAAATTCTCGTAGAAGATGGCTCCGTCGGGGGCACTTTTGAGACCCGGACGCGGCGTGGCGTGATGCTGCATCACGGCAGTGGCCTTGTTGGTTTTCGCTGCGCCGCGTTGTGACGCCAAGCGCTGCACGTTTTGAGCCTGCGAACTGAATCCCAAGAGCATCAAAACTGCCAAAAATAGGGTAAGTCCTTTTTTCATGGTGTTGCGTTTTTGGTTATTATTCAATTGATTTACAAATTATTATGCTAATACGGGAGGGCGGGTATATGGTCACCAACCACCTGCAAATATAGTGAATAATTTTGGACTGGCCAAATTTTTTATAGAAAAAAATATAATAACCTGTTTGGGCGATTACTGCGTAGCGTCAAGAGTTGAACTCTTCGACCGCTAAAGTGGCCTGCTCCCAGAGGTCGATTTTCTGATTGAGTTGTTCTTTGAGGTGCTGATACTCAGCATAGAACACGGCGTCTTGTGGTTGACCTGTGGCCAGGGTTGCATCGCGTTCTGCAAGCTGCGTCTCGAGCCTTTCTATTTCTTTCTCGACGCGTTCTACGGCCGAGCGCAACTTGCGCAGTTCACGCTCGCGCTCCTTACTCTCGAGATATGAGGCCTTTCCCTGTCCTGCAGACGGTACAGAGGCTTTATTGGCGGTGCTTTTCTTGGCTTCGAGTTCGTGCAGGTCGGCCAGTTTTCGCTGCTCGAGAAATTCAAAAATGTCGCCCTTGAACTGGTTGACATGTCCATCACGGAATTCGAACAGGGTGTCGGTTAGCCCCTGCAAGAAATCGCGGTCGTGCGATACTAATATCAGTGTGCCGGTGTATTGCAACAGGGCGTTCTTGAGTATGTCCTTCGAGTCCATGTCCAAGTGGTTGGTGGGCTCGTCGAGAATTAGCAGGTTAGAGGGAGTGAGCAGTAGTTTGGCAAGCGCGAGGCGCGCCTTCTCGCCGCCAGAGAGAACTTTGACTTTCTTGTCTATGTCTTCGTCGTCAAAGAGAAAACTGCCCAGAATGTTGCGTATCTTGGGCCGGATGTCGCCTAAGGCAATGTCGTCGATGGTTTGATAGACGGTTTTCTCTCCATCGAGCATGGCTGCCTGGTTTTGTGCGTAGTAGCCTATCTGTATGCCTGCACCAAGCCGAATGGTGCCGGTGTAGTCGCGTATCTCGCCCACTATGATCTTGGCTAGAGTCGATTTGCCCTCGCCATTGCGTCCCACAAAGGCAATGCGGGAGCCTGAGGTGAGCAGCATATCGAGGCCGGAGAACACCTGGTGGTCTGCGTAGGCTTTGCCGAGATTTGTAGCCTCGAGTGCTATTTTACCGCTGTGGGGGGCCGGCAGGAAGTTGAAGTGGATGGTCTCGGTCGAAACCTCGTCAACCTTTACTTCCTCCATGCGCTCCAGCATTTTTATGCGGCTCTGCACTTGGCGCGACTTGGTGGCTTTGTAGCGGAATCGTTCTATAAAAGCTTCAATCTGCGCTACTTGGCGTTGCTGGTTTGTGAGACGGGCAATCTGCGAGGCACGCCGCTGCTGCATTTGTTGTACATAGCCGGTGTAGGAGCAGCGGTAGTCGTAAATGCGTCCGGCGGTTATCTCTATTGTACGGGTGGTGATGTTGTCGAGGAAAGTGCGGTCGTGAGACACTAAAACCACTGCCCCAGGGTAGTTTTCAAGGAAGGTTTCGAGCCATTGGATGGATTCAATGTCAAGATGGTTGGTGGGCTCGTCGAGCAGCAGGAAGTCTGGCCGCTCGAGCAGCAGTTTGGCCAACTCTACGCGCATCTGCCAGCCACCGCTGAACACGGCTACCGGCCGGTCGAAATCGGTGTGGCGGAACCCGAGACCAAGCAGCACCTTCTCGGCTTGCTCCTGTCGGCCGTTGCCCCCCAGCAGGGCTATGTGCTCGGTGAGGTCGGTGTGGCGCTGCAGCAGAGCCATGTAGTCGGAACTTTCGTAGTCGGTGCGCTCGGCAATCTGGATGGCCAGTTCGGCCTGGCGGCTCTCCATGAGGTCTATCTGCGCAAAGGCGGTGAGGGCTTCTTGCAGCACGGTGCGTGTCGAGTCGGGAACCATCTCCTGAGGAAGGTAGCCCACTGTCTGGCCAGAGGCAATGACCATAGTTCCGGTTTCGGGTGCCTGCAGGCCGGCGATGACTTTCATCAGTGTTGACTTGCCGGCTCCGTTGCGCCCTACGAGACCAATGCGGTCGCGGTCGCCTATGTTGAAGGTGACTCCGCTGAAAAGGTCTGTGCCGGTGAACTGCACCGAGAGGTTGTTGAGGGCTATCATCGCTCTGGCTTGTGAAAATTGCGTGCAAAATTACACTTTTTTATTCAAATTCGAAAAAAAAATGTATATTTGCATGGCAGAACCGAAAAAGCCATGAAACGTATATCGTTGTTTGTCAGTGCCGTCGTGCTTTGTGCCGTGGCTATGTCCCAAACGGGTTACATGTTGCTCTCAGGAAGGGTGACGAGTGGCTCGAAAGGGGTGCCGTACGCTATGCTCCAATTGCGCGGAACCTCTATAGGCGTGCAGTGCAATGATGCCGGCTACTATGAGTTCCGCATACCATCGCAATATGAGGATGCCATTGTCGACATCCGCTCCATGGGGTATGAAAACAAGGCGGTGCCAGTGGCCAAGATGCTCAAAAACGCCAACATAAGCTTAACGGTGCAGCCGGTGAACCTCAAGGAGGTGCTTGTCAACGATTTTGTATCACCGCGAAGCCTGCTCAAAGAGGCGGTGGAACGTATACCCAGAAACTACACAAACCAGACTTCATACCCTACCTATTTTTTCCGCAACTGGAGAACCGTAGACGATGAGCTGTACCTCTTCGACGAGGCCGTTATTCGTATGCGCCGTGCGCCGTATGCCAACTATGTATACAAGCAGGCCTATTACCTCGACCCCGAGATACGTGAGATGGCCACCAACTACAAGCAACTGTTGAGGCACCGCTTAGTGGTTCTCGACAGCTCTCTGCTGCATTACAAAACCGGTTCGGTGATGGGTGTCTGGCAGCGGTTGGAGTATGCCGACAACGAGATCTTTTTCGACCCCGTGTCTACCCCGTTGGCCAGTTTCGCGCTGTCTAAATTCCAGTTCAGGAACCACGAGTTCGAGCCCATACGCGAGTTCGAGTCAAACGGCGAAACATACTATGTTGTGCGCTCGGTGGGTCCGAGCCGCATGGCGCAGAAAAGCACTCGCTACGAGTATATCATACGCAAGAGCGACCTCGCCATAGTGCGCGTCACCTCAAGCCAGAAGCCGTTGAGTCGGCGTGCCCCGCAGGAGTCGTGGGTCAACTTCTATTTCTCGCGCATAGTATATGATGTCGACAGCTCATCGTGGAGCTATGATGTGCGCGACGGCAAGTATGCGCTGACCCATTACTACAACACCAAGCATCGCACCCTGCGTGCCATCGAGTTCGGCCACACCAACGAGGCCCAGGCGTGGCAGGACTGTGTCGAGTGGACTCTCACCGACTTCACCACGCAGCAGCCCGATGGTGCTTTCGACACCATACCGGTACACCGGCAGACGTTGACGGCTGCCTTTGGCAGCAGCGACTACGGCCCCGAGTTCTGGGGGCACTACAACGCCATGACCCTCGATGCCAAGCCGGCAAGGCTGCTCTACCAGAAGCTGAGCCACGCCGCACCGTCGCAAACCAGGCCCATTGCAGCCGCTGTGGAGCCGGAACCTGATGACGACAGCATAGCCGTCAAAGGCGTGGTGGTGGCGGTCGGGAGCGGCAAACCCGAGCCATTCTGCAAGATAACTCTGCGGCGGCAGGACTCGGTGGCAGCTTTGGCCATGTCGGGTCCCGACGGTGCCTTCGACCTCGGCAGGCTGCTGCCGGGCTCCTACAGTCTTGAGGCGTCGGTGCTCGGGATGTCGTTGGTCAAGAAAGAGCTTGAACTCACCGAGAACACCAATCTGCGCGTAACCATAGACACTGTGCGACTCATATACCTCACAACGGTCACCATCACCGGCAAGCGCCACGTGATAGGTTTGCCGCCAAGCAAACTTGCCAAGCAGGATTTGGAGATAACAAGCCCGAAACATTATCGTATGTGGGACTTCAACTACAGGCCGTGGATGGCTCTGTACGGCATCCCTCCCCGCGACGCCAGCGCCCGCAACGCGGTGCCGGCGGGGAGCACTGGCGTTGAGCAACAGCCTTGGGAAGAGGTCGAGAAGCAGCCGTGGGAGGAGTAGACAAAGAAAAGGGATGGAAGCGTTGAAAGCATTCCATCCCGTATAGTCTTGGCTGTTTCGGCACCTATTGCAGGTTGAACGACACGGGCAGGTTGAACTGCACACGCACGGGTTTGCCGCGCTGTTTGCCGGGGGTCCACTTGGGCATGGCCTTGACCACGCGAATAGCCTCGGCGCCGCAGCCGCCTCCGATGTCACGCAGAATGCGGGGATTGGCGATAGATCCGTCTTTCTCGACCACGAAGGTGACGAACACACGGCCGGTGATGTTGTTCTCTTTGGCAATTTGCGGGTACTTGATGCTCTCACGCAGGTATTTGTAGAGGGCTTCCATACCGCCGGGGAATTCGGGGTCGTTTTCAACGACGGTGAAGATTTCCTCCTCGACAACCTCCTCTTCCTCCTCGACCTGCACAGGGGTGAACTCCTGTGCAGCCTGGTTGGCGTTGTCGCCCATATCGATGATACCTACTTCGTTCTTGATTTCGGCGTCGTCCTCAACGATGGTGAGGTCGGTGGCCACTTCAGGCTCTTCGGCGGGGGGAGGGGGTGGCGGTTCCTCGACGCTGGTCTGGATGATTTCGGCGTCAATCTCGTCCATGGCCGTGCGCTGTATGATTTCAACATCGCTGCGGTCGTAGGATTTGACGTTGAAAGCAACCAGAGCAATCAGCAGCGTGACTGCCAAACCGATTTCAAGGTACAGTCCTCGACGGTTTTCGAGGTCGGCCTTGGGGCTTTTCTTTGCTTCCATATTATTGTTTTTTAATCGTTTGCAAGTTTTTTCGCCGCTGTGGGCGGTTCTTTTTCTGAGGGCTAAATTACAACTTTTTTTTTAATTGTGAACAATTTTGAGTTATTTTTTTTTAATTTTTATGTCGAATGCGAGGTGCAGAGGGGCGTTTGGGCCGCTGCCAAGGCGGCGGACAGTAGGTGCAGACATTAGGCAGGAATGGGCTTTGTTCGGGGTTTGTTCGGAGAGTGTGAGGGGGTGTCTGAGGGCTACCCGACCTCAACCCGACCTTAACCCGAACCTAACCCATCTAAACGACTTATTTTCAATGGGTTATGTGTAAAATTATAACCCGCTGATTTTTAGGTAGTTGGCTTACGGCGACGATTTTTAGAATTCGTGGCCGAGGTTGATGTAGAAGTAGGGGGCTTTGGTGATGGTTGAGTAGCCGAAGGTGCCGCCGAGGGGACCGATGAGGCTGCTGTAGTAGTAGCCTATGGAGGCTCCGAACAGCGTGGGCGATTGTAGCATACCGTCGAAGCTGTCGCCCTGCTGGGCTGCGGCGGCGCGCAGCAGCACGTTGTGGCTTTTGCCGAAACGGTAGGTCAGTTGCAGTTGTGCGGCGGCCAGGCGGCTGTCGGTCAGCTCTACGTGGCCCACTCCGGCAAAGGGCATCTGCTGTTCCACAAAGTGGCCGAACCACTCAGTGCCGAGCACGTTGACCAGTGGCAGTGGCACGGTGCTGCCGATAATCATTCTTGTGTATATGGTGGGCTGCAGGGTGAGGTGCCGAGAGAGGGGTAGGGCTATGCGCCAGTGGGCGCGCAGGTCGTGCAGGGCTGGACCGTGGTTGTAGGTGACGAGGTTGTCGGTGATGAAAGAGTAGGTGGCTTCGAGCCTCGAGCCGCGGTGTGGCAGGTACCAGTTGTCTTCGGAGTTCTGTAGCAGCTGTGCCTGATAGCTGAAGAGGTGGCCGGAACGGTCGTTGAAGGTGGTGCCGTTGACAGAGAGGATGTGGCCGTAGTAGAGGTAGTATTCCCACAGGGCCGAGGCGCGCAGGTGCAGGTTGCGCAGGGTGAGGGCTATCGGGGTGAGTGCCACCTGGTGGCGGTTATAGTGGGTGTTGTAGGTGCGGTAGCCCAGTCGGTAGATATCGATGCTATTGTTGTTGAAGGTGTAGGAGAGTGATGGCTGTGTGAAGCTGTCGGGGAAGAGCCTTGCCGCCGCCCGCCACTCGAAGCGCTGGCCGAGGCGCAGCGACGATTCGACCAGGGTGGGCACTTTGGCTTGTATTGGTAGCAGCAGTCCTATCTGCATGGCCACGGCCTCCTCGGTGTCGAAGCGCAGGCCTATGCCTACCCTTGGGTGGTGCAGGCGCAGATGGGCTTTGTGCAGTGGTGTTTCTTCGTGGTGTGGCCGCGGTGCCAGTCCGGCTGCTGTGTGGTCGCGTGTGGTGCTGTCGATACCGGCACGGCGGCGCAGGGCGAGCAGTTCGTTCCAGTGGCTGCGGGCTTCGGCGTCGCCGCGTCGCAGCAGGGTGTCGATAGCTGCACTGAAGAAGCTGGCGGCGCTATAGCCGCTCACGTCGACCCTCATCACCAAATCCGAGCTTTGCACGTTGGCATCGTATTTGTTTTTGCAGTTCACGTCGATAATCTGGCCCATGATGCTCATGGCGTTGTCCAATTGGTCGGCGGTGGCTGGGTCACCCTGCACGGTGACACCTATTATAATATCGGCGCCGAGGCGTCGGGCAATGTCGGCAGGGTAGTTGTTGCGCAGGCCGCCGTCGATGAGCACGCTGTCGCCCATCCTCACCGGTGTGAAGACGCCCGGGATGGCCATCGAGGCGCGCATGGCCTGCGGCAGACGGCCAGAGAAGAAGTCGACCTCGGTGTTGGTCACGATATCGGTGGCCACGCAGGCGTAGACCAGGGGCAGGTTTGCGAAGTCCATAGAGTCGGTATAGCCTTCGCACAGTTTGTCGAAGAGCAGGGCTAAGTTCTTGCCGCGAATGAGGCCGCCGCTGGCGGTGGGGCCGTCGGCACCCAGGTCGTAGTTCATGGCGTATATGTTTTGTCGGCGCCGGCCATCAAGGTTCTGGAGTGTGGGGTCGTCGCGGTCGGTGAGGAGGAAGGTCCAGTCTTGCGAGCGCACCAGCGAGTCGAGTTCGTCGGTGCTGTAGCCTATGGCATAAAGGCCGCCGATGAGGCTACCCATACTGGTGCCGCACACAATGTCGATGGGTATTCCGGCCTCCTCAATCACCCTCAACGCACTGATATGAGCCACGCCTTTGGCGCCACCACCGCTCAGCACCACGGCCACACGGGGGCGGCTGGGCTGGGCAATGCAGCAGCCTGCGGCGAGCAAAATGGTGAATGTCAATAAAATGCGTCTCATGCCATACAAATTCTGTTCTGCAAAGATACAAAAAAAAGTGCCACCGCTGTCAGTTTTTTTTCGTCAAACGCAAAAAATAATGTAATTTTGCAACGTGCAAAAGAGCGGCAACACATTTATAATATGCAAGGCTTCGGCCGGTGCCGGCAAGACTTTCACGTTGGTTGCCGAGTACTTGGCGCAGGCCTTCGACGCAGTCGACGGCGAACTGGGCACCCGTTTTCGCCGCGTGCTGGCCATCACATTCACCAACAAGGCTGCCGGCGAGATGAAAGAGCGTATCATGGGCGAGCTTGAGGCTATGAGCGTTGCTTCCGCCACCCCGACCCCCATGACACTCGCCGTGGCCGAGGCGCTGGGAGTGGGAACCGCCGAAGTATGCCGTCGCGCACGGGTGGTTCACAGCGCCATACTGCATTCCTATTCCGACCTGGCCGTGTGCACCATCGACAGTTTCATGCACCGCATTGTGCGCACTTTCGCCCATGACTTGGGTTTGCCTATGAACTTTGAGGTGATGGTTGACCAAGAGGCTCTGGTTGCCGATACTGTCGGCGAACTGCTGTCTCGTACAGGCCTCGACGGCGAGGGGGAACTGACCGACCTGTTGCGCCGCTTTGCCGAGAGCCGTATGGAGGAGGGTAGGAGTTATGACGTGGAGGCTGATCTGAAAAAACTTGCCGCCGACCTGCTCAAGGAGGACAGCCAGTTGCGCATTGATGCCTTAAAAGGGCTCACAATCGCCGATTTTGTCGAGATAAACCGGCAATACACCCGTTTGAACCGTGCCTTCGAGGCAGAGGCTGCCAGTGTGGGCTGCGAAGCCATGGCGATAGTGGCTGAGCAGGGATTGAGCGATGAATCGTTTTTCCGCAAGTCTACAGGGCTGATGGGCTTCTTCCGTCGTCTGTCGGAAGGGACCTTGTTGCCACCTAACAGTTACGCTGTGGCTGCAATAGAGCAGGACAAACGCACCTCGCCAGGTTGCGGACAGGCTGCTGCGGCTGCCATCGATGCCGTGTGGCCTCGCCTAACCGACCTTTACGACCGTGCTGTCAACCTTATGGACAAGCCGCTGCGGGCCTACAACACCCGTCGCGCCTTGCAGAAAAACCTCTTCGCTATGGCTTTGATGGGGCAATTGCATGAGATTATGCACAACTACTCGGCCGAGAATGAGGTGGTGCATATTTCAGAGTTCAACAAGCAGATTTTCAATATAGTCCAGAACGAGCCCGCACCGTTTGTGTATGAGCGACTTGGTAGCCGCTACAAGAATTTCCTCGTTGATGAGTTTCAGGATACTTCGCGCTTGCAGTGGCAGAATTTAGTGCCGTTGATAGAGAACGGTGTAGGCGGTGGCAACCGTTCGCTTGTTGTTGGCGATGGCAAACAGGCTATCTACCGTTTCCGTCAGGGCGATGTGAGCCAGTTCGTGGCTTTGCCACACGTCGATAGCAACCTGCATGGGCGCCTCCTCGAATCAGATGGCACATATAAATTTGTTTACCGTCTGCAAAACCGCCGTACAGGCCGCAATATAGTCAATTTCAACAACAATTATTTTTCATGGACAGTGCGTAACCGTTTCGCTGCTAATGACGAGCTGCAACGCATTTACGTTGGAACCGCGTCTGACGGCTCGTTGCGTCCAGAGGGCGACGAAGAATTACGCCAGGAGGCGGTGCGCGAAGGTGGTAGTGTGCGTCTTGTGCAGGTGCCTGCCAGTCGCACCCATGACGAGGCGGTTCAAGCCGTCAACGTCGCCGTGGCAGAAACCCTTGAAGCAGGGTTCAGCCTGCGTGACATCGCCGTCATTGCGCGCGACAAAGCTACCCTTGCCATTGTAGGCGAGGGTCTGCAGTACAAGGTAACCTCGTCAGAGTCGTTTCTGCTCAGTGGCAGTCGTTTGGTTATGCTCGTGGTGACATTGCTACGCCACATTGCAAACCCGTCCGACCGTCCCACCGCCTTCGAGGCCGTGGAACGGTTGGCCGCTATGGGGTTGGTGGAGCGTCCGGAAGAGAATTTCTACATTGAGCCAGCCATAGATGTGGCAGCTCTCATGTGTCGCCACGGACTTGATTTCAGCGTTGCCCGCTTGCGTGCCATGAGTCTTTACGACTGCTGTGAGGAGCTGTTGCGTATGGTTTCGAGACCCGGTTTCGAGACCTCTTACGCTGCAACTTTTTTGAGTGTAGTAGCCTCATACGCCGCCACACACAGGCAGAACCTTAACGAGTTTCTTGAGTGGTTCGATCAGCAGAAGAGCCGTCTTTCTACGGGCACTTCAGACGACCTCGACGCGGTGCGTCTGTTGACAATACACAAAGCCAAAGGCCTTGAGTTTCCGGTTGTTATCTGTCCTATGCTCAACCGTCGCGAGCCCAACAGTGAGATGTGGGTGAGTGTTGACGACCCAGAACTGCGCATGCCAGTAGGGTTGGTTAGTTGTTCAAAAAGCACCTCGACTATTTTTGATTCCCAACGCGATGCTGAGCAAGCCAAAGTGGAGGTTGACAATCTTAATATTCTGTATGTTGCTTTGACGCGTCCGAGAGAGAGGCTCTGTCTTATAACCGAGGAACCCTCGAAGAACGACACCACGTCGTTCCGTGCTCTGCTACGCGACTATGCATCTCTGTGCCCAGAGGCTGAGCAGCCAGATGGCACATATCTTTGGGGCGAGTTGCAACCATACTGTCGACTTGTAGCCGATGGAGCTGCTGCGGTGCGAGTGTCGCGTGTCAGCTTCCCCGACTGGAACGGCCGCATTGCCATTGCCGCCACCCCAAGTAGTGCCTTGACACCGTTGTTTGACGAGCGTGTTCGGCAGGGCTTGCGCCTGCACGCTGTACTGGCTTTGGTGACCGATGCGGCAAGTGTGCCGACTGCTGTGGCTCGTTATGCCAAGACAGAACATCTGCCAGAATCTGAGACTGTTCAACTGCTGGCAACGGTGCAGTCTATAGTGCAGGCTCCGCAGTGCGCCGACTTCTTTAGCTCACGCTGGCATGTGCGCAACGAGTGCGAACTGATTTACAACGGCACCTTGCTGCGGCCTGACCGTGTGCTTACCTGCGATGGCGAGGCCTGGGTGGTTGACTACAAGACAGGCGTGCCCATGCCCGAGCATCGCGCCCAGGTGGAACGTTATGCCGAAGCTCTGCGAGCCATGGGTATGGTAAATGTCCGCGCCTTTGTGTTGTATACCAGTGATTTAACTGTTGCGTAAGCGGTTGAGCCCAGATGATGTCCACTTCTTTTATTGTACAAAATTACAAAAAAAATGGACAGTGTGAAAAAAAATGTGTATCTTTGCCTTTTTAAAGAAAAGGTAAAAATAAGTTAATATAATGGAAGACAATAAGTTGTTTAGCGAATTTCCGCCAGTCCCGACTGAGAAATGGGAAGAGGCGATAATTAAAGACCTCAAGGGTGCCGACTACGAGAAGAAACTGGTATGGAAGACCCTCGAGGGGTTCAAGGTCAAACCTTATTACCGTGCCGAAGACTTAGAAGGTCTTGACTATTTGGACACCAACCCCAACCAGCAGCCCTATACTCGTGGCAAACAGGCCGAGCGTAATGTGTGGGACATTCGTCAGAACATCACCGAGCCCGACCCAGCTAAGGCCAACGCCATTGCCCTCGACGCCGTCAAGCGCGGTGCAACCTCGCTGGGCCTGTGTGTCAAGAATGTGGCTTCGGTAGCCGACATGGGTGTGTTGCTTAAAGGGCTGAACCTGAACGATGTTAAGATTAATTTCTGCTGCTCAAGCGACTACCTGCAGACATTGCAGCTTTTTGTCGACTATACCAAACAGGCCGGTATGGACCTCGCAAAAATCAAAGGCAGTTGCGATTTCGATATGTTCCGCTATGCTTTGAAACATGGTCGTTTCCATCGTGGCGAACAGGCCGACCTCGAGGCAGCCAAAGCATTGGTTGAGTTTGCAAAGAGCAATCTGCCAGGATTCCGTGTGCTCACCGTCCACGGCAGTTTCATACACAATGCCGGCAGCAACACCGTTCAGGAACTTGGCTTTGCCCTGGCTGCTGCCAACGAGATGGTGGCCCGTTTGGCCGACCTCGGAGTGTCCGCTACCGACGTGGCTGCTACATTGGTGTTGCAGTTTGCCACAGGCGGCAACTATTTCATGGAAATCGCCAAAATCCGTGCCGCACGTCTGCTATGGAGCAAAATCATTGAACAGTACAAACCTACTTGCGACTGCGCCTACCGCGTGTTCATAGCTACAGAGTCGGCCATATGGAACAAATCGGTATACGACCCCTATGTCAATATGCTCCGCACCACTACCGAGACTATGAGCGCCGCTATCGCCGGTGCCGACTCAATAGCCGTAACGCCGTTTGACGTGGCCTACAAAGACACCGATGACTTTGGTTACCGCATTGCCCGTAACCAGCAGCTGTTGCTCAAAGAAGAGTCCTATTTTGATAAAATCGTAGACCCGGCCGCTGGTAGCTACTATATCGAGAATCTTACCAACAGCATAGCCCACTACGCTTGGGATCAGTTCCTCGCCGTAGAGAACCATGGCGGTTTTGCCAAGGCTATACGCGAGGGCTTTGTGCAGGCCGAAGTGGAGCGCACCGCCGCTCAGCGCGATAGCGACATAGCCACTCGCCGCACCACTATTTTGGGCACCAACCAGTACCCCAACCTTATCGAGACCATGGCCTCAAAGATAGAACGCAAACAGCAGTGTGGCTGCTGCTGCGAGGCCGAAGGCACTGAAATCAAAACCCTGCGCCAGTATCGCGGCGCCGAAGCTTTCGAGCAGTTGCGTTTAGCTACTGAGCGTAGCGGCCGCCGCCCCAAGGTCTTCTTGCTCACCTATGGCAACCTAACCATGCGCAAAGCCCGCAGCGGTTTTGCCACCAACTTCTTCGGCGTGGCCGGCTACGAGATTATTGACAACCCAGGTTTCAAGAGTGCAGAAGAGGGTGCACAGGCTGCCCTCAAAGCCGGAGCCGACGTGGTTGTGCTCTGCTCAAGCGACGACGAATATGCCGAGATTACCGAGACCGTTTGCCGTGAGCTCAAGGGTAAGGTCAAAAGCATTGTCCTTGCCGGCTACCCCAAGGATATGGTCGAGACCTACAAAGGCTACGGAGTGGATGAGTTCATACACATCAAGACCAACGTCTTGGAGTGCCTGCGCGGTTTCCAGAAACTTTTTGGAATAGAATAAAGTAATTTTTCTTCATGTTGGTACAATTCCGGGTTTGCAGGTTGAACTTCAACTCGCAAGCCCGGAAAAATTAGGGACCGAAACACAAACTCTGTAACAGACACCTCTTATGGGCTCAAAGGGCACAGACAGCTACCGTATCGTCGACAGGTACATCCTGCTCAAATACCTCAAGACTTTCTTGCTGGCACTGTTGCTCATTACCGTCATCATCATCACCTTTGATGTGTCAGAACACCTCGACAATTTCTTGAGCAACCATGTTCCCTTGCAGACCGTGG
Organism: Bacteroidales bacterium; assembly: GCA_024685285.1. GTDB lineage: Bacteria > Bacteroidota > Bacteroidia > Bacteroidales > P3 > Colimorpha. The sequence goes on from JAIKVZ010000012.1 coordinate 80,911, forward strand.
TGGTGCAATACTACGCCAACTTTATACCCAGTTTGGTCAATCTCTACAGCCCGCTCTTTATTTTCATCTCTGTGCTTTTCTTCACCTCAAAGATGGCGGGCAATACCGAGATCATAGCCATTCTGGGCAGCGGCATAAGCTACAACCGTATGCTACGCCCCTATTTGCATGGCTCGTTTATTGTGGCGCTGGCGGTGCTTCTCATTGGCAATTTCCTGATACCATACAACAACAAACAGCTCAATCTCTTCAAGGAAAATTATCTGCACACCCACAAGACGGCCTACTATACCAACCTGCACTTCCAGTCGGCTCCCGGAGTACACGTCTATGCCGACAGCTACGACACGGGCCGCAACTCGGCCAACCGCTTCCAGCGCGACACCTACAACGCCGCCGGCAATTTGGTGGAACGCGAATCGGCCGACATGATTATTCTCGACACCGTCACCGGCCAGTGGTTCTGCAACGGCTACTACCATCGCATTGTGGCTCCGGACGGCACCGAAAAACTCTCAACATTGCCGTACCACACCGCTGTGGACCTTGGATTGACACCCGACGACTTCAATGAGTCGAACCGCCGCATAGAGACAATGGGCACCGTGAAACTGATACGCCACATACAGCGCGAGCGTATGCGTGGCACCGGCAATGTCAAGATAGCCCAGGTGGAGCTCTACCAGCGGCTCCTCACACCGCTGGCCATCATCATCATGACCGTGATAGGTGTCTCCATTTCGTCGCGCAAGGTGCGTGGCGGCATAGGGCTGCACTTGGCCATAGGTATAACCATTTCGTTTGCGTTTGTGGTTTTCATGAAGGTGAGCATCGTCTTTGCCACCAACGGACAACTTCCGGCCTTCTTGGCTGTGCTGCTGCCGCAACTCATTTTTGGAGTGGCCTCGGTATTCCTGCTGCGCTCGGCACCTAAATAATCATACCCAACACTGCATTATGACTATACAAGAAACAGAACAACAGATTATTGAAGAGTTCGCCAATTTTGACGAATGGCTCGACAAATACAGCTACCTCATAGAACTCGGCCACGACTGCCCCACCATTGACGAGGCGCAAAAAACAGAGTCGAACCTGATACAGGGCTGCCAGTCGAGGGTGTGGCTGAGCTGCGAATGCCGCGACGGCCGCCTTTTCTTTGCTGCCGACAGCGACGCCGTTATCACCAAGGGCATCATTGCCCTGCTCATAAGAGCTCTCGACGGCCACACGCCGCAAGAAATCTTAGACGCCGAGCTCTCGTTCATCGATGCCATAGGCCTCAAAGAACACCTCTCGCCAACGCGCTCCAACGGTTTGGTGTCGATGGTCAAACAAATGAGGATGTACGCTTTGGCCTACTCCGTGAAAAAGTAACTCACCGCCATGAATGCCAACAAAGAAACCATAACCAGCGCCGTAATCAACTGTCTGCGCAACATCTACGACCCGGAGATACCTGTCAATATCTACGACTTGGGCCTGATTTACAAAGTCGATGTCGACGACGACCTCAACGTGCGTGTGGTTATGACCATGACGGCCCCCGACTGCCCCGAGGCCGAGTATATGTTTCAGGAGGTGCACGACATGATTGCCTATATCAAGGATGTCAAAAGTGTAAATGTCGAACTTACTTTCGACCCTCCATGGGATTTCAACAAGTTGAGCGACGACGTCAAGGTTGAACTCGGCCTGCTTTGACCATATAAAAGCAATAAAAAAGATGAGACTGCGCGATATATTCGACAAACGTTACCGCCGCATGGCTTCGGGCCGCGACGAGGCCGGCCGCCCGCTGAGCAGTCAGGTGTGGCACCGTTTCGCGCACAATCCCCTCTCGGTGGCCAGTTTGGTGGTCATAGCCCTCTTTGCCGCTGTGGCGGTGCTGGGCTACCTCATCACGCCCGACCACACCCCCGACTGCAACCAGCAGTATCTCGAGCTGGCATCGCTGCCGCCGGGCAGCAAAGCCACCTTTGTATACCTTGACGCCACCCAGCCTCCGCGCCGATCCATGCTGCACGGATGGCCTCTGGGGTGCACCGCCGTGCCGGTGGTGTCATGCACCGTCGAGTCCGACAGCGTCCGCATTGTGCCCGTGAGCGGAGCCCCATACAGCGTCGAAGCCCGTCGTGTGGCCTCGGTGCGCGAGCGCACCTTTGTGCTGGGCACCGACAACTACGGCCGCGATATGCTCAGTATGCTCATGATAGGCTCGCGGGTCAGCCTCTCGGTGGGATTTATAGCCATATTCATAGCCCTTGTTATAGGCATCACGCTCGGAGCCATTGCGGCATACCGTGGCGGTTGGGTCGATTCGGTGGTCATGTGGTTCATCAACGTGGTGTGGTCCATACCCACCGTGCTGCTGGTCATAGCCATCACCTTCGCCCTCGGCAAAGGCTTTTGGCAGGTCTTCGTGGCTGTGGGCTTGACCATGTGGGTCGATATAGCCCGCGTGACCCGTGGCCAGGTGCTCGCCGCCAAGGAGAAAGAGTATGTGCAGGCAGCCCAGGCGTTGGGCTACGGCACGGGGCGCGTCATAGTGCGCCACATCCTGCCCAACATAGCCGGTCCTGTGGTGGTGGTGGCCGCCTCCAACTTTGCCAGCGCCATACTGCTCGAGGCAGGCCTCAGCTTCCTCGGCATAGGCGTGCAGCCCCCAACCCCTTCGTGGGGCTCCATGGTCAAGGAATACTACGGCTACATCCTGCTCGACAGCGCCTATATGCCCTTGCTGCCGGGCTTGGCCATCATGTTGATAGTGCTCGCCTTTATGCTCCTCGCCAACGGCCTCCGCGACGCCCTCGATGTTAGATGAAAACAATTTATAGAATCTATAGAGTCTATAAATTCTATAAGGTTGATTATCAATAATTTGTGTTTTGTCGTTTAACTCCCTGTCTTTCAGGGGTTTGGAGGGGTTAGGTTCGGGTTAAGGTCGGGTTGAGGTCGGGTAGGGTTCGGGGCTCCACGCCCGGGCTTGATACAAATCCCGACGATAGTGCCTCTTTGGTGTTGAGAATCAGATGTTTTGCCCTGCTGCATAGCCGGTTGTAAACGCCAACTGCAGGTTGTAGCCTCCGGTGTCGGCGTCGAGGTCGAGCACCTCGCCTGCAAAATAGAGTCCTTCGACCAGGCGCGACTCCATGTTTTTGGGGTTCACCTCGTCGAGGCTCACGCCGCCCTGTGTCACCACCGCCTCGTTGTAGCCGCGGGTGCCGCAGAGGGTGAATTCGGCCCCTTTAAGGAATGCCAGCAGCCGCTTGCGCTCGGCGGCGTTGATTTGGTGGAGCCGCTTGTAGTATTCTATGTGCAGCCGTTTCAGCGCCATCGGCACCAGTTCGGCCGGCAACCAGAGACGCAGGGCGTCGTTGAAGAGGCGGGTCCCGTTTTGGTCGAAGTCGCGTTGCAGGCGCCGGTCGAGGTCGCCGGCGGGCACAGCGGGTTTCAGGTCCAGTTTGGCTTTGAGCTGGTGGCCTTCGTTCAGCAGGCGGCTCACGTGGCGGCTTGCCGAGAGGGCTATGGGGCCGCCGAGGCCGTCGGGAGTGAAGGTGAGTTCGCCGAAGTGGCTGCACAGCTCGCGGCCGTCGGTGTCGGTGACGCTCAGGCTCACGTTGCGGAGGCCGAAGCCCACCGCCTCGGGCGGTATGGGCTCGACGCATACCAGGGGCACCAACGAGGGTACCTGAGGCACCACGGTGTGACCCGCGTCGGCGGCGAAAGTATAGCCTGCACCGGTGGAGCCGGTTGTGGGGTAGGAGAGACCTCCTGTGGCCACAAGCACGTGCTGTGCCGCAACGCGCTGCCCGTCCATAAGGCGCACGCCGCAGATGTGGCGCCGGGGTTCGTCGGCGGTAATCAGGGCACGCACGCCGCAGTTTTTGCGTATCTCGACATTTGGGCTCTCCTCAAGTTCTGTCACCAAGGCAAGGAATATGTCGAGTGCTTTGCCGCTGGTGGGGTACACGCGGTTGCCGCGCTCTACGGTCAGCGGCACCCCGCGGCTTTCAAAGTAGTCCATGAGCTCGCGGTTGAAGAAACGCGATGCCGAGTTGCGCAAAAAGCGGCTGTCGGAGCCCACATGGGTTAGGAAGTCGCGCAGCGGAGCCGTGTTGGTGAGGTTGCAGCGGCCTTTGCCGGTTATGCGCAGTTTGAGCCCCGGCTGTCCCATCTTTTCAAGCAGCAGCACATGGCGGCCTCGTTTGGCGGCGGTGGCGGCAGCCATCATGCCGGCGGCGCCGGCACCGATAACAATGGCATCGGGTTCCATCACACCCGCGCTGAGACGTTGATGTAATCTTCAGGGTGAATGCAGAGTACGGGTATCTGCGAGCGGTGTACTATCTGTTGGGCGTTGGTGCCGAGGAACAGCTGCGAAATGATTTTGTCCTGCTCGGTGTTTATGATTACGAGGTCGGCCTGTATGCCGTCGGCAAACCCGAGCACGCTGTCTGAGTAGTCGCTGTATTTCTGTATGGTGGTTGAGTAGCGGACCTGTTCCTGCTCCAAATAGTCGGTGGCCTGCTTCATGTAGGTGCGCAGCGAGATCTCTTCCTCGTCGATATCAAGCAGACCGAGAATGCACACCTCGGCGTCGAACACCTTGGCCATGGACGATGCGGGCGGCACCTTTTGGCGTGAGTTGGCGTTGACACGCAGCGGCACCACGATACGCTCTAATTTCTTGTGGAAATTGAATCCCTCGCGGATGGTGAGCACGGGACACGAGGCCTCCTGCACAATGCGCACGGCTGTGGACCCCATGAGGTATTTCTCGAACCCCGAGGCACCGTTGGTGCCAATGACCATCATGGTGGCGTCTTCGCGCCGCGCCACGGCGGCCAGACCGGCGCCCACTTTGCCGTGGTATACCTCGAAGCGCATACGCCCGCCTTTGAGGCGCGGCTGCCACTCGGCGCACAGCGAGGCCAGTTTCTCCTCGGCCAGATGTGACATGATGTTCATCTGATCGCTCGGCATAAGTATCTTAGCCCTCTGAGCCCATACCAGCAGAATGTCGTTGTTCATGCGGTTGGCAATATCTATTGCCAGTTCGAGGGCCACGTAAGACCCGCTCGAGAAATCGGTTCCAACTACGATAGTTTTCATTTCTTGGTGTAGCACTTTAAATATATAAAACGCTTTTTTTTTACATTTATTATGTGACGACGCAATTTTTTTTCAAAAAAAACGTTCTTATGAGTATGAACGACAACCTTGACAGCCGTGCCGTCTCGGCACAGGAGAAGGACTTGGAGCGTGCGCTGCGCCCGTCGGGCTTCAGCAGTTTTGCCGGCCAACACCAGGTGGTGGAGAACCTCAAGGTCTTTGTGCGTGCCGCCCGCGACCGTGGTGAGCCGCTGGATCATGTGCTGCTCTACGGCCCTCCGGGTTTGGGCAAGACAACCCTCAGCAACATCATTGCCAACGAACTGGGTGTGAGCATCAAGACCACCAGCGGCCCTGTGCTCGACAAGCCGGGAGACCTGGCGGGTCTGCTCACCTCGCTGCAGGCCAACGACGTGCTTTTTATTGACGAGATTCATCGCCTCTCGCCTGTGGTGGAGGAGTATCTCTACTCGGCAATGGAGGATTTCCGCATAGACATCATGATTGAGAGTGGTCCGGCGGCGCGCTCGGTGCAGCTCAACCTCAAACCTTTCACCCTCATCGGCGCCACCACCCGCAGCGGTATGCTAACCGCCCCGTTGCGTGCCCGCTTCGGCATCAACTGCCGTCTGGAATATTACGATGCAGAGACCCTGACCAAGATTGTCAACCGCTCGGCCGCCCTTTTGCAGGTCAAGATTACCAGCGAGAGCGCCATCGAGATAGCCCGTCGCAGTCGCGGCACTCCCCGCATTGCCAACCGCTTGCTGCGCCGTGTGCGCGATTTTGCGCAGGTGAAGGGCGACGGCACCATAACCCTCGACATAGCACGCTTTGCTTTGCAGGCCCTCAATGTCGACCGTAACGGTCTCGACGATATGGACATCCGCATTCTGGCCACCATCATCGACAAGTTCAAGGGTGGACCCGTGGGGGTCAACACCATAGCCACCGCTGTGGGCGAGGAGCCCGGCACCGTCGAGGAGGTATACGAACCGTACCTCATACAGGAGGGCTATCTTATGCGTACTCCCCGAGGTCGCGAGGCCACACCGTTAGCCTACCAGCACTTGGGCAAAATCAAGACCGACGGCGCCCAGCAGACCCTCTTCAACTCTTGACACCCAAAAGGTGGCCAAAACTGAAACATACACAAAAAAAGAATTCCACAATTTGCTCATTTTGAGTTATTTGTGGAATTTTTTTTTGCTAGTGCCCAGAACAGGACTTGAACCTGCACTCCTTTCGAAATACGCACCTGAAACGTACGCGTCTACCAATTCCGCCATCTGGGCTTCTCTCTATCAGCACCCTAAAATCACACTCTCTATTAAAAAATGTGCCCAGGACAAGACTTGAACTTGCACGCCTTAATCGGCACTACCCCCTCAAAGTAGCGTGTCTACCAATTCCACCACCTGGGCTGAACTCTTGCGAGTACTTTCACGGTTTATATCTCTCGAAAGCGGGTGCAAAAGTAATACTTTTTTTGCACGTGGCAAAATTTTTTTTTGTTTTTGTTGTATTTTTTTTGCAAATATTTGTAAAGCAAAGTTTTGCGAAGAGAGTGGTGTTTGAATATGAAGTAAGCATACGCTGTCATAAAGGTCTCTACGGAGGCTGTGCCAGCTTTTTTTGGGGTGCTGTAAAGTAGTCTTGTGGACTACTGTTCGGTGTCGCCGTATGCGGCTTGGGCGAACCAAGTGAGGTATGCCCCTACGTCGCGAGGGTTGTTACCGATGAAGTAACGTAGGGTGCCGAGACCTTCTGAGCTCACTTTGCGGCTCTCAAGAGGTATGGCCTTCACCAAGTCGACCCATTCGCCGGAACTGGAGTAGAGGGTGAGCTCCTGGCTACCGAAGTCGAAACGGAAATAGTACCAGTGGTCGTTGGCGGCCTGCAAGTATATGGTCATTAACTGGCTGTTGCCGCGCTTGTTGATGTTGATTTTGACCTTGACTTGCAGGTTGACCTGCTTGCCGCCCACACTGACCAAGTTGGTGCGGCCGTCGTAGTAGTAGCCCAGCACTGGCGAGTACTGCCACTTGATATTGTCGAACACAAGGGTTTGGTCGAAAATTTTGGGTAGTTTGTCGAAACTGCCGGTGGCTGCATACTGCGAGTAGGCGGACGAGCCCTGTTCGGAGCCGAGGTAGTACATAAGTGCGTGGCGCATGGGCTTGTTGGTAACGGCAGCGGCGGGCTTGAGGCGCAGGTCGGCGGTGAGTGCCGAGGCCAATTTCTCTGTTATCTGCTTGTTAATCGGGAAACCTACAGCAAAGACGCTGTTGAGTCGCATATCGGCGTCGTTCTGCAAACTCAGACGAGCCATTCCGTAGCCCAACAGGTTGGCTTGTGTACGCTTTAGAGCAAAGTTGAGCGGGCCTTCGCCTTCCACTACGCAGGCAGCGAGGTCCATACTCAAGTATGGTGCGGCCACTTCGTCGATGGCCGCAAGTTTGGCTTCGGAGCCGATAAGGTATTTGTTTAGGTTCTTGTTGTATGTTAAAACGCCGTGGGCACCGAGCAGTTCGTTGTCGGCCGGGCGCTCCTTGGTGAGGAAGGCTGCACGTGGTTCGAGAGTGGATTTGTCCATAAGTACCGAGGCTGTTATGCGGTTGCCGCGCCAGTCGGTTGGCAGCTCTGGCACGGTTATGTGCACGGCAGCAGGGTCGGTGTAGCCAGCATAGGCCAACAAACCCATTTTGTCGGTCTCCAAACACTCCTGCAGCAGGCGCACACCACCGTCGAAGTAGAAGTGTTCTTGGTTGCCCTCAACTCTCACCTTGCCGGCGAACCCGAAAGCTGAGTTAATGGTGAAACGGGCGCTGTCGGCAATGTCTCCTGTGGCAGTGGTCACTCCGCCAGGAGTCTCTATTTTGGACAGCAGAATGGGGTGTTGTTCATCGTTTTCGTCGGTGTAGTATATTGTGCCGCGTCCAGAGTATGCTTCGGCCGACTCGATGGTTAGTGATGCATCGAATATGTGGTGGAATACAGTCTGTCCGTTGGCTATCAGTTGGGCTCCTGTAAGCGGGGCTATCTTTCCGCCGCGGCGTATAAAAAGGGTGTCGGCCCCGGGGGCTATATAGGCATCGGCCGACTTTACGAGATATACCCCTTGGCAGCTCAATGAGCCTTGCTCGTAGTTATAAGCTGAACTAAGGGCATGAAACTCAAGCCGTTTCTGCGCAGGGTCGGTGCTCACAAAGTGGGCTCCTGGTAGCGAGCGTCGGTCAATGCGCTCTCGTAGCGTCAGTCCTGCCATGCCGTCGTCGCTTTCGCTGCTGCTGTTGATGAGGGCTAAATTACGGTGCTCCATATCCCATGTGAACTTGTCGGCATACGATTCGTATTTAGCCAGCCGTAGCTCGGTTTTTTGCATTTCGCCATTGGTCTGGAAGGTGGCTATATGTTCTTCGAAGTCGACATTAGAGGTTACGTTGCTTGCCGTAAAGGCTATGTTGTTGAATGTGCGACTATTGAGAGTGAAGTCGGTTACAGTGGCATTCATCTCTGTGGTCTGCAGCGCAAATCGGTCTGAACGCAGCGTGCCTTCTCCTCGTGTCACAGTGCCTGCAGCCGAGGCACCTGAGGGTTGTAGCGCAAGCCGACCTGCCAGTGTTGCCATATCGTTGTAAAGGTTAATTTGGTCACCTTTGCGCAAGGGTGTCACCGACATAGAGTCTAAATAGGGCAGCCAGTGTATGGCCAAGAGACCGCCGTGGCCTTCGGGGAACCCCTGCTCGGGTCGTAGCAAGAATGTGTCGGTGGTGGCAAGCATTGAGTCTGGCAAAAAGAGGAAGTTTTTGGCGTGGGCAGTGGCTGCTAAATACTGGAGTTTACCGCTACCGTGCAGGCCTTTTTGGTCAAGTTGGAGTTTTTTGAAGTAGCGTCCCCTATCACGATAGGCTGGCAGTCCTGTCTCGGGCGTCTGGATGGAAAACCCCAAGTGGTAGTCGCGTTGCACTGTAAGTGGCTCTGTAATGTCTGGAAATATGCCAGCCGAAGTGAGCACGCCACTAAACCGAAGACTATCCGTCTTAAAGTCGCCTAAACTATAAAGAGTGAATGGAGTGAGTGTGTAGTAGAATTTGTCACGACTGTACTGGCCATGCTGTATGGTTGGCATATCGTAGTATACATGACTGTTCTCCAGACTGTTGAATATAGGATACTGCTTGTTTTTCTTAAGTCCGCTGTGGTTGTCGGGCTCGTCAATCTGCAAGGTACCCACTAAGTTGAGCAACGGAGTTAGAACTATGTGGTCAGAGTCGGGGTCGGAGAACATTGTGACGTAAAAGAACATCGAATCGATTTTGGGCAGATCAAAACTGTACTTGTCGTATGAGAAAGTTGCATCGGTGACAAAGAATATGAATTTGCCCACGTTGATTTGACCCGAAAATGCGAGGTCGCGGTTGCGTCCCATACGCAATTTGCCGTTGCGGGGATATATCACCACTTGCTGGCTGTCGCTCACTACAAAGCGGTTAACACCTGACATCATCAATGCTGCACTATCGAGGCTCATGAGAGCGTTTGTGCCCTGTGAAGTAGATTCAATAGCGATGGCGTCAAAGTCATAGTCTTTGGCTTTGCGATAGGCAAACACGTAGTCGTAGAGCTTAGGTTTCACTTCCACACGGCCGGTATTGTCATTGTAAGCCACTAAACCAGAACTTGTCAAGTTGTGAATCATGAGCTTGGTTTGTGTAATGTCGAGTCCGATAAAGTCTGAAAAGCGTTTTATACCAAACGTGCTACCATTCGACTCAGCAAAGTCGTGTACCCTCAGTATGGGATTCACTTCATCAATGCCCTGTATCTCGCGGAATTTTTTATAGGTGTAATAATTGGCCGACTCGAAAGTGGCGAACGTGTTGAGTCCTGACTGGCCGGTGGTGGCAAAGTCGAGCAGGCCAGAGTCGGTGTGCCACGTTATTTCCTCGCAGTAGATATCAAGCTGGTGATAGGTGTCGGTGTAGGGGCTGTAAAAACTGCGCTTGGCATCGTTGATAAGAGTTACTTTATGGTCAGCAACCTGGTATCGCACCAGTATGCCGTTGTTGTATATAGAGTCGTCGTCGCCAAGGTAGAAAGCCACGGTGGCGTTTTCGCTTACGGCGCGGTCGGGGCTGATGGTGAACTTACGCGAACTAACAGCCAACTGCTTGCGGCCGCCTCGATAGAATATCAAGGTGGCTTCATGTTCGCTGTCGGCTGTTATGAATTTTGAACCGTTCATCATGAAACTGCCGCTATAGTCAACGCCGGGCAGTATGTCTTTGATAACAAAGTCTTTCTGGTAGGAGCGAAATCTGGGGAAACTGTATTTGCCTTGTTCCACAGGATTGCTTACGGCATCCTCCACGCATCCAAGGATGGGGCTCGAGAAGTATTTGGTATTGACAAACTCGACCGAGTCGGCTTTGAATTTTGGAAGTTTTACCGTCGCCTCATAACTTTTTAGGTCGGCCCAGCATTCAGTGCGAGATAAACCGGTACGGCTCCAGTCAATATAGCCGCCTTGCCCGTGCCAGATGCCGTTGGTGTAGCTGAACCATCCTCGTGTTTGGTGAATGGAGCTGGCATCGCGATTGGAACTGAAAGTAAGGTCCATGGGTTGGGGAAATGTCACTATTATTTCGCCACCTCCGGTACCGAGGGAGAATGTTGTGCCCGGAGCAAAACTCCAGTCAGAAGAACTTGAGTGATACAATTTGTTTTCAGTGAGCAACTCTTGACTGAAATTAACGTAGTTGTTTACTGCCTTGGCTTTGTTTCCGCCACTTGCTATGATGTTGAATGCGTTTAGCCAACCGTCTATCATTTGGCTCGATGTGCTGGCGTAGGTTGTTATAGCCTCTGTGAGTTGGCTGCCTTCGGGGGTTGGCTTGAGGTGTGCTTTCTGAATATAAGTATATACTTCGGCTACACGCTGCTGGGTGGCGTCTGGCAGAGCCTCATAGACAGGGCGGAACTGCTTTATGAGTTTGGTATTGTCTTTCTTTTTGGAGTCGTCCGAAGTGTTGGAATTGAGGAATTCCAACACCTGATCGGGTAGTCCGTCAGGACTGAATGTTATAGTCTTGCTTTTCTGGGCCTGAAGGGTCATTACTGCAAAACAGCATAGAATGTAGGCCAATAGGTGTTTGTATTTCATATATTGTTGTCTGTCATGTTGCTAATTAAGATGCTGCGAGGGTCGAGCCCTGTACCATCTATGGCGAAGTGGGTTATCTTTGAATTGCGTTCCGCACTTACCGGCAGCATTTGGGTGTGGCCAGAAACAGTGTAAATCACAACGAATTCTTTGTTTGGCGAGAGGTAAAAAACATCGGCGTGCGAAGTCGACAGGGCACTGTCGGTGTTGGCAGGCATACTGTCAAGCTTGGCGATGGCCATCAGCAACTCGCAGTTGCTATGGCTCTCGACGGCGTGCAGATAATACACCGGAGCATCGGGATTTGTAGATATCATTTCAGCGAGCCGCTGACTGTCAACGGTACTCGATATTTCTCGTTTGGCACGGAAATTGATATATCTTTCAAGGAGCTTGCGAACAGTGTCGCTGGTTAGGCTATAGGCTGTTGGCGAGGTGGTGTTGAATTCGTGCAGATAGAGTATAGCGTTGTCGGGCAGGGTGTCGAAATAGCCCTCGCGAGCCATGAGGTCTATGGCCGTGAAACGGTTCTGGCTCTTGACCCACTCGCGACCTATGTGTTCGTTGCTGTAGCTGGTTACCACCGATGTTGCCAACAATGCCGCACACCATGCTGCCCTTAGGGGGCACTGCCATTTTGTCAGCCCTACTGCCTTGATGGTGGCAGTGAATGCTATGACTATGCCAAGCATGACGCCGAAGTATGAGAAAAACGAAGTTACGTAGCATCTCACGGCACCAAACCATTCAGAGTTGTATTTTTCTGAAATGGCCAAGGGTATGTGTACGGCAAATGCCAAGACAACCGCTACAGTTGCAGCTACGCCGAGTCGGCGCCAACTTATGTTGCGCAAACTTGTTCGACCGCCGAGCCACCACAACAGGGCGCATTGCAGCAGAGCACCAATCCTCACAGAGGACGAGGCATGGGTGAGGATGGGTAGCAAACCGTTGCGGTGTCCGGCTATCAGTTGCGAGTTGGCGGCTACAAGGTCAGTATTGTAAGCATAGACTTGGCCGGGCAGGTTGACTCGTGTGAGGTCCATGAGCACTTTGACAAAGTTAGAGCCACTGAACGATGATGCAAACAGTGTACCCGTATATACTGCCGAATTTGGCACCGCTGCTGCCAGCCAGGCCCTATAGCCAAAGTAGCAACCACAATATAGCAATACTGAACCTACGGTCGGTGCAAGTTCCTGCCACATATTTCGGCTACGTAATGCATCGGTCAGCCCTTTGGTGCGCCAGTGCTGCAATGCAATGGCCACGGCAAACAAACCTGTGAGCAGCACATAGACTTCGTAGAACAGGCACGACGCGAACAGAGCCGCGCCCATGAGCCATAGCCGCCACCGCCCTCCACTGCGTTGGTAGTTGAAGTAGAGCAGTATGCCATACATGAATAAGATGAGGCTGAATGTAAAGTAGAACGGGTAGTTTGTTGTGGGCATGAAGTAGAAGTCGGGCGTTATGGTTGTGTAGGCCACCAACATAAGTAGAGTGAGCACGGCAGCCGGTTGTGATTGCAGTCCGCGCCCTACCAAGTAGGCAAACAGGGCGTAGCACGCCAACAAGGTGATGTATTGCACAGTTTTGGTATAGGCAAAACTGTCTATGAGGTAGGGTATGTAGTAGAAGTATTTGGTTATGAGAAAGTAGAAGCGGCCTGAATAGCGCGCATAGCGCAGATGGTCGGCTTGCCAGTCGTTCCAGGTACTTTGCGCCGTGATGAAGTATTCGAGGTCGTCGATGTTGCAGAAACCAATTTTGAAGAATGGCAGTAGCGCAAGCAGGGTCGTTGCCACCAGAGCGACGCCCACTGTCAATTTTGTGCTGAGTGCTATGTTTTGATGTGTATGGCGTGTCATTCTGTGGTCATGTTGCTGATTACAATACTGCGCGGGTCAAGGCCCTGTGCTTCGATGGTCGAGCGTGTAAGTCGGTCGTTGTGCGGGGCGTACACCGCTTGCGTTTCCCATTCGCCATCGGCGTTATAGACCACGGTGTAGTCCTTGGTTGTCGATAGGTAGAACAGGTCGGCTCGCTGTGAGGTCACAGTCTGCCAGTTGCTGTCGGGTAGGCTGTCGAGTGGAGCAAAAGCTATGAGCAGGTCGCCCGTCTTGGGGTCTTGAATGGCGTGCACATACACTATTGGTGCCTCGGGGTTGTCGGTGTGCAACTCTTTAAGGCGGTCATAATTATAAGTGACTGCCAACTGGGGTTTGGCACGGAAATTGATGAGGTTCTCTATGTCACGGGTGTCTTCAGTGATGGCGTAGGCGGTGGTGGAGATTGTGTGCAATTCGTTGGTATATAGTATGGTGCCTTCCCGCAGGGTGTCTAAATAGCCACTATGGGCTATGAGGTTGATGGCGGTGACGCGCCGGTGGCAGTTCTGCCAAACGCGAGAGAGGTGCTCGTTGCTGTAGCCAGTGGTTACCGAGAAAAGCAAAAGCACAGCGCACCACACCACTCGTAGCACTGTACGCCAAGGGCCGCTGCTCACAGCCTTGAGCGAGGCTGCTATGGCAAAGGCAATAAAGAGCGCCACACCAAACAGCGAATAAAGCGAGGTGACGTAGCCTTTCATCCACGACACCCAGTCGATGTTGTACTTTGGAGCGATACCAATGAGGGTATGCACAAAGTAGGCTACTGCCGCAGCCGCCACTGCACCAACGGCGATGGTTTTCCATCCAAGGTGCTTTTCATGCCGCTGGCCGGTGAGCCACCACAGCAGACCGCACTGCAACGTGGCGTTCACCCACACCACAGCCGAGGCATGGGTGAGTATGAAGAGGGGCGAGTTGCGGTGCCCCCCCAGCAGCAGAGAGCTGTCGGCAACTATGTCTTTGGCATAGAAATAGGGCTGACAGGGCAGGGCAATCACGGTGCACCGTGCGAGTACTTTGAAAAAATTGGCAAGGTTGAATGTCGAGGCCGAGAAACTGGTGCCGCTATAGATTTCGGCTTCGGGGTTGGTGGCTGTGAGCCACATGCGGAACCCGAAGAATACCGCCACATAGGCCACGGCACCCACAATCAAGGGTAGGACCTCACGCCGCAGGCTGCCGCTCCATAGGGCTCGGAAGCCACCGCGCCACATATGCCGCAGCACAATATACAGGCCCAGCATGGCGGCCAGTAGCACGTAGGTCTCGTAGAACAGATAGCTAACCAGCATCAACGCACCGCCCACCCATGGACGCCACGCACCGCCGAGACGGCGGTAGTTGGCAAACTGCAGCGCGCCGGCCATGAATATTATGAAGCTGAAGGTAAAATAGAATGGGTAGTTTATGTTGGCCACAAAGTAGCCTGCGGGCGTTATGGCGGTGTTTAAAATAAGCAGCAGCAGCGTGAGCAACCCGATCCATTCTGAGTTGAAGGTGCGGCGCACCAAATGGGCAAACAGCAGGTAGCATCCCGTAAGAGTCACATATTGAATGGCTTTGGCTACGGCAAAGTTGTCGGCCAGGTAGGGCACGTAGTAGAAGTACTTGGTGATGAGGAAGTAGAATCGTCCAGATAGGGAGTAGTAGTAGTGGTCCATCTGCCAGTACTCCCACGTCTGTAGCGAGGTGACGTAATACTGGAAGTCGTCGCTGCTGGTAAAGCCAACTTTAAACAGCGGCAACAACGTCAGTACCAGTGTTGCGGCGTAGGTGAGCACCACTGCCACACGGTTGCGAGGTTCGATATGTGTATTGGCCGAGGTCATGGATGCGGGTTTGCGGAGGTGGCTTGTTGGTCGGGGGTCTGGCGCTCAATTATGTAGGTGGGCCGCCCCTTGACTTCGTCGAAGATAAATCCCACGTAGTAGCCAATGACGCCGAGCACTAACAGCAGTATGCTGGCAAATACGCTCAGGAAAATCACGAGGGTTGTGTAGCCACCGACAGGCCGCTGCACAAACCACATCACCAACGAGTAGACGGTCAGCACCATGCTTAGCAGGCCGAAAAGCAGGCCGGCATAGATGCCTAACTTAAGGGGCAGCTTTGAGAACGAGGCAATGGCCGTGGCCGAGAGAGTGAGCAACCTCCGCATCGAGTATTTGCTGCGGCCGGCGTGCCTCTCGGGGGCTACAAACTCTATGCTACCGCTCCGGAAGCCCACCTGCTGCACCAAGCCGCGCAAAAAACGGGTGCGCTCGCGGTAGTCGTGCCGCAATACATCGGCCACGCGGCTTGAGATGAGGAAGAAATCAGAGGCTCCGGGCTCCATGCGGGTGGGCGAGAGCCGGTTGATGATGCTGTAGAACCAGCGCGAGGTGAGCCGTTTGGCCCATGGCAACGCCTGGTCTGCGGTGCGCACCATCGTCACCACGTCGCACCCCTGCCGATAGCGCTCAAGCATGGCACCCATCAGTGCCGGCGGATGTTGCAGATCGGCATCCATACATATCAAGACGTCGCCGCCGGCGTGGTCAATGCCTGCCAGCATGGCGGCCTCGTGGCCAAAATTGCGCGAGAAATGCAGCACCCGCACCCGTGGGTCGGCGGCGGCAAGGTCGTCGGCTATCTGACTCGAGAGGTCGTTGCTGCCGTCGTTGACAAAAAGCAACTCAAAGTCGTAGCCGTCCAGCTCGGCGGCACGAGCCGACCACTCGTCATAGTATTCGCGGAGCACACTCTCTTCGTTGTAAACCGATACTATTACTGATACAAGTCTCTTAGCCTGTGGTTGTTGGGTGTTGTCGATATTGCTGGGTGTCGGATTTGTGGAGGTCATAGCGTGAGTAACAAACAAACTGCAAAATTACGCTTTTTTTTAGTAATAACATAAAAAAAATGAAAAAAGATATTGCAAGTCAGAGGGTAAGGCTAAGAGGCCATTTTGACCTCATTTGTAAACGGGTCATAGTGAGGCATATAGATAGGTTAGGTTCGGGTTAAGGTCGGGTCAACATCGGGTAGCCCTCGGTCACCGCCGCCTTGCCTCCGACCAAAATGCTTCCCCAGCCCGATGTTAATGCTTCTCTATCCTGACAATCAGCATATTGTACCTGTATGGCAAATCTGTATTATTCCGATTTTTGTCATAAAAACGGTATAAGAGGCATTGTATTGTTCCGATTTTTATATTTTTTGGAATAAAATGATGTTATTTCTTCGGTGCACCTCCGCCGAAGTCATCGTAGGCGATGTTCTCGGGCTGGACACCGAGGTTGTCGAGCATGGAGACCACGGCGGCGCTCATGGGTCCGGGTCCGCACATATAGTACTCGATGTCCTCGGGGGCGGGATGGTCCTTGAGGTAGGTGTCGTACATCACGTTGTGCACAAAGCCGGCAGTGTAGGGTACTCCTGCGGCATCGGCGGCGGGGTCGGGTCGGTCGAGGGCAAGGTGGAAGCTGAAGTTGGGGAAGTCTTTCTCGAGCTGGAGGAAGTCCTGCAGATAGAACACCTCGTTGAGGGCGCGGGCACCGTAGAAGTAGCTCATCTTGCGGTCGGTGGTATGGAGGGTGCGGGTGAGGTGCATGATCTGCGCACGCAGCGGGGCCATGCCGGCGCCGCCACCGACCCAAATCATCTCTGCGTGGGTGCCTTCCTTGACGCGGAACTCGCCGTAAGGGCCGCTCATGAGGACTTTGTCGCCAGGCTTGAGGGAGAAGATATAACTGGAGGCGATGCCTGGGTTGACGTTCTGGAAACCGCTGCGGTCGGCGGTGAAGGGTGGGGTAGCGATACGTACCGTCAGCATGAAAACATCGCCTTCGGCGGGGTAGTTGGCCATGGAGTAGGCGCGGACGGTGGGCTCGGTGTTGACGCAGACGAGGTCGAACATCTTGAACTTCTCCCAAGCCGGCAGGTACTCGTCGCCGATAAGGCTGCGGTCGAAATCAGAATATTTGATACGGAAGGTAGGTATTTTGATTTGCGCATAGCTGCCGGGTACGAAGTCCATGTGCTCGCCGGCGGGCAATTGCACCTTGAACTCCTTGATGAATGTAGCCACGTTGCGGTTACTGACCACGGTGCACTCATATTCCTTGACGGCCAGAACCGACTGCGGAACCGCTATAGACAAGTCTTCCTTGACTTTTACCTGACAGCCAAGGCGCCAGCCTTCTTGAATCTGCTTGCGACTGAAATGTGGCGTTTCGGTGGGCAGAATATCGCCGCCGCCACGGACGACGCGGCATTTACATTGGCCGCAGCTGCCCTTGCCGCCGCAGGCCGAGGGGAGGTGTACGCCGGCCTCGCCAAGGGTGCTGATAAGTGTGCCGCCCGTCGGTACCTCCAGATCCTTGTCGTCATTGATGGTTATCTTCACGTTACCCTGCGGTATGAGCTTGGCGCGGAGCACGAGCAGCAGCGCCACCAGCAGCAGGATGACGACGAGGATGATTATGATTGCAGTTAAAAGTGTTGTTGTCATAGTTTAAATCCCATAAAGCTCATGAATGCCAGACCCATGAGGCCGGTGATGATGAAGGTGATGCCTACGCCGCGCAGGGCAGGGGGGATGTGGCTGTAGCGCAGCTTCTCGCGGATGGCGGCGATGGCCACGATGGCCAGCAGCCAGCCCAGGCCGCTGCCGAGGGCGAAGACCGTCGCCTCGCCGATGTTCTGGTAGCCGCGCTCCTGCATGAAGAGCGAGCCCGACATGACGGCGCAGTTCACGGCGATGAGCGGCAGGAAGATGCCCAGCGAGTTGTAGAGTGCGGGGCTGAATTTTTCTACAATCATCTCAACCATTTGAACTATCGCCGCTATCACCGCGATGAACATGATGAGGCTCAGGAAGCTGAGGTCCACCTCGGCCAGCGAGGGCGATATCCACGCCAGCGCGCCTGGGGCGAGGAAGAATTTGTTGAGCAGGTAGTTGATGGGCACGGTGATAAGCAGCACAAAGGTGACTGCAATACCGAGGCCCGCTGAGGTCTTCACCGTCTTCGACACGGCAAGGTAGGAGCACATGCCGAGGAAGAAGGCGAAGATCATGTTGTCGACAAATATCGACTTGATGAATATGTTAATGTAGTCCATGTTGCGAATGCGTTAATGTGTTAATGCGTAAATGCGTTAGTATGTCATTATTGCTTAAAGCTTTTCAATTAAAGTGTTAATAATATATGGGAGAAGTATAGTAATAACGGCAACAATTAGTGTTAAAATGGCTACCCATGTTGTAATAGTGGAGCGGCGAAGCAGTTTTCGATTTCGCTTTTCGTCATTATCCATGAAACCATTATCTATAAAATCCCTTAAATGTCTCGTCGGGACAAATGTTTCATTAATATGTTGCATCAAATAGTCTGCATTTCCATTCCCTCCAAATGAAAAAAATTGAGCGGTGGAAGAATGTTTGTAGTTTCTACTATCACGGCCATCGTAACTCCAAACCGCCATTCGGTGTTCTTCCAGTTGTCGTAATAATTGTATTCTTTCTATAATCAAAATCTTCAATTTAGTTTTCTCCGAATAACTCCCATATACCATATCCTTACTGCCAACGAGTCCCCCTTTGGGTATTTCGTTATAGTCTACATAAACATCAACCCAATTGGAGTTTCTTTGGAAAAGCAATGTCTCATTAATGTCATCAAATAGCGAATCAAGGAGTAAACCGAAATGGCAACCATCATCGAGACTGTCACCTTCCATTTTTTTATCGTCATCGGCTCTGGACATCCAAAGACGTTTCAAAAAGATTTTGTCCGTATTGTCATTTATGTACATTGAATATTTTTTTATTTTGATGACTGCCAACTAACTACTTTACCGTCTTTCACATATACATAATCATTGTCATAAACATACTGTTTTCTTCCATCAGAAGAACTATTGATTCTTTCTGGTTTTCCCCATGAATAAATCAATAGTTTTTCAGGCATACCTACTTTTATTTTTTCATTCAAAACTAGTTTCATCATAGATAAACCATATTTTTTCACCAGATTATCCCATTCTGTTTTTTCAAATGCAAATCTACTATTATTGTTATCAAATACATTTGCAAACTTTTCAGCATCAACATAAGTCGTCATATTTCCATTTTTAGCAATAAATGCAAGTTCCATTTTCATAATCCCCTCGTTTTCAATAATTGTCAATTCTGACACAGTCCATAATATTTGTGAGTCATCATTGACTTTAATGCTGTCTCCAGTAATTATGTCCGTGCGATGAATATTACTGCTTTGAATAATATATTGCTTTCCGACATATCTATCCTTTAGATAATTAAAATGCGAGAGTACTACAAATGGAAATGAGTGCTCATATAGTGCTCCGTAAATAAAACAACATCTATCTGTTTCGTCTTTAGTATTTGTCAAGTAAAAAACATATTCTGTATAAGTTTTTTCAGAAATACTATCCACCCTAAAGTATTTACCAGCCAGAGCCTCATATTTGGTATTAAATCTACTTGCTTCTGCATCTTCACCATAATGGTCGCGCGGTCCTCTATAGGAAGCTGGATTGTAATCTATCGGTTTGAAATTTTC
Organism: Bacteroidales bacterium; assembly: GCA_024685285.1. Taxonomy (GTDB): domain Bacteria; phylum Bacteroidota; class Bacteroidia; order Bacteroidales; family P3; genus Colimorpha. The sequence goes on from JAIKVZ010000012.1 coordinate 100,653, forward strand.
ATATCCCCATTTGATTTTGCTCGGTACTTTGGGTAATACAAATAAAATTTGACCTTTGTATGACTGAACATTCAAGGTGCCAATAAAATTTTTAGTGCTATCAAATGCAGGTACTAGTGTCGCATTTTGCTGAGGAGCGGCAACAGAAGTTATCCCTATTTGTGCGTTTATGTTTGTTATTGTAAACAACGTGATGATAAAAAAAGCTGTCTTTTTCATATTGAAAGTTTTTTTGGAATCACAAAAATCATCCCGCTACGCTGCAACATTGCCGAAGGTTCGCCGAAGGACCGCCGAAGGATCGTAGAAGGATCAAAGAAGGCAGAGGGTGTTTTTTGGTCGTTTTCATTGCTCGCAAAGGTCTTTGTTGCGGCTGCGGTGCCACCAGATAATGAGGCCAACGAGGATGAGGGCCATGGGGGGCATGATCATCAGGCCGTTGTTCTCGTAGCCGATGCCGTAGAGGCCGAGCTTCTCCATGACGGGGTAGCCCCAAAGGGTGCCGCTGCCAAAGAGTTCGCGGATGAGTCCCAGGGTGATGAGGATGACGCTGTAGCCGAGGCCGTTGCCTAATCCATCGAGAATCGAGGGCCACGGTTTATTCATCATAGCGAAAGCTTCAAGGCGGCCCATGACGATACAGTTGGTTATGATAAGTCCCACGAAGACCGAGAGCTGTTTGCTAACGTCGTATACATAGGCTTTCAGCACCTGGTCGACCAAGACTACGAGGGTGGAGACCACGACAAGCTGCACGATGATGCGGATGCGCGGCGGAATGGTGTTGCGCAGCAGCGAGATAATCAGATTGGCCAGAACCACGACGACGGTGACGCTGATGGCCATAACGACGGCGGGTTTGAGCTGCGCTGTCACAGCCAGGCATGAGCAGACACCCAGCACCTGTACCAAGATGGGGTTGTTTTTGCTGAAAGGCAGTTTGATAAGGTCAAGGTTCTTCATTGTTGGGCCTCCTTTCTCAGATTGCGGTATTCGTTGTAGGCGGCTTCCAGCATGGACGTTACGCCGTTGCTGGTCATTGTGCCGCCGCTAATGGCATCTACTTCGTGGAGATTGTTGCGGTCGGCATTCTTTTTCAAGACGATAGGAGCGTCCAGTTTTTTTCCAATGAAGCGTTGTGCGAATTTGTCGGTGGCAATCTCGCCGCCAAGGCCGGGAGTTTCGCCTTTGTGGTCGAAGACGGCACCCACCACGGTGCTCCCGCTGTCGAGTGCCAAATATCCCCATATCGGACCCCACAGACCGGCACCTTTGAGGGGGATGACGATGCCGCCGGCGAAAGTATAGTAGCCATCGGCCTCGGTGATGTGATCGGCATATAGCTTGTCTGCATTCTCTCGGGTCGCATCCACGCCAATGGTCTTCAGGATCATCTGCTTGGTCTCGGCCTGCTGGTTGCGCTCCTGCAGGGGTTTTAGACTCACGCTCACCACGGTGAGGATGAGAGCTGCCACCACCACGAGCACCGCCGAGTAGATGAAGATATAGCGGTTGCTGAAAGTCTTTTTCATCGGGCAATCCTCCTTTCTCTGCGCTTGATGTTGCGGGCCACGACGCAGTGGTCAATCAGCGGTGCCATGCAGTTCATGAAGAGTATGCTGAGCATCATGCCCTCAGGGTAGGCGGGGTTGCAGACGCGCAGCAGCACGGCGAAGGCGCCGATGAGCAGGCCGTAGATCCACTTGCCGCAGTTGGTCTGCGCGGCGGTGACGGGGTCGGTGGCCATGAAGACCGCGCCGAAGGCGAAGCCGCCCATCAGGAAGTGGTAGTAGAAC
>JAIKVZ010000019.1 GCA_024685285.1 Bacteroidales bacterium
GTTATGACATACACCGGCCACGAGAATTACGAAACGATGAAACCTTACATAGCACTGACGGACAAGACGAGAAAGAATATGATGGAGACGAACTTCTAACAACGGAATGTAGTTTTGGAAGGGAGATGGCAATGCCGTCTCCCTTCTTTTTGTTGTACATCAGTAAGTTCGGTGCATTTTTGGTGCATTTTTTTGACATAAAAAAAGTCTCATAAGTTTGTTTTGCAATAACTTATGAGACTATCTTGGCGGAAAGGAAGGGATTCGAACCCTTGAAGCGCTTTTAACGCTTACTCGCTTTCCAGGCGGGCCTCTTCAACCACTCGAGCACCTTTCCGTTAAAAAATCGGCTGCAAAAGTACTACTTTTTTTTAAATTGGCAAAAAAAAATCGTATCTTTGCAGTTTGAACTGAATGCAAAACAAAATCATTTAGATAATTAAAACACTAACAATGAAAAAGTTATTTATTTCAGCCATGGCTATTGCACTCTTAGCCGCCGTGGGCTGCAAAGGCAAGAAAACTGTAGCCGACTGCGAGCCCAACCCCGAAATCCAACAAAAAGTGAACGAGTACGCCGAGTTCGAACTCAAGTCAGACCTCATCCAAAACCTCTCAGCCAACGAGAAAGAACTGGTCAAAATCTTCATCGAGATTGGCCAAGTGATGGACGACATTTACTGGGACGAGTACTTCGGCTACGCCAACCGCGCCAGCATCGACACGCTGTGCGACCCTGCCATGCGCGCCTTTGCCCGTATACAGTATGGCGCATGGGATCGCTTGGACAGCGAGAAACCGTTCCTGCCCGGCTACGGCGAGCGTCCCGCAGGCTGCAACTTCTACCCCACCGACATGACAGCCGAGGAGTTTGAGGCTCTTGAAGACCCCTTAAAGAACGACCAGTACAGCGTCATCCGCCGCAACGCCGAAGGCAAACTCTATGTCCTGCCATACCATGAAGCCTACAAGAAGGAACTCAAAAAGGTCGACAAGTTGCTGGCCAAAGCCATCAAACTGGCCGACAACGAAGGCTTGAAGAAGTATCTTGAGGCCCGCCGCGAAGCCTTTAAGACCGATGATTATTTTGAGAGCGACATGGTGTGGATGGATATGAAAGACAGCAAGCTCGACTTCGTGGTCGGACCCATCGAGAACTACGACGATGGCATCAATGGCTTGAAATGCAGCCACGAAGCCTTCGTGCTGGTCAAAGACGAGGAGTGGAGTAACGACCTGAGCAAATTCGCAGCCTTGCTGCCCGAGATGCAGAAGCTTTTGCCCTGCGACGAGAAATATAAGAAAGAGGTGCCGGGCACCGACTGCGACATTAACGTCTACGACGTGGTCTACTACGCCGGCGACTGCAATGCAGGTTCCAAAACCATAGCCATCAACCTGCCCAACGACGAGCGAGTACAGCTCAAGAAAGGCAGCCGTCGCCTACAGCTCAAGAACGCCATGCGCGCCAAGTTCGACAACATCATGGTGCCTATCGCCAAACTGATGGTATGCGACGAGCAGGTCGACAGTGTAACCTTCAACGCCTTCTTCGGCAACACCTGCTACCATGAAGTTGCCCACGGCCTGGGTATCAAGAACACAGTCAATAGCGGCATCCCCTGCCGTCAGGCTCTCGGCGCACAATACAGCGCATGGGAAGAGGCGAAAGCCGATGTTTGCGGACTGTTCCTCACCGAACAACTCATCGAGCGCGGCGAGATAACCAACACCACAGTGGCTCAGAACTACATCACCTTCATAGCCGGCATACTGCGCAGCGTACGCTTCGGTGCCACCGAGGCTCACGGCGTAGCCAACATAATGTGCTACAACTACTTCTATGAGCACGGTGCATTCACTCGCAACGCCGATGGCAAATATGTCATCAATGTCGATAAAGCCCGCGAAGCCGCTCGCGGCTGGGCCTCCATCATCATAGCCATGGAGGGCGAGGGCGATATGGCAGCCGCCAAGGCCTACAGCGACAAGAACGGCAAAATCGGTGCCGACCTACAGCGCGACCTCGACGCCATTCGCGATGCCAACATACCGCGCGACATCATCTACAAACAAGGTGCCGCCGTGCTCGGATTATAAAGAAATTCCGACACAAACTGGCGAGAAAGAGAGTGCGGCCGCCCTTCGGGCGGCCGCACATTTTAACGACTCTCCAAATAGCTGTAGGCACCCTCGACAAGGCTGCTCTCGCACCCTAAAATCGAGGCAATGCGCAATGCCTCGTGCGGCACATCGTCGCTTTGGTCGGCTACCAACGAATAGTCTATAAAGCGATTGATGTTGCCCGGCGTCAACGGCACATCGGCCATAGTTTCGACAAATCCCTTGACGCGCAAACGTCGGCAATCAGTACCCAATTGGCTGTAGTGAGTAGTGACAATGGTGGGCGACGGCCTTGATTGCATGATACTTATGAGCGACTGCACAATGGCCTTGCCCTCAACTGGGTTGGTAGTACGGGCAGGTTCGTCAATGAGCACCAGGAGACGCGACGTGACGGTGAGCCGCACAGCATCGCTTATCTTGATAATCTCAGAAGCAAACGATGAAAGGCCGTTCATCTCGTCCTGTTCGTCACCGATTGAAGTATAGACATTGTCCACAACAGTCATAACAGCCATGTTTGCAGGTAGATACATGCCGAATTGGAACATAGTCTGCGCCGTCGATATGCTCTTCAGAAGCACAGTCTTGCCAGCCATATTGGCTCCTGTGACGAGAGTAACGCCGTTGCCAAACTGCACATCCACAGGCTGATAGCGCAAACCAGCCTCTTCATTGCGGTGTTTGAGGCGAGGATTGACAAGGCCTTGGAACTCGGTAACACTGCCTATGGACGGGCGACACATCTGCCAATCTATACAGAGGACAGCCAGTGCAAGTAGATAGTCGGCATAACCCATTTGTTCCAAGGCATTTACAAGCGGTTGACAGAACCCGTAAAGGTCGTTGGAAAGGGCAACACAGACTTGGTTTTGAATCTCGTTTTGAGCCGACAGGAGGTCCGACACGCGCATGGCAACCTCGTTGTAGTCGCCGTCTTGCGGCGCAAGACCTGCCAAGCGGGTCTGCATAGCCCTCAACTCAGCCCGCAGAGAGGGCAACCGGTTGTCGTAACTATCATAGATATAGAAATTTGCGATACCAGTACGGTCTGGGTCGAGCAGTGCGAAAACAGCACTTAAATCGGGCAGATTAAGAATATGGTCAAGTCCCAATTCGGCCGAGGAACGACGGGCTTGCATCACGATATGTGTAAAGGCCTTGATTTCAAACAATTCCACTTCTTCAATAACTGTGTGACGAGAAAGGGAATTGAGAGTGCCTTGAATGTCGTGCAATTCCATTAGTCTGTGTCGCAAATCGTTGTAACTATGCTTGGTATCAGGACGTTGCGTTATGGCTATCGCCGCTTCAAGGTCGTTGAGGCGAGCCTCAATGGCATTGGCAGAGCAAAGCCAGGGCATGTTTAACATCACCCTGCGACCAACTGACGACATGAGGTCAATGTTATCTATAACATACTGGAAACCAGGGTCGGACTTGATTTTATCTTTTACTGTCATTGCTGATTATTGGTTGCGGTGGCTAATTGTATGGTGTTTGGCCGGGTGGCCCCGATGTCAACCCGATGTTGATCCGAACCTAACCCGACTATGGTACAGTGAGCCAGGACGATATGTGTGTCAATGCGCGTAAGTATCATAGACCATGATAGTTAGGTTGATTTTAACAAGTCTGGACGCATCACGTCGTACACCGGCATTTCGAGGGCCTGGCTAAGGGCCTTGCAGGCATCGTCGGAGTTGATGCGGTAGCCGTGTGGCGAGGTAGGATTGAGACATACAGCCACTAATTTGGACTGCTGCAGCACTCTTATTTTGCCGCCTCGGCGGGTAAAGTCGGTATAGCTTTCGAGGGTTATGAAAAGCTTCGTAAAGTCTCTTACTATCAGAGTGGTAGACTCGCACTGCGGATGAGCGGCGAGGACCTTCAGCAGGCGGTCGCTCACTGCACCGGAGACAAATATGGTTGAGCCGTAGGCAAAGAGTTGATTGGCCTTGCTGTCGAGCAGAAAGACCGACTGAAGTTGCAGGTCGTGCGGCACCCCTTCATCATCAACCCCCCACAATCCTGATTCTATGATACTTAACCGCTGCTTCAATGCTGTATCGACCTCTGGCAGCGCGATGAGCCTGCAAGCATATCTGGTTCGGATTATAAGTTGCTGAATATTAGGAGAAACGACCGCACCGGTAGCCAATATCAACGCCTCGGTAACCGTAGGCGAGGCGAGGCTGAGTCGCGACAAGGCACCGTCGACCACAGTAAGGCCAACACCCATGGAATCAAAGTGTTGTATCTGCCGGCGCAACTTCTCGGTAGTAGCCGCACCAGAGAGGAGGACTTTGCCTGGAGTAAGTGCACGCGCGGTAACGAGGCGGCCGAGCGAGGTGCGTTGCTCGTCGACATCGACTATCTCGGCCAACAGCTGACGCTGACGGTAATGGAGCTCGGAGGTGATGAACGTGGTGCCCTCATAGAGCGTGATTTCCGGTTTTGCGGTGGCAAAAACGGCATCTGTCTGCTCGCCATCGACCCCTATCGAAGTCACCGCCACCTCTACTTTCAACTGATTGAGACGACGCAGCAAATAATTGAGACACACGGTTTTGCCCGTGTTCTTGTCGAGCCCTACAATAGAGAGGCTGCGGTGCTTCAATATTTCGGCCACAAATGGCATAGACGTCGTCGGTTTCGGGCTGCAAAGTTACACAAAAAAATCGACATACGCGAGCCGACTTTGAATAATGCGTGGAACAAAAAGCCAAATGCCTGATTTTACGGTCAAAAACAGCATTTCCTGGCCTACGCCGCCGCACATAGAAATCGTATGTTAAACAGGTTCACAAAGTAACACTTTGTAACACATTGTAAATCTGAATATTACCCCCCCCCCCGTAAAATTCATCGGAAATTATTTTTTTATAATTAATATTTTTTTTGTATCTTTGCGCACAATTTTCAAGAGCAAGGCAGCGCCCCGCTTCTTGGATAGGAAGCGTCGCCGCGGGAACCCTACCGACCCGCACGCCCCTCAAAACCGTCATCATGTAACAACTTGGTGGAATGGAAGATATGTCAACAAATAAAGAGTCCCTCAGCTGGTTTGCAGCCAAAGTGTTGCACAACCGATTGCAGTCGGTGAAAGAGACTCTTGAGGTAGGAGGAGTTGAATATTTTTGTCCCGAAAACGTAATTCCATCACTTGTTTTTGTTCATTCCGACCTGTCAACGGCACAAACCCTTCAGCAAAAGATGTTTGGCAAAATGTGGTTTTATCGCAGTCTGGACCGTAGCACGCTGGCACGCATATCACAAAAAGAGATGGAGGTCTTTATGTTTGTGGTGACGGCAGGCGAAAAGGGGCTGATATATCTCGGCGACGACAGGCCGGAATATCACGTGGGCGACCGCGTTAGGGTGACCGATGGGCCGTTCAAGGGAGCCGAAGGGCACATCAAACGCATAAAAAAAGACCGCCGATTGGTGGTGACTGTGAGCGGAGTGGCTGCTGTTGCAACATCGTACATTCATCCCGACTTTTTGCAAATCATTGAGTCAGATACCGACAAGACTGTTCCAAAACCATGAAAACTCCCCTATTCTCACTTCGATATGAACCGTCGGTAGCCAAAGACTATACTGAACACGGGTCTATAAACGGGGCTCGGATTGACCTCGCAACCGTGGCCGACGACGAAGTGCGCTACGTACTGGAGGCCTTGGGCAAGTCAACACTAAATGAAGGCCTGATCTGGCTGAGCAAACACAGTTCTGAGCTGAGCGACAACATTTTGGTAACAAACCTCGACACTTGCACCGAGGACGATTTGACACGTATAGCGGCTGGCCGGCGTTTCAAACTGATAGTGATAACGCGGCCTATGCACACCATCAAGGACTTGGACGAGTTTCTGGCACTCAGCAACAATCTGCTCAACGACGGGGGCTACCTGTACTGCAATTCCATGACCTCGATTCTCAAGAAACAGCTCATACTGAAGAAATGGCCTTGGGGTATAGGGTATCTGGCATTTCTTTCACACTATATGTGGCACCGCGTAGTACCAAAACTTAACCTGACTCGCAACTTATATTACATCTTAACCGGTGGCAAAAACCGAACCTTCAACCGAGTGGAAATACTTGGGCGAGTGAGCAAAGCCGGCTTCAGGGTGATAGACGAACAATTCCGCAGCGGACACTACTTTGTGGCTGGCCAAAAGGAGCGCAAGCCAATAACCGGCTTCGAACCAAGCATATCGCCCATGGTGAGACTGCGGCGCGTGGGCAAGGACGGCAAGGATATAACGATCTACAAGTTCCGCACAATGTATTCATACTCAGAATACATACAGCCCTACGTGTATGAGCAGCAGCAACTGAAAGACGGAGGCAAAGTTAGAGACGACTACCGCATAAACTTCTGGGGGCGCCTGCTGCGTCCCATCTGGCTCGACGAACTGCCAATGCTCTACAACCTGCTGAGGGGCGACATTAAATTAGTGGGTGTCAGACCGTTGTCGCACCACTACTTCAGCCTCTACACGCCAGAGATGCGTGAACTGAGAACAAAAATCAAACCCGGATTGATGCCGCCGTTCTACTACGAGAAGAGGATTCCAAAGACCCTCGACGAGATACAAGCCAGCGAGCGCCGCTACATAAAGGCTTACCTTAGAAAACCTTTCGCCACCGACTGGCGTTATTTCTGGGGCATAATATTCAATATCGTTTTCCGCCGCCGTAGAAGCTCATAACCATGCACGAAAACAGCAACTGGACCACCGTCATAAAGCCAAAAGAGAGCCTGCTCTCGGTAGACTTGGGCGAACTATGGCGCTACCGCGACCTGTGCATGATGTTTGTGCGTCGCAACATCACCACGCAATACAAGCAAACGGTTCTCGGACCGTTATGGTACTTGGTTCAACCCGCTATGACGGTGATAATGTATATGTTCGTCTTTGGCGGCATAGCCAAAATATCAACCGACGGGTTGCCGCAGCCGCTATTCTACCTGGCCGGCGTGTGCATGTGGCAGTATTTCAGCGACTGCCTCGGGAAGACATCGAACACTTTTGTCGACAACGCCGGCATTTTTGGCAAAGTTTATTTTCCGCGGTTGGTGGTGCCTGTGGCCAACATCATTTCCAACCTGGTACGTTTTGGCATACAGTTGGGACTGTTCCTGATAGTTTACGCAGTCTACCAACTGTTCATAATTCCGGGGCAGATACACACCAACTGGTATGCATTGCTGCTGCCGTTGCTGGTAGTCATGATGGCCGGGCTGGCTCTGGGATTCGGAATACTGTTTTCGAGCCTGACCACAAAATATCGTGACCTGCAGTTGCTGCTTTCATTCTTTGTGAGTCTGTGGATGTACGCCACTCCAGTTATATACCCGCTGAGCACCATAAGCAATGCCAAAATACGCATGGTCATGGGGCTTAATCCACTCACGGGCATAATCGAAGCATTCAAATACGGTATGCTGGGCTCCGGCACCTTCAGCTGGGGTATGCTCGGCTATAGTTTTGCATTCATGGTTGTACTGCTGGCCATTGGCATAGTGGTGTTCAACCGTGTGCAACGCACATTTATGGACACCGTATGACGCGCAAGGAAGAGATCGACACCCTGTTTGCACTTGTCAGAAGTTCATGGGGTTTACCTGTGAACCATGATTTCAAAGAGCTCAGCGAGGACGAGTGGCAGTCGCTGCTGCGCCTTTCATGCGGCAACAATATCCGTGCCATAACAGCCGACGGCATAAAAAAAATCGGGCTCCAACCTCCGCGCAACGTCTGGCTGCCGTGGCTCGCCGAGGCCTCCAAGGTTGAGCTGCAATACCGACAGAGCCGTGCCGCACTGGCAGAACTGACAGACTTCTTCTGCCAAAATGGCATACGCACCATCGAACTCAAAGGAGGCAGCCTTGCCACCCTCTATCCGGTGCCGGAACACCGCGAAGCCACCGACCTCGACATCTATCAATTCGGTGACCACCGTCGTGCCGACGCACTTGTGCAGCAGCACTACGCAGCAACGGTGCACGACGACGGATACCACCACACAAAATACAACTTCAAAGGAATCACGGTCGAAAACCACTACTCGTTTCTCAACAATCTCAACTCGCAACGCAGCCGCGACTACGAAGCCTTGCTGCACCAGCAAGTACCGTCGGCAACTTTCACCGCGATGTTCGTCATACGCCACACCGCCAGCCATTTCGCTTCCTCAAGCCTGGTTGCACGCCATCTGCTCGACTGGGCAGCGGTGGTGCAGAGTTATCGCACCGAGGTCGACTGGCAACTGACTTCAAGGGCCATTGCCCCATCAGGTATGACACCGTTTGTAGCAACAGTGCAGGCCCTTACGGCCCAACGTCTCGGCATAGAACCTGTAGCACAGTTGCCGATAAGCACCAACGAAGACCTAAACCAGCGCGTACTCAATGACATTGTTTACGGCGAATTTGCAGAGCGTCATCACGAGCGCGAAGACATTGGGCGCGCATTGTGGAAATTGCGCCGCTACCATGCTGCAAGATGGAAGAGGCAGCTGGTAGGTCACCGGCCGCAAGACACTCTAACCGACGTAGCATTCCATCTGCGCCATCCGCGCACTATAATACACAAATCGTAGACACCATGCCTACTGCAATAGAATTCAACAACATAAGCAAACTCTACCGCCTTGGCACCGTTAGTACCGGCACCTTGTCACACGACATAAAGCGATGGTGGACAATGAACATCCGACGTCAACCCGACCCTTACATGAAGATTGGCGAAACCAATGACCTCCGCGTAAGCCGAGTGCAGGACCGAGTTAACTCGAGCGATGCTGAGGCGAGGCGGAGCGGGCGAAGCCAGCGTAGCGCCAAGGGCGAGAGCGACTATGTGTGGGCCCTGCGGGATATCGATTTCAAGGTCGAGCAAGGCGACGTGGTGGGCATTATAGGCAAGAACGGAGCCGGCAAGAGCACCTTGCTGAAGATACTCTCCAAGGTCACCGCCCCCACCACTGGCACCATACGCGCCCGCGGCCGCATCGGCTCGTTACTTGAGGTCGGCACTGGCTTCCACCCCGAAATGACCGGTCGTGAAAACATCTACCTCAACGGTGCCATTCTCGGCATGACCAAGACCGAGATCAGCAAAAAATTGGACGAGATTGTCGACTTCAGCGGCTGCGAACGTTATATCGACACCCCGGTCAAACGCTACTCCAGCGGTATGATGGTGCGGCTCGGCTTCGCCGTCGCCGCCCATCTCGACCCAGAGATATTGGTGGTAGATGAAGTCCTAGCCGTCGGCGACGCAGAATTCCAAAA
>JAIKVZ010000034.1 GCA_024685285.1 Bacteroidales bacterium
TCAAAAAAATGCACCGAAACGATAAGATGGTAGTTTTACGCCTGATGTTGCACAACGGACCCCTGCATAACAAGATGGTGCATATTGCAAGTTTTCAGTTGTTTGCAATAGAATACAACTGAAGTACGCTAAAGCAAAAGTAGAGCGATAAGGAAGAACTCAATCCCCTCCTTTCCGCTGAAGAGATACCGCGACAAGGTTGCGGTATCTCTTTTTATTACTTTTCCGGGGTTAGGCGTACAGCTCTCGCACCTCGGCTTTGAGGAAGTCGAGGGCTTCTCCGGCAGGTCCTCCGGTCTTAGCGACGCTGGCAAACACATTGGCAGCCAATGTTGTGGGGTCGGCATTGGCCTCGAGCACGGCGGCCGAGGAGTTGACTAAACCTATCATCTCTTCTTTGGCCTCACGAATGTGTGTCCAAGCCTCGGGCGAGATATAAACCTGTTGCGAGAGGTTGTGCTCCCACTCGTCGCGTATGTTCTTGGTCATCACACCCTGGAGCAGCCGCAGGTCCATGCCTGGCTGGTAGCAGCGTAACACAAGGCTCGAAGGCGATATGCGTTCCAAAAACAGAGCCATACGTTCATAGGCCTGTAGACGTATGGGGGTGACGGTGCGCAATGTTTCGCGGTGCTCGTCAATTTTCATCTGCAGAAGCATCTGTTTCTGTCGGGTGTCGAGGGCGTGTTTAAGGAGGGCGTAGCCTGTCCAGCCCATGATGGCAATGGCGGCCAGCACAGCAGCCACGGCAATTACGATGGTGATAGTGGGGTTCATGGCGGTAGTATGGTTATTGCATTAGTTTTTCGACTATGGCACTCACTCCAGTGGTGGCTCTTTCCTTAAAATAGTGCACGTTGCGGCTTACGGGGACCTCCTTAGGATCAACTACATAACACTCGGCTTGGCGTGGTACATAGTGTATAAGGCCGGCTGCAGGATAGACATTCATTGATGTGCCCACCACTATGAATATGTCGGCTTGGGTGCAGAGCTCTGCTGCGGGTTCAATATTGGGTACGGCTTCGCCGAACCATACAATGTGTGGACGCAACTGGGTCCCGTCGGGAGCCAGCTGGCCAAGTTTGATGTCATTGTAGCCGATGTCGATAATTGTATTGGTGTCACGTTCGCCGCGAGCCTTGGTTAGTTCGCCGTGCAGGTGCAGCACACGTGACGAGCCGGCGCGTTCATGTAGGTTGTCTACATTCTGGGTAATGATGTCCACGAGGTATTGCTCTTCCAGGCGCACTAATTGGCGGTGGGCTTCGTTGGGCTCTACCGTGGCCAGTTGATGACGACGTTGGTTGTAAAAATCGAGAACCAACTCAGGGTTGCGGTAGTAGCCCTCGGGGGTGGCCACATCCTCGACACGGTGTTGCTCCCACAGACCGTCGCTGTCGCGGAAAGTGCTGATACCGCTCTCGGCCGAGATGCCGGCACCAGTGAGGACCACAATGTGTTTTTTATCCATAATGTACAGATTTATTTTGTGCTGCAAAGATACGCAAAATTTCTGGATTTTATGCGAATAATCGTCTTTTTATCTCCTCGTGATTGTTGTTCTGCGGTTTAGGGCGCGACCTTCGGGTGTGGCATTGGTGGCCAATGGACAGCTGGAACCGTGGCCGCGGTAGCTGAGACGCGAAGTTGCCACCCCGCGTTCCACCAGATAGTCGCGCACTGCCTTGGCACGCTGTTCCGATAGAACACGGTTGCCTTCGACGGTGCCGGTGCTGTCGGTGTGTCCTCCAATTTCGATATTGATTTCGGTGTGGTCGAGCAACAGTTCAGCCAAGCGGTCCAATTCGGCTTGTGATGTCTCGACTAAAGTGGCCTTGGCGGTCTCAAAAAAGACGTTGCGCAAAGTCAAGGTGTCTCCTGGGCGCATTAGGGGTGCTTCGGCTGTCAGTGGTTCTATATAATGTACTGCGGTTGGTCGGCGGTCGGGTGGCAAGATAAACGAGTAGAGGTCCTGGCGGCCATAGCCCTCGTAGCGGTCGCTACTGAACAGGGCGGTGCGCCCGTCGGGCGAGACGATGAGGTTGTTTTCGTCGGCCAGAGTGTTTAGGGGGTAGCCGAGGTTCTTCGGTTCACCCCATGTGGTGTCGTCAACGCGGCGGCTAATAAATAAATCACTGCCGCCCATTCCTATGTGGCCAGTCGAAGCAAAATATAGAGTGCGGTTGTCAAAGTGGATGAATGGGGCTGTTTCGTCGCCCGGGGTGTTTATAACAGGCCCGAGGTTACGCGGAGTTGTCCAGTGGCCGTCGACGTAGTGTGTCTCCCAAATGTCGCTGCCGCCATAGCCGCCACGTCGGTTGCTGACAAAGTAGAGTGTACGCCCGTCGACCGAGAGCGAAGGCTGGGCTTCCCAGGCACTGCTGTTGACAACAGAGCCAAGGTTACGCGGGCGGCCCCATTTGTCGCCGCGCCGCACAGAGATGTAAAGGTCGCAGCGACCGTGTCCGTCGCGACGGTTGCAGGCGGTGAAAATCATTATCCGGCCGTCGAAAGAGATGGTCTGAGCCCCTTCGTTGTCGGTGCTGTTCAGAGGTTCGGCCATACGCGCGGCAGGTCCCCATCCAAGTTCCATAGTGTCATATTGCGAAATATAGAAATCCTCTTCGTAAGGTGTCTCGGCGGTGGTGGAATTGCGTCGTGGAAGGCGGCGGGTGAAAATGAGGGTGTGGTCGTCGGCGGTGAGAGAGGGCAGGTACTCATCGTCGGCAGTGTTCACGTTGGGTCCGAGGTTTATGGGCTTGAACGGCACGGGATTGAGTATTGCATTGTGGCGGAAACGGGCGGTGCGTAGGCCGAGGTCTGCCTCCTTGTCCCACAGGCTGTTGCGGCCTTTCATGGTTTGGTAGGTCTCATATTCATGTGCCGCAGCCTCGTTGTTGCCGCGACGCAGCTCGACGGTTCCCAAAAGCAGTTGAGCTTCTGTGAACGACGGGTCGGCATCGAGGGTTTTGCGCAGTGCCAGGGCTGCTGCATCGTTGTCGCCACGAGCCGCTGCCTCGGTGGCACGGTCAAAAAGCGCTTGTGCTTTCTTGTTTTGCCCAACGGCAATCAACGGCAGCAGGATGAGTAATATTGTCAGGATACGCTTCATCATCAGTTACCATTGATGTTGTTTGAACCATGTCTGGTAGTCGGGCAGGCTGTCGATGTTGAGTTCGGGGGTGACGAATTCATTTATTTTCTTCTTGGGCTCGCCTACGACAGCCTCCACATTATCCTCGTCTCTGTGGGCAAACTCCATCACCTCCTCTTCCGAGATATCCATCAGCTTCATATGGTAGCGGTTAATATATCGCAAATGGTCGGCTGCGTAGCGCTCTTGGATAGCAATAATATGGTGTCGTTGCAGGATGCGACGGAAGTTGGGGTCGCGTAGCAGCTTTTCGTCAAGGGTCTTGCCGGGATAGGCATCGGGGTTTTTCTTTATTGTGTTTATCGATTCCTGTATTTCCTCACGAAGCCCGTTGTGCAGGGATTCCCAGTATTCCATTTGGGAGAATACTTTCCCCACTCCTTCGATAAACTGAAAATTGCCCATGTTCTTCCATGTGTCGATAGAGTTTGAGAAGACTTTTTCCACCGATTGGTCGTGGACAAGGAGGGTATAGCTTACGGAGAGGAGATCGTCAAGGATATCCCCGTATTTGGGTAGGCCGAGCGAATCGATGGGGGCACCGAGCAGGTAGGTGGCGAAGGTGTCGCGTACATACATTTTCTCCGAGCAATTCTCCAGGCTGGAGGCAAACTTCTCTATGTTGCCCATCACCATCAGGGCCGTGAGATGGCGCTCCTCTTTCTGCTTTTGCTGTGCCATCCACTGACTTGTGCCGAAGGTTAAGAGAATGGATATGGTGGTACCAAGGACGATATATAGCAGGTTCTTCCAAAAACCGTTTTTATCGTCTGTCGGTGGAATATCGGGGACTTCGATGAGGTTTTCCATAATGATATTTTTAGGGTAGTAAAAATGGGTAGTGGGTAGCATTTGTACGCGCTACCAACTACCCACTACTGATTCTCGGCTATTTACTTGGTGACAAGCTTATAGGTGTCGCTGGCAATGACGTACTCCTCGTCGGTGGTGACAACGACAGTGGTGACCTTCGAATCGGGGGTGGAGAGGATGACATCCTCGCCCATCACATTGTCATTCTTCGAGAAGTCTATCTTGATGCCGAGGCATTCCATATTCTCGAGTATGGGACGGCGCATGAACCAGGCGTTCTCGCCGATGCCGCCGGTGAAGAGCAGTATGTCGCATCCGCCCATCTCGGCCATATAGCCGCCGATGTATTTCTTGACTTTCTGTGCAAACATATCGAAAGCGTAGGTGGCACGCTCGTCGCCTGCATCGCGGCCGGCGCGTATGTCGCGCATATCTTGCTTGTCGCCGCTAATGCCGAGGAGACCGCTCTGTTTGTAGAGCATTTTGGTTAGGTCCTTAGAGGTGAAGCCCTGGTCCATGAGGTAGAGCAGTACGCCGGGGTCGACGTCGCCGCAGCGCGAGCCCATGATGAGGCCTTCGAGGGCGGTCATGCCCATGGTGGTGTCAAAGCTCTTGCCATGGTCGATGGCGGCAATGGAGGCACCGCTGCCGAGGTGGCAGGAGATGATTTTCAGGTCGTGCCAGTCTTTGCCGACCATCTTGGCGGCTTTCTCGGCCACGAATTTGTGGCTGGTGCCGTGGAAACCGTAGCGGCGTATGCCGTATTTCTCATACATCTCGTAGGGTAGGCCGTAGAGGAACGATTTTGGCGGCAGGGTGCTGTGGAAGGCGGTGTCGAACACTACACTCTGCGGCACGCCGGGGAGCACTTCGCGCATGGCGTAGATGCCGGCGAGGTTGCCGGGGGTGTGCAGCGGGGCCAGATGCTCGAGGCTTTTGATTTGCTCGATGACCTTGTCGTTGACGAGGCA
Source organism: Bacteroidales bacterium (assembly GCA_024685285.1). Taxonomy (GTDB): domain Bacteria; phylum Bacteroidota; class Bacteroidia; order Bacteroidales; family P3; genus Colimorpha. The sequence continues at coordinate 4,942 of JAIKVZ010000034.1, forward strand.
GCTCTCCTTGAAGATTTCGCCGCCATGGGCCACACGGTTGCCTACGGCACCGATTTCCTTGAGGTCGCTAATGACGCCGATCTCTTTGTCGGTCAGGGCTTTGAGCACAATCTTTATTCCGGCCACGTGGTCGGGTATGGGCAGCTGCTCATAGTGTTTCTGGCCGTTCCACTTGTGGGTGAACTCGCCCATGTCGAGGCCGATACGCTCCAGCAGACCCTTGGCCATAACTTGGGCGTTGTTGGCCATGTCGACGAGCTGATACTTGATGGATGAACTTCCGCAGTTGAGAACTAATATCTTCATATTTCCTTATTTGTTTGATTTATTTTTAATTGCGCGTTTTTTGCCTTTGTTTGGAGAGTTCAAAGGTACGTTTTTTTTTCGAAATGGCAGAATATTTTTTGCCTTTGGCCGTTATTTTAACAATTGGGCGGTGTGGTTCTTGGTGTCGACCTTGCCAATTGCATCTACGATAACACCATGCTCATCAATGATATAAGTGGTTCGGATGGTGCCTTCGGTCTCTTTGCCGTACATTACTTTCCGTCCCCATGCCTCGTAGGACTTGAGTATGTCGAGCCCGGTGTCGGCCAGCAGGTGGAACGGCAGTTGGTATTTCTCGATGAAGCGGCGATGTGAGGCTGCCGAGTCGCGGCTCACGCCGAGCACCGAGTAGCCCAGGGCTATGAAGCGCTCATAGTTGTCGCGCAGGTCGCAGGCCTCGGCGGTGCAGCCCGGGGTGCTGTCTTTGGGGTAGAAGTAAAGGACGAGTTTTCGGCCGGCAAAGTCGCTCAATTTCACGGTGTTGCCGTTTTCGTCGGTGCCCTCGAACCAGGGGGCTTTGGTGCCAATGCTGAGCATAAAACTGGATTTTGATTGGTTTATAGATTGATAACGCGAGAGCGCTCAAAATATTGTGCGGCCGGCACAATATTTTCGTCCGGTGAACGTTACTCTGATATAACCAGACAGCTATGTCCAAGCAACGCAATATCGCCACCGGCCATCTGGCCGCCTTCGGGGCCTACCTTATCTTCGGCCTCAACGTGGTGTTTTGCAAGGATATGGCCAACAGCGGCAGCATCGAACCCGGCCTACTCTTCGGCATAAGGTCTTTGATAGCCGCCGGCCTTTTCTGGGCGGCGTCGGCGTTCATCAAGCGCGAAGCCCTGTCGTGGCGCGACCTGCTGGCCATGGCCGGTGCAGCACTGCTGGGTTTGGTCATACCGCAGATGACGTTCCTCTACGCCATCACCATGACGGCCCCTATCACCCTCTCGGTGGTCAACTCCATCACACCCATCGTCACCATGTTCCTTGCGGCCATATTCCTGCGCGAGCCCATAACCTGGAAGAAGGCTCTTGGTGTGGCGGTGAGTTTTGGCGGCGTGGTGTGGCTCATCATGCAGCGCAACGACGGCACGGGCAACTCGTCGACGCTCGGCGTTCTGCTGTGCGTGGTCAACTCGGTGTCGTTTGCCTGCTACCTTGGCACCTGCCGCCCACTTATAAAACGTTACAACTCGGTGAACCTCATGAAGTGGATGTTCACCGTCGCCTTCCTGGCCACCCTGCCGCAGAGCCTCTGGGGCCTGGGGTGCACCGACCTGGCTGCCGTGCCCCCATCGGTGTGGTGGGAGGTGGCCTACCTCGTCTTCTTCGCCACCTTCGTGGCCTATTTCCTCATCCCCGTGGCGCAGCAGCGCATACGCCCCACACTGGTGAGTATGTACGGCTATATGCAGCCGGTGATAGCCGCTGTGGTGGGTGTTTGGATGGGTATGGACAGCCTTACGTGGACCAAGGCCGCAGCCGCACTGCTGGTATTTGCCGGAGTTTACATAGTCAACCGCAGCCGAGCCGCCGCGGGGTAAAAAAATGTTAAAATCCCGACCCTCAGAAAAGGCCTTTTTTAACATTTTGCAACAGCCTGGAAACCAGGTTTGAGGATAGGTTAGGTTCGGGTCAACATCGGGTCAAGGTCGGAGAATGCCCGTAACAACCTGTATCACAGGTGCCCGGAGCCCGAACAAAGCCCGTTTTTGGCCCGACCGAAATGTTAAATTTTAACGTCTGTCCAAGTAAATCATCACGTAGTATGCCAGTGTCGCCAGCGCTGTTATGGCGGCTATGACGTAGGTGTAGGCCGCCGACCGCAGGGCCGACTTGGCGTAGGGCTGTGTGGCGGCGGTAGTCACGCCGGCGCGTTCGACCCACGCAAGAGCGCGTCGCGAAGCGTCGATTTCGACCGGCAGGGTTATAAGCGAGAAGAGGGCGCTGAGCGCAAAGAGCATTATGCCGAGCAACATCAGGGCCGGAAACACCTTGATTAGCAGCAGTCCGCCCAGCAACACCCACGACACAATGCGGTTCGAGAACGACACCACGGGCACCAATGTCGAGCGCAGCCGCAGCCAACTGTAGGCCGTGGCGTGCTGCACGGCGTGGCCGCACTCGTGGGCCGCCACCGATGCCGCTGCCACACTGCGGCCGTTGTAGACGTCGGGGCTCAGGTTGAGGGTGCGGTTGGTGGGGTTGTAGTGGTCGGTGAGGGTTCCCTTCACCATCTGCACCGTGACGTTGTGTATGTCGTTGTCGTAGAGCATCCTTTCGGCCACCTCGCGACCCGTGAGGCCGCCTTCGGTGGGTGTTTTTGAGTACTGTTTGAATTTGCGCTCAACATTCTTGCTGGCCACCATGCTTAGCAGGGTAAGGCCGATGAATATAATCCAGATAGTCATTTGATTTGCAAATTATTTAGTTACGTGTATTTTTAAGGCATTACGGCCACCTTGACGGCAGGGTAGTTGGTTGAGGCGACAAGGTATATGCCGGTCGGCAGCGGCGGTGTGCCGGCTCCTTGGCGCAGCGGCAGTGCGGCCACTTGTCGGCCCGTGATGTCGTAAACCCGTGCTTCGCCGCCTTGGCCGTCGGACACCGATGTTATGGTTATGCGGTTGTCGTTGCCGGCAACGCCGAATGCGGCCTCCATGACAACGTTGCCGACACCGCTGCCGTTGCCGGAGTAGTAGGCAAATATCAGCGTGTCGCGCGTAAGGTGCAGGGTGTAGGGGTTGTCGGTGCTGCCGTCGCTCCAGTGGTCGAAATGGTAACCCGAATTAGGCGTGGCGACAACGGTGGCCGACGAGTCGCACTCGGCGGTGAAGTTGTTGTTGGTCCACACCGTCACTGTGCCCTGTCCGGGTATGGCGTTGGCTGCGGTGAGCCCCACCGAGGCTCCTGCCTCGACATAGGTGTGCTGCTGCCCCAAATCATCGGCATAGGCTATGGTGCGGTTGCAGGGCACGTGGATGGTCTTGACAGCGGGGGTCTGCTCAAACGCGTTGGCGTCGAGGGTGGGCGGGAACCACGACTGCATATAGAGGCTGTCGAGCTCGGCGCAGTAGGCAAAGGCCGAAAAGCCTATGTCGTGCAACTGTGTGCCAAAGGTTGCCTCGCGCAGGTTATCGCAATGGTAGAAACAGTATCGGTTGATGCTGCGCAGCGAGTTGGGCAGCACTATGGTGCGCAGCGAAGAGCAGTAGCAGAAAGCGTTCTCGCCCAAAGTCTGCACCGAGTAGCCGAGCGTCAGGTTGGCGAGGGCGCTGCAGTAGTGGAAAGCGCGCTCGCCGATGGCTGTAACCGAGTCGGGTATGGTTATCTCTGATAGCAGGTTACAGAAGGCAAAGGCGTAGTTGCCAATGTGCTTGATGGTGGCAGGCAGAGTGATTGATTTGAGACGGGTGCACTCGTAAACGGCGTATGGGGCAATACTGTCGACACCGTGGGGGATGGCTGCGGTGCTGTCTAATCCCACATAGCCTGTAATTGTCCTCAGTGTACTGTCGGCAAACACAAAGTTGTCGGACACAAAGCCACAGAAGTTGCGGGCTCCCCAGGGCCGGCCGGTTGCGGTGCCGTCTTCGGAATATACTATGTTTGGCACTTGAAAGAAAGCTTCGCGGCCTATGGCGGTGACCGACTCTGGAATCTGCACGGTGATGAGCCCCGAGCAGCCGTAGAAAGCGCACTCGCCTATGGATTGAATTGTGTTGGGTAGCTGAACAGATGTGAGCCCCGTGCAGCCTTTGAAAGCATAACGGTCTATGGCATCGACGACGTAGCGCCTGCCGGCGTGCTCTATCATCGAGGGAATTATCAGATTGCCTTTGGGCTGGGCATAGCCTGAGTAGGGAATGTCGGTGGTGGTGCCGGGAAAACCTACCTTGACCCCGTTGGCTGTGTAGTTGAAATAGAGCGTGTGTCCGCTGGGCGACTGGGCAGAGAAGTAATACTCGGCCCTGACGCTGTTGGCGGCCATGAACGTCAGAAGCAGGACGGTGATATACAGTATTTTGTATTTCATAAAACCGAAATACCCAAAAATTTCATTCGGCAAAGATACAACTTTTTTCTGAAATGGTAAAAAATTATTCCGCACACAGCTCCGAAATTTGTCGTTTGCGTGTGAGCGGCCGGAGGTCGATTTTGTGAAAACACGATGCCTAGGGTGTGAAAAAACGGTTGATAACTAACCCTAAACGGCAAAAAATTGAGTGTTAAATAATTTTGTAATATATTGAAAAACAGCCTCTCCAAAGAATTTTAAGATTTTTTAACATATTATATAGCACGAACATTACCCTAATATAAAAAAAAGTAGTACTTTTGCAAACTCTTTTTGGGGCGGATTATGCCCCTAAGAAACGATAGAAAAAAGATTAACAACAAATAAAGACAAAAACAAAAAATGCCAACAATTCAACAATTAGTTCGCAAAGGACGTCAGCAGATGGAGTACAAGAGCAAATCTCCCGCCCTCGACAGCTGCCCGCAGCGTCGCGGTGTCTGCACCCGTGTTTACACCACCACCCCCAAGAAACCTAACTCGGCCATGCGTAAAGTGGCCCGTGTACGTTTGACCAACCAGAAAGAGGTCAACGCCTATATCCCTGGCGAGGGTCACAACCTCCAGGAGCACTCCATCGTCATGATCCGTGGCGGCCGTGTCAAAGACCTGCCCGGCGTGCGTTATCACATCATCCGTGGTGCTCTCGACACCTCCGGAGTCGACGGTCGCCGTCAGCGCCGTTCCAAATACGGTGCCAAGCGCCCCAAACAAGCCGGTAAATAAGTAGTTACAAGTTTACGAACAACGTTATAAAAGACACATACAGCAATGAGAAAAGCTAAACCCAGAAAACATATAATCCTCCCGGACCCCAAGTACAACGATGTCCTTGTGACCAAGTTTGTCAATAACCTCATGATGGGCGGCAAGAAGACTATCGCCTACAAGATTTTCTATGAGGCAATCGACGTGGTGAGCGACCGTACCAAAGAGGACGGCCTTGAGGTGTGGAAGAAGGCTTTGGCCAACATCACCCCCTCGGTCGAGGTTAAGAGCCGCCGCATCGGTGGTGCCACTTTCCAGGTGCCCACCGAGATTCGTCCCGAGCGCAAACAGTCTATCGGCATGAAAAACCTCATAGGCTTCTCGCGCAAACGCAGTGAAAAGACCATGGCTCTCAAACTGGCCGCCGAAATCCAGGCTGCTTACAAGGAAGAGGGTGCCGCTTTCAAGCGCAAGGAGGATATCCACCGTATGGCCGAGGCCAACAAGGCTTTCTCGCACTTCCGCTTCTAATTAGCTTCGCATAAACATCGCTCTAAGAATAGTTCAACACACCACAGAAGTCAAAAATGTCCGATCTCAACTACACCAGAAACATAGGCATTATGGCTCATATTGACGCCGGGAAGACCACCACCACCGAGCGTATACTCTTCTATACAGGGAAGAATTACAAACTCGGTGAGACTCATGAGGGGTCGGCCACTATGGACTGGATGGTGCAGGAGCAGGAACGTGGTATTACCATCACCTCTGCCGCCACAACCGTATACTGGGATTGGAAAGACGGTCATTACAAGTTCAACATAATTGACACCCCGGGTCACGTAGATTTCACCGTTGAGGTGGAACGCTCGTTACGTGTGCTTGATGGCGCAATCGCCATATTCTGCGCAGTTGGCGGCGTCGAACCCCAGTCGGAGACTGTGTGGCGTCAAGCCGATAAATATAATGTACCGCGCATCGCGTTCATTAATAAAATGGATCGCGCAGGTGCCGACTTCTTCTCTGTGGTGAAACAAATAAAAGAGCGCCTCGGAGCCAACCCTATACCCATAGAGCTCCCCATTGGCCAGGAAAACCTTTACAAAGGTGTGGTAAATCTCATAACCAACAAGGCTTATATTTGGGATGACGAGTCAAATGGAACCAAGTTCTATGAGGTGCCTATGCCCGACGACTTGAAAGAGACCGTTAGCGAGTATCGCCAACGTCTCATTGAAGGTGTGGCCGAAGAGAACGACGCCCTGCTTGAGAAGTTCTTTGACGACCCCAACTCCATCACAGAAGATGAAATTGTGGCCGAGATACGCAAGGCAACTCTATCGATGAAAATAGTGCCCGTCATGTGCGGCTCTGCTTTCAAGAACAAAGGAATCCAGACCTTGCTTGACGCTGTGGCGGCGTTCCTGCCCAGCCCCCTTGACATGAAAGAGGTCGACGGTATTAATCCTAAGACCGAAAAAGAGGAGTCCCGTCCTATCAGTGCCAAAGCCCCATTCTCGGCGTTGGCGTTCAAAATAGCCACCGACCCGTATGTTGGCCGCCTTTGCTTCTTCCGCGTATACAGCGGTGCACTTGATTCGGGCTCGTATGTCTACAACGCTAACACTGGCAAGAAAGAGCGCATTTCGCGAATCATGCAAATGCACTCTAACAAGCAGAATCCCCTCGATCGTATTGAGGCTGGCGACATCGGTGCCGCAGTTGGTTTTAAGGACATCAAAACCGGCCATACACTTTGCGATGAAGCGCACCCCATTATTCTTGAATCAATGAAGTTCCCAGAGCCTGTTATCAGTATAGCTGTGGAACCACTGACTCAAGCCGATATGGACAAGTTGACCAACGCATTAATGAAGTTGGCTGAGGAAGATCCTACTTTCAGAGTCAAGACCGACGAGGTCTCTGGTCAGACCGTAATTAGCGGTATGGGCGAGCTTCACCTTGACATCATCATGGACCGTTTGCGTCGTGAGTTTAATGTGCAGGTTAACCAAGGTCGTCCAGAGGTCGCCTACAAGGAGGCCATTACCCAGACTGTGCAGCACCATGAAATTTATAAGAAACAGACTGGTGGTAAGGGCAAATTTGCTGATGTGCTGTTTGAGATAGGTCCTGCAGACGACGGTGTTACAGGTTTGCAGTTTGTCAACGAGGTCAAGGGTGGCAATATCCCCAAGGAATACATACCAGCTATTGAAAAAGGCTTCAAGGATGCAATGCTCAATGGTGTGCTGGCTGGCTATCCCATGGATAGCATGAAGGTCCGTATTATAGACGGTTCTTTCCATCCAGTCGACTCCGACCAATTGTCGTTTGAACTTTGTGCCAAGATTGGCTTCAAAGCTGCCTGTCGCAAAGCCTCACCAGTACTTCTGGAACCCATAATGAAACTTGAGGTTCTTACCCCAGATGCTTATGTGGGCGATGTTACTGGTGATCTTAACCGTCGCCGTGGTATGCTTGAAAATATCACAGCCAAAGTTGGTGTGCAAGCCATACACGCCAAGGTGCCTCTGGAGCAGATGTTCGGCTATGTTACTGCGCTTCGTACAATCACCTCGGGCCGTGCCAACTCTACTATGGAGTTTTCTCATTACGCCGAAGTGTCTCGCGAACAGCAGGATGCAATATTAAAGAATAAAAATAATTATTAATAATAAATAACATAAAACCGTGAGTCAAAGAATCAGAATCAAACTCAAATCTTACGACCACAATCTCGTCGACAAATCCGCCGAGAAGATCGTTAAGACCGTCAAGATGACGGGAGCAGTGGTTAATGGCCCCATTCCGCTGCCCACAAACAAAAAAATCTTCACCGTGAATCGCTCTACCTTCGTCAACAAGAAGTCGCGTGAGCAGTTCGAATTAAGTTCGTACAAGCGTCTGATGGACATTGAGATTAACGACCGTACCAAGACCATCGATGCCTTGATGAAACTCGAACTACCCAGCGGTGTTGAAGTGGAAATTAAAGTCTGAACCCAGAGCAGCCAATGTCGAAAGATAAGCTGAAGTGTCTAACAATCAAAAAATCCAAACTAAAAAATGTCAGGATTATTAGGTAAAAAAATCGGTATGACCAGTCTTTTTGATGCCGACGGTAAACAGATACCGTGCACAGTTATTGAAGCTGGTCCTTGTGTTGTAACACAAGTTAAAACAAAAGAGAAAGACGGCTACGATGCCATCCAACTTGGTTTTGGCGAACAGAAAGAGTCTCGCACCACAAAACCCATGCGTGGCCATTTTGCAAAAGCCGGCACCACCCCCAAACGCTATGTTGCAGAGTTTAGCCGCTTTGAGGAAGGTCACAAGAAAAAATTCGGTGAGGTATTAACCGTCAATGTGTTCCAAGAAGGCGAATTCGTCGACGTGGTTGGCACCTCTAAGGGTAAAGGTTTTCAGGGCGTTGTGACAAGACATGGTTTTGGTGGCGTAGGTGACCTCACCCATGGCCAGCACGACCGTTTGCGCGCTCCCGGTTCGGTTGGAGCATCGTCCTATCCCTCGCGTGTTTTCAAGGGAATGCGTATGGCTGGACAGATGGGCAACCACCGTGTCAAGGTGCAAAACCTTCAGGTTGTCAAAATTATCGCTGAGAAAAATCTTATGTTAGTTAAAGGTTCTGTTCCCGGACCCAAAGGTTCAATAATAAAACTTGAAAGATGGAGTTAAAAGTCTATAACATCAACGGAAGCGAAACCGGTAGAACCATCAATCTCGACGATTCTATCTTCGCCATACAGCCCAATGACCATGCCATTTACCTTGATGTAAAACAATACTTGGCAGACAACCGTCAGGGTACACATAAATCGAAAGAACGCAGCGAAAATGCTCACAGCACTCGTAAACTCAAACGCCAGAAAGGTACCGGTGGTGCTCGCTCGGGTGATTTGAAGAGCCCGGTGTTTGTGGGAGGCGGTACTATTTTCGGACCCAAGCCTCGCGATTACCGTTTCAAACTTAATGTCAAAGTGAAACGTCTTGCCCGTCGCTCGGCTTTGAGTTATAAGGTGGCTGACAATGCCCTCACTGTACTTGAGAACTTTACACTCGAGACACCGAAGACCAAAAAGATGATTGAAATCCTCAACAATTTGAAACTTAGCGATAAAAAATCGTTAATTGTTGTTGAAAAACCAAATAATTTCGTATCTTTGTCCGCCAGAAACCTCCAGAACGTGCGCGTGGTAAATGTCACAGAATTAAATACTTATGACATTATGAATGCTACAAACATCGTCCTCTGTGAGGGCTCTTTGGCTGAAATTGGCCGCGTTTTGGCAACAAAATAACATTGTGAGTAAGAAAAATTAAGAAAAATTAACACTATGAATATTATAGTAAAACCGCTGATTAGCGAGAAGATGACGAGAATAACGGAGGACGCAGCGTCTCCCCGTTTGACCCGCATTCAGCGCAAAAAAGGCAAACCCGAACCCGTGGCTCACAATCGTTACGGTTTTGTGGTTGATAAACGCGCCAACAAGATAGAGATCAAGAAAGCCGTTGAAGAGTTTTATGATGTTAAAGTTATCGATGTCAACACAATGAACTACGACGGTAAGCAGAAATCGCGTTATACCAAAGCCGGTTTTATTCAGGGCCGTACCAATGCTTTCAAGAAAGCAATAGTGACTCTGGCAGAGGGCAACAGTATTGATTTCTACGCAAGCATTTAATAAATAAAGACATAATAGTAAAAGTCCACTGATAAGAGACTAATAAGAGAAACAAAAATGGCTTTAAAAAAGATTAAACCAACAACTCCGGGTCAGCGTCACAAGATAGTCGTCACTAATGATGACATTACCGCTACCAAACCCGAAAAAAGCCTTGTTTTCGGCTTGCGCAAATCCGGCGGCCGCAACAATCAAGGCAAAATGACCATGCGCTATATTGGCGGTGGCCATAAGCAACTTTACCGTTTCATAGACTTCAAAAGAAACAAAGACGGTGTTCCTGCTACAGTTAAGACAATAGAATATGACCCCAACCGCAGTTCGCGTATAGCCCTTGTGTGCTATGCTGATGGTGAGAAGCGATACATCCTTGCTCCCCAGGGTTTGAAAGTCGGTCAGGTCGTCATGTCTGGTAGTGGAATAGCTCCTGAAATAGGTAACACCTTAACTTTGGCTGAAATCCCGTTTGGTACCCTTATTCACAACATTGAACTCCGTCCTGGCCAGGGTGCAAAGATGGTGCGCTCGGCAGGTGCTTATGCCCAGCTCATGTCTCGTGATGATAAGTATGCCATCATCAAAATGCCCAGCGGCGAGATGCGTATGATACTTCAGGCTTGCCGTGCCACTGTGGGCATCGTGTCCAACCCCGAACACAACCTTGAGGTTGGTGGCAAGGCTGGTCGCAATCGCCATCTTGGTCGCCGTCCGCGCAACCGTGGTGTTGTTATGAACCCCGTAGACCACCCGATGGGTGGTGGTGAAGGCCGCCAGACTGGTGGACATCCGCGCTCGCGCAAGGGTATCCCCGCCAAGGGTTACAAGACTCGCTCGCCGAAGAAACAATCGAGCAAGTACATTGTTGAAAGAAGAAAGAAGTAATCTAAGAAAAAAGAAGTAACAATGAGTCGTTCATTAAAAAAAGGACCTTACATTTTCCACAAATTGGAAAAACGAGTGATTGAGGCTCAGCAGTCTAATAAGAAAGTTACCATAAAGACATGGTCTAGAGCTTCGATGATATCTCCTGATTTTGTTGGTCAGACGATAGCAGTCCACAACGGCAATAAATTCATTCCTGTTTATGTTACCGAGAATATGGTAGGCCATAAACTGGGTGAATTTGCCCCGACCCGCATCTTCCGCGGCCATGCAGGATCAAAAGACAAAGGTAAAAAGTAAAAAGAGAAAGAACATGGGACGTAGAAAACATAACAGTGCTGAAGCACGTAAAGAAGCCAACAAGACCCTGTATGTGGCCAAGTTGATGAATAATCCCACCTCACCCCGTAAGACCCGTCTTGTGGCCGATCTTATAAGAGGTGTTGATGTAGACAAAGCACTTGGCATCCTTCAATATAACCCCAGAGAGTCTGCTCCAAAGATGCACAAGCTCCTATTGTCGGCTATTGCCAACTGGCAAGCCAAGAATGAGGGCCGTCGCATTGAGGACAGCCAACTGTATGTCAAGCAGATAATGGTTGATGAAGGTCGCACAATGAAGCGTATGCGTACCGCCCCTCAGGGACGTGGCTACAGAATCCGCAAACGCAGCAATCACATAACAATGGTGATTGCCAGCCGTGTAGACGAGGCCCCTGTTGCAGTACAGCAGACAGAAGAATAAACATAACAATAAAAAGAAGAAACTAAACAATGGGACAAAAGACTAACCCAATTGGAAATCGCTTAGGTATCATCCGCGGCTGGGATTCAAACTGGTATGGCGGAAGAAAATTTGAGCAGAAACTTGTTGAGGACGATAAGATACGCAAATACCTCAATGCCCGTCTTGCAAAGGCAGGTATCTCGAAGATTTATATCGAGCGCACCCTCAAGCTCCTCACCGTCACCATCAATACAGCCCGTCCGGGTCTGATAATCGGAAAAGATGGCGCCGAGGTAAAAAAACTGAAAGAAGAGTTGAAGAAACTTACTGGCAAAGAGGCTCAGATTAACATTTCCGAGGTAAAACGCCCAGAAATGGATGCTGTCCTGGTGGCTCAGAATATTGCCAAACAGATTGAAGGCCGCATTCAGTATCGCCGCGCAATCAAGAACGCCATCTCCTCCACCATGAGAGTTGGTGCTGAGGGTATAAAGGTCTCCATAGCTGGTCGTATTGGCGGTGCAGAAATTGCCCGTAGTGAGCACTTCAAAGAGGGTCGGACACCTCTACACACTCTTCGCGCCGATATAGACTATGCCAACGCCGAGGCACACACCACTTACGGTCGTATTGGCATCAAGGTATGGATATGCCGTGGAGTGGTTTATGGTAAACGCGAATTGGTGCCCTCAACCGTGGGCGGAATGCAGAAAGATCACCGTCCTGGTCTGCAGAGTGATCGTCGTATGTCGGGCGGCCCTGCTCGCCGTCGTCCGAGCAACAGAAACAATAACAAATAATAATAGTTTAGCGGTATAGCTTTAAATACTAAGCACTAAACTCTAAACAAGTAAGAGAAATGTTACAACCTAAGAAAACCAGATATAGAAAGCAGCAGAAGGGTAAAATCAAAGGCAATGCCTTCCGTGGTCACGAATTGGCTTTCGGAACTTTCGGCATTAAGTCCTTGGAAACCTGTTTTATCACAGGCCGTCAAATAGAGGCTGCTCGTCAAGCTGTAACACGTCACATGAAACGTGAAGGTCAGATATGGATACGCATCTTTCCTGACAAACCCATCACTAAGAAACCCAATGAGGTCCGTATGGGTAAGGGTAAAGGAGCTCCGGAATATTTTGTAGCTCGTGTAATGCCGGGTACTATCCTGTTCGAGTGTGAAGGTGTTCCGATGGATACCGCCAAGGAAGCTCTCCGTCTGGCTGCCCAGAAACTCCCTATTTCGACAAAGTTTGTCGTAAAAAGAGACTATATCGAAGAATAAAAAGAAAGAGAAACAGTCATGAAAAACAAATTGGTTTTAAAAGAGCTTTCGACTGCCGAACTGAAGGAAAAACTTGATACGGAACGCGCAATGTATCAGAAGATGCAACTTACCCATGCCGTTTCGCCGCTCGAGAATCCTAACAAAATCAAAGAAAGTAGAAAAAACATTGCCCGCTACCTCACAGAGCTTCGTGCCCGTGAAATCGCTGAACAGAAATAAATCAACGGCAATATCAAATTAACACAAGATGGAAAGAAATTTAAGAAAAGAAAGAATTGGTGTTGTCGTCAGCAACAAGATGGACAAGTCCATTGTCATCCTCGTTGAGCGCAAAGTCAAGCACCCCAAGTATGGCAAGTTTGTTAAGAAATCGTCCAAGTTCATGGCTCATGACGAAAATAATGATGCAAACATTGGCGACACTGTGCGCATCATGGAGACTCGTCCGCTGAGCAAAAACAAATGCTGGCGTCTCGTTGAAATTATCGAAAGAGCCAAGTAGTCACAACAAGAAAAATTTGCAACAATGATACAACAAGAAACCAGAATGACGGTTGCCGATAACAGCGGCGCAAGAAGTGCACTCTGCATTCGCGTGTTGGGTGGCACAAAGAAACGTTATGCCTCGATTGGCGACACAATAGTTGTGGCAATCAAGGACGCCATTCCTTCCGGCAACATAAAGAAAGGAGCCGTATCAAAGGCAGTTGTGGTGCGCACAAAGAAAGAGATTCGCCGCGCTGATGGTTCGTACATCCGCTTCGATGACAATGCGTGCGTGCTTCTCACTGCTGCCGACGAACTCCGCGGCACACGTATCTTTGGACCCGTTGGCCGTGAGCTTCGCGAGAAACAATTTATGAAAATTGTATCCTTGGCTCCCGAAGTATTGTAAAAACATTTAAAAAAGAGAAACAATGAAATTGCACGTCAAAAAAGGAGATATGGTCATGGTTATCGCCGGAGATGACAAGGGCAAGATTGCAAAAGTGCTCAAAGTTATCCCCGAGGCCAACAAGGCTATAGTTGAAGGTGTCAATGTCAATAAGAAACATACCAAACCCAATGCCAAGAACACTCAGGGCGGCATTGTGGAGCAGGAGGCACCAATTCACATCTCCAATCTCATGGTAGTTGAGGGTAAGACCCCTACCCGCATCGGTCGTAGAATAGATGAGAAGACCGGTAAATTAGTTCGTTATTCCAAAAAATCAGGGGAGGAAATAAAATAATGGCATACATCCCGACACTAAAAACTAAGTATAAAGAGGAAATCGTGGCCAACCTCATGAGCGAGTATGGCTACAAGACCGTTATGCAGTGCCCTCGCCTGCTCAAAATCACCCTTAACCAAGGCCTTGGCAAGGCGGCAATAGCCGACAAGAAAGTCATAGACAAAGGTATTGAGGAGATGACCCTCATTGCCGGACAGAGAGCAGTTGCCACCAAGTCGCGTAAAGATATCTCCAACTTCAAACTGCGTCGCGGAATGCCCATTGGTGTACGTGTTACTCTCAGAGGCGACCGTATGTATGAGTTCTTGGAGCGTTTGGTAACTGCCTCGATACCCCGTATACGCGATTTCCGCGGCATTAATGATAAAGGTTTCGACGGAAAAGGCAACTACACTTTCGGCATCTCCGAGCAAATTATTTTCCCTGAGATCGACATTGATAAGATTGACCGTATCCAGGGAATGGACATAACGTTTGTCACCACTGCCAACACCGATAAAGAGGCTATGTCGCTTCTCAAACAGTTCGGCTTACCGTTCAAGAATCAACAAAAATAATAAATAATGGCAAAAGAATCAATTAAAGCAAGAGAGCGCAAGAGAGCCAATATGGTGGCCAAATATGCTGCCAAGCGCGCTGCCCTTAAGGAAATTGTACGCAAAGGCGACGCTGATGAGGTTGAAAAAGCCGTCATTGCCCTCCAGAAGCTGCCCAAGAATGCCTGCCCGGTGCGTATGCACAATCGTTGCCAGCTGACCGGCCGCCCCAAGGGCTATATGCGCCAGTTTGGGATTTCGCGTATCAATTTCCGCGAGATGGCTGTATCGGGGCTCATCCCTGGTGTGAAAAAAGCAAGCTGGTAAGCCAACGTAATTGGTAGCTTTGCAAGTTGGTAAATAAAGAAAAAAGAACCAATACTACAAAACTTAAAATCAACAACAATAATATGGTAACAGATCCTATTGCAGACTATTTGACCCGTATGCGCAACGCCATAGCTGCTAAGCACCGCGTGGTCGAGATTCCTGCCTCGAAGTTGAAAAAAGAGATGACCAAGATTCTCTTCGAGAAAGGTTATATATTGAACTACAAGTTCGAAAACGAGAACAGCCATAACCAGAGCATCAAGATAGCCCTCAAATATCATCCTGTAACCAAGATGTCGGCTATTTCAGAGCTTAAGAGAGTCTCTTCGCCCGGTTTGCGCAAGTATGTGTCGGTGGACCAGATGCCCCGCGTCCTCAACGGTCTCGGTATTGCTATTGTATCCACCTCCAAAGGTCTTATGACCGACAAAGAAGCCCGCTCACTAAATGTTGGCGGTGAAGTGTTATGTTACATCAGTTAAACTAAGGAGGTACTAACAATGTCAAGAATAGGTAAAATGCCGATTAGCCTTCCTAAAGGCGTCGAAGTGAAAATATCTGATGATAATGTTCTTACCGTCAAAGGCCCCCTCGGAGAACTCTCTCAAAAAGTGAACCCCATCATCTCTATGTCTGTTGAGGACGGACACCTGCATTTTGAGCGTCACGACGAAACCAAGGAACACAAAGCTATGCATGGTCTCTATCGCGCTTTGGCTGCCAATATGGTGAAAGGTGTTTCTGAAGGTTTCAAGACCGTACAGGAGGTTATAGGTGTTGGTTACAAAGTGCAAGCCACTGGCAATGTGCTTGAGATGGATCTTGGTTACTCTCACAAGATTTTCCTGGAGTTGGCTCCTGAAATCAAGGTCGAGACTGTGACCGAAAAAGGTAAGAACCCGATAATAACAATGACCAGTTGCGATAAGCAAGTACTTGGTCAGGCCGCAGCAAAAATCCGCTCGTTGCGCAAACCCGAACCATACAAGGGCAAAGGTATTCGCTTCCAGGGTGAAGAGATCCGCAAGAAAGCCGGTAAAGCTGCTGCAAAATAATCATTAAAGGTCGATTAGCCTAAAAAGAATAAGAAATCATGGCAACAAAAAAAGATATAAGAAGACAGAAAATCAAATATCGCATCCGTCATAAAGTTAGCGGAACCGCCGAGAAACCCCGTCTCTCTGTGTTTCGTAGCAACAGCGAGATCTATGCGCAGGTTATAGACGATGTGAAAGGAGTGACACTGTCCGCAGCCTCTTCGCGCGAGAAAGGCTTCGAAAAGAGTGGCACTAAATCAGAAATGGCGGCCAAAGTTGGCAAGATGATAGCAGAACGCGCCATCGCCGCCGGTGTTAATACCGTAGTTTTTGACCGTAATGGTTACCTCTACCACGGCCGTGTAAAATCGTTGGCTGACGGTGCCAGAGAAGGTGGATTAAAATTCTAACAAGTCATGGCAGAAGTAAACATTAAAAGAGTAAAATCGAGCGAGATAGAATTTGTTGATCGCCTCGTTGCAATCAATCGCGTTACCAAAGTCACCAAAGGTGGCAGAACATTTACCTTTGCTGCAATCGTCGTCATAGGCAACGAAAACGGTGTTGTGGGCTACGGTCTTGGTAAAGCCAAGGAGGTTCAGGCCGCAATACAGAAAGGTGTGGACGATGCCAAGAAAAACCTCATCAAGGTCCCTGTACTTAAAGGCACTATCCCCCACGAGCAGTGCGGAAAGTATAGCGGTGCTAAAGTTTTCTTGAAACCCGCAGCCCCTGGTACCGGTGTCATTGCCGGTGGTGCAATGCGTGCCGTGCTTGAAAGCGTGGGCGTCAAGGACGTGCTTGCTAAGTGCAAAGGTTCGTCTAACCCCCACAGCGTGGTCAAGGCTACAATCAATGCACTTCTCCAGATGAAGGATCCATACATGGTTGCACAGCTTCGCGGTGTCAACTTGGACAAGGTTTTTAATGGTTAAAAAATAGGAGACTGATACAATGGCAGAAAAGAAACTCAGAATAAAACAAGTAAGAAGCATTATTGGTCGTCCTGCTCGTCAGAAAAGAACCATGCAGGCTCTTGGCTTGAGAAAAATCAACCACACCCGTGAGGTGGTGGCCTCGCCCCAGGTTCTCGGCATGATAGAAAAAGTGAAACACCTCATCACCGTAGAAGAAATCTAACCGCTAAAAACAGAAAGGATTAAACCATGAACTTAAATAATCTCAAACCCGCAGAGGGTTCAATAAAACACTCAAAGCGCATCGGACGTGGTGCTGGCTCCGGCAAGGGTGGCACAGCCACTCGCGGTAACAAGGGTGCCAAGGCTCGTTCCGGTTACCACCAGAAGGTTGGTTTCGAGGGCGGTCAGATGCCCCTCTATCGTCGTGTGCCAAAGTTCGGCTTCAAGAATATCAACCGTGTTGAGTACGTCGCCATCAATATCGACACCCTCAACGCTTTGGCCGAGGCCAAGAACATCACCGAGTTCACTTTTGATGTCTTCAAGCAGAATGGCCTGGTTTCCTCGTCAGACAAGATTAAGATCTTAGGCAGAGGCGAACTTAACACGACCTTAACTGTGTCAGCTCACTCATTTTCAGAGAGTGCCAAAAAGGCCATCGAAGCCAAGGGCGGCACAGCCAACATTATAAAGTAACCGACAAGCCTCAACTCGGCCCCTACGTATTGTGGTCCGAATCTCGAAACGCAAAAAACGATTAACACATGAAGAGATTAATTCAGACACTGAAAAACATCTGGTCCATAGAAGATCTGCGGAAAAGAATCCTCTATACCTTAGGGTTGGTTCTTATTTACCGCATAGGTTCTTATGTGGTTCTGCCGGGTGTTGATCCCACCCAGCTGCAGGCTCTGCAGAACCAAGGGTCGGAAGGCCTCATGGGGCTTCTCAATATGTTCTCCGGCGGAGCATTCTCCAACGCTTCGATATTTGCTTTGGGTATCATGCCCTACATCACAGCTTCGATTGTTATTCAGTTGTTTGTTATGGTGATACCCTATTTCCAGAAAATGCAGCGTGACGGTGAGAGTGGACGCAGAAAGATGAACCAGATAACCCGTTGGCTTACCGTTATCATCACTGCCTGCCAGGCTCCTGCCTATATCTCCAACATGATGCACCAGTTGGGTGCCTCGTCCACAGCTATTTATCCTTTCGACGGCACTGGCCCCACACCGTTCTTCTGGGTGTCGAGCATAGTCATACTCGTGTGTGGTACCCTCTTTGTGATGTGGCTCGGAGAGCGCATAACCGACAAGGGCGTAGGCAACGGCATTTCGCTCCTCATCATGATAGGTATCATAGCCCGTCTGCCTTTTGCAATATCGGCAGAGTTCGCTTCGCGTCTGTCGGAAGGCGGTGGCTTAGTGATGTTCCTGTTTGAGATCGTTGTTCTGTTGGCAGTTATTCTGCTCGTCATCTTGCTTGTTCAGGGCACTCGTCGCATTCCGGTGCAGTATGCCAAACGCATTGTGGGTAATAAACAATATGGTGGCGTACGTCAGTACATACCTATAAAGGTCAACGCAGCGGGTGTCATGCCTATCATTTTTGCCCAGGCAATCATGTTCCTGCCCATAACATTTATGGGTTTCTCGGGCAATGCCGACTCCAAGTTTGCAATGGCATTTGCTGACTTCAACGGTTTCTGGTACAACTTGGTTTTCGCCATTCTGGTCATCCTCTTTACCTATTTCTATACTGCCATCGCCATCAACCCCAATCAGATGGCCGACGATATGAAGAAGAACGGAGGATTCATCCCTGGCGTGAAACCTGGCAAGAAAACCGCTGAGTATCTTGAGAGCATCCTATCCAAGATTACTCTACCAGGTTCAATATTCCTTGCTATAGTTGCAATCTTACCTGCCATAGTGCGTCTGTTTGGTGTCAATACCCAATTTGCACAATTCTATGGCGGTACCTCGTTGCTGATTTTGGTTGGCGTTATTCTCGACACCCTACAGCAGATCGAGAGCCACCTTCTGATGCGCCACTACGACGGTCTCACTAAGACTGGACGCATCAAAGGCCGTTCATCAATGTCCATCCAAGCGTAAAAATGATTCTATTAAAGACAAAAGAAGAAATAGAGCTCATTCGTGACAGCGCCCTCCTCCTCGGTAAAACAATCGCGGAGGTGGGTCGTCATATTCGCCCGGGTGTGACAACCGCCTATCTTGACAAGATTGGCGAGCAGTTCATACGCGACAACGGAGCCAAGCCTTTGTGCAAAGGCTTCGAAGGGTTCCCCTCGGCATTGTGTATTTCGGTCAACGAGGTCGTTGTGCACGGCATACCGTCAGACCGTTTCCTGACCGAGGGCGACAACGTCACCATAGATTGTGTCATCGATTACAACGGTTATGTGAGCGATTCTGCATACACCTTTGCAGTTGGTGAAGTCTCGCCAGAGGTGCAACGTCTTATGAAAGTGACCAAAGAGGCCCTTTACATAGGTCTCGGCAAGTGCAAAGAGGGCAACCGCGTTGGTGATATAAGTGCCGCTGTGCAGCAACATTGCGAGAAGAACGGTTACAATGTGGTGCGTGAACTTTGCGGCCACGGCGTAGGTTTCAAGATGCACGAATCACCCAATGTACCCAACTTCGGCGTGCCTTCGACAGGCCCTCTGCTCAAGGAGGGTATGGTGATAGCTGTGGAGCCGATGGTCTGCATGGGATCCAAAAACGTCAAATTCTCTAAGGAGGACGGTTGGACTTGCTCTACCAAAGACGGCAAACCAGCGGCACATTACGAGCACACTGTGGCCATAACAAAAGATGGCCCAGACATATTGACAACTTTTGACTTTATAGAAGAAACTTTAAATAAAAACCGGTAAGTAAATGGCAAAACAAGCATCAATACAATTGGACGGTACGGTGGTTGAGTCTTTAGGCAACGCCATGTTCCGTGTGGAATTGGAAAACGGACATCAAATCATCGCTCACATTTCGGGCAAGATGAGGATGCACTATATCAAGATTTTGCCAGGCGACAAGGTCCAGATAGAGATGTCGCCGTATGACCTGTCAAAGGGTCGCATAACTTACCGTCACAAGTAAGAGCAAACATCACCAAAAAGAACAACAGATAATACAAAAAACAATGAAAGTAAGAGTTTCTGTAAAAAAAAGATCGCCCGAGTGCAAGGTAGTGCGCCGTCACGGTGTGGTCTATGTAATCAACAAGAAGAATCCCAAATTTAAACAAAGACAGGGTTAATAACCAACAAACAAAAAAAGAACAAGTTTAATTTATGGCTAGAATTGCAGGTATTGACTTACCCAAAAACAAAAGAGGCGAGATTGGCCTGACCTACATCTACGGCATCGGCAGAAGCTTAGCCAAAGAAATCCTTGCCAAGGCCGGTATCGACGAAGGCAAGAAAGTCCAGGATTGGACCGATGACGAGCAGAACGCCCTGCGTACCATCATCAACGATGAGTACAAAGTTGAAGGCGCATTGCGCTCGGAGGTTCAGATGAACATCAAGCGACTGATGGATATCGGTTGCTACCGTGGTGTTCGTCACCGTCTGGGTCTGCCGCTCCGTGGTCAGAGCACCAAGAACAACGCCCGCACTCGCAAGGGTAAGAAGAAAACTATCGCTAACAAGAAAAAAGCTACCAAGTAAGTAGTTTAAAACAAACAACAGTAGCGCCCCAGGGTACGGACTACCTTAACACAAATTCTTATTGAAGTATCCGGGGAGAGTGAAAAACGTAGAATCAAGCACAAAAAATTATGGCAAAAACTTCAAAACCGACAAAGAAAAGAGTCGTAAAAGTTGAACCTCAAGGAAGAGCTTGCATATTTGCCTCTTTCAACAATGTCATCGTTTCGTTGACAAACAACGCCGGTCAAGTGATTTCTTGGTCGTCAGCTGGAAAAATGGGCTTCCGCGGATCGAAGAAAAACACTCCGTATGCTGCACAGATGGCTGCGGAAGATTGCGGCAAAGTTGCTTATGATTTGGGCCTAAGAAAAGTC
>JAIKVZ010000038.1 GCA_024685285.1 Bacteroidales bacterium
GACAATGCCTTCGCCTACTGCAGCGGCCTGACATCCGTCACCATCCGCAACATCGTCACCTCCATCGGCGCCTCTCCCTTCGACTATTCCAGCGGCCTGACATCTGTCACCATACCCGACGCTGTCACTTCCATTGGCTACTATGCCTTCGCTTACTGCAGCGGCCTGACTTCCATCACCATCCCCGCCGCCGTCACCTCCATCGGCGACAATGCCTTCGCTTACTGCAGCGGCCTGACTTCCGTTGCATTCAATGCCGACAGTTGTACGTCGGCATATAGGGCATTCAATAATTGTACAAATATCACTAATTTCACCTTCGGCAACAATGTCAAGGTCATCCCTGCTTATTTATGCTATGGCTTAAGCGGTCTGACTTCCGTCACCATCCCCAACGCCGTCACATCCATCGGCAACTATGCCTTCGACTACTGCAGCGGCCTGACATCTGTCACCATCCCCGACGCCGTCACCTCCATCGGCGACAATGCCTTCGCTTACTGCAGCGGCCTGACATCCGTCACCATCCCCAACGCCGTCACCTCCATCGGCAACTATGCCTTCGACTACTGCAGCGGCCTGACATCCGTCACCATCGGCAACAGCGTCACCTCCATCGGCGCCTATACCTTCTACGGTTGCAGCGGCCTGACATCTGTCACCATCCCCGACGGCGTCACCTCTATCGGCGAATATGCCTTCTATTACTGCAGCGGCCTTGATACAGTATTTATGGAACCAGAAACAGTACCATCACTCGGCGACCATTGCTTCGACAATAATACCGATAACCGAGTCTTTATTATACCTTGTGCAAGTTATGATTCATATTACAATCATGCGGATTGGTATTCTTACAGGGAATCTTTGAATGTGCATGAAATTGATTTATCAATAATTGTTGCTTCCAACAGTCCTTATTATGGCTCAGTGAACGTGGTTTCACAGAGTGGTCACAATGTTTATTGTGATTCTACAACAATTGTTTATGCCGAAGATGATGAACATTGCGTTTTTGACCATTGGAGCAACGGCAACACAGCCAACCCCGATACACTGCATTTGAACGGCGACAGCACTGTGACGGCAATATTCATACCAAACCGATATACATTGTCCGTATTAAGTAACGACGGGAGTGTCGGTAGCGTTTCCGGCAGCGGTTCATATAATTATATGGACACAATAGAGATAATCGCCACAGCCACTGACCACCATCATTTCGTCATGTGGAACGACGGCAACCGCGACAACCCACGACAGTATGTGGTCAGGGGTGATGCGACAATAATAGCCACCTTTGCTATCGACATATATACAGTAAATGCTGTGCCGAATGATCCAGTTCGCGGTATGGTTACGCAGAGCGGCACAGAGTTCGAATATTTATCGCCCTGCACCGTCGAGGCCACAGCATATACAGGCTACACCTTTGCCGGCTGGAGCAACGGCGTCACGTCAAATCCCTATACCTTTGCGGTGCAGAGTGACGTTGAGTTGACGGCACTGTTCATTGCCGAAGGCGAGGAGGTCTATACCGTCACGGTTGTCAGCGCCGACCCGACGATGGGAACCGTTAGCGGCGGCGGACAGGCTATGGACGGCGGCACGATAACAATCAGAGCGACAGGCAACCCCGGCTACCACTTTGTGCGCTGGAACGACGACAACACCGACAGCGTGCGCACCGTCGAGGTGCACGGCAACGTGACCTACACGGCCTATTTTGCTTCCAACAACGGCGAAGGTATTGACGATATCTCGGCCGAGGACATCAAGATTGTTGCCAGCAACGGCGAAATAGTGCTTGAGGGAGCCGAAGGAATGGCCGTGAACGTGTTCGACATGATGGGTCGCAGGATCTTCGGCATGACGTCAGCACAGGAGCCCTGCCGCGTGGCGGTCATGCAGCGCGGTATATATCTTGTCAAGGTGGGCACCCTGCCGGCACGCAAGGTCGTGGTGGTGAGGTAGCAACTGGGCAATCCAGACACTGCGTTTGGTTCAAGACTTCGGGCGGCGAGCGACAGCGAGCCGCCCTTATACTTTGAACTCTTTTCGACGCTATCGGGGACAACACGGCCTTTGGTCCTTGCCTCGGCCTATAACCCGACTTCTGACCCGTTTTCTTCAAATAGTTCGCGGCTGATCAGCGCATTTGCGCCGGCGTCTGGCCAGTAATGGTTGCTGCAAAGTTACGGAATTTTCGCCATTCGGACAAAAAAATATCGTTGCACTTTTTTGTGCAACGTTTTTTGCTTTTTGCGGTGCCGTTTTCGGCAAATCGTTGCAGTTTGTTGCAGTTTTTTTGTGGTTGGATAACTTTTTTTGTTGTTTGTGAAAAAATATTTGTACCTTTGCAAATCTAAAACCGTAATAGAAATATGCGCTACGAAGTTGATTTCCTAATTGTGGGGTCGGGCATTGCCGGCCTGAGTTACGCCCTCAAGGTGGCCCCCTACGGCAAAGTGTGCATCCTCACCAAAGGCGCTGCCGCCGACGGCTCGACACGCTACGCCCAGGGCGGCATTGCGGCGGTGATGTACGACAGTGACTCGTTTGACAAGCACATCCACGACACCCTTGTGGCCGGCGACGGCATATGCGACCGCGAGGTGGTGGAGATGACCATACGCGAGGCTCCAGACCGTATTCGCGAGTTGGTGCAGTATGGTGTCAACTTCGACCGCGACCGCTCGGGCGACCGTTTCGACCTGCACCGCGAGGGGGGGCACTCTGAGTTTCGCATTCTGCACCACAAGGACAACACCGGCGAGGAGATTGAGCGCGGCCTGCTCGAGGCGGTGCACAACCACCCCAATATCGAGCTCAAGGAGCGTCAGTTTGCCATCGACATCATTACCCAGCACCACCTGGGTCAGCGCGTAACCAAACACACGCCGGGTATTGAATGCTATGGAGTCTACGCCCTCGACTGCGATACCAACCGCATAGACACCTATTTGGCGCATACCACCCTGCTGGCCACCGGCGGCATGGGCAATGTGTACAGCACCACCACCACACCAATTATCTCGACCGGCGACGGGGTGGCTATGGTGCACCGTGCGCGTGGCGTGCTCAAAGACATGGAGTTTATGCAGTTCCATCCAACCAGCCTCTACAACCCGGCCGAGAAGCCCGCATTCCTCATAACCGAGGCCATGCGTGGCGCCGGTGCTGTGCTCAAGGACCGCGACGGCAAAGAGTTTATGCAGAAGTACGACTCCCGTCTATCGCTCGCGCCGCGCGATATTGTGGCCCGTGCCATCGACAACGAGATGAAACTCAGCGGCAAGGACTACCTCTATCTCGACGCCCGTGGCATTGGCAAGAAACACCTCATAGAGGGTTTCCCCACCATATATGCCAAGTGCCTCAGTATCGGTATCGACATCACGCGCGACATGATACCCATCCGTCCGGCAGCCCACTACCAGTGCGGCGGCATCGCTGTCGACCGCAACGGCGAGAGCTCCATACGCCACCTCTACGCCGCCGGCGAGTGTGCTTGCACAGGCCTGCATGGCGGCAACCGCCTGGCCAGCAACTCGTTGCTCGAGGCCGTAGTCTATGCCCACAACGCCGCTCAGTCGGCAATCAACCATTTCACTCAGAACACTCAGAGAGCTCTGAACAATCAAGTGCCCGACTGGAACGCCGAAGGCATGGTGCTCAACGAGGAGATGGTGCTCATAACCCAGACCAAGAAGGAGTTGCAGGAGATAATGTGGAACTATGTTGGCATTGTGCGTAGCGACCTGCGTTTGCGGCGCGCTTTCGACAGGCTCAACCTTATCTTCCGCGAAACCGAGGACCTATACAACCGCTCGGTTTTGACAGAACCCCTTTCAGAGCTGCGCAACCTCATAGCTTGCTCCTATCTTACAATCAAAATGGCCATGGCGCGTCGCAAAAACGTTGGCTTGCACTACAGTCTCGACCTCATAGACAATGGCGCAAAGAATTGATAATCTTGACAATAATTCCAACGGTAAAAAAAATATCTTGAAATTCATTAAAAATCGAAAAAAAATACCTATCTTTGCTCTTTCAAAATAAATAGAAACCTCATTTATTCACATATTCACATAACAACTAACTATTATGACATCGTTATTCATCCTTCTGCAAGCTGTGGCCAACATATCGCTTGGATATTTGGGAGCAGCCATCGGAGCCGGTCTGGCCACCATCGGCGCAGGCCTCGGCATTGGTAAAATCGGTCAGGGTGCCATGGAAGGCATGGCCCGTCAGCCCGAGGCCGGCGGCGACATCCGTTCAACCATGATCATTGCTGCCGCACTGGTCGAAGGCGTGGCCTTCTTTGCCGTCGTTGTCTGTCTGCTCGTTGTTCTTAAATAACGCGGAGGCCGGCAAAAAATTGTGCCTGGCGGCAGGGCGTGATTGACACTCGGCCGCCAGACACTTAACAATCAAAGCGATAAAGACTAAAAAAAGATATGAACAACCCTCTAATCAGCCCAGGACTCGGCACATTTGTCTGGATGTTGGTGTCGTTTGGCATATTGGCTTTCATCCTTGCCAAGTGGGGTTGGCCAATGCTCCTCAAGTCGCTCAAAGAGCGCGAGACAGCCATCAGCGAGTCCCTCAACGCCGCCGAGCGTGCACGCGATGAGATGAAGGCCCTCAAGGCCGACAACCAAGAGCTGCTGCGCCAGGCCAAGCAAGAACGTGATGCCATGCTGAGCAATGCTCGCCAAACCTGTGAGAAGATTATCGACGAGGCGCGCATACGCGCCACCGAAGAGGCAGACCGCATTGTTGAGAGTGCCCGCGAGAACATCAACTACGAGCGTCTCAAAGCTATGCACGAGCTCAAGAACCAGATTGCCACACTCTCTATCGAGATTGCCGAGAAACTCATCAAGAGCGAGCTCTCCGACCGCCAGAAGGCCGACGACCTCATTCAGAAAGAACTCGAAAACGCCCATCTCAACTGATGAACAACTATAGAATCAATATCAACTACGCCAAAGCGCTCTTTATCCTTGCCGGCGACCTCGGTATGCAGGATGCCGTGGCCGAAGACATGCGGTTGGTTGGGAAAGTGTGTGCCGAGAACCACGTGCTCAACGTATTCTTCTCAAACCCCACCGTCAAGGAGTCGAAGAAGCAGGCTGTGGTTGAGGCCCTGTTCCGTGGCAAGGTGTCCGAGCCGGCGATGGTTTTCCTGGCTTTTGTGGTGCGCCGAAACCGCACCGTTAACCTGCGCGGCATAAGCAACGCCTATCTGGACATCTATCGCGAAAGCCGTGGCATAGTCAAGGCAGATTTTGTCACTGCCATCGAGGTTAATGCCGAAACCGAGCAGACCGTGCGCGACATGGTGAGCCGCCATACCGGCAAGCACGTGGAACTCAACGCCACCGTCGACGACCGTATGCTGGGCGGTTTTACAATGTCTTTCGACAACAATATGTACGATGCACGCCTGCGCACCAAGATTCAGAAACTGCGCAAAGAATACTCAAAGAATATTTACGAGAGCAAGCTGTAACCAATAGAAACACACATTATTATGTCAGAAATAAAACCCGCCGAAGTATCGGCAATCCTAAAGCAGCAATTAGCAAACGTCAACCTGGAGGTTGAGCTTGAAGAGGTGGGCACCGTCCTGACCATGGGCGACGGCATTGCCCGCATCTATGGCCTCAACAATGCACAGTCGGGCGAGTTGGTGGAATTTGCCACCGGCGAGCAAGGCATTGTTCAGAACCTCGAAGAAGACAACGTGGGTGTGGTGATGTTGGCCGAGAGCAACACTATTAACGAGGGCGACACCGTCAAGCGCACCAAGCGAATTGCCTCGGTGCCTGTCGGTGAAGGCCTTATAGGCCGCGTCATCAACACCATAGGCGAACCCATCGACGGCAAGGGCCCAATCGAGGGCGAACTGTTCGATATGCCTATCGAGCGCAAAGCTCCTGGCGTCATCTTCCGTCAGCCTGTGGAACAGCCGTTACAGACAGGCATCAAGGCCATCGACTCCATGATTCCTATAGGCCGTGGTCAGCGCGAACTCATCATCGGCGACCGTCAGACTGGCAAAACGGCCATCGCAATAGATACAATCATCAACCAGAAGAGTTTCTACGATGCAGGCGACCCGGTATACTGCATATACGTAGCTTGTGGCCAGAAGGGTTCCACGGTGGCCAACTTGGTCAAGAATCTTGAAGAGAAAGGCGCAATGGCCTACACTATCGTGGTGGCCGCAACGGCCTCAGACCCTGCCGCCATGCAGTTCTACGCACCCTTCGCAGGCGCTGCTATCGGCGAGTATTTCCGTGACACAGGTCGCAACGCCTTAGTTGTCTACGATGACCTCTCGAAGCAGGCCGTGGCCTACCGCGAGGTGTCGCTGTTGCTCCGTCGCCCGCCCGGACGCGAAGCATACCCCGGCGACGTCTTCTATCTGCACAGCCGCTTGCTCGAGCGTGCGGCCCGTATCATACAGAGTGATGAAATAGCATCGCAGATGAATGACCTGCCGGTCTCGCTGAAGGGCAAGGTCAAAGGCGGTGGCTCGCTCACCGCATTGCCAATCATCGAGACCCAGGCCGGCGATGTCTCGGCCTACATACCCACCAACGTCATCTCCATCACCGACGGACAGATATTCCTCGAGACCAACCTGTTCAACTCGGGTGTACGCCCTGCTATCAACGTGGGTATATCGGTGTCGCGTGTGGGTGGCAAAGCTCAGATCAAGTCAATGAAGAAGATTGCCGGTACACTGAAGTTAGACCAGGCCCAGTACCGCGAGTTGGAGGCTTTCTCCAAATTCGGTTCCGACCTCGATGCCGCAACCAAGGCAGTACTCGACAAGGGCGCCCGCAACGTCGAAATCCTCAAACAGCCTCAGTTCTCTCCAATGCCTGTCGAAGACCAGGTGGCAATAATTTTCTGCGGCACCAATGGCCTGTTGCAGAAAGTGCCCACCGACAAGGTCCACTTCTTCGAGAAGGAGTTCCTCTTCTTCATGCGCAAAAACCATCCTGAGGTCCTCGACAACCTGCGCCAGGGCAAGTTGATAGATAGCGATTTGAATATTCTGCGCACCGTCGCCACCGACATGGCCGAGCAGTATGCCAAACAATAAGACAAACATCTAACCATGGCCAATCTTAAAGAAGTACGCACCCGTATAGCCTCTGTCAGTTCAACGCAGCAGATAACCTCGGCTATGAAGATGGTCTCGGCCGCCAAGTTCCGCCGTGCCCAGATTGCCATCATAGGCATGAGACCCTATTCTGCACAGTTGGACGAAATAGTGGCCGAAATCGGCACCGCCGACGGTGTGAGCACTCCCTATCATGAGGTGCGCAAAGTCGAGCGGGTCATGCTGGTGGTGGTTACATCCAACAAGGGCCTTTGTGGTGCTTTCAACTCCAACGTCATCAAGCTGGCCTCCTCGCGCCTCGAAGAGTTGCGCACCGAGGGCCGGCAGGTGAGCATCGTCACCCTTGGCAAACGTTGCACCGAGTTCTTCTCTAAGCAGAAAGGCTTGGTGGTGGCCTCGCACGACGAAATACTTGACAACCCCGATTTCGATTCTGTCGCCACCTTGGCCGACAACATCATGCAGCAGTTCTGCGACAAGCAGTACGACCGCGTCGAGGTGATCTACAACCAGTTCAAGAACTCGCTCACACAGATACTCTCCAACGACCAGTTCCTGCCCGTCAAACCAGTCGCCGACCGCCGCGGCAAGACTTCGGCCAACAGCGACTTCATTTTCGAGCCCAGCAAGGAGGAGATTCTGCGCGAGATGGTACCACTTATGCTGAGGTCCTATCTCTACCGCGTGGTCCTCGATTCTCTTGCCGCCGAGCACGGTGCGCGCATGACCGCCATGCAGAAAGCCACCGACAACGCCACCGAGCTGCTCAAAGACCTCAAGCTCAGCTACAACAAGGCCCGCCAGGCTGCCATCACCAACGAGATTATCGAGATTGTCAGCGGTTCTGAGGCCTTGAAGGGCTAACAGGCCTGTAAACCAACCAGAACCACAACGCCGCCGCATCTGGTGGCGTTTTTTTTATAGATGTGAAAAAAAATGCGTAACTTTGCAAACCGAATGTTTGTTCAACTTCGTTTAAAAAGCAGAATATGAAACGCCTATATCCTATACTGATATTTCTTGCACTCGCCATCGCCCCGGCATTGACGCTCGCCGGACCCGTCAGCGAGCCTGCGGCGCGTGCCGTGGCAGCCCGTTTTCTCGGCCTCGACAGCCGTCAGCTCACCACCGTCAAAGCCCCAGCCGACTATCCGTTCTATGTCTTTGGGACCAACAACAGCTTTGTTATCGTGGCTGCCGACGACTGCGTCTATCCCATCCTGGCCTATTCACGCACCACCGCCTTCAGTTTCGATCGCCAACCTGCCAACATCGAGAGCTGGTTAGCCGACTACGCCGCCCAAATCAACGGTCTTGTAGAGAACGATATACAGCCAACCGACGAAATTGCAGCCCAGTGGCAAGGCCAAATTCAGAGACCACTCAGCACCTCGCAATCGGCAATGGTCGAGCCGTTACTGCACACCACCTGGAGCCAGTCGCCGCTCTACAACGACAGCTGCCCCGCCGAGGGCACCGACCATCCACGCCACGCTGTCACCGGCTGTGTGGCCACCGCCATGGCCCAAATCATGAAGTATTGGAACCACCCGGCAACAGGGTGGGGGAGTGCCGACTACTACCATCATACTTTCGGTTACCTCAGTGCCAATTTCGGAGCTACTACCTACAATTGGGACTCCATGCCCGACTTTCTTGACTACGGTGTCTCTTCGCCCAATGCCATCGCAGCCGTGGCAACGCTCATGTATCACTGCGGTGTCGCTGTGGCTATGGACTACAGCGTCAGCATCAGTGGCGCTTATACCTATAGTATATACAACAGGCAGGCCGAGCCCAACAGTCTGACGGCCATGCAGACCTACTTCCGTTATTCGTCCAAGATGTCGGTGCTATTCAGGGACGACTATACCAACGGCGAGTGGCTCGACAATTTCTACCGTGAGATTGATGCCGGCCGACCAATACTCCACACTGGTTCCAACCCCGAGGGCGGCCACGCCTTCGTGTGCGATGGCTACGACTCCACCGGCCTCTTTCATATCAATTGGGGCTGGGGCGGCTACTGCGACGGCTACTACCGCGTCGGGGCTCTCAACCCTGCAAGCGGCGGCACGGGTGGCACCTCCATAAGCACCTACAACAACAATAACGCCATCCTTGTCGGCATCGAGCCCGACACCGTAGTCCACGGCTCCACAACCACCGTGACTGTGCAGAGTAACAACGCCGCCTATGGTCGCGTTACAGGCTCGGGCAGCTACACCACCTATGTCGATACTGTCAAGCTTGTGGCCATCGCCAACGATGGCTACCGTTTTGTGAGCTGGAAAGACGGCTCGCACGTCAACCCGCGCACCCTGGTGGCTACCGACGACTTTACCGACACTGCAATCTTTGCACCCATCTCGGGCGATACCCTCGGCTACGGCAACGGCTACCATGCTTTTTCTGTTGGTGGTAGCCGTGAGATTTGGTGGGCCATAAAGCTCCTGCCTTCGGCTTTCGGCGACAATCGCGAACTCACCCAGGTGCGCGTCTATCTGCCTCAATCCGGTCAGTATGGGCTCAAAGTCTACCGTGGCGGCGTCTCGGCCCCAGGCGGTCAGGTGCTCACCCAGTCGGTCATTGCCAACGAGGGCGAGGTATGGTACAACATCCCGCTCATCTATCCTGTCGACCTCAGCTACAATATGCCTATATGGATTGTCATGAGCTCCAACAGCGTCGATTATCCTGTTGCCGCCACCCACTACTCGGGCAATTCCGACGGCTCGTGGATTAGCTGGAACGGCACCAACGCGTGGGAGGTTAGCGACTACGTCAATTCGTGGATGATGTATGCTATCCTGTCCGACACCACCGCCGACTATAACGTTAGCGCTGTCGCCAACCATACCTCACGCGGCACCGTCTCAGGCGGCGGCACCTACCACTACGGCACCTCGACACGCCTGCAGGCCACTCCGGCCGATGGCTACCGTTTTGAGTCGTGGAGCGACGGCACTGCTCTCAATCCACGAAATGTTGTCGTTACAGGCAATGTGAACTATGTGGCCAACTTTATGCCGCGCAACTTCATGGTCGAGGTCTCGTCGTCCAATGCCGCCTATGGCAGCGTGGGTGGCGGCGGCGTCTATGCCTACGGCTCCATGGCCACCGTCACCGCCACGCCCAATACCAACATCACCTTCAGCCACTGGAGCGACGGCTCTACCGACAACCCCTACACCTTCCAGGTAACACAGGATGTCTCGCTGCGCGCCTACTTCGATAATCCCAACGCCATCGAGCAGCCCGACGGCACACGCCTCACCGTCACCATCACCGGCCGCACCGTCAACCTCTCGGCCCCGGCCACCCTCTACGATGCCGCCGGCCGCCTCATCGGCGGGCCGCAGTGCTCCTTCACCGTGCCTTCGGCGGGCGTCTATATGCTCGTGGTGGAAGGTGGCAAGCCTCACAAGATAGTAATAATGTAACACTTGCAATATGAAGAAAAACTACACCATCCCCATTATCGTGATGATTCTGCTCTTCGGCATGATATCATTCGTTACCAATTTGGCTTCGCCCATGGGCGACATACTCAAAAACCAGTTCAACATACCCAACTGGCATGGCACCCTCGGAGTTTTCGCCAACTTCATAGCCTATGCCGTGATGGGCATCCCGGCCGGCCGTATGCTCCAGCGCCGCGGCTATAAGCGCACAGCCCTCATAGCCATTGCCGTGGGCTTCATAGGCGTGGGCGTCCAGGCTCTTTCGGGCGTGGTGGCCAGCTTTGGCGTCTACCTTGTGGGCGCTTTCATAGCCGGTTTCTCCATGTGCCTGCTCAACACGGTGGTCAACCCCATGCTCAACCGCCTCGGCGGCGGCGGCAACCGCGGCAACCAGCTCATCCAGTTCGGCGGCACCTTCAACTCGCTCTGCGGCACCGCCGTCATCGTCATCACCGGCCTCCTCATACCACAGGGCATCAAGAACGCCGAAATCAGCAACGCCTTCCCCCTCATGTATGCCGCAATGGCCATCTTCGCGCTGGCCTTCGTGGTTATATTGCTTACCGCCATACCCGAGGCCGACCGCACCGCCGAGCCCGCCCCTGTGTCGTTGCGCGGTCCGCTCCAGTATCGCCATTTTGTGCTTGGCGCCATAGCCATATTCATCTACGTGGGTGTCGAGGTCGGCATACCCAATGTGCTCAACAAGTGGCTTCAGAACCCCGACCTGGCCCTGCTCGGCACCTCGGTCAACGCCGAGGCCGTTGCCGGCTCGGTGGCCGCCACCTACTGGTTTCTCATGCTCATAGGCCGCCTCGTCGGTGGCATCGTGGGCAGCCGTGTGTCGCCCCGCGCCATGATTGCAACTGTGGCCTGCTTAGCCATTGCGTTGGTGGCAACGGCTATATGCGTGCCGGCCAGCGTCATGGTCAACTTCCCGGCATTCAACGGCGTGCACGGCTTCGGTCTCAACCTCATACCTCTCAGCGCGGCCCTGCTGGTATGCGTGGGCCTCTGCACCTCGGTCATGTGGGGCGGCATCTTCAACCTCGCCGTCGAGGGCCTTGGCAGTTACACCGAACAGGCTT
This sequence comes from Bacteroidales bacterium, assembly GCA_024685285.1. Classification (GTDB taxonomy): domain Bacteria; phylum Bacteroidota; class Bacteroidia; order Bacteroidales; family P3; genus Colimorpha. Next base: position 11,700 of record JAIKVZ010000038.1, read on the forward strand.
CGGGCATATTCATGGCCTTGGTGTGCGGCGGCGGCGTGCTGCCTCTGTTGCAGAACGGCGTGGTCGACATAGTGGGTGTGGCAGGCTACCAACCCAGCTACTGGGTGGTTGTGGCCGGTTTTGCCTACATACTTTTCTACGCCCTTGTGGGCTCCAAACCCAAAACCGTCAAGCAATAATCTTTAAAAAACCTAATACTCTGACAGCCAGTAAGTTGTGAAATTATACATAACTCGCTGGCTGTCAGTTTTTTAGATAGGTTAGGTTCGGGTTAAGGTCGGGTCAACATCGGGTAGGGTTCAGTAGACCATATAGAATCTATGGTCTCTATAGCATCTTTTCCCGAACTTTCGCTTGTTTTGCTATGATTTTAAGTGCATTAGCAGGTTGCTGTCAACCGTCACCTCGCCGCGGTCTATCATGACGCGTAGCGCCTGCTCCACGCTTTGTGGTTGCAGGGCCGGCAACATCTGCTGCAGTGCTTTGGCGCTGCGCGGGCAGCGGCTCAGTTGTTCGCGTATGGCCTGTTCGGTGCTTTCGTCGGCGTGGCTCTGGCGGCTCAGGCACACGTCGCACCGGCCGCAGGGTTGGGCCTGCTTTTCGCCAAAATATGCCAGCAGCCAGCGGCTGCGGCACTCGTCGCACTCGCCTATGTAGCTCTGCATGGCCGCCACGCGGCGCTGCGCAGTCTCTTTGAGCTGCTTGTAGTTGCTCTCTGTCAGGCTCAGGGCCGAGGCGTCGATGCGGTTGGCCGTGAAGTGTATCTGCAGCCCTTTGGGCACCGGCTTGTAGGCCACCACGCCGTTCTGCGCCATCTGCTTGAGCAGGGCCGCCACTATGTCGGGTGTGGTGTAGCAGCGGCGCGCCACTTCGCGCTCGTTGATGTCGACAAAGTCGGTCGCAATCCCGCCATACATCCTCATCAGCACCTGCAGCAGGTTGCCTTCGCGAACATGGTCAACCTGGTAGCGGTAGGCCTCGTCGCGACCCATGAGCAGGTGCAGTTTCGATGACGGGTCGTTGCGGTCGGGTATGGCTATCAGTCCTTCGGCCTCGAGCAGGTGCAGGGCCGAGTAGCAGGTGGTGACGTCGAATCCGTAGGTGTTGCACAGCGTCTGCAGGTCGAAGTCGTAGCTGCTGTCGGCGCCGCTGCCTATGGGCACGCTGTAGTAGTTGCACACGGCCTTGTAGACGTTGCGCACGTAGTTCAGCGGCGGGTAGGCGCTCTCTATCGTGGCGTCGAGTTTGGCGGTGTCGCTGTTGTTGGCGAGCAATACGGCGTAGGCCGGTTTGCCGTCGCGTCCGGCACGTCCGGCCTCCTGAAAGTAGGCCTCGACCGTGGTGGGCACGTCAAGGTGCAGCACCACGCGCACATCGGGCCTGTCTATGCCCATGCCAAAGGCGGTGGTGGCCACCATCACCCCATCGGGCGAGCGCATCCATTCGTGCTGCCGTATGTCGCGCTCGTGGGCAGAGAGGCCGGCGTGGTAGTAGGTGGCGCGTATGCCATGTCGTGTCAGCTCGTCGGCAACCTCCTGTGTGCGCCGGCGGCTCCGCACGTAGACCACGGCGGCGCCTTTCACACTCTCGAGTATGCGCAGCAGCCGGCCGTGCTTGTCGGGGTCGGTTATGACCATATATGCCAGGTTGGGCCGCTCGAAACTGCTGCGGAACACGGTGCCTCCGCGCAACCCCAGCCGGGCCGCTATGTCGGCCACCACCTCGGGCGTGGCCGTGGCCGTAAGCGCCAGTATAGGCACTTGCGGATGGTACAGCCGCACATCGGCCACCTGCAGGTACGACGGGCGGAAGTCGTAGCCCCACTGCGATATGCAGTGGGCTTCGTCAACAGCCACAAACGAGAGCTTCATCTTTCTCAGGTATGCCACAAACTGCCTGTTGCGCAGCCGCTCGGGCGAGACATACAGCAGCTTGACGGTGCCGTATATGCAGTTGTTTAGCACAACCTCGGCCTCGGCCGGGCTCGCCCCCGAGGTTATGCAGGCGCACTCCTTTATGCCGCGTCGGCGCAGCTGCTCCACCTGGTCTTTCATCAAGGCTATGAGGGGCGACACCACCAAGCAGGTGCCCTCCATGAGCAGCGCCGGCAGCTGGTAGCACAGGCTCTTGCCGCCGCCGGTGGGCAGCAGGGCTATGGCGTCGGCGCCGCTCAGCACGTGGTCTATTATGGCCTCCTGCTGTGGGCGGAAACTGTCGTAGCCCCAATAGCGTTGCAGTGTCTCTTGCTTGGTCATGGCCTTTGGTCGCGGTGCTTTATGCAGCAAGCAATGTACATCCTGCACGGTTGCACATTGCTTGCTGTACCGCTGTGGGTTACGGGTTATCGGAGTATTGTCACCGAGCCTTTGCGGAGCACTATATCGGGCGTGCCCGGGCGGCGGTAGCGCATCACCCACACGTAGGCACCCTGCGGGCACTCGCGTCCGTTGAGGTCGCGGCCGTCCCACTCAAAGTGCACATCGTCCGACTTGTACACAAGTCTGCCGCGGCGGTCGTAGATATATATGCTGAAGAACTCGTATTCGTTGATGGTGTAGAAGCTGAAGCGGTTGTTGGTCTCTATGCCGGGCGAGAAGATGTTGGGCGTCCAGGCGGTGAACTGCACCACGGGCATGGGGAATGTGGTGTCGGCCGGGCAACCCAGGACGTTGGCCGTGGTCATTTTGACGAATACCGTGTCGACGTAGGTCTCGCTGAAGGTGTGGGTTATCTCCTCACCTTTCTCGGGGTCGGTGCCGTCGCCAAAGTCCCACACGGTGGCCGCGTGGCCAGGCGACACATCGCGGAAGGTCACAGTCGGGTCTTCGGAGTCGATGATTCCCGGTTCGGTCTGCACCTTAGGCACAGGCACGGGCACTATATATATTGTCTGGTCCAGCGGCAAGGCGTCGCAGTTGTTGCTGCCGTGGCCAACCAATATGTATTTGGTGTTGCGTAAGGGTTTGACCTTGATGGTGTCTGAGGTCTCCTGTCCGTTCAGTGTCGGGTCGGTGGGCGAGGCCGTCCAGGTGTAGTGGTCGGCGTGCGAGCCTACCAATGTCGCCGTCCAGCCGGGGCATATACTGTCGCCGGGGTCTAACAATTTCAGGCGCGGTGTGACCAAGAAGGCACGGGCCTGACCCCAGGCAACGCAGTTTTTCTCGTTCTTGACCTGCACGTAGTACACCGTGGTGTCGCGGGTGGGCTCGGTGCGCAGCATAGTTCCCTCGGGGAACGGGCCGCTGACGTAGCCGTTGGTGAGCGACCACTGGAACGTGTAGGTATGGTCGGCGGTGTCAGAGTCGACCACACGCACTCCCATATTGGTCTTGCTGCCCTTGCACACCACCGAGTCGCCGTAGGGTTCGAGGGTGGGTTTGACAAAGACGCGTATGGTGTCGCGTGCCTCGCTGTGGCACCACGTGGTGTCGCCGTCAACAACGTAGAAGTAGCCGTTGTATACGTCGAGCCATACTGGCACCACCTTCTCGGTAAAGCCGCGGTGTATGGTGTCGTAGTGCGGGCCGCTGTTCTCAACGCTGTCGAGCAGTCCGGTGCTTGGGTCGAGGGTTATGGTGTAGTGGTCGTAGACCAAGGTGTCCACTCCCTCGAAGCCCCACACGCGGCGGTACACCGAGTCTTCGTGGCCTGGGTAGGTCTTGTCCTCAATAAGGGCCTGGTCGTTGTCGCACAGCTCGCGGCCGGTGATCTGTATCTTGGCTTTGGGCTCCTCGAGAATCTTCATGGGTATGCGTTTCTCTGAGTAGCATAGCGAGCCGTCGTCGGTCAGGGCTTTGGCATAGAGGTAGAGGCCGTTGAATCCGCCGTGGTCGAACCGCGGGTTGACGGTGTCGCCATAAAGTGTGTCGAGGGGTATGCCTACGCAGTCGGGATTGTCGTAGGTGTACCAATACGTAGCTGGCTTGTCCATAAGCAGGTTGGGCGAGTAGCTATTGTTCCTAAGCGTGATGGTGCGGTCGCACGAGAGCACCGAGTCAATCTGTATGACGGGCTTGTTATAGTTGATTTCGGTGTAAACAGCAGAGGCAATGGGTTTTATGGGGTCCATATACGAGCGCATGTAGCACATGAAGTTTTTAGACTTGGCGTAGGTGCCGCCGGCAGTGAGGAAGTCCTCCTGCTCAAGCGTGAAGATGTTGTTGGAGTTGCTGATAGGGCTGCGGCTTATGCGTTGCCAGCGGTAGCGCTCGCCGGTGCTCTCGTCCATGGTGTTGATGTACTCGAGGTTGGCCGTGGTGTCGAGGATTATCTGGGCGAGGGCGTTGACCTGGTCGGGTCCGCTGATTTGTTTGTAGAATATGTAGTTGGCCAATCCCTCGGGGGCTACCAAGGTGTCGACAACCGTCGATTCGCCAACAGGGCAGCCTTTGCCGCTCAGGCCCATGGGCTGTGCCGTGCCGGCAATGTAGCTGTAGCCAAAGTGGGCAGAGTAGGCGCAGTCGCCACTATAAATCTCCACGCGCACGTCTTGGAATAGATAGTTGTTCAAACTCACAGCCACGCGGGTCCAGTCTTTATAATAGGCGTTGCCACCGTAGCCACCATTTCTGCCTGGATACCTGCACGTGTGCCACCCGGCAGTGCCATCAGTTATACAGTGGTTAGAATCGGCATCGTTGTGGCGGCAGTCGGTGGCGGGTTGCATATAGCACAGGGTGTCGCTAATCTGGCTGTAGCCGCTGGGGTCCGAGGCATCGGGCTTGCACACGCGGATGATGAGAACAGGATCGGCGACGGGACCGTGGCCGTAGCCACTGGGGTTTTCAATAACGCAGGCGTAGTTGATGACGAGCAGCGAGTTGCTGGGCCGGACTTTCATGTTGTAGTACAGACCGTCTGCCTCGCCATCGCCACCCAAGTTGCCAATGCGTATGGAGCTGGTGTAGCCTGGTGGGCAGTATGGCAGCTTGTACTGCGTGTAGGGGTCCATGCCTATGGTGCTGTCGATATCGGGGGTGCGGCTGTCGTTGTCGTGCACTATCAAGAAATGCCTATTGGGGTACATCTGTAGTGAGGTATCGCCAATGTAATATTGCCCATAGGTGGAATTATATATTTTCGCCAGAGTGTCAATATCCTCGCCCAGAGTAAGGCCCCATATCTTGGGTCTGAAGATGCAGTCGTATGGGGAACCGTCACAGATCTTGCAACTATCGCCCTCGTTCATTATAAAGCAGCTGCCCGTTATGGCGCTGTCGGCATTGGGTACCTGCTCTATTCTGAGACCTACCTGGGCCGACCAGTAGTAGTCGTCCTCGCCGGTGTAGAACGACGTGGGGTTGGTGAAACCGGGCGCGTTTTGGGCCACGGCCATACGCCCTCCAACCACTGACAATAAGGCTATCAATGCGCAAAACAGCTGCCTCGCAAAACGATTTTTTTTCATAATATCTTAATTGTTATTAGTTTACGTACTTGTTGCAATCTATATATAAGACACAAAGATACGACATTTTGTTGCAAGTAACAACTTTTTTTTTGAAAAAAAAACATTTTTTTTTGTCCCGATGCAATTTTTACAGTGCCACAGGTGTGTTCATGGACACGGTGCCGTCGCGCCCGTCGATGGTTATTGTCTCTGGCAGCACGAGGGGCACATACACTAACCATTGGCCCTCTTCATTGACCACAAGTATCTGTCCCTCAAGTATTTTAATGGGGGTGTCTTTGGTGTAGTCAACCGTGGCGGTGTCGCCGTTGATGGCTATTTTGTTTATCTTGATGGTGGCTGGGGTGTTCGAGGCCATGTAGGCGCTGTCGGTGATAGGTATGAGTTTGTCGCGCAGGAAGGGCAGGGTGCGTTCGCGTGTGGTTTGCGAAGCGTAGGGCATGGCATCGTCGGCACGGTAGTTGGCAGTAGCCTCAAGGTAGCCCTGTGCGGCGGCGCGTATCTGGCGCTTGTCGCTGTTGCACGAGGTCAACAGTGTCACTGCCAGCAGTGCGGCTATTACGTATAAAGGTTTCATAATTGGTTCTTTATAAAGCAAAGAAGATTGGCTGCACAGGGCGCGCCAATCTTTCTTTGCATTTGTGTTTGTCGAAATTGGTGTGTTACTGCTTTTTTACCTGCATTTTCACACCAGTGACGCCATTATTGGCAGAACCCTTGCCGGTCTCGACGGTCATTTGGGAAGCGTCGACGGTGGCTTCGCTGTTTTTGGTGCTAACTTTGGCACCGCCTTGTTTGGCGACTTTAACGGTGGTGTTGCCGGTGTTGACGGTCATCTCGGCGGCGTCAACCTGAACAGCTTCCTCTTTCTTCTTGGTGGTGGTTTTCTTGGTAGCTGCGGGTTTGGCGGGCTCTTCTTCAACAACCTCGGCAACGATGTCCTCGACCACGGTGTCTTCAACAACGGCCTCAACAGTGGTGTCGGTGTTGACGGTGTCGGTCTCGGCAGCGTTTTTCTTGCAGTCGCAAGCAGCGGTCAGGGCCATGCCCATCAGGGCTATTGCCAGAACTTTAAGTGTACTTTTCATGTTTGCTATAATGATGTTAGAGTTTTACAACAACGTTTTTCACAATGCCTTTCTTGCCGGTGTAGGCGGTGAAAGTCTGGTCGATGATGCTGGCGGTGAGGGCCTGCTGGGTGCAGGTGTTGAGGTCGATACTGATAAGCTGGCCTTGGGCATTCAGGAGGTCACCCATCTTGGCCATGGTGGCGTTGACGGTGGCGCTGCCGGTGAGGGCGTCGGCATCAAGGGCGCTGATATTGAGGGTCACGTTCTTGCCCCACCAGTCGCCGGTGTGCATGGTACCGCTTTCTCCCTGCAGGTCGAAAGTGCCGTTCTCAAAGTACCACACACGGGGAGAGCCAAACCCAATGCTTACCATGCCTGCTGAATCAGCGGTGAGTGAGGGGGCACCGGTGTAAGTGCCAACCTCGGGATTACCGGTTTCCCAGTAGTTTTGGATGTTGATGATGGGGTACTGGTTGGAGGAAACCTGGGCAGCGGCTACCATAACAGCGTTGCTGGCAATCTGGGCGTTGACATACTGGGCATCCCAAGAGGTATTGCCGAAGGTTACGCTGACACCCTGTTTGGGGCCGAAGTTGGCGATGTAGGTGGCGTCGGCGGTCACAGTGACCAAGCGGGGATTTGTGGTGTTGTGGTCATCCCACTCGATGAATTTGTAGCCCTCTTTGGGGGTGGCGGTGAGGGTGGCGGTTGCGTCAGCCTCGTACTTGCCACCGCCGGAGACGGTGCCATAGGAGTTGTTGTTGGCTTTCACGGTGATGGTGTAGGTGTCACCAGGGGTGCAGGCGGAGAAAATCATCACGCCGGCAACAGCGGCAGCGCACATCAGTTTGAAAATGTTTTTCATTGTCTTTTTGTTTTAAGTTAATAATTTATGTATCGTTTTGCTTTTTGATTTCTCTGAAAGGCTTATGCCTTAAAAAATTTCTGCAAAAGTACACATATTTTTTGAATTGGCAATTTTTTTTAAGATTTTTTAGCAATATTGCTTGACGATTAGCCTGTTGCGCTTGTGCACCGCCGCCATGACGGGTATGTCTAACTATGCTGACTGCAACGAATTGCAACGGACTGTAACGCTTTTGACAGCACCTCTGAAACCTCACCATACACCTTAAATTTTTTTAGATTGGGGCTGCTGTCAAACCAGACCCCGGTGCATTAATTGTATGATTCTTAGCAATAATTGCTTCGAAAAATCAAACTAAAAAACCACAGACGGCCCTTGAGGGACCGTCCGTGGCACCAACATTATGAAACATAAGTATTTACTCTGCGGTGTTGCCGCTCTCTTTCTCGATGTCGGCTTTGAGGTTGGCCAGCACGTCGAGGTCGCCAAGGGTGGTCTTTTCGAGGGTTTCGTTGATCTTCTTGACGGACTTCTGGGTGGCGCGGGCTTTCTTCTCGTCGCTCTCTTTGCCGCCTTCGACGTTGTCCTGGAAGGTGCGGGTGTGTGATACGACGATTTTCTTGCTGTCCTTGTTGAACTCGATGACCTTGAAGTCGAGGGTGTCGCCCTGGTGGGCTTTGGACTTGTCGGCTTTCTCGAGGTGGCGCATGGGAGCAAAGGCCTCGACATCGTAGGGCATGACGACGGTGGCGCCCTTGTCGTTGAGGTTGGCGATGGTGCCCTGGTGGACGGTGCCTATGCCAAAGATGGTCTCGTAGACATCCCAGGGGTTCTCCTCAAGCTGTTTGTGGCCGAGGCTGAGGCGACGGTTTTCGGCATCGACCTCGAGTACCACGACGTCGATTTTGTCGCCAATCTTGGTGAACTCGGCGGGGTGTTTGATTTTCTTGCTCCAGGAGAGGTCGCTGATGTGGATGAGGCCGTCGACGCCCTCTTCAAGTTCGACAAAGATGCCGAAGTTGGTGAAGTTGCGCACGGTGGCGGTGTGTTTGCTGCCCACGGGGTATTTCTCGGCGATGGCGAGCCAGGGGTCGGGCATGAGTTGCTTGATGCCGAGCGACATTTTGCGGGTCTCGCGGTCGAGGGTGAGGACGACGGCTTCGATCTCGTCGCCAACTTTGAGGAAGTCCTGAGCCGAGCGCAGGTGCTGGCTCCAAGACATCTCGCTGACGTGGATGAGACCTTCGACACCGGGCACCACTTCGACAAATGCGCCGTAGTCGGCAATGACCACCACTTTGCCTTTGACGTGGTCGCCTTCTTTGAGGTTGGGGTCGAGGGCGTCCCAGGGGTGGGGGGTGAGCTGCTTGAGACCGAGGGCTATGCGGCGTTTGGCCTCGTCGAAGTCGAGAATGACGACGTTGATTTTCTGGTCGAGCTGTACAACCTCTTCGGGGTGGTTGATGCGGCCCCAGCTGAGGTCGGTGATGTGGATGAGACCGTCGACACCGCCGAGGTCCACGAACACGCCGTAGGAGGTGATGTTCTTGACCACACCTTCGAGCACCTGGCCTTTTTCGAGGTGGCTGATGATTTCGGCCTTCTGGGCCTCGATCTCGTCCTCGATGAGGGCTTTGTGGCTGACGACGACGTTCTTGTATTCGTGGTTGATTTTGACAACCTTGAATTCCATGGTCTTGTCAACATACACGTCGTAGTCGCGTATGGGTTTGACGTCGATTTGCGAACCGGGCAGGAAAGCTTCGATGTTCTCGAACACGGTGACGATGAGACCGCCTTTGGTGCGGCTCTTGACGTAACCGGTGATGATTTCCTGGCTCTCGTAGGCCTGGTTGACGCGCTCCCACGATTTGAGGATGCGGGCTTTCTTGTGCGAGAGCAGGAGCTGACCGTTGCTGTCTTCCTGACTTTCCACGTAGACTTCGATTTTGTCGCCGGCTTTGAAGTCGGGGTTGTAGCGGAGCTCGGAGGCGGGGATGACGCCGTCGGATTTGAAGCCGATGTTGACCACGGCCTCGCGGTCGTTGATGGCCACGATAGTGCCCTCGATGACCTGCTGCTCGGTGAAGGCGTTGAAGGTCTTCTCGTAGGCGGCGGTCAGCTGCTCTTCGGCGGCGGGGTTGGTTTTTTCGGCCTTGTTGTCGATGGCGCTCCAGTCGAAGTCTGCCAGCGGTTGCACGTTTTTGTAATCCATTATTATGGTTTGTTTTGTTGTTTGTGGCAGCCTGCCTCTACCGGGTTAAACATTGCTAAGTAGCTGTGCGGCAACCCATTGGCAGGCATGGACCGCTCAGCTAAGGTGGTGCAAAGATACGACTTTTTTTTGATTTGCCAACTTTTTTGTGCTCTTTTTCAGTTTTTTGCAGGTGGTGCGTAGGGGCTTTGGCCGGGGTTTGTTCGGAGGCCGTGCAGGGGTGTCCGAACCCTACCCGATGTCAACCCGACCTTAACCCGAACCTAACCTGTCTAAGAGGTTGATTTTAAGGTGGTTATGTTTAAAAACTTATCTTGTTGGTTTACAAAAAGTTAGGAGAACTTCGTTTTGTGAAGTTCTCCTGCTGTGGTGGCATCGACTGGAATTGAACCAGTGACACAAGGATTTTCAGTCCTCTGCTCTACCAACTGAGCTACGACGCCATCAGTCTTTCTCTCTTCGAAAGCGGGTGCAAAAGTACAAACATTTTTTGAATTGGCAAAATTTTTTTTTATTTTTGTTCGCTACCTGTTGGTTTTGAATGTTTTGGCGCAATGAAAATCTGGTCTATGACGAGCCAAAAAACGCCTATGGTGATGGCCGCGTCGGCAATATTGAAGATTGCGTTGAAGAAGACGAAGGGCTTGCCGCCCGGCAACGTTGTCTCGATGACGGGGAAGTAGAGCATGTCGACCACGCGGCCCTGCAGCAGTGGGGCGTAGCCGCCTTCGGGGGGCAGGAACTGGGCCACGCTGTAGTAGCTCTCGCTGAAGAGGAGGCCGTAGAAGCAGCTGTCGATGATGTTGCCCACGGCTCCGACGAATATGAGGGTGATGCAGGCCACGAGCGAAGTGCGTGTGCCGCGGCGTATGCTGTGCAGCAGGTACCACAGTATGGCTCCCGAGGCGACCAGCCGCACCACGGTGAGCACTATTTTGCCGGCGGCGCCGCCAAAGGCCATGCCGAAGGCCATGCCTTCGTTTTCGATGAAGTGCAGGCGAAACCAGGTGCCTATCAGGGGTATCTCTTCGCCTATCTGCATGTTGGTTTTGACCAATATTTTGGCCACTTGGTCGGCCACCAGGATGACGGCGGCCAGTATGGCTGCCAAGCGGTATTGTCTTTGTTTTGTGGGGTTGCTCATTGCGGTTGGTTTTGTTGCGGTTGGTTTTTTCTTAGTGTTTTGTTTGGTTGGTGCCGGTGCGGCTCTGGTAGTTTGCCACTTCGGCCAGCAGTTCGTCGTACCATGCCTGGCCGAAACGGCGCACAAGCGGCTCGCGCAGGGCTATGTAGAGCGGCTCGCCGCGGCCCGCGGCACAGCTGCACACTTGCCAGCGGTGGTAGTTGATGGATATGAAGCGGCCGAAGTCTTCGAGCCGCAGCGGGTAGAGGTGGCACGACACGGGCTTGAGGTACGAGGTGAGGCCCTTCCGGCAGGCGGCCTCGATGGCGCAGAGGGCGGTGCCGTCGGTGTTCCAGAACACGAAGGCGCACTCGCGGTTGTTGACCAGTGTGGTGCAGGGGTTGCCGTCGGTGTCTGGCATGGCCACCCCGTGGCGTTTCACGGCGCGGCGGCCGGCGTCGGTCATGAAGGGCTCGACTTGTGGCAGCAGGCTTTGCAGCTCGGCCACCTCGTTTTCGAGCAGGGGTGCGCCGCAGTCGCCCTCGACGCAGCACTGGCCTTTGCACTGGTGCAGTTGGCAGCCGAAACGGCAGTCGACGATGTCGTCGGTGATTATGCAGTCTTGAACTACGAGCATAGGACGGCGATGATTTTGCGGGCCAGTACGTCGGCCAGTTTGTAGCGCGACTCGACTGTCCAGCCGGCCACGTGGGGTGTGAGCACGGTGCGCGGCGAGCGGCGCAGGTATTGCAGCGGTTCGGGTTCGGGCTGAGCGGCCAGGCCGTCACGGCTCATGTCCTCGTATTCAAGCACGTCGAGTCCGGCGCCGAGCACGCGCTGCCGCTCCATGGCATCGACCAGTGCGGCGGTGTCGACCACGCTGCCGCGCGATGTGTTGAGCAGGTGGATGGGTTTGGCAAAGGCGCCAAGGAAGGCGGCGTCGACCATGTGGTGCGTCTCCGGGGTGAGCGGTACGTGCAGGCTCACTATGTCGGCTTTCTGTTGCAATTCTTTCAAAGAACACTCCTCGACATATTTGGGGGCGTAGTTATATTTGTACTTGTCGTATGCTAAAATCTTGCAGCCGAAGCCTGATATTTTTTTAGCGAAGGCCGAGCCCATATTGCCGAAGCCTATGATGCCCACGGTGCGTGGTCCGAGTTCGAGGCCGCGGTTGGCTTCGCGTTGCCAGAGGCCTTGGCGCACCTCGGCGTCGGCCGCGGCGGTCTTGCATAGCAGGGCTAGCAACAGCGAGGCGGTGTGTTCGCCCACGGCGTCGCGGTTGCCTTCGGGCGAGTTGAGGCACACAATGCCTCGGCTCTCGGCGTAGGCCACGTCGATGGTCTCCATGCCTGCGCCCACGCGGCCAATGCAGCGCAGCGAGGGGCAGCGGTCGATGAACTGGCGGTCGACGATCACCTTGCTGCGCACCACGAGGGCATCCTTGCCCTGGGCGGCGGCAATGGTTTCGTCGCGGTCGAGGCCCGTGGCCACGGTTACGTTGAAACCGGCCTCGCGCAGGCGCTCCTCAAGGACGGGGTGGGTCAAGTCGGTGATCAGTATTTTTGTCATGCCGCCGGATTTAGTGTTCTGTCGATATTGGAATTGTGACGGTTGTTTTGCCTGCGAATATGCCTATGCCGCCGTTGATGTTGCAGTGTATCTGCACAGGTTCGGAGATTATGCCTCCTAATTCGCTGTCAATGCTGTTGGTGGTTTGCTCATACAGGTAAAGGTCGCGAGAATAGGAGGTTAGTTCCATCGTGATGTTCAGCGTCGAGGTGTCGTAGGTGCAACTTGAATAGCCATAGTAAGGTTCATAGATGTCGTAGCCATAATCGTTAAGATAGTAGCCGGAGAGCAGTACGGTGAGTTGAACTTCGTGTTGCATACCGTTTATCTTGCTGTCGTCGAAAAACATTTCATTGTATTCATAGTTCTCGCCCAGACCTCCCACAAGGTCGGTCTGGGGGTCGGCAATAAGGTAGTCGCGGCAGGTGAATGAAGGCGAAATATTTACTTTGTTGGTGTCGGATAGGATAACGGTATCGTAAACCGAATGCGGTCCAATAATATAAAAGGTGTCATTGATGTAGACAGTGTCGTAGACGCGGGTCTCGTGGATTTCCCTATGAGTGCATATTTCATTGATTGAACCGTTAAAAGAGATTAGGTAGAAGTTGTTTTCGTTTCCCGGGTCGTTGAGGCGGAAATTGACAACATACTGATGTAGCTGGCTTTCATAATTGTATCCCGCGTATGTAACTGTGGCGTTGGAAGCCGACGGAATCTGCGGCATAACAGTGTGGGCCGTAACCGATTCGTGGCCGGGCACATGAACTGTGATGTCAAGCACGTCGTTTGGAGCCGGGACGTACCCTAAACTATATAGATAGTCCTCGGTGGAGTATTTGGCCGCCGCCGGAACCGGCGAACCGTTGACTTTCAGTTCAAAGGTAGCGTTGTCAATCATACGGAACGGACTTGCGTCGAGGAAAAAACGCGAATAGCTGAGGCGGACCTTAATTGTGTCGCCCGACGTGATCCGCGACTGCATGACAACTTGAGACTCGCCCACATCGCCGTTGAATAATATTGGTTGCTCCATCTTGTCGCACGAGGCGAATGCAATCAACACGGCTGCAAAAATTATTGTTATTCTGGATTTCATTGCTTTTCAGTTTTTGTTTTAGAACTTGTAAATATAAGCCACCGAAAGCATCATCGGAAACAGTGAAAGTTGCACGAGCGAGCTACCGTAGGTGGTGTTGCCGATGGTGGTATGGTATTTGTAGGATTTGTATATGGTGTAGGGGTTGTTGCGGTTGTAGACGTTGTAGACGCTGAACGACCACGTGCGGACACCATGTTTCTTTTGTTTGTGGAAGTTGACCGATAAATCCATGCGGTGGTAGGCAGGCAGGCGGTAGTTGTTGCGCGACTCGACGTAAGGGTAGTAATTCCCGTCGCTGAACAAGCCGGCGAACGGCGATATATCGTAGTAAGTATCCGACGGGTCGTAATCGTCAGAGGGAATCTCCTGCAAGGCAATTGTGGCTGTATTGCCAGTGGAATATACCCAAGTGGCGCATACATCGAATTTTGGACTCGGTTTGTATGTGAGCACTATCGATATGTCGTGACGGCGGTCATACTTTGCCGGGAACGGTAAACCGTTGTTGAGTTCCTGTCCAGGGCGGTCGAAGAGGCGCATAGTCTTGCTCCAAGTGTAGCCTACCCAACCAGTAATATCGCCTATGGTTTTCTGTGCCAGGAATTCCACCCCGTAGGCCCAGCCGCGTCCCAGTGCTACCTTGTCTTCCCATCCTGCAGAACCGCCCCAGAACGAACTGCCGTTTTTATATTCCATCAAGTTGTTCATCCATTTGTAGTAGCCTTCTACTGAGAAGTCGATGATGCTGCGCCACGAATAGAATAGGCCTGCTGCCACTTGGTGTGAGTTCATGGGCTTGATGTTTTTGGTTACCGGCACCCAGAGGTCAGTTGGCAGGCTGATGTTGGTGCTTGAGAGCAGGTGTAGGTATTGCGTCATGTATGCGTATCCGGCCTTAAACGACAGGTCGTCGGTAATCATATAGCGTCCTGACAGGCGAGGCTGCGGGTTGAAGTAGGGCTTGCCCTGCACCAGAAAGCCACTCAACACTAAACCGCCATTGATTTTCAGTGCCTCGGTAATGGCGTAGTCGTCTTCGATGTAGGCCATGAACTCCTGGGCATAGACAATACTTTGGCCCAAGGTGGTGTCAAGGTGTTCATTCATCGAAGTGTCTGTTCCGGACACGTTGAATTTTGCTCCTGTCACTTCGGGACGAAAGATATGATGTGTCAGCGCACCGCCGAAACGTATATTGTGCTCCGGAGTGGGGGTATAGTCGAAATCGGCCCGAGCTGTCAGATCCGAAATGCCTGAATTGTAACTCATTTCGGCATCCATGAGGGTGTGTCCGCCATCCCAATAATTGTCGGAGATAACGTCCACACCAAGGTTGTTGCGGTAACGGGTGAACGAAGCGGTTATATTCATAAACAACTGGGGGTTAATTACATAATTCCACCGTAAAGCAGAGGTTAGGTTGCCCCAGTCGTAGCGTATTCCAAACGATTCCTTGTAGGTGTAATAGCCATAGTAACCGCCGTCGCTTATGCCCATTTTGGCATGAAGGTGGTCATCGCCCATATAGAACGAGGCGTATAAACGGCTACGGTCGTTGAATTTGTGGGTTACTTTGGCATTGACATCATAAAAATAATAGGCAAGGTCTACCGAAGTGCCTTCGCTTACAAGCCACGCAGACGAAAGGAGTGGTTTCATCAAGAGGTCAAAGTAAGTCCGGCGGGCAGAGAAACTAAATGTGGTCTTTTCCGTTACAATCGGGCCCTCCAAGCTGATCTTCGATGCCAAGGCCCCAATATTGATGCTGCCGTGGAACTCTTTGTCGTTGCCGTTGTTGGTGGTGATGTCGAGTACGCTCGATATGCGTCCGCTGAAGTGTGCAGGAAACGAGCCTTTGTAGAGCGTGACATTCTTGATGGCGTCTGAGTTGAAGGCGCTGAAGAAGCCACCCAGGTGGTTCACGTTGTAGAGTGGCACGCCGTCAAGCAGAAACAGGTTCTCGTCGGGGCCTCCACCACGCACATATATGCCACTCATACCCTCGCTGCCGCTTTGCACTCCAGGTAGCAGTTGCAGTGCTTTGAGCACGTCGGTCTCGCCAAAAAGCGTTGGTACCATCTTGATGTGCTCAACGGGTACCTCTATGGCACTCATCTGGCTCACTTTGGGGCTGGTGATTCGCTCGGCGGTGATGACAACCTCTTTGAGCTCAAGGTGGGGTTGCAACTCGATGTTGAGTGTCACGTTGCCGTATAGGTCAAAGCTGTGGGTTTGGCTTTGGTAGCCTGTGTAGGTTATGCGCAGGTCGGCAGTGTCGGCTTTCAGAGTGAGTGAATAGCGCCCGTAGACGTTGCTCACTGCGCCTTTGCCGCTTATGGCATCGACCACGGTGGCTCCTATCAAAGTCTCGCCGGTGCTCGCATCGGTAACCGTGCCGCTTACGGTGTGTTGCGACATGGCTCCTACGGCAACAAGCAGCGAAACGATGAATAGCAGTGCTTTTCGCATATAAGTCAGGCGGTTACTGGTTGGCATATTGCTGTATCTCGTCGTGGAAGAACTCTATTGCCACACCGGCTTGTTTGAACAGCTCTTCGCTCTCGGCTCCTGCATGGTACTTGCGCTCGCACACCACGCGCTTTATGCCGCAGTTGATGATGAGCATGGCGCATGTGCGACAGGGGGTCATGCGGCAGTATAGTGTGGCGCCGTCGAGGGCTATACCGCGGCGTGCGGCTTGGCAGATGGCGTTCTGCTCAGCGTGGACTGTGCGTACGCAGTGGGTGCTTATGTGGCCGTCGGCGTCGATGGTTTGGCGGAAGAGGTGCCCTACCTCGTCGCAGTGCGGCAGGCCAGAGGGCGACCCAACGTAACCCGTGACCAACAGCTGCCTGTCTTTGACTATGACGCAACCCGAGCGGCCACGGTCGCAAGTGGCGCGGCGAGCGGCGGCGTTGGCCAGCTCCATAAAATATTCGTCCCACGAGGGTCGGTGGTAGGTTATGGTTTGCAGCACATTCTCCACTTGTGCGTTGAGTTGTTCGATAGTGCCGCCGTTGTCGAGGCGGAAGTCGGCATGGTCTATACAATAGCGCAAGTTTTGGTGGTTGGGGTCGTTGCTCTCCATCTCGCGTTGCTCGTTGGCGATGAATGTGGCGTAGTCTATGTGGTCGGTTTCGCTACCGCGCAACACAGCGCGCTCGTAACGCACCTTTGGGTCGGCATCGACGGCGAAGAGGTAGAAGCTGGGCTTGCCTCGCAGTGCTTCTACTTCGCCAGGGGTGCGTACGCTCTCAATAATGCAGTTGCATCCCGATGCCGAGGCTTGCTCATACAGTTGCTCTACAATCCATGACGGTGTGTGCTGTGCCCGCAGGTCGTTGCCAACCTGGGTCATAGTGTCACGGTTCACGGCCATGCCGCGGCGTTTTATCTCTTCGGTGATGAAGGCTCGCACGCTATAGTGCACGAAGCCGCGTTGTTTCACCAGATAGTCGACTATTGTGCCTTTGCCGGCCCCGAGGGTTCCTGTTATGCCTATGGTTATCATACCTTGAATTTATATTCGAGTTTGGACAGGTCTTCGTTGGCTTTGACTATTTTTTTCTTCAAGCCTGATTTGTAGGCGGCAAACTTCTGTGCGAGCCCGTTGTCGGCCAGGGCCAATATCTGCATAGCCAGTATGGCGGCGTTTTGGGCGCCGTTGATGGCTACGGTTGCCACCGGGATTCCCGGAGGCATCTGCAGGATGGCTAATGTGGCGTCGAGCCCTTCGAGACACGAGCCTTTGATAGGCACTCCAATGACTGGCAGGGTGGTCTCGGCGGCTATCACTCCCGGCAGGGCGGCGGCCATGCCGGCACCGGCTATGATGACTTTGATTCCGCGGCTGGCAGCGTTGCGGGCAAAGTCGGAGACTTCGGCTGGTGTGCGGTGGGCGGAAAGGGCGTTGACCTCGAATGGTATTTCCATCTCCTCGAAAAACTGGCAGGCTTTCTCCATGACCGGCAGGTCGCTGGTGCTGCCCATGATTATGCTAACTACAGGGGTCATATTTTTTTTGATTTGATTTTGCAAAAGTACACTTTTTTTTTGTAATTTTGCAGCGTGAAACGTTTTTTGTTGCTCTTTTTATTGCTGCCTGTGACGGCAATGGGTCAGCAGGGACTGATTGTCAATGAGTTGCTTTTCAATCCAGTGCCGGGAGGAGCCGACTGGGTTGAGCTTTACAACAACTCCGACAGCCCAGCCAACCTGGCCGACGTGCGCCTTGTACGCTGGGTTGGCGACTCGTTGGGGCGTTTCTACACGCTCGACTCGGCCGTTGTGGCACCGCACGACTATGTTGTGCTCACAACCGATGCGGCCGCTGTGGCAGCCAACCACCGTGTGCAATGGCCGTCAAAGGTGTTGCAGGTGGCGGCAATGCCGGCCTACAACGACGCTTCGGGCACGGTGATAGTAGCTTTGGCCGACTCGACGATCATCGACCGCTTAGACTATACCGCAGCCATGCACAGCCCGTTGCTGCGCGACCCCGAGGGGGTGAGCCTTGAACGTCGCTCGCCCAATCGTCCCACACAGGAAGCCTCAAATTGGTTCTCGGCCTCGTCAACCTCGGGCTACGGCACTCCGGGCTACGTCAACTCGCAAAGCACCGAGTTCCTCTTTGTCGAGAACAGTTTCACCCTCGAGCCCGAAATCTTTTCGCCCGATGGCGACGGCTACAATGACCAGCTCGACATCACCTACCAGCTCGATGCCGCCGACCTGGCCGCCAATATCACAATATATGACGCTGTAGGCCGCCGTGTGCGCCTCCTGGCGCGAGGGGCGCTGCTTGGTTCGCACGGAGTTCTGACCTGGAACGGGCTCGACGACAAGGGGCTCCGTTGCCGCCCGGGCAACTACGTGGTGATAGTCGAGGCATACAATACCGAGGGTCGCACCCAGGTGTTGCGCCGCGTGGTGGCTTTGGCTCTCAATTAGGCCGGGTACAAATGCAAAAGCCCCGCCGTATGGCAGGGCTTGAGGTTTTGTTGTTTATGCATTCTGCAGGTTAGCCCTCGACAATGGCACCAGTGGGGCAGGCGCCGGCGCAAGTGCCGCAAGAAACGCAAGCGTTCTCGTCGATTTTGTAGATGTCGCCCTCAGAGATAGCTCCAACGGGGCATTCGTCGATGCATGTGCCGCAGGCAACGCAGATGTCAGTGATTTTGTAAGCCATTTTTGTTTTGTTTTATTGATTAATTATGCTGCAAAATTACAACTTTTTTTAATTCCACAAAAAAAAATCACCAATAATGGTGAGTATACAGTGCCAACGGGTTGACAATCAGTGTGCTCGCTTTTTACTTTTTTTGTTTGGCCGATTGTTGCCAGGCGGGCGGGCGGCTCTTTCGAGCCGCCCGCCCGCAAACTTTGCGCTATGCTTTTGTGCCTGATTTTCAGTTGTTTCTGTATTTTGTTGATTGCCAGTATTTTAAATGGGTTAGGTTCGGGTTAAGGTCGGGTCAACATCGGGTATGGTTCGGCATATGCATACCCATGTTGGCACTTTTTGCGAACAGTGTCCGAACTTGATATGTCTGTTGCTTGATTTTCAGTGACTTGGGCTTGTGGGCGGCTCAATCCGGTTCCGGAGTGGCTTTGGCGGCTATGCCAAAGAGTGCCGTCGGCAAGTGGCAATAGCCGTCGGGGTTGTTGTCCAGGTAGGCTTGGTGATAGTCTTCGGCGCGATAGAAATTGCGTAGCGGCGCCACCTCTACCTGCAACGGAGCGTCGTGCTTGGAGGCCTCTTCGGCCATGGCGGCGTTGATGGTTGGCAGGTCGTTGGCCGAAGTGTAGTAAATGCCTGTGCGGTAGCGTGTGCCGCGATCCTCGCCCTGCTGGTTGAGGCTGGTGGGGTCTATAGCCAGAAAGTACATCCGCAGCAAGAAGCGCAACCCGGCTACGGCAGGGTCGTAGCGTAGGTGCACCGTCTCGGCATAACCGGTTTGGTCGGTATAAACCTGCTCGTAAGTGGGACTGTCGGTGTTGCCGTTGGCGTAGCCAGTTTCGGTCATGGTCACACCCTTTATTTGCTTCAGGTAGTGCTCGGCACCCCAGAAGCAGCCAGCTGCCAGGTATATGTCTTTCAGCATAATTGGGCTATTAAGTCGTTTTCAAAAGCCTGTGTTATAGTGGCCTGCACAAAGTCGCCCGGACGTATGCCAGCCTTGGTTTGGTGTATCAGCACCTCGTCGTCGACATCGGGGCTGTCGTATTCGGTTCGTCCCACGAGGTATTCGCCTTCGCGACGGTCTATAAGGCAGCGGTAGGTGTGGCCAATGCGAGCCTGGTTTTTTTCGAGCGATATTTGTTCCTGTATGGCCATGAGCTCGCTCACGCGGCGCTCTTTTTCTTCCTGCGGCACGGTGTCGCCCAGCTTTGCGGCGGGTGTGCCCTCCTCTGGCGAGTAGGCAAAGCAGCCCATACGGTCAAAGCGGGCCTGCCTTACGAATTCTTTCAACTCCTCAAACTCGCGCTCGGTCTCGCCTGGGTAGCCGGCTATGAGTGTTGTGCGGATGGCTACGTCGGGCAGTTTGCTGCGCATGGTGTCGAGCAGGCGCAGGGTACCCTCGCGGTCTATGCCGCGCTGCATTGAGCTCAGCAACCGGCTGTTGATGTGTTGCAGAGGTATGTCGATGTAGTTGCAGATGTTGGCATGGCGTGCAATGGCGTCGATGGCGTCCTCGGGGAACGAGGTGGGGTAGGTGTAGTGCAGGCGTATCCATTCGGCGCCGCTTTCGTCGGCTAGACGGTTGAGCAGTTCGCCAAGGGTGCGGCGACCGTAGATGTCAAGCCCGTAGTAGGTTGTGTCCTGGCTTATGACGATGAGCTCCTTGACCCCGGTGCGCACCAGTTGCTGCGCCTCGGCCACGAGGTCGTCCATCGGACGCGAGCGGTGCGCTCCGCGTATAAGAGGTATGGCGCAGTAGGAGCACGAGCGGTTGCAGCCCTCGGCAATCTTGAGGTAGGCGTAGTGCGCCGGTGTCGACAGTGGCCTAACCCCGATAGAGTCTATGGACTCTACTGTTTCTATAGAATCTATAATCTTCTCCCATTCATGCACCCCGAACCAGCCGTCGACTTCTGGCATTTCGCGTGCCAGCTCGTCGCGGTAGCGCTCTACTAAGCAGCCGCACACTAAGAGCCTACGGCTTTTGCGGCCACGTGTCTTCACGGCAATCTGTTGCAGAATGGCGTTCACGCTCTCTTCTTTGGCATCGCCGATGAAGCCGCAGGTGTTCACGATGGTTGTATCACAGTCGTTCCGCTGTCGGTCGAAGTGCACAGAGTGCCCTTTTGCTTTCAGCCCTTGCGCCAGGTTCTCGCTGTCAACCGTGTTCTTAGAACACCCCAGGGTTATGATGTTGATATTCATCTTTTATCGTTCTTCAAACAAGGAATCTACAAATTCGTCGGGGTTGAAGAGTTGCAGGTCGGTCATTTTCTCGCCGAGGCCCAAGTAGCGCACGGGAACTTTGAATTGGTCGCTTATGCCTATGATGACACCACCTTTGGCTGTGCCGTCGAGCTTGGTGAGGGCCAGGGCGTTGACATCGGTGGCCTCGGTAAACTGGCGGGCTTGCTCGATGGCGTTTTGTCCGGTCGAGGCATCGAGTACCAGAAGTACCTCGTGCGGTGCTTCTGGCACCAATTTCTGCATAACCTTGCGTATCTTTGTGAGCTCGTTCATCAGGCCTACCTTGTTGTGCAGACGACCGGCGGTGTCAATTATCACCACGTCACTTTGTTTCGCCAAGGCACTCTGGAGGGTATCGTAGGCCACGCTGGCGGGGTCTGCTCCCATGCCCTGTTGCACTATTGGTACACCTACGCGGTCGGCCCAGAGTTGTAGCTGTTCTACTGCGGCGGCGCGGAATGTATCGGCAGCACCGAGCATTACGCTTTTGCCTGCTTTTTTGTACTGATATGCCAATTTGGCTATAGTGGTGGTTTTTCCTACGCCGTTGACGCCTACGACCAGTATTACATACGGTTTTGCCGGCATTGACGAGCTGAAGTCGTCGGGCAGTGAGTCATTGTATTGGCTCAGCAGGTGTGCCACCTCGGCGCGGAGAATGGAGTTCAGTTCGCCGGTGCTAATATATTTGTCGCGTTTTATTCGGTCCTGTAGAAGGCTTATGATTTTGAGAGTGGTCTCAACGCCCACGTCTGAGGTGATGAGGGTCTCCTCAAGATTGTCGAGCACGGAGTCGTCTACCGTTGAGCGTCCGATTATACTCTTGGAGAGTTTTGCAAAGAAACTCTCTTTAGTCTTGGCCAGCCCACGGTTGAGTGTGTCGAGCTGCTCGGGCGTTTTTTCTTTTCTACTGAACAGTCCCATAGTTACTTAAGTTGTTTTTCCATATTAGGTTTTATGTCGGTTTCGAATATCTGCTGGTAACGGTCGAAGGGATACTTCTTGTAGTCGCCAGAGGCAAAATACCATAATATGATAACGAAATCTTTGGCCGGATAGTATCCCGGTAGGACCTGAATTAAGTTTTTTTCACTATTGAAGATTGCAAACGAGGGGAATCCCATTTGCTGTCCGAGTACTGCATAGGCAAATTCGTGTGGTCTGCGGCGTCCGTTCATTGGCGGGTTGCCTTTGTATTGCTGGCCGTTCCAATTAAAGGTTGCATTGCCTTCGGCGTCGAATTTTACAGGGTAGTAGTATTTCTCCATAATTTTGGCCACTGTTGGGTCGGTGAAGGTATCGCGGTCCATGCGTTTACACCAGCCGCACCACGAGGTGTAGAAGTCGATAAAGACCATCTTCTCGCCGAGGTTGGCCGTGGCGGCAGAATCTATGCTGTGCCACTTGGTTTGGGCCTCGGTGTGCGGAACAAGGGTCATAAAGGCCAGGATTAGGAGTATGAGTGTTTTGCTTTTCATGGTATATATTATATAAAAGGTGTTGTTGCCGTGTTTTACCAGTCGTATTCCCATGTGCGCTCATTGTCCTCGTTGGCTTCGTCGTACACCTCCTCACGTTCTTCGCGGTCGCGCAGTCTGAATAGGCGTCCCAGCCAGTCGTCTTTCTTTGATTTCACTTGGGTTTGTTTGGCTTTGTCTTCTTCAATTATCTTCGAAATCTGTTGCACGTAGTTCTCTACGTAGTTGTGTTGCACATTGTCATCGTGGTGGATGATAGCGCCTGTATAGTAGTGACGCAGAATACTGTCATAGTCAATACCGAGTCCAACCATACGTATGGTGCCCTCCTGGCTGAGCCCCACGCCGTGGCCGTAGCCGTGGCCGTGGAGTATAACGGATCGGCTGACGGTGTCAACGTCCACCGAGAAGAAGGTCGATTTCAACTGCCAATCGGATCGTATCTTTGTCAGAGGTATGTTGAGAATTTTTGCTTTGCGTTGTGGTTGGGCAAAATGGAGCAATTCGTCACGATTGACGGAGTCTGAGGTATTGATGTGGTGGGTCTTCTCAAAATAGGCCAGCCAGCGCTCAATGCTGATGGTCTTGGTCCAGTCGCTTTGACGCATACGGAACGAGAAAGTGTCGTCGACCGAGCGCAGATAGGGCAAGGCGGTGCGCCATACATCTTCAGAATTGGCGGTCTGACCGCCAGAGTTGGAGTGGAACGGTGTTTCTATCAGCTCGCCGTTGGCATCGACGAGGGTTTCGCCGCTGCTCTGTATGGTGCCGAGCATGATGTCGGGTCGCACGCAGCGGTTGTTGTAAGCTTGGCAGTGCACATAGTCGCAGAAGTTGTAGCCATCGGCATGGTGTTTGTTTTTATTTCGTAGAGCCCAAGTGCGTGAAATGATAGCTTGTATGCGGAATATGTCTGATTGCGAACCGTATATCTCGCTTTGAACCACGCCTGCTATGTATGTCTCGAACTCTACGTCGTTAATTATAAGCAGAGCTCCATTTTTCATAACACTGACTTCTATATTACCTTCATATGTGCGGTTCTTCAGATTCCGAGGATTGATGCACACAATGCAGGCCGTGTCTGTGGCTTCGAGCCGCACAGCGTTGAAAGTGCCATAGTCATCGCCGCCCACAACAACGCTCACTTGTTGACCTTTGGCACGTAGTTCTACGGTGCGGCCTTCGCTCACTTCAGACTCGAGCAGTGTGGTGTGGTCGCCATAGAGGTTATAGCTTCCAAGGTCGAAAGATAGTGTCAGGTTGTCTATCTTGTTATTGGAGAAAAGCCTTACTCGAACCCTTTCGGCGTTGGCAGATAGAGTCAAGAAGATGAGTATCAGTATGGTAATCAGGCGTTTCATTGATGATGTTTGCAGGCAATGTTAAGTATTTGGCGAGCTGCACGCTCCGAGGCACCTGGGCCGCCAAGTAGGGTTCGCAGTGTGGCGTATGATTGCTGTATTTGTGTGCGCACAGCGGAGTCGAGCATCCGGTTGAACTCGTTTTCAAGGCGATCTTGGTTGAAATCTTCCTGAATTAGCTCTGTTACAACAGGGGCGTCTGCAATGAGGTTGACTAGCGATATATAGCGTATGCGACGACTCACAATTGCTCTGGCAATGGCTATCGACACAGGGTTGGCACGATAGCAAACTACCTGCGGCACATTGAATAGTGCAGTCTCGAGTGTGGCGGTCCCAGAGCACACAACGGCGGCATATGCCTGGGCGAGGATGTTGTATGTCTGGTCATAGAGCACGCTAATATTGCTGTCGGCAGGTATTAGCATATTGTAGAAGTTGGCACCAATAATGCTCATGCCAGCTACTACAAAGTGATATTCTGGGTGCTCTACAGCCAATTTGGTCATGGCAGGAAGACTGTGTATCAGTTCTTGCCTGCGGCTTCCTGGCAGCAGGGCTATGATAGGTTTACTGTCGATGGCGATGTCGTTGCGGTGGTATAGTTCAACCTCGTCCAGGAGCGGATGACCAACATATACGGCTTGCGGCATATTGTTGCTGGCAAAAAACTGCTGTTCGAATGGCAAGATGTAGCAAAGCGTGTCAAGTGAGCGGCGCATCTTTTTTATGCGGCTCTTTTTCCACGCCCACAGGTTGGGCGAAATGTAGTGAGCGGTGCTGTAGCCGTTGAGGTGAGCCCACTCCTCAATCTTGAGGTTGAATCCCGGGTAGTCTATGCCAATGACCACATCTGGTTTGTATTCGGCTATGTCGTGCTTGCAAAAGCTTATGTTGCCGAGCACGGTGCTCAAATGTGCCGCCACCTCGATAAACCCCATTATAGCCAGGTCGCGTATATGTCGGACTGGTTGCCCTCCTATGGCCGACATGGCATCGCCTCCCCAAAAGCGGAATTGAGCTTCGGGGTCGAGGGCTTGCAGGGCTCTCATGAGGTTGGCGCCGTGCAGGTCGCCAGAGGCCTCGCCAGCTATAAGGTAGTATTTCATTGCAGATCGAGGGCTTTTGTTGACATGATAAGCGCCATGAAGGCAATGAATGAGGCAAAGATAACCACTATTAAGGCTTTAGTTACTTTGGGCTGTTCTTTGCGTTTGGCATAGTGGCGCAATATTAGTATTAGAGGGATGAAAGCCAAACCGAATAGACGAAGGTTGTCGGCTACCTGAACTTGACCTATTGTTAACCCGACCACAACTAACGCCAAGGCTATGGCTAAGCTGCCTATTCCCAGGACTATACCCACGTCGTAGCGGTCTTGTTTGAGATAGTTACTCATAGCGTCTGCTAAGTTGCTGAATAGATGAGTGATGTGTAAAGTCGGTACAGGTGGGCACAATGGAGACGTATCCGTTGCGCAAGGCCCATTCGTCGCTGCCAGGTTGAAGGTCGTCGCACACGAATTTGCCAGTGAGCCACCAGTAGGGGCGACCGACAGGATCTATACGCTGTTGGTAGCTGTCGTGCCAGTTTGACTGTGCCGCACGGCATACTTTCAGGCCTTTTATTTCACTGGCTGGGATATAGGGTATGTTTACATTGAGCGCTATGCCGACAGGCAGTCCGTTCTGCAATACGTCGGCTATTATGTTGCGCACAGGCTCTATGCAGCCACCGAAGTCCGCATCTGCACTGTGGCTGAGTAGAGAGAATCCGATGGAATTGAGACCGTTGAGCGAGGCCTCGATGGCAGCTCCCATGGTGCCACTGTAATGCACATTGATGGAGCTGTTACTGCCATGGTTGATACCAGCGAGTGCCAAAACGGGACGTGTGGGACAGAAATTCTCAAGTGCCATCTTTGTGCAGTCGGCCGGCGTGCCGTCGCATGCATATATTTTGAGTCTTTCGCTCTCGCTCACAGTGCGAACCCTCAGTGGACGGTTAGGGGTGAGGCTGTGGCTGAGACATGACGAGTTGCCTTCGGGAGCCATTACGACCACATCGCCAAACTCAAGCGCAATATCACATAGTGTACGCAGTCCTTTAGAGGCGTATCCGTCGTCGTTGGTTATGAGCAAAAGCGGTTTCATCTTGCGAAGAACGATTTCTCGCTGCCGCGGAAGTAACTGGCAGGTTGCAGTATATTGTCAAAAGCGTAGTATTGAATGAGTACCGTGTCGCTTTGGTTGACAATGGCATATAGCCGGTTGAGGTCAAATTCCTCGTACATCTCTGGGTCGGGCATGGCCATGAGATCGTCTGGATTCGTATATTTTATATATGTTTTGACTTCGGTGGTTGTACCGTCGGTATCGGTTATTCTTAGTATTGCGCGTGGTCCTGTAGCCACGTCATTGGCGGCATTGCTGTGTGGCACGATCTCAGCATATTCGTCGAAATTGAGGTTGGTGAACGACGAAAGCATCTGTGCCACGCGGGCCGTGTCGAACCCGTGCACGAGAGTTCCGGCGGCGTCGTGCATCTCAAAGCCCTCACCGTTGCGTTCTATGGCAAACGACTCGTTAGGCATTTGTGGTATGTCAAGGCTTATACGGGCAATATGTTTTACGTCGAGATCCACAATTTTGTGGCTACGCCATTTTGTTGGATCGGCTGTGAAGCGAGGTGTCAAGAATCCACGGAATCCAGGTATGTGGATGATGTATGGCACTTTGTCGCCATCACGGAACATATACGAGGCCATCAGGTCTTGAGTTTCGCCGCCAACATAGTATGTGACGGTTTTTCGCTCGGTGGGGAAAAGTTTAACCCGTCCATCAAACAAGTTAATCAGGTAGCGTCGTTGGTACACCTCGACTTTGATATTGCCAGACGAGATACGCGCAATAATATTTGGTACGGCGTTGCGGTTCACCTGTTCGCGTATGCGCATTGTGTGCAGGGTTTCGAGCAGGAGGTCAATCATAGGTTGGTTGGCGGGATATTGCTTGTTGACAATCCAGGTGGTGTCGGCTGAGCCTTTTGGCGGACGCTGTAGCAGTACCTGGTTCTCATCCATATCGGCCATAAATATCTGTGTCACAGAGGAGATATCCTTAATGTGGTAGTCTTGTCTGAAAGTGGATTTGCGTGCCCCATGCACGGCTACCAGAACAGCAGCCACGGCCACCAATATCACTATTGCTATAATAATCAGATTCTTGCGTTTCATTGTGGTTTGCAATATTTCTTTTTTCTCACAAAATAGATTGCCACGCCAGCCAGTGCTATAACGGCCGACGGCAGTATAACGTTTATGACTTGGTATTTATTTCGCTGTTCATGGACTTTCATCACATCGAGTTTGCGGAGTTTAATGTCACGAGAGCGCGAGGCCAGCATACCTTCGTCGCCTACCAAATAGTTCACAGCATTGAGTAGGAATTCTTTATTGGCGTATAGGGTCTGAGTGTAAAAGTCATAGCCCATCGGGTATGCCGAACCTTCCTGCGCATTGTAGCGGTTCTTGATTATGTCGCCGTCGGAAACTATAATCATCTTGGTAGGTGCACTCTCAGCCAAGTATCCCATCTCGGGCAGTTCGGTGAATTGTGGCGTAAGCCTGTTGCGCCACGTTGATTTGAAACACCCCTCAAGCAGCACGGCAATGGGAAGGTTGCTGCGGTTGAACAAACGGCGATCGGGTTCTACTTGGCCGTCGCCAAGGTCTATTACAGCAGGAGCGTTCTTTATGCGAGAGTATTCCGATGTGGTTAGCAATACGCTGGCCCGAATGTCATCGCTGTTGTCGAGCAGGTCTATGCTACTCACAAAGTCGGTTTTAATCAAGTCGAGGTTGCGCACAATGGGGTGTTGCGATGTAGGCACAATCTCGGGAAAGTAATACCATGGGCAGAATTTAATCTGAGGTTTATCGCCTACCATACCAACACGCATGGGTATTGGCCGACACCGTATATCCATGATGATGTTTGGATTGACGCGGGCGCCATAGTTAAAGAGCATCTCGTCAAGATTAAGGGGCATACGGGTTGCGATGGCTTGAGCATGAGCGGCAAGACTGTCTATATCGGCATTGAGGGGGTCTATCAGCCACAACACTCTACCACCACGCATTATGTATTGGTCAATAATGTAGAGGTCTTGGTCGCTGAAAGGGAGTGTCGGCTTGGCAATAATTAACAGGTCAAACTTGTTGTAGAAGCTGTATTTATTAGAATCTGACGATGTTTTGGAACGGCCTGTGAGGGCGTTGATATTTCCGTCAATAGAGACATAGTCAAGGCTGTAGTATTCCTGCAAGGCCATCTGTATGTCATAAAGTTGTCCGCCCATCAGTTCGCCATGGCCTTGTACAAAGCCTATTGACGGTTTGACACCCCTGGCCAATGCACGTATTGCGTTTGACAACACATACTCCAGATTTTGTATGGAGTTGTTGAGGAGGTCGGCCTCGCTCACATATTTTTGGTTCTGGAGTAGCTGTATGGATGTCTCACGGCCACGATAGATTACATCGGCGGCAGGTATGAGTATCTGTGTTGTTACGCTGCTACCGCTGCCTACCTGTATCTGTGTTGGCTGAATTCCTTTGTTGGCTAATTTCTGGTAGAATATCTGTTGCTCTTCCTTATTGTTGAAGTTGTTTGGATTAACAAACTCGTATTGTATGTTCTCATTATAGGCTCTGAATTGGTTGAGCATCTCCTTGGTCTCACTTTGTAGACGCTTGAAGTCGGCGGGAAAGTCGCCTTCAAGGTATACTCTGAAAAGCACCGGTTCGTCTACATTGCGCAACATTGACTTGGTGGCTTTCGACAGCGTGTAGCGCTTCTCGGCAGTAAGGTCGAGGCGTGCAAACAAATAATGACCAATGACATTGGCCGATGCTACTATGGCAACCACGGCGGCTATCTCAAGCCATTGGCTGTATTTCATTTTGCGTCGGTTGACCCAACCATTCCACTTGCGACTTTGTAGCACCAGCCGTGTGGCTATAAGAAACAGTATGATAACACTGAGGAAATAAAGCACGTCACGTGTGTCTATTACCCCACGGCTTATTGACTCGTAGTGGTGCATCATGCCAAGCGACTTGACAAATAGGTCGGCTTTGCCGAGTATACCCATATTGTATACCGACTCAAATCCTAAATATGCAACTACGCAGAGCAGTGCTGCCACAATAAATGACACTATCTGATTTCCGGTTATGGAACTGGCAAAAAGTCCGATGGCCACAAAGGCACCGCCAAGCAGTATGAGCCCAATATACGAGCCTGCCACACTACCGCTGTCAATATTGCCTACAGGGTCGCCAAGTGCCACCACGCTGAGGTAACACACCAAAGTGGGCAGCAGAGATATGACAACCAAAGTGAAGGCGGCCAGGAATTTGGCACCAATCAGGGTTAGGTCACTTATGGGTTTGGTGAGCAACATCTCGATTGTTCCCACGCGCTTTTCCTCGGCAAAGGTGCGCATGGTTATGGCTGGTATGAGGAAGAGGTATAGGAACGGTCCGATGAGGAACAGCCCATCCATGCCAGCATAGCCATAGTCAAGTATATTGAAGTCTGATTTTAGCACCCACAGCATAAGCCCTGTCAACACCAGGAACACGATGATGGTGATGTAGCCTGTGAGTGAGGAGAAGAATGAGGAGAGTTCTTTCTTGAAGAGAGTGTACATTGGCGATGATTTAGTTGTTTCAGAACTTGTATGCACGGCTACGTAGCGAGCGGCCCTGGTAGTCGCCAAAGGCAACTTCGCGCACAGTGCCGAGTAACAGGCGTGTGCTTTGTGTCAGAATCCAGCGGTCAATATTCTCAGCAATATCGCTTGGCACATGGTTGTGCTGGCGTCCATTGAGGGTGGTGATGACAATGGATGGTATGCCTATTGCGTCAAAGGCCACGGCATCGCCCTTGGGGTTGCTTTTGGTGGCGGGATGTGTCATAAGGCGTATACCGGCGGTGTCGGCATTGGAGGCAATGCCCCACAGTGTAGGATATTTGTTGTCGCCAAAAACAACCAGGCTGTCGCCACTACTAACGGCTTCAATGTTAATAAATGCCTCTATGCGCCGCAATGGGCTGAAGTTCGAAACGAAAATCTGCGAGCCTTGGTATTGGTTCTCGGCAGCGCTGAAGAATACAAAGACCACACTGCGTTTGGGCCGCTGTTGCGAGAGTTGGCGTGCCACCTCCAATGCGGCAGCCACTCCGCTGGCGTTGTCATCGGCTCCGGGGAAGAGGGCAGTCTCGCCCTGCATTCCAACGTGGTCGAGGTGAGCGCCAACCACTACATATTCATTGCGGAGTTTCTTGTCACTACCCTCAAGTATGCCAACAACATTGGCGGTGAGTGCACTGGGGTTGTATTTGGCGTTGACATCAATTTCAAGCCTCTTGCGCAGATGGAACGACTGAGGTTTCATGCTGGCGGCCATGTTGGCAAGCACGGTGTCGATATCCCAGCCTTCGTCGGCCAACAGGCGTTCACCGCAGATACGTGTGGGTTGCAGTATGGGGAAAGTGTTAAGGTGTGGTAGACCTCCGTTATATATGCGTGCTTGGGCCTCGTATGGCAGGCAGCTGCGGCTCATATTGATTGCAACCAGAGCCACAGCGCCGTGCTTCTGGGCGGTGCGTGCCTTGTCGCGCAGGCTCACATAATTCTCAGTTACGGTGCTTGGCAGCCAGCTGGGCATGGGCAGGCCAGTCACAACTATGACAATTTTGCCGCGAGCGTCGACATGGGCGTATTCATCAAATGCGGGGTTGTCAATGCCATAGCCGCAGAACACCGCCTGAGCATCGGCATAGCCGCGTCCTGTCATTCCGGCGCAGGCAAAGTCGTTGCCGAGGATGAATACAGTTTTGTCGTCGCTACCGGCGTAGTAGGAGTTGAATTTGCAGTTCTCAATCTGGTTGCATTCTGTCTCGAACCATTGCAGCCACTCGCCGTTGTGTGGCTTGACACCATAGCTGCGCAGTCGGTCTATGACGTATTTTGTGGCACGGTTGTAGCCAGTGGTGCCGGCCATGCGACCTTCGTATACAGCAGCAGCCAGTTCGGCTACGTGTTTTTGGAGTGTGTCGGTTGACACCTCAGCCTTTTGTATTGTTGTTTGCGCAGCGGCGTTAATGCCAGTCAGAGAGGCGATGGCAAGGAAAATAAGCGTTGCTTTTTTCATTTTCGAGACACTATAATGTTATTATTTTTATATATTTCATTCTATTTAAGGCTATTAGTGCTGTGGCGCACCATTATGCCAAAAGGCAAATATACATAAAAAACACCGATTGTTTGCAAAAAATGAAAGAAAAGTTTTTGCAGTATGAAAAAATGTTGTATATTTGCAGTGTTTTAGATTACTAATACAATGTGATACTAAAATGATTTACAAACGGTTGCATGAAAACCAATGAAAAAGTTGCTATGAAAACGAGAAAAATAAACATCTTTGCTCTGATTGCAATGCTTGTTGCAGGCTTTTCTGCCACGGCCCAGACCACTATGATTAAGGATTCAAAAACGGGTGAGCCTGTGATGTTCGCCAACATCGCTTTACTGCGCGCTACCGATAGTTCATTTGTGCGTGGCACTACGTCCGATGCCACCGGATCATTCAGTCTTCAGCCCATGGCCGATAGCTGCCTCATACGAGTTTCAGCCATAGGCTATAAGACTTTGTGGCTCAGCGTGTCGAATCTTCCAAGTGTAATACATGTGAGCCCCGAGGTGACAACCTTGGCCGAGGTGACAGTGGTTGAGAAGAGACCTCTTTATGCCATGGATGGCGAGAAAAATATGTACAATACTAAGGAGGACCCCTCCATACAGACCGGCACGACCAGCGACGCCCTTCAAAATGCCCCAGGCGTGGAGGTGGATGCCGAGGGCAACATCACTTTGCGCGGCTCTGCCTCGGTTGAGATATGGATTAACGACCGCCCCAGCCACATGAACGACGAGGCCCTGAAGCAATATGTCAAACAGCTGCCCGCCAACGCCATAGAACGTATCGAGGTCATAACCAACCCCTCGGCGCGCTACTCTACATCGGGCGGTGTCATCAATATCGTGACCAACCAGAAGGTGACCCGCAACGAGCTGCTATGTGTCGGCGTGCGTGCCCGCACATCTCCAAACGTGTCGCCGTGGGCCTCATACGTCTGGGCAAATGAAAAGGTGGATTTTAACCTGTATGTCAACGCCGATTGGTCGCGTCACCGCACTTACGGCAACATCTCATCTGCTCTCTATAATCCCACCACGGGCGACACCAGCCGCATCCTGTCGCACAACGACACGGTACTAAGCAACAACATTGGCGGCTACACCGGACTCAATGTCAACTGGCGCATATCGGACCGCACAAACCTTGCTTCGTGGGCGGGCTTCTACCCCTACCATGGTGCCAGTTACTCCAAGGGATTTTTCGACTATTTTGAGCACAATCCGTTGCGTGACTTCAGCTTCAACTATGTGCATGACAACAACGATGGTTTGTTCTGGGGCGGCTATGCCGGCGCTTGGCTCGAGCATCGATTCGATTCCACAGGTCGCAAAATATCGCTCTCGCTGAATGGCAATACGTCTAATCAGGGCGGCACAAGCTATGGCTTCTTCGCCTATCGCAACACTTTGCTCGACACCCTGTTTCGCCGCGATTATTCTATGAACCGCAATCCCAGCGTGGGCCTCACCGTCGACTATGCCCACCCGTTGAAGAACGACTGGGAGATTGATGGCGGAATGCAGGCCAGTTTGGGTGGCGGTAGCCTGACTCGTACTTTCGACACCATAGCCGGCGGCCAGTATGTCAACGTGCCCCTGCGTTCATACGAGGGCACTGAGCATGGCACCGATTTCCACCTCTACGCCACGGTGCAGAAACGGTGGGGTGGCTTGACGGTCAAGGCCGGTCTGCGCGGCGAGTGGGGATGGATGGGAAGCAGTTGGCACTACAGCGACGGCAGCGGCCTCAGCACCGTAGATACTTCGTTTTTTGTGCCCGTGCCGAGCCTGCACATCAGCTACCAGACTCCGACGTTCACATCCTACAGCATAAGCTACACCCGCCGCTATGAAAACCCGGGCCAGTCGCAGCTCAACCCGTTCTGTCGCTATGACGACTACAGCTATGAGACCGGCAACCCACTGCTGCGCCTCACCTACACCCACAACCTTGAGGCGGCTTTTAATAAATACGTAATGGGTTTCGGCAATATCGGACTCAATGCCTACTGGCGCGCCAACACCAACGAGATTGGTAGCATGGCCTATGCCGGTTACGCACCGGCCTATTTCACCGCCACGCAGCTGGTCAACTACACCAGGCCCGAAAACATAGGCTCGAGCCATACCGAAGGCATCGAGGCCAACATAACCTATCGCCCGACGGCTATGCTCAACGTGCGTTTCAATGCCTCGCTGTTCAACTACGGCTATAATTACCTTGGTTTCAGCGACAGCCATATTTCATGGAGCGCGCGCCTAAACGTGTGGGCCAAACTTTGGAACAGGCTCGAGGTGTTTGCAAATGCGCACTACAGCTCGCCGCGCATGGGCCTCTACAGCATGAGCGTGGCCAACAAAGGGGTCGATTTTGGCGTGAGCAGCGATTTCTACGACCGCCGCCTGAGCGTGTTCCTCAATGTCAACGACATTTTCGGCATGGCGCAGTGGGGCGAGAACAGTACAGCGCCGCTGTACAAGACCACCGGCAGCTACCAGTACGACTCGCGTTTTGTGAGCCTCGGCATCACTTGGCGCATGGGCAAGTTGGAGCTCGAGGGCAAGGCGCGCCAGGGTGCAACCGACAATGCCCCGACAATGATGCGATAAATTCAGTGCTAAGGTATTGAAAACGTGGACCAAACACACTTTAGGTTCGGGTAGTGGACGGAACCCGTCGCACCACCTCCGAAGGCTACCCGACCTCAACCCGACCTTAACCCGAACCTAACCCATCTAACGTTCATAAAACCAGCGAGTTATACCCAATCATATAACTCGCTGGTTTTCAGGTTGTTGATGTTTTGTGGCGTTTACTCCACAATTTTCATTATTTCGGTCAGTCTGGGGGTGAGGATTATCTCGGTGCGGCGGTTGATGGCTTTGTGCTCGGGGCTGTCGTTGGCCACCTTGGGGGCGAACTCGCCGTGGCCGCAGGCCTCTATGCGTGCGGGATCGATGCCGGGGCCGTTCTGGAGCAGCAGCTTGACTATGGCGGTGGCGCGCATTACGCTGAGGTCCCAGTTGTCTTTGACGGCGGTGGAGCCTCGGTAGGCGTCGTTGTCGGTATGGCCTTCGACCATGATGTTGAGTGTCGAGTCGGCCTCAAGCACCTTGGCGAGCTCTTTGATGGCGTTGATACCCTCTTTGGATACGGTCCAGCTGGCCGACGGGAAGAGGAGCTTGTTCTCCATCGAGACGTACACCTTGCCGTCCTTGGTCTCGACTTTGAGCCCCTTGTCGGCAAAACCGGTCAGGGCGCGGGTGACGCTTGTGCGCAGGTTTTCCAGCTCGCGCTCTTTGGCCTCGAGTTGGGCGCGTGTGGCGGCCTCTTGCTTCTCGAGTTTGCTTTGGCGCTCGAGCAGTTCGGCCTGTTTGCTCTCGAAGAGGGCTTCGTTTTGGCGGAATGCGGCCTCTTTCTGTTTGAATGCGGCCTCTTTGTCGTTCAGCTCCTTGGTGCGTGCGGTGAGCATATTCTGCGCACGGTTGAGGTCGCGGGTTTTGCCGGTGAGTTCCTGGGCGTAGTTCTCCATGGTGGTGTCGTAGCGTTGCTGCATACCTTCAACCAGGCGTGTGAGGCTGTCGATGGTGGCGTTCTGTCGGTCGCGCTCGGCCACCATTTCGGCCATTTCGTTGGTCAGGTTCTGGTTTTGGCGGGCCAGATTGGTACTCTCCTCCTTGAGTTCGAAGAGTTCCTGGCGGGTGAGGTTATATTCTTTGCTCTTCTGTTCCAGTTCGGCGTCTTTGCGCTCCACCTCGCTCAGCGAGACGCACGAGGCCGAAAGCACGGAGGCTAATCCGATAATTAATAGGCTTTTTTTCATCGATTGCATAATTTTTTCTATTCTAGATTAACGCAGATTGTTTTTTTTTCGTATCTTTGCAGCCGATTTTTTTTGAAAAAAATAGTGACGCGCATAGGCAAAATATCATCCCAAGTCTACAAGCGGCTGCATGTGTGGCGGTTGAGGCACCTGTCGGACGAGGTGTTCCTGCTGCTGCTCAGCGTGGTCACGGGCGCTATTATGGGCTTGGCCGGCGTGGGGCTCAAAACGGCGGTGCTCGAGGTGAACAGGCTGCTGCTGCGCTTTGGCTATCCCACTCCGCTGGGCGGTAATGTGCTGACGCTGATTTACCCGTTGGTGGGTGTGCTGCTCACGGTGCTATTTGTGCGCTACGTGGTGCGGGGCTCAATAGGTCACGGCATACCGTCGGTGTTGTTTGCCATTTCGCGCCGCAAGGGCGAGCTTCCGCCCAAGAATATGTACTCCTCGTTTGTGGCCTCGACACTCACTGTGGCTTTTGGAGGCAGTGTGGGTTTGGAGGCTCCAATTGTCTCCACCGGCAGTGCCGTGGGCTCCAACCTGGGACGTTGGTGTCGCTTGCAGCCCAAGCACGTCAAGTTGCTGTTGGGTTGCGGTGCCGCCGGTGCCATTGCCGGCATTTTCAAGGCTCCCATTGCCGGCATCCTGTTTGTGGTCGAGGTGTTGATGTTCGACCTCACCATGACTACCGCCATACCGCTGCTTCTCTCGGCCCTCTCGGCTTCAACGGTGGCCTACTTCCTCATGGGGCAGGGGGTGCAGTTCGAGTTCAGCGTCCATACCGACTTTGCTCTCAGCCAGATACCTTTCTATATAATCCTCGGCCTTTTCTGCGGCCTCTCGTCGCTCTACTTCCTGCGTGTCACCGACAGGGTCGAGGCTTGGTTTGCCGCCCGTAGCAACCCGTGGTGGCGTATGCTTATCGGCGGTTTGGCCATGGGTGTCATGGTGTTCCTTTTTCCGCCGCTGTTCGGTGAGGGCTACGGTATGCTCACACAACTGTTAGGCGGCGATTCGGCCAGTCTGTTCGACAACAGTCTGTTCCAACCCCTCTCGGTTCATCCCTGGTCGGTGCCTGCCATGCTGGCTGCTCTCATCCTCTTCAAGGGGGTGGCCACCTCGACCACTATTGGCTGCGGTGGCGTGGGTGGTACTTTCGGCCCCTCGTTGGTCATGGGCGGCTTGAGCGGCTATTTCGTGGCGGCTACGCTCAACCTCTTGGGTTTGCCGATGCAGGATGCCGCCAATTTCGCCCTCGTTGGCATGGCCGCCGTCATGACCGGCGTCATGCACGCTCCATTTATGGCCACCTTCCTCATTGCCGAAATCACTGGCGGCTACTCGCTTTTGGTGCCGCTGCTCATAGCCTCGGCTGTCACCTACCTCTGCGTCAATCCTTTCGAGCGCCATTCAATATATGCCCGCAAATTGGCTGATAACGGTGACCTTATGACCCACGACAAAGACCAGTCGGCATGGCAACTGCTTGATATGTCGAGCCTTATCGAGGTCAATTTCGTCTCTGTCAAGCAGGGCGACCATTTGCGCCAGCTTGTTGAGGCCATACAGGAGTCGCAGCGCAACCTCTTCCCGGTACTTACTGATAACGGAAAATTCCTCGGAGTTATTGTGCTCGATGACGTAAAAAAAATCATTTTCCGACCTGAATTGTACGATATCGTTGGCGTTGAGGAACTTATGCATCCGCTGCAGGAGGGCGATGTGATACGCACCACCGATTCGCTGGCTGCCGTTGTCGGCAAATTCAAGGTAGGCGACCGTTACAACCTTGTGGTGCTCGACGCCGACGACAGATACGTAGGTTTCCTTTCACGCGCCAACACTTTCAGTGCCTACCGCCGCTTCATCAGCGATACCAGCGACGAGTGAGGATACAGAATGTTATGAATTATTTACCAAATACGCGGCAAGCGCCGATATAGCGTTTGGCGTAGTAGGGCTCTGACGAGTGTGAGATGATGACGCCGTTGGTGGTCGAGGCGTGAATAAAGCGGAACTGGCCCGAAGCGGTGTCGGCCTCGGTGACTATGCCTGTGTGGCCTACAGCCTTGGTGTTGTGGCGTCCGCCAAAAAATACTAAGTCGCCTGTTGTCAACTCTTTGCGGTTATTGATGCGTTTGCCTACGTGGTATTGTCCATTGCTGTACGAAGGCAGTTCGTGTCCAAACTTGAGATAGAGAAAACGGGCGTATCCGGCGCAGTCGAATGCTTTTGGTCCTTTGCCGCCGTAGCGGTAGGGAGTGCCGAGGTATTTGCGGCCTTCGGCAACGAGCATGATGCCGGAATCGGCGGCAATGCTTGTATGTGCGTAGGGAAATAGTTCGGATGTCGGGGTGCTAATGTTTGCAGGGATATCGATGTGCCAGGCCGGAGCCGGATTTAGGTTCTCCTGAGCTGCGAGTGGTTTGGCCGCTACTATGCAGAGCAATGCCAGTGCAGCCACTGCCGTTTTGGATGACGTAGTTTTATGGGCCGTGGTGTCTTCAATCTTCTCGGAGTTGAGGTCCAGAGCCACCACCACGGCGGTAAAGGCCCAGAATGGAACCGATAGCTTGTCGGTATCGAGGAAGTTGTTGAAGACTCCATGCACATAGTATGTGAGCAGGCTCAGTGTAAAAGCCAGTGCCATATTGGCGGTGCTGCGGTCGCGAGCGGTGCGATATACGCGCACGCCGGTTGAGAAAGTTGTCATAAATAGGGCAACAACAATCAGCACACCCGGCACCCCTTGCTCTGTGAGGGGGCCGATGTATTCGCTGTGGGCGTTACCGAGATCGCCGGCGTTGGTACTTATGGTCGAGAGTTGGTATGAACGTTGGTAGGAGGCATAAAGGAACTGATAGGTTCCAGGTCCGCAGCCGAATACGGGCTTCTCGCGCCACATTCGCAAAGCCGATGCCCAACGGTTGAGGCGCTCAAGGTTGCTGGCGTCGGTAGAGATGTTCGATATTGACTTAACTTGTCCAGCCAAATCGTATGACGAATCTTGCTTGTTTTTCCCAAGGCGGTAGAGAACGTCGCTTTGGTATGCGAAAAACAATCCCACAGCCATGCCGAAGATAAGCATCATCCACTTGACCTTCATGCCCATCTTGATTGCAATGTATACCGCAATGGCGGCCAGCACGCTAATCCATGCTGCGCGGCAATAGCTGAAGAATAGTCCCATCACTAACAATCCAAACAGGGCAAACGTGAGTACCCTAAGCCACCCCTTGGAGTTGCGACTGAATATAAAGTAGAATGCTGCTGGCAGGAACAGCGCTAAAGCGCAGCCGTAGGCTGTGTGGTCATTGTAAAACGGCTGCATGACGTGGTGCAGGGTTTGCAAGTCGCTGAAATTGCCAAGGGTCTTGGCGGTGGCAATGAGTACCACCGTAATGAGGCCAATCCCGTAGGCCCAAAAGAATTGGCGCACACGCACCTGATTGCTGAAAATAATGGCTGCGGCGAAAAAAAACGGCACCACGAACCACACTCGGGCAATGGTGTATTTGAACGACACCCACGGCAGGGTTGATGTGCACGAAGTTACTGTCATCCATGCCAGCATTGCCAGTAGCAGAAGAGTTACGGGATGGCGTAGCAACCGACGGTCGAAACTTCGGCTCACCAGTACACGGAACAAGAATATGCCGGTGAAGAGTATCATCAGCGGCTCCACTGGCATAGAGAGCTGCATTTTTGGCATAAGGGTCATGTTGACGGCGAGAGGTGTCAACATAGCCATAACCATAAGACCGGTTTCAAGCCTCAGTACGAAGAGCAGGACCGCCAGTCCGCCTAACGGCAGAAGGAGCAGGTAGTAGTAATCTTTTGACAGTGCCACTGTGTTGGCCACCACAAATAGCAGGGTCACAGCAAGGGCAATAAGCAGACCTTTATATTTATGTATAAAAGCCTTCAAAGTCTACTCTTCCTCTTTTTTTGCAAACAGGAGCAGGCCAAAGATGCACATTACCACAGCACCGAGGGAACCCAAGACAATAATCAGCAGACGTTTGGGATATGCCTTTTTGTCGGCAGGGACGGCTTGGTCTACAGAGTATTTGTAGCTCACCTCCTCGTCTTTGTCCACAGCGGTTTGGGCGGCACGGGTGTCGAGGTCGGCTAGTTGCTCGCATTCGGCGGCGATGAGGCGCTCTTTCCACTGGCTGTTGGGAAGGTTGGCCAGCGAGTCAAGACGGGTCTGCATATTGCAGCACACTTTTTGCATCACGTCGGCGGCGTTCTCGGCACGGTCGTGGTGGATGCGGTGGCACAGGGTGTCGTAGTTGGCGGCCATATAGTTGGCTATGTCGGCTGCCCACTGCGGGTCGACATCGAGCACCGAAATTTCAACACCGAGAAATTCGGTGCGTTTGACGGTTATGTTGCTGCGATAGTTTTTGCTGGTCTTGAAGAGCTTGTGCGGGTCGTCGGCGCTTATGCCGTAGTGCTCGCGCAGGTTGAATCTTTCGCACACGTCGCGTTCCATGGAGGCCGACGAAAGTATTTGTATGGCGTATTCGCAGTCGCGTTCAATACCGTAATCCATAAAGTCGAGGCTATAGTGGTAGTCCATTATGGCTTTCGAGAGGCGGTTTGAGTTGGTGGGGAATATTACGGCGGTGGATTTGTAGCGTGGTTTGATGATGAAAGCGGCCGCCACAGAGGCAACCAAAGCTACCGCAAAGACCCATAGCAGCACCTTCCACCAACGGCGGAAAAAGCGCATGGTGGCTTGATGGTCGAAGTTGTTTCCGATGTTTTGTTCCATTGTTTTGTTTTAAATGAATATTACTTATAACGCCGCCGTGTGCGAAATATTATGTCGGTGTGTCACTTTTTTTTTGCTGTGTCAAAAAAAAAATGTAATTTTGCACTTCGTAAACATTGTAATTGCTATGGCAACAAAGTATATTTTTGTGACAGGCGGAGTGGCCTCGTCGTTGGGCAAAGGCATTATAGCGGCCTCTCTGGCCCGCTTGCTCAAGGCCCGTGGTTATTCGGTTACCAATCAGAAACTTGACCCTTATATTAATATCGATCCCGGTACGCTCAATCCTTACGAGCACGGCGAGTGCTATGTGACCGAGGACGGTGCCGAGACCGACCTTGATTTGGGCCACTACGAGCGCTTCACCGGCGTGCCTACATCGCAGGCCAACAACGTTACAACCGGTCGTATTTACCAAAATGTGATTGACAAGGAGCGCCGCGGCGACTTCTTGGGCAAGACCGTGCAGGTCATTCCCCACATCACCAACGAGATTAAGGAGCGTATCACCGCCCTCGGCAATACCGGCAAGTATGAATTTGTTATAACCGAAATCGGTGGTACGGTGGGCGACATCGAGTCGTATCCTTTCATTGAGGCTGTTCGTCAGCTCAAGTGGACGTTGGGCCGCAACTGTATTGTAATACACCTTACATACATACCTTATCTGGCCGCTGCTGGCGAACTGAAGACCAAGCCCACTCAGCACAGCGTCAAAGCCCTGCAGCAACAGGGTGTGCAGCCCGACATTATCGTGTGTCGCACCGAGAAACCGTTGACCCGCAGCGTGCGCGACAAAATAGGCCTCTTCTGCAACATCGACGGCGACTGTGTGATTGAAGACGGCGATGTGAGCAGCATCTACGAGGTGCCACTCAAGATGCGCGACGAGAAATTGGACATACAGGTGCTCAAGAAGCTCGATGTGCCAGTCAAACGCGACCTCGACCTCACCAAATGGGAAGGTTTTGTATACCGCTTGCAGAACCCCGAGCGTCAGGTATCGGTGGGCCTGGTGGGCAAATATGTGCAGTTGCAGGATGCCTACAAGTCTATTACAGAAGCTTTTATTCACGCTGGTGCCGAGTTGCGTTGCAAGGTCAAAGTGTCTTACATCAACTCCGAAGAACTCACCGAAGACAATGTGGCCGAGCGTCTGGCAGGCCTTACCGGCATATTGGTGGCCCCAGGCTTTGGCAACCGTGGCATCGAGGGCAAGATTCTGGCTGTCCGCTATGCACGTGAGAACGCCATCCCGTTCCTGGGCATTTGCCTCGGAATGCAGTGTGCCGTGGTTGAGTTTGCCCGCAATGTGCTGGGCTATGCCGATGCCCACTCGGTAGAGATTGCTCCCACCACGGCTCATCCGGTGATTGACATGATGGAGGAGCAGAAGAGCATCTCAAACATGGGCGGCACCATGCGTCTCGGCGCATATCCCTGCCACTTGGTCAAGGGAACCAAAGCCTATGAGATATATGGCTGTGAGGACATCAGCGAGCGCCACCGCCACCGCTATGAGTTCAACAACGCCTACCTCGAGGAGTTCCGCGCTGCCGGTATGGTTCCGGCCGGTTTGAACCCCGACACCGGTTTGGTCGAGATTGTAGAGATTCCCGAACATCCGTTCTTTGTAGGAGCACAGTTCCATCCGGAATACAAGAGTTCCGTCATGCACCCGCATCCACTGTTTGTTGCCTTTGTCAAGGCTGCCATCGACCATCGTTTGTAATATCAGGCTATGAAGAAGATTGGCATTATAATAGCTATGGAGGTTGAGTACCGCCAGATGTACGCCGCCCTCGGCGGACACAGCGAGGGTATGATGGGCGACAACTATGTGGTGCTTAGCCAGTGCGGAATAGGCAAGGTCAATGCCGCCATAGGCACCATGCGCATGATTGAGCAGCATTCGCCTGACTATATTTTAAGCACCGGTTTGGCCGGCGGCATAGACGACAGTATGCAGGTGATGGACGTGCTGGCGGCATCGCAATGCGTCTACCACGATGTCGACTGCGGCACCGGCCTCGGCTGCGAGCGCGGCCAGATACAGGGCTTACCGGCCCGTTTTGACGCCGACAGCCGGTTGCTTGCCCACGCCATGGAGGTCACTCAACAACCAACTCCACGCACAGGCCTCATCTGCACAGGCGACCAGTTCATAACCGACCGCGTTGCGCTGAGCCGTATCAAGTCCGCTTTTCCCGACGGCTTGGCTTGCGACATGGAGTCGGCGGCCATAGCACAAACCTGCTACCTGCTGAAGGTTCCATTCATGAGCCTGCGAATCATAAGCGATACCCCTGGCAATACCGACAACCATCAGCAGCAGTGGGAGTCGTTTCTGGCCTCGATGTGCGACCGTTCGTTCCATTTCGTGAAGAATTATTTGGAAACGCTTTAAACGCATATGGAAGTAATACAGAGTTTCACCATCGACCATACCCACCTAAAGCCGGGCATCTATGTGTCGCGTGTGGACAAAGGCTTCACCACCTTCGACCTTCGCATCACCGAGCCCAACCGTGAGCCCGCCGTGGCCCCATCGGCCATGCACAGCCTCGAGCATCTCATGGCTACCTGGTTCCGCAACTCGTCCGAAAAGGACAACGTAGTGTATGTGGGCCCCATGGGCTGC
This sequence comes from Bacteroidales bacterium, assembly GCA_024685285.1. Taxonomy (GTDB): domain Bacteria; phylum Bacteroidota; class Bacteroidia; order Bacteroidales; family P3; genus Colimorpha. The sequence continues at coordinate 53,845 of JAIKVZ010000038.1, forward strand.
CTGACGGGAATGTATGTCATCATGACGGGCAGCTACAGTGTCGACGATATGCGCAAGCTCACAATTGAATGCCTCGAGTGGATTCTGACACAGACCGAAGTGCCGGCCACCACGCCCGAGACCTGCGGCAACTGTCTCCTCCACGACCTACCCATGTGCCAATGGGAGAGCCGCCGCTACCTCGACCGCCTCAAAAACGACTTTCACTGCGAGTACACCAAGCTACAGGTGACGCTTGCCGACGGCAAAGTCTTCGCCGATGCTTAAGATGATCAGGTATACTCCCTGTAAACCAATACTATAGACCTTGTGAGGTCGCCCTCTGTTCGGCTTTTGTTCGGAGGCCGTGCATACGTCCCCGACCTTGACCCGATGTCAACCCGACCTTAACCCGAACCTAACCCATCTAACCCACTGGTTTCCAGTAAGTTTGGTGTATTTTGGTTAAAATACTGAAACTCACCGCTTTAGCGGTTTCCCATAGCTTTGGTAAATATCGTTGAGCGAGCGGGCGGTGACGGTGACCCCCTGTAACGTTTCGTCGGGGTTGTAGGGGGTGAAGACGGCTACCTTCACGGCGCCGGTGTCGAGGTCGAAATAGTTGCAGTCGAAGTAGCCGTCGACGTGCGGCTCGGTCTGCAACATCACGTCGCGCAGCGGCGCCTGGCCGGAACTCACCTCTGCCACCAAGCGGCCACGACGGTCTATGTACTGCTTAACGTGGCACTGCGAGGGCTGCAACTCTAGGTCGACTGGGCGTGTTCTGTAGTAGCTCGCCCAGACATCGAGGTCTGCCTTGTCGGCAAAGAGGTCGCATGCGCGGTAGTAGAGGGCTTTGCGATTGCCGTAGTAGTCTATGGCGCTCCACGAGGCCACGGGCCAGCAGTCGTTGAGTTGCCAGAACAGGGTGCCGGCGCAGCGGCCGCCGTCGCGGCCCTGCAGGTGGCACAGTATGCCGTAGCCCACGCCCCAGGCCTGCAGAAGCTGGCTCAGGTAGCAGTAGTCGGCGAGGCTCACGGTGCGGCTGTCGAGTCCATAGTAGAGGCGCATGGCGCTGTCGATGATGGCCACGCCGCGCGAGTGTTTCTGGTGGCTGTCGAGGGTTGGCGAGCCCATGTGTAGCTCATCTGCGGGGGCTATGCGCTGCAGTGTGCTGTAGTCGGGGTAGCTCTGGAATCCGTACTCGCTCATAAAGCGGCCAGTCTTGGCACGGTAGGCCTCGAAAGGCTCATCGCCCCACCACACGCCCCAGTAGTGGCTGTCGCCGTGGGTGGTGCACTCGGGGTGTCCCCAGCCGTAGAGCGGCGAGGTGGATATGTATGGGCGGTGCAGGGGGTCGCATTCGGCCACAGCCCGGGCCAGAATGCTATTGGCGCCGTAGTTGCTATATTGATTGTAGCCGAATATGGTGTCCAAGGCTTTCTCTATGCGGTTGCGTTGTTCCTGGCTCCATTTGTACTGGCTTTGCCAGCCCCAGTCTTCCCAGCCGTTCTTAATCTCGTTGTTGCCGCACCACAGTACCACGCAGGGATGTCTGCCAATGCGGGCCACTTGCTGGCGAGCTTCCTCACGAATGCTGGCAAGCATTTCGGGCGAGTCGGGGTAGGGGGTGCCGGCAAACATAAAATCCTGCCACACCATTATCCCGAGCGAGTCGCAAAGGTAGTAGAAGTAGTCGTGTTCGTAAATACCGCCACCCCACACGCGCAGCATATTCATGCCGGCCTCCTTGGCAGCGGTGAGCAGTTGGCGGTAGCGTTCTTTCTGGGCCTTGTCGAGCGCTGGAAACGAATGCGCCGGAATCCAGTTGGCTCCCTTTATGAAGATGGGCTCGCCGTCTTTGTAGAAGGCAAAACTTTGCCCGATGGCGTCTTTCTCCTGGCGCAGTTCGATGCCTATGGATTTTATAGAATCTATAGAGTTTATAGAGGTGGGGTGGTTGGTAACGTATACCTTTTTCCAGATGCCGCAGGTTGTTAGCTTGGGTCCCCAGTCCCAGCCTTGCTGGTATGGAGCAATGCGTGTAAAGGCGCGGCGCTCGGGCAGGGGTATGCCGTATTCGGCCTCGAGTACCGAGTCGTAGAGCGGATAGAACTGCACCATGATGTCGTTGCAGAAACTTGGCAAAGGAAAGCGGTAGCCAACGAACATATTGTCGGCAGAATAGATTGCGGTTTGTGACGGGTTCTCTATGTCGTCGTATAACACTATGTCGGCTCTGCCGGCAAGGCCTTCGAACACCACCCACAGGCTGTCGCCCTTAGGCAGGCGGTGGCGTTGGAGGTGCGTGGAGTAGGTCCATTTGCAATGCGATACCCACTGCACCGAGTCCTCGTTGGTGCCGTAGTAAGGGTCGTCTATCAGGCCGTTGGCAATCAGGTCGGTGTGAATGAAGCTTTGCACATCGGCCTTGTAGAGAGTACCACCATAATCAAACTGCCAGTGTGACAGCTCAACGGTGTCGGGTCGGTTGATGCAAGCTGCCAGAAGCGTGCAGCCGATTAGGGCAATGGCTATGCGTTTCATGCTGTTTGCCGTTTAAAATGGTAGGTAAATAACCTTCTTGGTTTCGAAGAACTCTTCTGCAAAGAACTGGCTGATGTCCCAGGTGCGTACTTTACGGGCAAAGGGTTTCAGCTCGTTTGTCAGGTCGCCGCCCTTGAGGTAGAGCAGGCCATTGCGTAGTTTGTGATAATTGATGGGTGAAATTTTGTCTTTAACCCATGGCACAAATTCATCGAGCCGTGCCACAGCGCGTGAGACAATGAAGTCGTATTCGCCGTCAACCTGTTCGGCTCGGGTGTGGCTGGCGCGCACATTGGTGAGTTGTAGCTGTTCGGCCACGTCGGTCACTACCTTGATTTTCTTGCCAATAGAATCAACAAGGTGGAATCGTGCGTTGGGGAACATGATGGCCAGCGGAATGCCTGGGAAGCCGCCGCCGGTGCCCACGTCGAGCACCTCGGCCATGGGTTTGAAATCCATCACCTTAGCTATTGCCAAACTGTGCAGGACATGGTGCAGATAGAAATTGTCCATGTCTTTGCGTGAGATTACGTTTATTTTGGCGTTCCAGTCTTCATACAAGGGCAAAAGAGCGGCAAATTGTTCTTTCTGCCGCTCTGTCATATCGGGGAAATATTTTACTATCGTATCCATTACAGGTATGACAGCAGATGCTTGCTCTTTGAACTGTTTTTGAGACGTTTGATGCCTTTCTCTTTTATTTGGCGCACGCGCTCGCGTGTGAGGTTGAATTTCATAGCGATCTCGTCGAGGCTCAAGGGGTGGGGGAGTCCAATACCGAAATACATCTTGATGACCTCACGCTCATATTCAGTGAGGGTTGAGAGGCAGCGCTCAATCTCGAGCGAAAGCGACTCTTGCATAAGGTGCGAGTCGGTAGGTGGTGTGTCCTCGTTTGGCAGCACGTCCACAAAGTTCACATCCTCGTCGGCCACAAGAGGGGCATCGATAGATATGTGACGACCTGAGATGCCGAGGATGGACTTGATTTTGTCCTCAGGGATATCAAGCATTTCCGAGAGCTCCTCTTCCGATGGGGGGCGCTCCAGTTGTTGCTCGAGTTTAGAGATTTCTTTTTTAAGCTTGTTGAGGGCTCCGAGCTGGTTGGAGGGCAGGCGCACAATGCGCGAGTTTTCGGCAATAGCCTGCAATATGCTCTGGCGTATCCACCACACGGCGTATGAAATAAACTTGAAGCCGCGGGTTTCATCAAAACGCTTGGCGGCCTTGATGAGACCCACATTGCCTTCGTTGATGAGGTCGGGCAGGCTCAAACCTTGGTTCTGATACTGCTTTGCTACCGAAACAACAAATCGCAGGTTTGCCTTGGTAAGGCGGTCGAGGGCGGCCTGGTCGCCTTGTTTTATGCGCTGGGCCAGCTGCACCTCTTCGTCTGGCGAGAGCAGTTCCTCGCTGCAGATGTCCTGCAAATACTTGTCGAGCGATTTGATGTCGCGATTGGTGATTGAATGAGTAATCTTCAGTTGACGCATCTCGGATGTACAATATATCTAATATGACAATAACGCAAAAAAACAAAAAAAGTTTCATGAGGGGTAAAAAAAAATGTATTTTTTTTCATCAACAGGCATTATTGGGTAACTTTTTTGATATTTAACGGCCTACTAATCAGTATGTAATATCGTAAAAACAACTTTCCTGTTCCCATGTTGAAAAAAAAATGTAAATTTGCACTCTGTTTATCAATACCGTCGAGAATGTTTGAGAACCTCAGTACCAAGATAGAAAAAGCACTCCACACCCTGCGCGGCAAAGGCACATTGACCGACATAAACGTGGCCGAGACCGTCAAAGAGGTGCGCAAAGCCCTGCTCGATGCCGATGTGAGCTACCCCATTGCCAAGGAGTTTACCGACCGCGTCAAAGCCGAGGCTATGGGTCGCAGTGTTATTACCAGTGTCGAACCAGGCCAGTTGATGGTGAAGATAGTGCACGAGGAACTCACCAAGCTTATGGGCTCCGAGGCTGTCGACATCAACGTCAAGGACTCGCCAGCCGTGGTGCTTATTGCCGGTCTTCAGGGTTCAGGTAAGACCACTTTTAGCGCCAAGCTGGCCAACCACCTGCGTACCAAGCGCGGCAAGAGTGTGATGTTGGTAGCAGGCGACGTGTACCGTCCCGCTGCTATAAGCCAGTTGCAGACTTTGGGCGAACAAGTGGGGGTGCCGGTATATACCGAACCGGGCAATATCAATCCTGTTGAGATTGCCAGCCATGCTTTGGCCGAAGCCAAGCTCAAGGGTATCAACGTGCTGATAGTCGATACAGCAGGCCGTTTGGCTGTCGATGAGCAGATGATGGACGAGATTGCCCGCCTCAAGCAAACCCTCAACCCACAGGAAACCCTCTTTGTGGTCGATGCTATGACTGGTCAGGATGCCGTCAACACGGCAAAGGCCTTCAACGAGCGCATAGACTACGACGGAGTTGTGCTCACCAAACTCGACGGCGACACACGCGGCGGTGCAGCTCTCACCATTCGTTATGCGGTGCAGAAACCTATCAAGTTCGTGGGCATTGGCGAGAAGATGGATGCCCTCGACATATTCCATCCCGACCGTATGGCCAACCGCATTCTGGGTATGGGCGATGTGGTCTCGTTGGTGGAACGTGCGCAGGAACAGTATGACGAATCCGAGGCTCGCAAGATACAGAAGAAGCTAATCCACAACGATTACAACTTCAACGACTTCCTTTCGCAGATTGCCCAAATCAAGAAAATGGGCAACATCAAAGACCTTGTGGGCATGATTCCTGGTATGAACAAACTCACCAAGGACGTGGAAATTTCTGACGACGCTTTTAAACCCATCGAAAGCATCATAGGCTCCATGACGCCTTACGAGCGCAACAACCCCTCGTGCCTCAACGGCAGCCGTAAGCAGCGTATTGCCTTGGGTAGCGGACGCTCCATACAGGAGGTCAATCGCCTGCTAAAGCAGTTCGAGGATACCCGAAAGCTTATGCGACAGGTCTCTACGGGCAAGGTGCCTGCCAATGCCGCAAAGATGCCCATGATGCCGCGACGCAGGCGATAGCAAACAGCAACAAACAATCAGATAACAATATATAATCATTTTAATAGAATATGACACAGATACTTGACGGCAAAGAACTTTCTGTTCAAATCAAGACCGAAATAGCTAACCACGTGCGCCAACTCACAGCCAAAGGCCACCGTGCTCCTCATTTGGCGGCTGTTATTGTGGGCAACGACGGCGCTAGCCAGACCTATGTGGCCAACAAGGAGAAGTCGAGCCGCGAAGTGGGCTTTACCTCGTCGGTCTACCGCTATCCGGAATCGACCACCGAGGAGCAGTTGCTCGAGGCCATTGCATTCCTCAACAACGATACCGACATTGATGGCTTCATCGTTCAGTTGCCGTTGCCGTCACAGATCAATGAACAGCATATTATCAACGCCATATCGCCTGACAAGGACGTCGACGGCTTCACCCCAATCAATGTGGGCCGCATGGTACTCAGTGAAGAGTGCTACGTGCCGGCAACGCCAATGGGTGTATGCACTCTGCTACAGCGCTATGGCATTGAGACCACCGGCAAGCACTGCGTTGTGGTAGGTCGCAGCAACATAGTCGGCACGCCCGTGGCCAACCTACTGAGTCGCAAGGGCTTTGACTGCACTGTAACCCTTTGCCATAGCCGCACTCGCGATTTGGCCTCCATAACTCGTCAGGCCGACATCCTGATAGCTGCAATAGGCAAGCCCGAATTCTTCACTGCCGATATGATCAAGCCCGACGCTGTTGTTGTTGACGTCGGCATACACCGCATTCCCGATGCCACCAAAAAGAGCGGCTACCGTATTATAGGCGATGTGAAACACAGCGAGGTCGACCCCCTATGCTCTTGGGTCACCCCGGTGCCTGGCGGCGTGGGACCGCTGACCATTGTGTCGCTGCTTCAGAACACCCTCAAGGCATACCACCGCACACACCCAAACTGCGACTGAGCCTGACGTGAAACGCATTCTGCTCATCAACGACGTTGTGGGCTACAGCCATGTTGGCATGGTGGCCATGCTGCCCATTCTCACATATATGGGCCATTCCACATTCAACTTGCCCACCGCATTGGTTTCCAACACACTTGACTATGGCCGTTTCAACGTAATGGAGACCACCGACTATATGCGGGGCACCCTGCCGGTATGGAGCCGGTTGGGCTTTGGGTTCGACGCCGTATGCACAGGGCTCATGTTCAGCGAGGAGCAGGCCCGCTTGGTGTCCGACTATTGTGCAGGATTGCACAGCAAAGGCTGCACGGTGTTTGTTGACCCCATTATGGGCGACGGCGGCCGCCTGTACAACGGAATGACCAACCGCCAGGTGGAACTCATGCGCGATATGGTGGCTGTGGCCGACCTTACATTTCCTAACTACACCGAAGCCTGCTATTTGGCCGATGTGCCCTACAACCCCGACGGCCTCAGCCTATCCGAAGCCCATAGCCTGCTCGACGGCGTAGCCGCCCTCGGAGCACGCGCGGTGGTGGTGACCAGCGCCCGCGTCGACGGCCGAACATGCGTCATTGGACGGCGAAGCAGCGAGCCTCTGGCCGGAGTGCCGCAACATGACGATGAGGGTCGATATTTCTGCATAGCCTACGACGAGATACCCGTGGCATTCCACGGCACCGGCGACATCTTCTCAGCGGTGCTCATCGGCCATCTGATGAATGGCGAGCCCCTCAAGCCCAGCACCCAGGCCGCCATGAACGTGGTGAGCAACCTGATTGAGCGCAACCGCAACCAAGCCGACCATTGCCTCGGTATACCAATCGAGCAATGCCTCGATTTGCTCTGATTTTGAGGAAGTTATAGATTATTTGAGATTGTTTGTTGCAAAACCCTCAAAATGAGAACGATAGAGGGGTTAGGTTCGGGTTAAGGTCGGGTTAAGTTCGGACAAGGTTCGGGTTTGGATGCCCGGCAGAAGTCAAAACCACGTTCCGTGTGGCTATTTTGCCTGTAAGTTATTCATTAAATGCGTTATAACTTGCTCTCCGTCGCGTATGGTTTGCATAGCCCAGTGCAGTTTCAGCGCAAGCTGTTCGTCATCCGATAGTTGCCAGTCGATATTGCTGTCGGCCCTCATGCGCTCGGTGAGGCTGAAGAGGCTCAGTGCAGCGCATACCGAGATGTTGAAGCTTTCGGTGAAACCGTACATGGGTATCTTGACGTATGCATCGGCTCCGGCTATGGCTTCTTGGGTGAGTCCGGTGAGTTCGGTGCCGAACACCAGCGCTGTGGGTTGACTGATGTCGAACTGAGTAATCATGGTGTCGTTCTCGTGCGGCAGAGTTGCCACGATGCGGTAGCCGCGTGCACGCAGGGCAGCGTAGGCCTCGGCAATGCTGTTGTGACGGTAGTAGTCGACCCATTTTGAACTGCCCACGGCCACGTCGTCGGCTGGGTTGAAGGCGTTGCGGTTCTCGACCACGTGCACATCCTGCACCCCGAAGCAGTCGCAGCTGCGCAACACCGCCGAGGCGTTGTGGGCTTGGTATATGTCTTCTAATACCACGGCCACGTGGCGTGTGCGCAGGGTTGCCAGCCGGTCGAAAAGCTGGCGGCGGTTGTCGGACATGAGTTGGCAGGCTTCGTCGTATAGCCGCTGCTTGAATTCTGTTGAGCAGTTGGCAAAGAGGTCGGGCTGGTCTATTGTTCTTCTTGGCATTGTGTGGCGTTGTTTTATTGGCGTTTTTCGCGCAGCAGAGTGTATTTCATAAAGGTGTAGTAGGCCATCATCTTGCATATAGTCCAACCTTCGTGGCCGTCAAGCATACCAAACCGTATCAAGTAGTTGCGCAGAAAAGTCCATAAGGGCCGCAGCACACAGTCCATAGTCGTTGCGTGTTTGCCTTGTGAGTGGTATTTATCTGCCATAAGTGAGGCGTATTTGGAGTATTTGGCAATCAGGTCGTTCAATCCGTTGTAAGGATAGTGCAGCAGGTCGCCGTCCAAGTTGGCAGCCTTCCCTTCGAATACCAAGTCCTCATGCACTATGCCGTCCCATTTGGCCTCACCTTTCCTAAACAGACGCACTTTACGCTCGGGGTACCAGCCACAGTGCCTTATTGCACGTCCTTGATAGTAGGTTAGCCGGTTTACTGAGTAGGCGGTCGTTGCGTCATCCTCCCCCTGCTTGAATTTCATCAGACTCTCTCTCAACTTTGGCGAGAGGGCTTCGTCGGCATCGATACTAAATATCCAGGAGTTGGTGGCTAAGCTGTTGGCGTAGTTCTTTTGTTTGTCGTAGCCCTCCCATGGATGTGCATCAAACCTTACATTGTACTCTTTGCAGATGAGTTCTGTATTGTCGGTCGAGCCGGAGTCGACCACAATGATCTCGTCGGCCACCCCCGCCAGTGAGTCGAGGCAGCGTCCGATGTTGCGGGCTTCGTTGCAGGTGATTATTACAGCTGATATATTGCGCATCGCTTGGGTGTTTTGTGTGTTAGTGAGGCCTATTTTTCTGATGCAAATGCTTCCGCAACACCGCGTGACACCTTTGCCTTGGCGGCACGGTGCCAGTTGGCGTCCATATTTAACGGCGTGTAACAGTCATAAAATCCGATACTTTGCATTTTTTCTACTGGCATGGCCTCTCTTTTGCTAAAAATAATTTGCAAAGTTACGAAAAAAAATCGTAATTTTGCAAATGAAAATGTAACAACAAATCATATTGTATTTTAATATATGATAGTAGGATACGATGCCCGCAATATATTCCGCAACAGTTCTCGCTTGGGCGATTATTGCCGCGAACTGGTTGCCACCATTGCCCAAAGGCATATAGGCAAGGGCTTTCAAGCCATGCTTTACGCTCCTAATATGAATGGCGACTACCGCACTTTCTTTATCAGCAATGCAAATGTCGGCACCTACAAGCCTAAAGGCAAAGGTATGTTGGCCTCGATTGTGTGGCATCGCTTCAAACTCAACCCTGTGCTTATGGATGCCAAGGTGAAACTATACCATGGTCTCAACGAGGAGTTGCCATATGGCATCGGGCGCGACATTAAGACGGTTATCACATGCTATGGTCTGCACGCACACAAATCTACTTCTTTTATCGATTCTATAGTGTGGCGTCACCGTATGCGTTACGCATTCAGAGCCTCAAATATCATCGTTGCTGTGAGCGACGAGGTGCGTGACGAATTGGTGCAGGCCGGTGTGAACGAGGCAAAGATTCGTGTAATACCTATGTCAGCCGATGGAACTGTAGGTGCTGCCGAAGCCGATGCCTATTACGCCATATATGAGCAACTTGTGGGTTAGAGTCCGCAAATCTGATAAAAAAATGGTGGGTCTTCAAGGCTCACCATTTTTTTATCATTTAAAACCTAAAACCATTCGTTTTATCGGCGTGCGAGGCTCAGTATTTCGCGAGCCTCGTCGCTTGTGGCCACCTGGCGGCCCAACAGCTTGGCCATACGAACCACTTTGTCTACCAACTCGCCGTTGCTTTTGGCCAGCACGCCGCGCTCAAGGTACAAATTGTCCTCAAATCCAACGCGGACATTGCCGCCCATGACTATGGCGGGAGCAGCCAATGTGAAGGCGTGGCGGCCTATGCCTGTGGCAGTCCATGTGCTGCCGGCGGGAATGTTCTTGACCAACCAGCAGAGGTTGTCGACGGTAGCGGGGGTGCAGCCGGGGACACCCAGCACGAAGTTGAATTGCATAGGAGCGCCGGGCACCTCGCCCTTGCGGGCCATGGTGAGGATGGTATCGAGGTGACCCATCTCGAAGCACTCATATTCGGGCTTGATGCCTTTCTCTATCATGCGTTTGCCAAAGGCGCGCATGGTGGGCATGGTATTGTCAAATATGTCGTCGCCAAAATTGCAGGTGCCGCAGTCGAGGGTAGCCATCTCGGGTACGGGTGTGGTGTTGGTGGAGTCCAGACGCTCGTCGGGGGTCATTCCCACAGCACCGCCGGTAGATGGTATCAGTATCACATTGGGGCACTCCTTAAGGATGGCTTCGGTGCACTCTTGGAAGCGGACATGGCTCTGGGTGGGGGTACCGTCGTCTTCACGGACATGGAGATGAACGATAGCGGCGCCGGCATCGACAGCACTCTTGGCTTCGCGCACTATCTCCTCTACAGTGTAGGGCACGTTGGGGTTCTGTTCCTTTGTGACTTCTGCGCCGCAGATAGCGGCAGTTATGATGAGTTTATCCATAATGATTGTTGTTATTGCGTTTATAATGTGGTAGGCTGGTTTATCTTAAGCGAAGATTCTGCCAGGCATCTTTGTAGCGACCGCCCGTGACGCCAGAAATTTGTTGTAGTTTGCCTTGCAGTGCAGACTCTTTGCTCACGTTGCGTTCAACACTCTCAAACAAGTCTTGGTAGGTGATCGGGTCTATCTCGCCAGCAGCACCTTTGATTTCTTTGAGAAGGTAGTATGTCAGAAAACCGTGGTGTTGGTCGTCAAAAGAGAATGCTGTTTTGTTGAAATCGGCGGCGAGCAGTATCACCACGTCCTCGCGGATATTGGCTTTGCGATTCTTAGATTTGCCTTTGTTGGGTTGTTCGCAGCGCAGCATGGGTGAACCGGAACGGGTGTTGCCATCGAAAGAGGCATCAAAAATCATGGTGATGTTGCGAGCTGGGGTGCCCTTGAACCAACGGCAGAGAGAGTCAATACTTATGCATTGGTTGAGTAGGCGCTCGGCATCCTTGTTTTTGAGGGTGATGTCGTATGTTGAAAGAGGTGTTGTTTTGCCTTTGCGGGTCTCGCCGTTGAGTGCCTTGATGGCATCAATGTTAATCTTGTTGGGAATTATGTAGGCTTGGCCTGTGGTGCTGGTAATGCCGTTGCCAGCATAGTAAATATATAGGTCTGCTGCAGGGGCGGCTGAGCCATCGGCTGAACGTCCGGCAATGGCGCGGGCATTGTTTTTTAGCCACTCAACACCCAAGGTCTTTATTTCCTCGCGGGAGGCGTTGTTTATCAGTTTAACTTGGCGCTCTGGAATGCCGAGAGCTTTGACAAAATATTGGCGCATCATAGCACCGTCGTTAGAGGCGAATGGCACTGAGGGTACAGCTCCAAAGTTGTAGTCCTCGTTGGCTATTACAAGTACGAAGGCATTGTTATATGCTGCATCGGTGCGCTGTGGTATGTTGAAATCGACATAGTCATCTTGAATCTTGTCGGCGGTCATGTCTTTTATAGTCTCGCTGAAAGCATCGTGAACAGTTAGTTCGATACTGGTGCGGCGATATTGCGACCCAATGTCGCTGAACGACTTGGTGATGTAGTAAAAGGTATTGTGGGTAGAGCGCAGGTTGCGTACATTATTCTCAAGAAAGTTGCGAACAGACTGGGCACGCAGGTATGCAAGCTGTGCGTTGTTGCTTAGACCCTCTTCTTGAGAAATGGAAATACGTATCTGTTCGTCATTGTAGGTTACGGGGCAGTAGCGGAAGTCGCCGAACTCACCGTTGTAGTCTATGTGGACAATTTCGGCAGCATCGGTGGTTGAGGTGATACGGGCGGTAACCTCTTTACCGGAACTGAATATGTCATTGCAAATGCCCTCGACGAATGTCTTGGTGAGGTTGCATATAGCACGGCACGAGTTGGAAGCATCCCATAGATATGAACCCGAAGGGTAGTCGTCGGTCACACCTTCAAAATGGCGGCAATTGTAACTGATGTCGAACACGTAGTTGAGTTCTGGCTTGCCGTCTTCCCGAGTGTCTTCAACGATGTTGGTTTTGATGCTTACAAACGATTCATCATAAAGTTTTTGGTCGTTGGGCAGGCTGACAAGAATCTGCTCGGCCTTTTTGGTCATTGCCTTTTGGCGATTTTGTATGTCTTGCTGCAAGAAATCGCGTATGGCAGCTTGGTACTGGCTATTGACATTTGTTTCCGATTCTTGGGCTGACGCTGTCAGGCTGAAGATTAATGCTACGGCAATGAATAATATTCTTTTCATGTTATGAATTGTGATTGTGCTACTTGTTTTCAAACTGCAAAGATACAAAAAAAATCAGATATGGGCAATTTTGATTGCAAATTTCTTTTGTAGTCGACCTCGACATAGATATAATGCTAAGGCGTAAATACCTGCAATGCTGAGTGTTATCAGTGCTGTGACGACCTCGCTTAAATGTAGTGTGTAAAGCCCGGCAAAGGCTGCTAAGATGACAAAAGCGGGCAGAACATAGGCCAACAAGACGGCTTGCAGACCGTTTTTGTCGCTGATGGCAACATTGACAGAATCGCCTGCAGCATAGTCTTGCCAGTCGGGGGTATATACATTGAGTCGCTTTTCTTGCCCTTCAGCCATGCCGCAGTGTGCATGAGCCTCACAGTGGGCACAGGCACTGGTCACCTTTATGCCTACCTCGACACAGCCGTCATGAACTGAAAGAACGGTTCCGGTATGATTTATCTGCTGCATGGCGGTTATATTATTTCTATATCTGATATTGGAACCCACCCTGTTGTGCCGTCGCTCAGCCTGATTTTGTGCCATCCGCCGAGAGTTTCGTCAACCTTGGCTTTTGTCCCTTCGTGTATTATGAACTTATCAACGCTGTCGTACTCGGGGGCACCTTTTACCACAATGGCTTGTTGTGTTACAACAGCGTAGTCATGGCGAGAAGCGCGAATCGAAGCTGATATGGTCACAGCTATGGTGGCTGCAAGTAGTATGACAGACACAAAGCCTATAAGTGCCATGGTCCTACGTTGACGATAATCGTTTGAAAGCATAAGGATTACTATGGCTGCACAGCATATGGCCAGAAGGCAAAGCAACAAAGTGCGCCATCCGCGAGGGGTGAGCAATTGCACTACTGAGGTGTACCATTTGGCTAAGAGAAACTGTGGTATCGCGGCAATGCGATCGGTTGTACGGCTTTCGGCCAAAGCTAGGTTTTCCTTGGCATCACTGTCTGAGGGTTTGATTCTTAGAGCTCGCTCATAGTTGAGTATAGCCAATCCATTCTGATTCAAACGATAGTAGCAGTTGCCCAGATTGTAGTACAAAACAAACGATTCCTGCCCGTTGTGCAATATCTGTTCATATATTTCGGCAGAGGCTTCGTAGTTGCCAGTCTGATAGGCTTGCTCTGCTTCTTGCAGTGTCTGGGCATTGAATGGTGCTGCAAGTGCAATAAGGCAGATTGTTAGTATTGTTTTTTTTATGTTCATGTCGCAGTGTTGTCTTTTACAGTGATGCAATTGCTTGTAGTGCTTCATCGAATATTGCTTGGCGTTTTGCCGACGGGTCGCTTGGGGCAAAGCGAGCCATATCAACGTCTTGAAGCAGTTTCATAATGTCTTCTTGTACAGAAGGACTAACATTTTTGGACTGGAGGCATTGTTTCACTGTGTCGCGGTTGAGTTCGGCAAGTTCTATGTTATATTTGTCGGCAATGCATCCCCAAATCGCTTTGTATATTTCTTCATAGAAGTGTTCGTTATCGTTGGCTTTTAGGTAAACAGCGGCTTTTTTCAATCTGCGGCGCGCCATACGTGTAGCTTGTTTGAGTCTTGTACCAGCAATGTCTCGATTATCGGCCTGCAATTTGCGCCCGTAGGCGTATGTTGCTAAAGATAATCCGACAATTGCAGCGATGGCTATCCAGAACCAAACCACAGCTTTGTCACCCAATTGGCGTTGTTTCAAGCTATAGTGTCCCAATTTGATGTAGTTGATGTCTCTATTGAGCATCTTTACATCGTCTTTACTGCTGGCTGTAGCCATAGCTTTTGGGTCGCCAGCTTTTACGTTTAAACGTTGGGCTTCAACGTGTTTTATTATATAGCGTCCGGACGAGGGGTCAAAATAGGCAAATTCATAGGCTGGTATCTTGAATTCGCCCTGACTGCGGGGAATGAGAACCCACTCGTATGTGCGACTGCCGCTTACGCCATTGTCGCTTTTTGTTATCTTGTCTTTGACTTCAGGGTCGTATGTCTCGAATACTTTTGGCAAATTCAGTTCAGGAGTGTTGATAAGCATGAGATTACCAGTACCGCTGATAGTTATGCGATAGGTTACTGCCTCGTTGGCTCGTACACTATTGGTGTTGACACCTCCATTGACTTCAAATCTGCCTACAGCACCCGTATATCCGTCGGGAGGGGAAGGGAGTGGTTTTACTTTGACATTAAGTGCGTTGGTTGTGAGTTTGCGCTCGACAGCCTGGGCAGAGTTGAAGAAAGGGTCGTCGAAGAGATCCCATATGGTACCTGAACGGCGGCGTTGGCGCTGAACCATAGCTAGCACATTAAGATCAAGAGGCTCTATTCGTATAGTGCCACTCTCTTGGGCAAAAAGAGCTCCACGTCTGATTTCAGCCACTTGGTATCGCTGGCCGTTGACGGTTTCCTCATATTGTTTCACCTCTTTGCCAACACTTAGGTCCTCGGCCCAAAATCCCTTGTTGCCGGGCAACTTGTCTATCTGGAATTGGCTTATTGGTACCTGAGTGTATATCTTATAGGTAATAATGGCCTGTTCGCCTTGGTATAGGTTGCTTTTGTTTATTGAGGCGCGTGCAAAGAGTGTGGTGTTATCAATCTTGGTGGTTTGTTGCTGATGGTTGCTCCACGGGTCGAAAGGGTCGCGTCGTTGTTGTTGCTGACGCTGCTGCTGTTGCTGCTGGCTCAACTTTTCGACTTTGATAGTGAAAGGCTCTGAACTCACGGTCTTTCCGTCGACGGTGCAGGAGGCTGCCCCGATGTTGAAAGTGCCATCTTGGTCGGCCAGTATCACATATGTATAACCAGTTGATACCGAATGGCTCACTTTGCCGTTGATGAAAGATGTGCTGCTGCTACTTGAAGTGCTCGGACCGCTCAGTACACTGAGACCTTTGAAAGATGGCCCTCGGAAACTTGAGGAATTCGCGTTAACCTCAAAACGTACTTGAAACCTATCGCCAGCCGAGACGCTACGTGGTGCACTTACGGACATCTCTTGTCCGCCAGCCGTAGAGAAACTAAGTATGGCTAAAAGTATGATTGTCAGTCTGTATTTCATGCTACTACCAGTCTTTGTCGATTTTTATGGGTTTGCCCGCACGCACTTGGCGGTTTTGTTCTTTCATGGTTTGGCGCTCGTTGTTCTTCACAGCTTCGAGCATACGCTCAGCATCTTGGCGGCGTTGTTGCTCGGCTTTCTGATTTTGGTTTGGCTCGGGTTTGGTTCGGGTTTGGTTCGGGTTTGGCTGTTCTTGCCTACCCTGTTGCTGTTGTTGATCCTGTTGGCTCTGGTCTTTTTGTTGGTCTTGGTTGCCTTGTTGCTGCTTGTTTTGCTGGTTTTGTTGATCGCTGTTGCCGCCACCGCCCTGCTGTTGTTGCTGTTGTTGAGCTTGTTGCAGCATCTTCATGGCATAGCTTAGGTTATATCTGGTGTCATCGTTATTTGGGTCGAGTTTCAGTGCCTCCTGGTAGTTGGTCACAGCTTGTTTGAAATTCTCCATACCGTTGGCTTTGTCTGCCAGTCCTTGTTGTAAATAACTGTTGCCAAGGTTATGCAGGGTTTGACTGCGTTGGGCAGGGGTGAGGTTTGCGCTCTCAAGGGCCGTGCCGTATTGGCGTGCTGCCTCTGTGTAGTTTTTATTACGGTATAGTGTATTGCCTAAGTTGTAGTGGCTTTTGTAATAGGTGGAGTCAATCTCGAGGGCTTTGCGGTATTCTATTTCGGCGCGGTCATAGTGTTCTCGTTTGTACTGGCGATTGCCGTCACGCACTTTGCCATTGGGTTTCTGCGCCAGTGCAGGCGTGGCGATGAGTAAAAGCATCAATACTATATGTATTCTTGAGGTTTTCATGTCGTTTGATTGTTGTTTTTTTGCAGTAAGCGTTGTAGGTTGAATCGGCGGTTGCGACGCTCATATATCAGTATCTCAGCCACGAGGCATATAATTGCTGCCGACAAAGGATATTGGTACCGACTTTCGTATTCGCTGAAAGTGGCTTCGCCATACTGTTCTTTATCTAATTTCTCTATAACTTGCAGCACCTCGTTCATACTGTTGCTGGCGTTGCCGGCTCTCACGTAGGCACCATTTCCAGCCCGTGCAATTTCCGACAACATGGTCTCATTGAGTTTGGTCATCACTATTGAGCCGTCTTGAGCTCGCTTGTAACTATTGCGGCGGCCACGGGAGTCGTACTCAGGTATGGGAGTGCCTTCGTTTAGACCCATGCCGATAGTGCATACTCGAACATCTTCAGATGCTGCCTTTTGGGCTGCGGCAACAGCGTCGTCCTCATGATTTTCTCCATCAGATATTATTATAATTGCACGTCCTTTTGAACGCACCCACTCTCGGTCAGGGTCGTCATAGCCCAAGGTCTGCATAGCCGTGTTTATCGCGTCGCCTATGGCAGTGCCCTGAGTAGAAATTTGGTCGCACGATATTTGGTCAAGGAACAGTTTTGCAGCACTATAGTCGTTGGTAAGCGGCATCTGCACAAAACTCGTACCGGCAAAAATAACCAGCGACACGCGGTCGCCTGCCAGTTCCGAAAGTAGGTTGCCTATAGCCCGTTTGCTACGCTCAAGTCGGTTCGGCTGTATATCTTCGGCCATCATGCTGTTTGATATGTCAAGGCAAATTGCGATGTCGCTTCCCTGCCGTTTGGCTTCTTGCAGGCGTGTGCCGGCCTGAGGGTTGGCCAAGGCTATGATGAGCAGGGCAAGAGCCATCAATATCAATACTATTTTGAATGTGGGCCTGTAGCGCGATGCATCAGGTACCAAGCGCCCCAGCATCTTGGTGTCGGCAAAGCGGCCCAATCGTTTGCGTTGGAGATGCCGCTCTATCACCCATGCCGCCGCCAGTAGTGGTATAAGTATCAGTAACCAAAGTAGTTGTGTATGCTCAAAGTGTATCATTGCAGTCGGATTAAGGTGTTGTGCGATAAAGTGTCAGACGCAGGGCGACCTCCAATAGCAGGGTAGCCAAAGCCATGATAAGGAAAGGCATATATTCGTCGCGAGATTGCGAGTATTGAGTTACATCGATTTTGCTTTTCTCCATCTCGTCTATCTGGTTGAAGATATGTTCCAATGCTGTTTTGTTGGTAGCTCTGAAATATTCGCCGCCGTCGGTGCCTGCTGCCATTGAGCGCATTAGCGGTTCATCTATTTCTACATCTATGTTCTGGTAGCGAGTGTGGCCAAAAGCGTCCTTGAAAGGGTAGGGGGCTTTGCCGAGCGAGCCAACACCAATGGTGTAAAGCCTAATGCCATAGAGGTTGGCTATCTCGGCTGCACTTTGAGGGTCTACGGAGCCTTGGTTGTTGACACCGTCGGTTAGAAGAATGATGACTTTGCTTTTGGCTTGGCTGTCTTTGATGCGGTTTATGGCTGTGGCAAGACCGTCACCAAGCGCGGTACCGTCTTTGAGCGAGCCGAGTTTCAGTTTAGCCAGTTGCCCAAGAAGTATATGGTGGTCGATGGTTAGCGGCACCTGGGTGTATGCTTCGCCAGCAAAGACAACTAATCCCATTCGATCGCTGTGACGTCCCTCAATGAAACCTGCGGCCACTTTCTTAGCTGCTTCAAGGCGATTGGGTTTGAAGTCTTCTGCCAACATACTGCCAGAAACATCCATAGCCATCACTATGTCTATACCTTCGACTTTTGTCTCGCGGCGGCTGAGCATACTTTGCGGTCTGGCCAACGCTATGATGGCAGCTGTTATGGCTATGAGACGTAGTGCATACAGGGCAGGGTAGAGCCTTTGCCGCAGTGTGGGTCTGAGACCGTTGAGAATGCTTGTGTCTGAATATTGTAGGGCGGCGTGTTGCTTACGGTATTTAAATATGTACCACACTATTAGTGCAGGCACTATAAGCAGCAAGAGCAGGAGCCATGGATGGGCAAAGGTTAGGCTACTCATGGTTTTCGGCCTCCTTTGCCTCGGGTTGCTGTGCCGTTATAATGGCGGCGGTATGCTCTATTATTGCGCGTGCTTCATTCATAGACAGGTTGTGCTCATCTGGCAACGGCTCCGATTTGGCGAACTTGACCATATCAGCCCGTTGCAGCATATCGGCGAGTTGTTGTACATCATCTGGAGTTGAGTATGGCGAGGTCTGGTATGACGACACGGTCTGGTCGGTAGTCATGTCGGTTGAAGGAATGTTGCAGGCTTCTTCAAGATAGTTTCGCACTATATCTGTGAGGAGTGTATAATACTCTTTGCAACGGCCTGATTGCCAAAGATTACGTGTGCGTAGAGCTTCGAGTTCGGCTAATGCTCTCACGTGGGCTGGCACTTGGGGCGGTTCTGGACGTGAGAGGAAACTCTTTTTAGGGAATTTTCTCCGAACCCAAACCGAACCTAACCCGACCCCAACCAGTGCTAAAGCCAGTAAAAACCAGCGTGCTATCTCCCAGAAAGTGTAGGGCTCGCGTTGCAGTGGCGCTATGTCGCGTATTTGCGCGCTGGCGGTGTCAACGTCTGGCACATCGGAGACACTGAGTATGAGCGAGTCGTCATTGCCTAAACGCAAGCTGTGCCGCCCGGGTTCGAAGCAGGTTATGACTGTGGTTTGTGTCTGGCTCTCGTTGTCGAATTCTTGGCTTACGGCAACTATGCTGTTTTGTGTCAGTGCCTCGGCAGAGGGGTACTGCTCAGCCCTGATTATTGTGAGCCGCGCCTGCTGGCCTATCATTATACTGTCGGGTTCAAGCCTATAGGTGGCTTGTGCCTGGCAGATGGCGACGGCCGAGAGCAGCAATATTGCTATGGTTGTTATTTTGTGCATGGTTTAGGTTAGCGTCTCATTTCGAATAGTTTACGTAGAGGTTTGACGAAGTCTTCACCAGTATTGAGGTCGCAAAGGTCTATGCCGTATTTTTTGAGAACTTGAGCAGTGGCGGCTTGCCGAGCTGAGTGGCGTGCGGCGATGGCGTGACGTGTAGCGGCTGAGGCAGTGTCGACCCACATGGTGCGCATGGTTTCGGGGTCGTAGAATTTTGTAAGGCCGATGTTTGGCATTTCGGCTTCGCGGCGGTCGGCTATGCGCAGGGCTGCGAGGTCGTGTTTTCCGGAGGCTATCTTGAGTGCATCTTCGTAGCCACTATCGTTGAAATCGGATAGGATGAACGCCGAACTGCGTTTTTTTATGACATTGGTGAAGTAGCGGAGAGCCAGGCCAAGGTCGGTCCCGTTGCTTTGTGGCTTGAAAGTTATTAGTTCGCGGATTATACGCAGGATGTGGCTGCTACCTTTTTTGGGCGGTATGAACTGCTCAATGCGGTCACTGAATAGGATGACTCCGACTTTGTCGTTATTCTGAATGGCGCTGAACGCCAGTGTGGCAGCCACTTCGGCTATGAGCTCGTCTTTGAGTTGCTGGTTTGTGCCGAACTGGTTGCTGCCGCTTACGTCAACGAGCAACATCACGGTCAGTTCGCGTTCCTCTTCGAATATCTTGACATAGGGGTGGTTGAGGCGTGCTGTGACATTCCAGTCTATATTGCGCACGTCGTCGCCATATTGGTACTCGCGCACTTCGCTAAAAGCCATACCACGGCCTTTGAATGCGCTGTGGTAGGCTCCGGAGAAGAGTTGGTTCGAAAGCCCTCTGGCCCGTATCTCGATTTTGCGTACCTTTTTTATTATGTCTTCGTTCATGCTTTGGTTAAGGACTGGGTTGGTTGCGTCTGTCAATGCGGTTTAGGGTACGTCGACACGGTTGAGCACTTCGTTCACAATCTCTTCGCTGCTTACGTTTTCCGCCTCGGCTTCGTAGGTGAGGCCAATGCGGTGGCGCAGCACGTCCATGGCTATGGCACGCACGTCCTCGGGTATGACATAGCCGCGACGTTTCATGAATGCGTATGATTTGGCGGCTGCGGCAAGGCTAATGCTTCCACGTGGCGAAGCTCCGTAACTCATTAGGTCTTTGAGTTTGCCGAGGCCGTACTGTTCAGGATAGCGGGTGGCAAAGACAATATCGGTGATGTAGTTCTCGATTTTTTCGTCCATATAGACTTCTTTGACGATGTTGCGCGCCTTGATGATGTCTTGCGGCTTGAGCATGGGCTGCTGCTTAGGTTGCTCGCCTGTGAGGCTCTGGTGCAGAATCTGGCGTTCTTCGTCGCGTTTGGGGTAACTAATCACCACTTTCATCATAAAGCGGTCTACCTGTGCTTCCGGTAGGGGATAGGTGCCTTCCTGCTCTATGGGGTTCTGAGTGGCCATAACAAGGAACGGCTCTTCGAGGGGGAACGTTTCCTCTCCGATAGTTACCTGGCGCTCCTGCATGGCTTCGAGCAGGGCGCTCTGAACCTTTGCCGGGGCACGGTTAATTTCGTCGGCAAGCACAAAATTGGAGAAAATGGGTCCTTTCTTAACCTGGAAAGACTCGTTTTTCTGACTGTAGATGAGGGTACCGATGAGGTCGGCAGGTAGCAGGTCCGGGGTAAATTGTATACGGCTAAACTTGGCATCGATGGCTTTGGCCAGAGTGGTGATGGTAAGTGTTTTGGCAAGGCCGGGCACACCTTCCAGAAGTATGTGGCCGTTGCTCAGCAGGCCAATGATAAGGCTGTCTATCATGTGTTTCTGACCCACTACGGTTTTACGCATTTCCATAGTCAGAGCGTCCACAAAAGCGCTTTCGCGTCCTATGCGCTCGTTAAGTTCTTGAATGTTGACAGGTTCCATTGTAATAAATCATAAAAATATGTTTATGTAACGCGGCATTTTGCATTTTATTGTAAAGCAAATCAAAAAAAATCTTAAACATGCCAAAAATGCGTTTGGCGTAACTTTTTTTTCATATATCAAAAAAAAAATGTATATTTGCCAATTCGAATAGTAATATGCAAATTGAATATCTAATTAATTATTAATATCTTATGAAAAGAAACAAAGTACTTCTGGGACTGTTTGTAGGCATTATGACCATTGCCTCGGGCACTGTTTCTGGCCAAGAAATGGCAAATTACCGTTCCGGCCTTGCCGAAGTGGGCCCTGTCAACATTGGAGCCCGTGTGCGCACGGTTTTGGTTGACCAGGCCGACACGACGCATCGCACCGTGTTTGCCGGTGCCGCACCCGGCGGCCTTTATATGCGCTCGGCCGACATGAACCGCATTGCACAGCTCTACACTGCTCTCGGTGTAGTCGACGTGCCTGCCGACACAAACATTTGGCATTTCATACCCATGTATGAGTCCGACGGCACTCAACTCACTCTCCCCATCAGCAGTATGGTGCAGATTTCAGACTCCGTGATAGTTATTGCCACCGGCGAGAGCTACTATCCCATGGGTACCCGTCACACTGCCTTTACCTCAAAAGGCCGCGGTATGTATCGTTTCAACACCCACACCCTCAAGTTTACGCCAATCGCCAATACCGCACCTACGTCGCTTACCCACAATTTTGCTTCCGTCAACAACATCGATTTCATGTATCGCGGCAACACCCTCTATCTCTTCGCCGCTACCCCCAAAGGCTTGTTCAAGTGGAAGATTAATTCTGAGGCCGACTGGAGCAATTACAGCACTATCTCAACCGCCAGCGTCGACCAGATTATGATTATCCGTAGCCGCAACATTGCTTTCTTTACCAGCGGCAGTACCTTATATAAGATAGGCAATGTCGAGAGCGCTGTCGGCGTCGAGGCCGTACAGGACATCTCTTCAACCAACACCGCTTTTGGCGGAACTAACTCGCGCATCATACTCGCCTATGCCCCCAGCGACAATAACTATATCTACGCTATGGTGCTTAACGCTTCCGGCTACTTCGAGAATATTTACCTCACCACCAACCAGCAAGACTGGTCGCCCCTGGCAACCAGTTCCACTACACCATTCTCCTTCACTACCGGAGCCACCTGCGGTGCAATCTGCGTAGACCCCTCCAACCCCAAGAAAATATATGTCGGCGGCACGTCGATGTGGGTGGGCGAGCGCTACACCGACGAGGGCTACTACACCTGGTCGCGCACCTCATACAGCGAATATGAACTCAACTCCGGCAGTTTCATGGGTACCGTTTTCGGTGCCTCATATTATGTGCATTCGGGTATCAACCAAATTGTTTGGGGCTATGAGCGCAATCCACGCAACGGCAATGCACGCACCGTGTACTATGTGGCCACCGACGGCGGTATGTTCTATTCCAATGTCAACTGCCGCTCGTTCAGCAATGTCAGCCGTGGTATGAACGGTGTGCGTGTGAACGGTTTGGCTGTTTCGCCCGATGGCTCCCTCACTATCGGCGCAAGCCAATATGCTGTACCGTTTATTGAGTCGCGTATGGGCCACGACGGTGGCGACACCATCGTGACGTGGTACGACAACGGCGACCTCGGCAACATGAACCATATAGCCAAAGTTATCTGGAACGGCAACGGTGGACAAGTGGCCGCCTCGATGTTCCAGCAGATAAAGCCCATCGCGCGCCGTACCATCTTCGTGTCGTCCGACAATGGTCAGTACGCACGCGCCTATGACGACTACGACGATTACAACAACACCCAGACTTGGTCGGTCGGCACCGCTTTCATGACTGCCGACTTCCGTGGCGGTTCAGAGCTCGGTGTGATGGCTTTGTGGGAGACTCTGAACGACACCTCTTTCAACGATTCTATCGTTGTTGTGTTCGATACCATGGGTATTATTTACCGTGGCGACAGTGTTTTCGACCTGTCCAAAAACAACGGTAACGATTATTTGATGAGCGAATTCCTCATCAAGGCCGGCGACCGTATGCGCTTTACCAGCCCCGGCCATGCTGACTACCCCTTCTGGTACACCTTCCCCGACAGTATCTCGACCAGCAGACTCCTCGCCGACAGTGTGTCGCACCTCGACCTTAAGTACCGTGGCGCTGTCAAGGCTAAGAACCCCATCCAGTCGCGTCTGTTTGCCGTGGGCAGCTCGAGCAACGGTACCGGTAGCAAAGAGAACACCAACACCTCTATTCTTATGACTTGGATGCCGTCCGACTTCCGCAAGGTGTGGTCTGAGGGCGAGACCTCCGAAGACCGTATGATTTGGGCCACCCTCTACACCGTGCAGAACAGAACTAACCAGTATGTCCGTGCACTGGCAGTCTCCAACGACGGTAAGGATCTCTACGCCGCTGTCAACAACGACATGAACGGCACCTCTTATATCATCCATGTGGCCAACTTGGACTCGGTGAACTACACCCAGCCTATCAACAGCATCCAGCCCGAGCTTGAAAATCCCCGTGTGGGCCGTATGAGTGTGCTCGAAATTGATACCTTGGTGGCCGACCCCATCACTGGCAGCAAGACTTTCTCACGTCCGGTTTCGAGCCTGTCTGTCAATCCCAACGACGGCACCGACGAACTGCTCATCACCTTCGAGCATTTCAACGACAGCTACGCCAACATAGCATATGTGGCCAATGCCTCCGATTCTGCTACTCGCACCATCGCCACCAAACCGCTGGCCAATGCCGGTTTGCCCGTCTACTCTGCTATGATTGAGTGCACCACCGGCGATGTCTATGTGGGTACCGAGGACGGTGTGTTCAAGGCCTCCAGCGCCTCGTTCCGCAGCGCCACCCCGACCTGGAACACCTATGGCCAGTTCAAGGGCGTGCCCGTGACTGCCATTGTGCAGCAGACCCGCGACCTGCCTGTTATTCACCACGTGGGTCACACCGGTGTCAACGCCGACTCTATGCTCTTTGCAAAGACCAAATGGCCCTATGCCATTTATTTCGGCACCTATGGCCGCGGCGTCTTCCTCGATATGAGCATGGTTACCGACACCACCAACGAGATTTCCGATCCCGAGGACTATCGCGACAGCACCAACGCAATACCTTGCGTCAACAATATCGGTAACAACCGTATCTCCATCTTCCCCAACCCCGCTGTTGACAACGCCACCGTCGAAATCGACCTCAGCGCTGCCGGCACCGCCGCCATAGCAGTCTACGACCTCGCCGGCCGCCGCGTCCTCGCCGACAACCTCGGCCGCATGGGCGAAGGCCTCCACACCTACCGCCTCGACTGCTCCAAGCTGGCCCCGGGCATGTATCTTGTCAACCTCAAGGTGGGCAACAATACCTCGGCTGCTAAGATGGTTGTTAAATAACATCGGTTCTATAGCTTAAGAGGTACTTGCCCGCCGAGGGAGAGTACCTCTTTTTTATATTGACATCAAATAACAGACTCGTCTAAATGAATACAAACCTGGTTCAAGAACTCAAGTGGCGCGGCATGATTCACGACATGATGCCCGGCACCGAAGAACAACTCTCGCGCGAAGTGACCACCGCCTACGTGGGCATAGACCCCACCGCCGACTCGCTCCACATCGGCCATTTGGTTTCGGTCATGCTGCTCAAGCACCTGCAAATGGCCGGCCATAAGCCGCTGGCTGTGGTGGGCGGCGCCACCGGCATGATCGGCGACCCCTCGTTCAAGGCCGCCGAGCGCAAACTGCTCACCACCGACGAGGTACAACACAACGTGGCCTGCATACGCCGTCAGCTCGAAAAGTTCCTCGATTTCGACAGCCCCGTCAACGGCGCCGAGATACTCAACAACTACGACTGGATGAAGGACTACCTCTTCCTCGACTTCATACGCGACGTGGGCAAGCACATCACCGTCAACTACATGATGACCAAGGACAGCGTCAAGAAACGCCTCGAGACGGGTCTCTCTTTCACCGAGTTCAGCTACCAGCTGCTGCAAGCCTACGACTACCTGACCCTCTACCGCACCAAGGGCTGCCGCCTGCAGATGGGCGGCTCCGACCAGTGGGGCAACATCACCACCGGCACCGAGCTCATACGCCGCATGGAAGGCGGCGAGGCTTTCGCGCTTACCTGCCCCCTCATCACCAAGGCCGACGGCACCAAGTTCGGCAAGACCGAGGGCGGCAACGTGTGGCTCGACCCAGAGAAGACTTCGCCCTACAAATTCTACCAGTTCTGGCTCAACTGTTCCGATATTGACACCGCACGCTATATCCGCATATTCACCTTGCTCAGCAAAGAGGAGATAGAGGCCCTGCAAGTCGAGCACGACGCCGCTCCCGAGCGCCGTGTGCTGCAAAAGGCGCTGGCCAAGGACATCACCGTGCGTGTGCATAGCCTCAAGGACTACGAGGCCGCCGTGGCCGCCTCCGAGCTCCTCTTCGGCAAAGGCACCGCCGAGCAGCTCAACAGTCTCGACCGCGCCACCCTGCTGTCGGTCTTCGAGGGAGTGCCCCAGTTCACCGTGGCCCGCTCCGCCATCGAGGGCGGCAAGCCGCTCGTCGACCTTGCAGCCGAGACCGGTATGTTCGCCTCGAAGGGCGAGATACGCCGCGAACTCAAGCAGAACTCCATTTCCGTCAACAAGCAGAAGGTGGGCGAGGACTGCACACTCGGCCCGGCCGATATCCTCTTCTGCGGCAGCATACTCATCCAGAAGGGCAAAAAGAACTACTACCTGCTCAATGTTGAGTAGAGAGGCAGAAGCAATGAAAAAACCTTGTTTAGGGGCGGCGCGAAGCGCCGCCCCTAAATGTTTTATAACCTATTGAAATACAGGCTAAAGATACCAAATCGTCGCCTATTGTATCTATAAACTACATCCCCCGCCGAACCCTACCCGACCTCAACCCGACCTTAACCCGAACCTAACCTATCTATATTATTGAAAACCAGCCTGTTGTGTGACATTTTACAACAGACTGGTTTTCAGAGGTTTAATAAATTTCGGGCTAACGTATGGTCAATTTTTTGGTGGTGGTGCCGGCGGTGGTGACCAGGCGCACTAAGTAGCTGCCCCGCGGCAGGGCTGTGCAGTCAACCGCGGCGGCGGTGCCCCGGGCCGGACGGCTCTGCACCAAACGGCCGGCGGCATCGTAGAGCTCGACGGCCTGCAGGTGGAACGACGAGAGCACCGTGGCTGTGCCGCCAGCCTCGACCACGCTGGGTATCAGCTGTGTGTACCTCTCGAGCAGCTGCGGCGAGTAGATGGCGGCGCCCGTGGTGTCAACGCCTGTGGTGTCGATTCCTTGCCCCGTGGTGTCAATTGATGTGGTGTCGAAATAGCTCAGCACCGTGTCCACCGGCGTGGGTGTGCTCCTGTCCGGGTCTGGCGTGAGGATGGGAAAGATGATGTAGTCGTGAGCACATTTAGCCATTGAAATAGTATGCCAACCGCGATCACGTGGATTCTGAGAAAATCTGTCGTACCATTTAAATTTAACCCTTTCAATTGGGAAACGGGTATTACAATATTCACTGTATAACATTATTAGATTGTACCACCATGTATTTTCGATGGCCATGTTTTCTGTAAGATAATCAGCCGTTGTCCCAATGTAAAAAGAATCGGTGACATAATACCCCGTGTCGAAGTAGGTTTCAAACAGCGGCGGTGTAACACGGGAACTGTCCGGGCCATATACATATTTTTTGTCGAACCATATCTTTGGATTTGGATTTGCATAAACCCTGATTGGAGGCAAAACATATGTCGGGGTTGAGAATTGGTTGAACGGAGCCTCGCCCAAAAGCACCATGCTGTCGCCAATGGGTTTATAAAGTTGGGTATATTCGCACCAGGTATCCTTGGCGGTATCCAATATTACTACATTATGCATGGGAATGTTAAGATGAGTGACGCAGACGGCTATGCCATAGATGGTAGCCCCATCGGCAAAGCTGTCCAAAACGTAGGCGGCACCGCTTCCACCCACCATTGTGAAGTTGTAGGAATATGTTGAGGCGCTGTCTGTCAACGCATCCCAGGTGATGCTTCCGGAATAGTAATTGTCGATTCCCGTGGCGGGAACAAGATCCTCGTTCTGGGCATAGGCCGCCGCTAATGCCACCACTGCAATGATTAATGCAACTGACTTTTTCATAACAACTGATTTTTAATTTTATTTGCAAATTTCGTTTAAATCTTCATTAAATTCTGATATTGGATAAAAGTTTTTGGTATTGCCGAAAAAGTCTCATCCGAACGGACTATCAAGACTGGTTCATCGCCCCAGAGTGAACTGCCAATCAGGCAGGTGTCGCGAGACTGGGGCATGAATTTCAGGGTGTCGCCACACCCGGCCAATGCCATTGTGCTGTCGGTGGTTATGCTGTATTGGTAAATCTTCCCGGGACGCGACATATATATGCTGTCGTTGCCACCGACAATGCAGAACACCCCTGCCGGGTATTGGCCCTCAGCCGTCCAGGCTCCTGTGAGGTAATCTTTTAGCAGCGGCTCGCTGTGTATGACTGGTACGGAGTCGCTACTGTGCTGCACTTCAGACACGGGCTCCTTGTCGGTGCAGGCGGCGAAGGCCAGCGCGGCAACGGCGATTGACAAAATGCAGATGTGTTTCATGACGGGTTGTTGGGGGTTGTTAATTATTTTGCAAAGATACAAATAATTTTTAATTCAGCAAAGAAATTTACAAAAGGCCTGTTTTGGGTGGTATTTCCCTTTGCGTATATATAATAGACGACGGGAAGGCAAAATCGGCTCAAATTTTAACGTTTATTTAAGATTATTTAACATTTGAGCAATCTGGGGGTGGTAAATGGCAGGGGCCGCAACGGAACGTTGCGGCCCCTTGTTTCTGTTGTGGAGTAGATGGTTCTCAAACCAATCTTTATATTTTACTTTATTTCAAATCGTTAGCCGGTTGTAATGGTGTCGGAGTGATAAATATGTGATAAATATTGAAAAAATGGCACTTTTCAACCGGCCTTTCTGTGTCTCTTTTCAATTGCAAAAATACGACTTTTTCTCAATATACAAACAAAATTTTGTCAGTTTGTTTTTTTTTCGTACTTTTGCATCATCGTAAGTTGTTGTGGTGTTCCGTGCGTAACGGCTCACTATCGAGGGGGTATGGGTAACATCCAACCCCCTTTTTATGCACTTGCATTGCATTTGCATTTGTTTTCTATACATATGTATTACATTTATACCCCTCAACTAATACACTTGCATCACTATCGTATTCCAGTGGCTGGCATTTGCTACAATTATCCGTGGCATTTGCTACATTTTGCCACCGCATCTTATCGCAATTGCTATATTTGTCGCGACCCGTTTTTGTGTTACAATCAACGTTGCTCTATAACCCATATTGAATTTCAGTGAGTTACAAAAATACAGACCGGAAAGCGACCCACTTTTTCCCCGTGTTGCGTATTACTTTAATACGCTAGCTCAATATCATCTTTCATTGCCACAAAACGCATTACTATAATACGCTAAAGAATTAAAAATCAATATTTTTATTTTGCCATATCATTTTTTATTCGTACTTTTGCACTTGTAAAACTATACAATTTATGAATAGCAATAATAGACTATTGTCACAATCAAATGTGTATGGCTCAAACTACACAAATAACGGCGGTTTTCAAAATATTGTCAATGGCAATAACAACGGCTCAATCTGCATTAACAACGGGGTTTCGGATGGTGTTGTTTCCCTATTGTTGCAAATAATTCAGCAACTGACCGAGCAAAACAGCCACCTTATTGAACGTGTCAACCAATATCAAATTGAATTGCTTGAATACAAATTAGGGGTGGCGCAACTGCCACCCCCTGCAAAGGCTCGATAATCGCTGTATTATTGCCCTTATTCGCTGTTAATACCGCTTCTCCAAATCGTCTAACAATTCCCGTGCTTCGTCTTTTGTAAGCACTCGTGCCGGAGGAATAAGAGCCGACCCATCTTTGCCAGTCAGTTCTACCGGCTGCACTGCCTTTCCATATAAACGCTCTCTCAATCGCTCTATTGTGCCGCATTTGCCCTGCTTGGTTTCGGTCAATATGGCCATTGCCAAGCCGCGCACGTATAACGGGGCTTCAATCGCTTTGGCGAGGTTGCTCACTTCATCCAAGCGCATTGACAACAATGCCGTGTCCAAGTCGCGCACTTCCTCGGCTGTCAGCCCCTCAAATTTCTTTGCTTCTGTCGGGGTCATAACAAGGGCGTAAACGTCCCGTGTGCGCTTCTTTGGCCGTCCGGCTGGGTTTCCGCTGCGGCCTTTATGCCACTTGTTACCCTCAATGCCTTTTGTGTTTGGGTTGCTGTTTGCCATTGCTCGTTTATTCTTGTTTACTCGCAAAAAATCTGCTTTCCTCCGAGGTCGGCGGCTTTTGCCACATACTGCAATACTGGTTCGGAGCATCCCTCCAAATCAATGCCATTCATTTCGGGCATTCGGTCGCTTATTGACTTGGCAAGGCGTTCTCTCACCTTTGCCCTTTCGTCCTCTTGCTGCTGGCCGTCCTGGTTTGTGCTGGCTGCATTACGTTGCTGCATCATCCCAGTTAGGACTTCACTAAATTTCTCGGTCACTTTCCCAATTGCTTGGGAAACAATGTCGGCAACTTGCCGCATCTGGGTTTCATCTAATTCTGCCATATTGCTAAGTATTTATTTGTCGTATTCCTTGGGTTCTTTGTCGCACAATTTTGCGTGTGGGGTTTCGTGTTTGCTGTTTGCGCTGGCTTCGTGTCCCCTGCTGTTTATGATGGTGCAAATGTCTTTATGCTCATATTGCAAGACGTTAATTTCTTCTCTTAACTTGCCGAGTTGCTGCATCAGCTTCTTTGTACGGGCTGCATAATATTCGTTTGCTTCGTCAATGCTGTTAAAGCGTGCCGCCCTTTCTTCGATGGTCATAGTCTCTGCCATTGTGTTTTGTTTGTTGGTTTTCGTTGCAAAGGTACAAACAAAACGCTGATAGACCATTGTTCTATTGGTGAAGTTATTGAAAAGTTATTGAATGTATTTGAAAACGTGGCGTTTCGTGCCGTTACTAATCAACAATAACGTGTATTCCCGTTTCTCTAAAAATGCGCATTTCTTCTTTGTGTTTGTCCCGCTCTGTTAGTTTTTCAGCGTTCAACACATATTTTAGTGCAATGGATTCCAGGTGTAAATCGTTTGTATATGCTGCATATTGCAACATATGTTCAGCCCTTATCTTTCTCATAAACCACCGCAATTGTGTTTTGTCCTCATAATCTTTGCGGTCGGTGTAATCTCCCCCCGTGACGGCATTAATCAAATCAACATCGTCTGTTAGGTCAAATATTGTCATTTTGACCAAATCCCTATATCGTAGGCGTTTTGCCATATCACAACTATTTAACGGCGGTTGGCTTTTATTATTGCCCTGGTGCCGACTTTTATTCGCCGGTGGCCGCTGCTGCAGTTGCTTCGATAGCGTGTGTTATTTCATCAATGGGGCTACTGTCTGCGGTGTCCTTTGTCAGTTGCTCCGTGAGCCACTTACGCGCCTTGTAACGCTCCTTTTTATCAAGGTTGGCGGCGGCTGTCAATGCGTTCTCTCCGCGCTCGTTCCCGGCTTCCCTTATAAGGTTGGCTATATATACCTCTTTCCACTTCCCAAAAGTTGTTATTTCTTCCATATCGGCGTTATTGTGGTTTATCTTGGCTATATTAAAATACTCATCTCTCCACATCTGCACCATTTTCGTGTATGTCTGCGGCTGCAATAATGCTGCTGGCGTTGCTTCGGCAATATGCAGTTGGCGGCGTATCTGTCCTATTAACCGCAATTCATACCGCAACAATGCCGCTGGCTGCACTCTTGGGGATTCTGCTGCTTTATCGTAGAATTGCAATTGTCGGTGCTGTATCTTGTATAGTAGCGTTGTGTCGGCCTGCATTATTCGTCTGTATCGCGATTTGTTGCCCAAATACTGAAAATATGTTGCTGGTGGCTGCTGTGTCGGTATGTTGACCGCAATATCAACCCTTGCGACCTTTGCCGTTGCTGCAATGTCAAAATGTAGCGCATCGCTCATCATCTGCACCGCTTCGGCTGCTTCGGTTCTGCTTAATTCTCCGTTGGCGTTTGTGCCGTTCCTATACTTTGCCAAACTGCCATTGAGGTAAATAATCCCCCTTTCGTTGATAGCCACTTTGTAATTGTTCAATGTTCCGCGCACAATATAACCCGTTTTCGTGTTTTCTGCGTACTCGGTCACCTCAATATAATTTGCCACGCTGTACGGGTCAAAATCTTGCCCGACATCGTATTTCTCCACTATCATATTTAGGGTGTCAATCATCGTTTGTTGTGGTCTCCAATTTTGGGGTACTCGTTCACCTTGTTATCACGCGCACGCGATAAATGTTGTACGGGCGTGAGCTACGTGCTTGGCTGGGGTGGTATGGTGACCACCCCTCGCCCTGCATCCGTCTTAATGTGTCTTTCTTCGCCGTCTTGGTATATCCGCATCGGTAGCAATACACATTGTTCCGTTTGTCTTATTGGTCGTTTCTTGGGTATACAAAAACATTTCGGGGTTGTATACTCTGTTATATCGGCAATTTGCACACTTGACCGACTGGCGGTCGTAACCCGTAACGGGGCATTGTCCTTTGGGTATCATAACGGCTTTATAGGTTGTGTTTATTAATCCAATAAATCTTGTAGCGGATTCCGTGGCTGTTCTTTTGCCATTCGTCCACAATGTCAATTCCTTTGTCTCGAAGAGTGCGTATTGTTGCCCTAGGGTCTGATATACGCGCATCCCTCATTAGTTGCCGTGTGCTTCGGGGTTGTCCGTCTGCCATCACTGCCATAATGGCTTGTTGTGCGTATGCTTCCGGCACAATCTTTTCTCCAAAGAATGTTTGTTGTTCTCTCATTTTACACCCCCTTTCAGCTTTAACGGGTTATTGACAACGTAGGCTGCGGCCTGGGCTTCGTCCTCGGCTTTTGTGGCCACTCGGTGGGCTGTAAGCCATTGGGCAATTTCCGTTTTCTTAAAGTAGGTGTACCGACCGCCCTCGCTTTTATAGTGTGGTATTGCCCTGCGGTTTACAAGTTGGTAAAGATACCCCTTTGATAGCCCCGTGTATGCTGCCACATCGTCAGTTGTAAGCACATCTTTTGCCGCGAGTAGTGTTAATTGTTCAATACGTTCTAATCGTTCATCAATGCTCATTTTAATTGCACTTTGTATCTGTGAGGGTGTCTATGGTGTCGCGCTCCCTCATCGCATCGAACAACCGAGGTGTGACACGTTAATCCTCAATTGTTCAACGCTGCAAAAGTACAATGAAATATAAACAAAAACCCCTACACTTGGGGGTTAAGTGTAGGGGTACAATAGGGGGTGTAATTGCTTTATTCCAACTCGTTAAGTGCCGTTAATATTGCATTGCTTCCGGCTGCTGCATATGCGGAGCGGCTTGCGTTTCGCAATGTATTCCGTGGCGTTCCTATCAAATTTGCCCACATCTGCCAATCAACCCTATCTGCCAATTTCAATCTCTTTGTCAGTTCCTGGGCTACATACGCCCAGTCGCTTTTTGCTGACACGTTCCAGGGTGTTGTGCTGCGATTCAATACTTCTTTGCCTTTGTACCCTCTAACGCTTTCGAGGGTTTTTAACATCTTTTCTGCTTCATCGGTGTGTAAGCATTCCGGCACTTCAAACGGCTGTACATCGTACCCCGATTGGCTGCGTATCGATTGCTGGCCGTTTGGATCTGCGACAGCCGTGCAACATTGTGCAAGTGCATCAATATAGCGTTGGGTAAGTTCGGGTGTGCCGATATATGGTGTTATATCGTCAATATTTCGCCCTTGTTTCAACGTTATGCCACATTCTTTTTGCAGTTCCATTAAATCAATACCATATTCCAACAAAAGCGCATCTAGTCGGTTTATAAACTCTTCCAATAAGTCAAATAGTATGCTAAACGCTCCGATTCCCGCTGTAAACGGGTGCAATAAATTAAGGCTGCATTTTATTGACTCTATCAGTTCGGATTGCTCCGAAATATAGTTTAACGGCTTTATAATGTCTTGCCGTAAATATCGGTATAGTTTGGCTGCGTTCTGTTCCAAGGTGTCAACGTTCCCCCGTATCTCTTCGATAACTTCCTCTGCGGAAAAATCTATATTGGTTGCCGCTGCAAATAGTTTTGCTGGCAGTTCCTCAATGTTCTTTGCCCCTGCATCAGTCAGCCGCCACCCGTTTTTTGTTCTGTACTCTCTAATATCATATTTCCACCTCAAATAAAACAAGCAACTATCGGCCACACTGCCGCGCTGGTATAGTTCAAAAAACTTGATTTCAATTGTGGTTGTCATTGCCGCCCCCTTTCAAAATATGTTATTCAAGAGGTCGACAGCATCCTCTTTCTTTTTGTCAATGATTTTGGCGTATATCTGTGTTGTCCCCACTTCGGTATGACCGAGCAATTTGCTTGTGGTGTACAAGTCTGCGCCCTTTGTCAACATCAGCGTTGCAAAAGTATGTCGCGCCGTGTGTAGGGTCAGCGTTTTGTTTATCCCTGCCGCTGCCGCCCAACATTTCAATGCTCTGTTTAACGCTGGCTCTGTCGGGAGGTCTGTAAATACCAAGTCGCTGGGGGCTTGCTCTCCCCGTGCCGGTAAATATGCCCGTGCCGTGTCGGAAAGTGGTAAATATAGGGGTGTTTTCGTCTTTTGTTGGCGAATACGTAGCCGCCACCGCTCGCCGTCTTTTTCAATGTCGCTCCACCTCAACCCCTTTGTATCGGATATGCGTAAACCGCAACAACACATAAACAAATACACATTGCGCACGGCTGATTCTGTCGGTGTTGCTTCCAACTTCTTTAATTCTTCCTCTGTCAAATACTCGCGTGTACTTTCCGGCACCTTTATTTTGTCAGTTTTGGCAATAAGGTTGCACGGGTTTCGTGGTATCAGTTCATCACGGACGGCTTCGTTAAGTGCAAAGTGTAAGCATGTGTATTTCTTTTGTGCCGATTTGGGTGCCAAGTGTTGTCCCTCGTTTTTCACACCCCCTTTTTGGTTGGGCTCTTTCTTGATGGTGTAGGTGTTTTGTAGGTACTCAATAAACCCCTTTGCAAAATCTTTGTCAACATCTGTTAATTTCACTTGCGCCCCTGCATACTCAACGAGGACGGCTGCGGTTTGTCTCAACATACGTCCCCAAGTGTGCCGGTTCTGCACCTCGGTTGACCGCTTTTCGGCCTGGTCAGCACAATGCAACATCCAATCGTATAGCAGTATTTTCGTGTTGCCGTTGGTTATACCGATTTGCCCGTTTCGTATCTCTGCGGTGCGTTCAAAAGCAATCGCTTGGGCTTTGCATTTTGCTTCTTTGTAGGCTTGTTTATCGTCTTTTTTAACAATGGGAATACTTCTCAACGCTTCCCGTGTCTGTTGGCCGTCTATTGTATAGTGCAAATAGAAACGTATTGCGCCGCTTTTCAATTCACGCTCATACAATTGCACAATGGCTGTGTTCCTGGTGTTGGTTTTCTTTGCCATAATTTCAATATTTATCGGGTGCAAAGATACAACAATTTTTTGAGACGTGTGATAAAAATGTGATAAAATAAACTAAAATGTGATATAATTGAACTAAAACAACATTAAACTGCATTCTTTTTGAAAATGCCATATTTATACTATAAATCAATGTTATATGAATGAAAAAAGAGGCTTGAAAAAGCCTCTTTCGGTGGAGTAGATGGGACTCGAACCCACTACCTTTTGATTGCGAACCAAATGCTCTACCAGATGAGCTACTACCCCAGCAGGTTTTTCGGGTTGCAAAGATACAACTTTTTTTTCAATTACGTGAATGGATTTTTCTCAAATGTTGCAATACGCTGTGGATTAGGTTGGTGCGCTTATTCCGGCAGTTTCGTGGGCTCCTTTTTCTTGATGGCGAGCGAGAGCAGGATGCTGCAAATGAGTATGCCGAGGATTATGCACAGCGACGCAACGGTGCTGACTTCGAGGCCGAAGAATTCATGCCCTATCATCTTCACCCCGATGAAGCACAGCAGCACGCCCAAGCCGTAGTGCAGCAGCCAGAAGCGGTCGGCTATGTCGCTCAGCAGGAAGAACAGCGAGCGCAGTCCCATAATGGCGAAGATATTGGAGGTGTAGACTATCACCGAGTCGGTCGAGACCGAGAAGACAGCCGGTATGGAGTCGACGGCGAAGATGATGTCGGAGAACTCGATAACCAGCAGCACTATGAACAAGGGGGTGATGAATGTCTTGCCGTCGATACGGGTAAAGAAGTTGTGACCGTCGATTTTAGGGGTGGCTCTGAAGTATTTAGAGGCAAAGCGCACGGCGGGGTGTCTCTCGGTGTCTATCTTCTCGTCGCCCTTGTCGCGGAACATACGTATGCCGCTGTATATCAGCACTGCTCCGAAGACTGCCAGCACCCACGAGAATTTCGTCACCAATGCCCCGAGCGCGAAGATGAAGATGAAGCGCAGCACTATGGCCCCGAGTATGCCCCAGAAGAGTATGCGGTGGTAGTATTGTTTGTCAATGCCGAAACTCACAAATATCATTATCATCACGAAGATGTTGTCTATCGATAGCGACTCCTCAATGAAATAGCCTGCCAGAAACTGGTTGGCCATCTCCTTGCGGTAGGCCTCGAGGGCTTCGAAGTTGCCAAAGTCGGCTGCCGCGAGCCCGTGGATCCATTCGGCATGGAACCTTATGAGCACGGCAAACAACATGGCCAGCACCACCCACACGCCCGTCCAGATGGCGGCCTCCTTGAGGCCTATAACGTGGTCTTTCTTGTGGAACACGCCCAGGTCGAGAGCCAGCATTCCGATTATGAAGATGAAAAATGCGATGAAGAACAGGTGGTGGGTTGCCATAGGGTTGATTTATTTTGGTGTTGCGGGCAATAAATGTTTGTTTGTCGCGTTAGTTTAACAATAAAGTAACGCAGATGACGGCAAAATATTGTGAACTCTTCTACACTTTTTTTAAGGTGGGCGCCTTCACCATCGGAGGTGGCTACGCCATGTTGCCGCTCATAGAGCGCGAGGTGGTCGACCGCCGCGGCTGGCTTGGCCGAGAGGAGTTCCTGGACTATATAGCCCTCTCGCAGGCCATGCCTGGGGTGCTGGCCGTCAACGTGGCCACTGTGGTTGGCTACAAGCTGCGTGGCATTTGGGGCAGTGTTGTGGCTATTGCGGGCAACATTATGATGCCCATCCTTTTTATTCTGTTGCTGGCCATAGGCATACGCTACGTGCGCATGGGGCCTGTGGCCGAGCGTTTCTTTATGGGTGTGCGCCCCGCCGTGGTGGCGCTCATTGCCGCACCGGTGTTTACACTGGCCCGCTCGGCGGGGCTCAACTGGCGCAACTGCTGGGTGCCGGTGCTCTCGGCACTACTCATCTGGTTGATGGGGGTGAGCCCTGTGGCCGTGATATTGGTGGCGGCGGTGGCGGGGTTTGTGTTAGGCAAAGTCAAATCACACAAAGTGCAATGAGGTTATGATATTTGCAGAGCTCTTTTTCACGTTTCTCAAGATTGGCCTCTTCACTTTCGGCGGCGGATACTCTATGGTTGCCCTGATTGAGGACGAGGTGGTGACGCGCCACGCCTGGCTCTCGGCACAGGAGTTCGTGGACATACTGGCTGTGAGCCAGATGACACCCGGACCTATCGGTATCAACACAGCTACCTATGCCGGTTATGCCGCCGTGGTTGGTGCCGGGCTGCCGCAGTGGCAGGGTGTGTTGGGTGCCCTGATTGCCTCGTTGGCGGTGATAATGTTGCCCGTTGCCCTTATTCTTGTGGTGAGTACGTTGCTTAACCGTTACCGCAAGTCGGCTGCAGTAGAGTCGATGTTCTCATTGTTGCGCATTGCTGTGGTAGGCCTCATCGCCGCCGCCGCCCTCTCGCTTGTTTCTACCGATACTTTCGGTGAGGCTGGCCTCAACTTACGCTTTGTGCTCAGCATTGTTATAGCAGCGGTGGTGTTTGTCCTTACCATAAGGCGAAAAGCAAGCCCCGTACTGCTCATCTTGGCTGCCGGGGCTGTTGGGTTGGTTGTCTATAGCGTTTTTCCGCAGTAGTGTAGGCCTTATTCCTCGTTCAGGAACTTGCCGCTGGTGTCGAAGTTAAGGGTTACCGGGTTACTCTCCTTTTTCCACCAGAGGAAGCCAGTGCGTTTTGAAATCTTGACTTGGTAGGAGTAGGCGCCTTTGACTTTGCGTATGTAAACCTCGTTGATGTTGTAGCCGCGGTATTGGTTGCGCACAGTGTCCTTGATGGCCGAGGTGTAGTGTTCCGGGCGGATGATGTAGTGGGTTTCGAACCCCTTGTTGTTGAACAGCAGCGCCTGTGGGTCGCCGTCAGCGTCGGTGAAAACGGCGCGATAGGTGAGCGAGTCTATCTTGTACCATTTTACATTGGTGGCATCTTTGGCTTTAGATTGGAAGTCTTTGACGTAACGTATGGTGACGTCTTTTTCGGGAACTTCTTTGGGTTTTTGGGCAAATAGGGCGGTGTGGCATACCACAACGGCCAATGCTATCATGATTAACTTCTTCATATCTATTGTTTTACGTTTTACAAGTCTGTGTTTTAACAAAACGCAAATATACAGTTTTTTTCTGAATTATATGCCAAAATAATCAAAAACTTACTGCGCCAGTATCAACTTGTCAGTGCAGACTTATTTCTTTATTATTACTGCGTTAGGATATTTCGAGAGGTCGAGTTTGAAGTAGCTGTCGTTTAATCCTACGCGGATTTTAGTTACGGTCATGGTTACTTTGGCTCCGCGGGCACCGCTACATATCTCACGCACGACGTAGTTCTTGTCCGATATTTTGACGGTGGCGTTCTTTACTTCGTTGTCTTTCTCTATGGGATCGCTGAAGGAGATTTCGTAATAACCATCTTTGTGCTTCATCTTGGCTTTTTTGTATTTCTTGTCAAGGTCGAGAGTGAGGTTGCCTTCGCTCTTTTTGCGCTTGTCGCCGTGTGTGAAGGTTATGGTGTCGCCGTTGGTTGAGTGTTTAATATCCCAAGTGTCGGTACCATCGAAACCCGATTCAGATACCACCTCTATGCCCAGCATTTTAGTGGTTACGGAAGTGCGGTTTAGGTTGCCCTTATCGGCGACGATGAAATGCATTTTCATGGATATGGGTCCCATGCCTGCTTTCATGTCCATCTCATATTCGAGACCGGTGGTGTTGGTCATGGCCGCGCGGCAGCGGTTTATAACATGGGTGACTCCGGTTGGAATCTGTGCACTGGCTATGGCAGAGCACAACATCATTGACAGAACAATAACTGTTTTCTTCATAATGTGTTGTATAATTGTAATACTGTTGAATGTGCGCATTAAGGTTGGTGCTTCAGAAAAGAAGGCTTATTTTAGTACAAAAAACAAGAAAGCCCCATTAATTTGCACTCGTAACTTTACAATTCTCCTACCAAAGAGCGACACGACCCATCTCGCCAAGGTCAAGGCTGGCGGCTTTTGCGCCGAGTGCTTGGAACGCGCGAACGATAGAGGAGTATGCAGGACTATGCCCCTTTTCTAACTTCGACACCTGCGCTTTCTGTACGCCCATGCGCTCGCCAAGCTGCTCTTGTGTCAGTCCCTGCCGTTTGCGCTCTGCCTTGATTGCTTCACCGATACGGTAATCATCAAGCACCTTGCGGAGTTCAGCATCGTAATCATCCCTTTCGGGCGTGCCTTTCTTGCCGATATACTTATCGAGCATTTGTTCTTGTGTCATTG
>JAIKVZ010000040.1 GCA_024685285.1 Bacteroidales bacterium
AACGGAGAAACAAGTGTCTGTGTTACAATGGGGAAAAAACATCTGCATTTTTTGAAAAAAAGATGTACCTTTGCAGTGCATTTCGGCAATGGAGTTTTGCTCGAAAACGCTATTTGTCAGTACATTGAAATTGAACACACCGTTGGGGTCGGTCCTGTAATGGGACCGCCAAGAGGGAATCACGTGCAAATCGTGAGCTGTCGCGCAACTGTAATTCACCGCTGACAGGCAGAAAAAAATGTCATTGGGAGATGGACAACCTCCCGAGAAGGCTTCTGCTACGAGGTGACAAGCCAGGAGACCTGCCCCGAAAGGTTCGGCAATGCTTTCGCGTCTAAAAGGCGATTGTCGGGACACAGCCCACGGGCTGCCCTCCTTTCTTCCTTCACCTGCAAGTGGATGTTGTTTGCATTGCCGCTATCGGAACGACAAACAACATCAAATTCAACATATTATGAACTGGAAAGAAGATTATAGAAAGAAGGTATCGAAACCCAACGAAGCCATAAAGGCCATACACGACGGGCAGT
Organism: Bacteroidales bacterium; assembly: GCA_024685285.1. Classification (GTDB taxonomy): domain Bacteria; phylum Bacteroidota; class Bacteroidia; order Bacteroidales; family P3; genus Colimorpha. The sequence continues at coordinate 531 of JAIKVZ010000040.1, forward strand.
GCGTGGTGATGGGGCATGCAGCAGCGGCACCGCGGCTGATACAGCAGGCCCTGGCCGACCACTGCGAGGACTACAACGACGTACTGATTTTCCACATGACCACGCTCGGCGACAACCCCTGCTACAAACCGCAATGCTACGGCCATTTTCGACATGTGAGCAACTTTCTCTCAGCCAACTCGCGCGAGGTCATCGAGCGCCGCGAGGGCGATTTCTTCCCCGCATACTTCAAAGACGTGCCCGCAATGATAGGCAACGACATCCCATGCGACGTGGCAGTGTTCCAGGTCACCCCGCCCAATGCCGAGGGCTACTGCTCGCTGGGTGTCAGCTGCGACTATGCCAAAGCCGCCATCCGTGCGGCCAAAACAGTGATTGTGGAGACCAACGAGCTGATGCCGTTCACGTATGGCGACACCATGATTCATGTGTCGCAGGTCGACTATATCATCCCTTGCGCCTACCGCCTGCAGGAACTGCACCTGCCCGAACCCGGCGAGGTGGAACTGGCCATCGGTCGCCACTGCGCCACCCTGGTGGCCGACGGCTCGACGCTGCAGCTGGGCATCGGAGCCATCCCCGACGCAGTACTACAGTCGCTTTCGGACAAGAACGACCTCGGCATCCACAGCGAGATGTTCTCGGGCGGAGTGATGGAATTGATGAAAAGCGGTGTCATCAACGGACAGCGCAAGACGCTGCATCGGGGCAAGGCGGTGGTCACCTTTATCATGGGCTCGCGCGAACTGTACAACTTTGTCGACGAGAACCCCGACGTGGAGTTCTATCCGGTGGATTATGTGAACAGTCCGCTGATTATCGCGAAGAACGACCGCATGATTTCCATCAACTCCTGCCTCGAAGTCGACCTGCAAGGACAGGTGGCCAGCGAGACGATAGGCATGCGGCAATACAGCGGTATTGGAGGACAGGTGGACTTTATCCGTGGAGCTTCGCTGGCCCGCGAAGGAAAGGCCATCATCGCCATGCCCAGCACGGCCGCCGGCGGTAAAATATCACGTATCAAACCATTCCTCACCGCCGGTGCCGCCGTGAGCACATCGCGCAACGACGTGGACTATATCGTCACCGAATACGGTATCGCCCGCCTCAAAGGACGCACCCTGCAGCATCGTGCCGAGGACCTTATCCGCATAGCACATCCCGACTTCCGACCCCAGCTAATCGAAGAATACGAGCGGCGTTTCGACTGCCGGTACCAGGAATGAAACGCGGCGGCGCCTTATCCAACGATTTTCAATCCGACAATAGAAAGGACCAACGTACTGAGGAAGAGCAGCCGCAAGAAGGTGGCGGGTTCGTGAAACACAAATATACCCAGCAGCACAGCCCCGACGGCACCGATACCTGTCCACACAGGATAGGCGATGCCGATGGGGATGGCTTGCGTGGCTTTTGCCAAGAGTACAGCACTCAGCACGTAGAAGAAGACGAAGCCTCCTATCCACGCCCACCATTCGCCGCCCACGGCCGGCTTGGCCTTGCCCAGACAGAAGGTGAAGCCCGTCTCACATAAACCAGCTATGATAAGTACAATCCAATGCATCTTAAACACAAGATAATAAATCGTGGTAATTCTTGTCAGCCTCGCGCAGGCGGCCGCAAAGCCGCAGTAACCAGTAGCGGCAATTGGCCAAGGTGTCGCGCAAGAAATTGATAACAGGTCCTGCCAACCATGCACCGATATGCACAATGGCCACGGCAACCAATCCCCACCAGGCGCCGATATCGGCCACGCGGCTCATCCATGCACCACCTGTGGCAGCCATAACAATGCCGATGACAATGGCATACAGAATGGAGAGGACGAAACGCACGCCGAAATTGATTGAACTGCGGAACTGCGGGTCGGCAATCTTGCGCTTCACAATGAGGTGTGTTGGCAGGAACGGTATGGGGTAGCACAGCAGGCAGAACAGCAGCACCCAGCGCGCCACGGGCACTGTGACCGCAGCCACCGCCACAAGGGCAATTGCAAGCAGCGAAAACAGTGTAGCGGCCAAGCTCCAATGCTCGGCAAGGAGTGTGGAGTGTGGGAATTGGAGCTTTTTTAAATATGGTTGCAGGCTTTCCAGTTTCCATTCTCCAGTTTCCACTTTAGTGGCTATCTTTTGCCGCATGAGGAAACGGTTCCATGCGGTGTTTCGCAAGCCTGCACGGCGGCGCATCGTGCGGTTGAGGAGGTTGCAGAGGGTCATGATGTCGTCGTAGTGCTCGTCGCTGCGGATATCATGCATCATCGGCCGCAAACGGTCGAATAGCGCGTCGCGCATCTGGTTCAATCCAAGCGGCTCGTTATCGCGGTAGGTCGCCATGAAAGGCTGCACCGGAATGGGTTTGCCGATATTGACGACAAGGTTGCTGTAAGGACGCTCATATTCATCAAAGTCGATGCCGGTGGGGACAATGTAGAGTGGATGATCGCCAAGTTTCAACTGTGTCTCGCCGGCAATGCGGAACATACCTTTGCCCATGTTGAGCAGGTGGTGACGGTTGTTGTGGCGACCTTCGGCCATGAGGCAGAGCGGGAAGCCGTCGAGCAGCACATCGCGGCAACGGTCGAAAATCTCCTTGTTACGCCCCAGTTGATCCTGTCCGTCGCGGATACGATAGACGGGCATTATCTTCAGGAAAGTGAGGATTGCCTTGAACAGAGGCTTTCTAAAGATGTCGGCCCGTGCCAGGAACACCGGCGGCTTGGGGGCAAAATTGAGCACAGCCAGCGGCTCCATGAGCGCCTGCTGATGGCACGGTGCAATGATATAGGCCCCATCAGTAGGCAGATTCTCAACCCCGTGGACATCGAACCGATTGTAGTGGCAACGGCAGCCGAATTGAACCAACGGACTGAGCACGTTGTACAACAAGTTGTTATCCTGAATAGCCTTCGACATAATCGTTTTTTTTCTTTTTGCAAATATACGAAATTTTCTTTTTTTTCGTTATTTTTTCATAATTCTTAAGAAATACCAATCAAACAATCAAAATATGACCTCTTTTGCAGACCTCTCAGCTTGGACTTGGCTCATCCAGTTCTTTATCATTGTAGTGGCACTGCTCGTCGCCAATCTGGTGCGTTGCAACGTGCCGATTTTCAGGCGCAGCCTGCTCCCATCGGCACTGCTTGCCGGACTGCTCATCCTTTGCCTGAAGCCGCTCGGCTTCTTTGCCGACATGGTCGATAAGCACTCCATGGAAATCATCACCTATCATGCCCTCGGCCTTGGGTTTGTAGCCATGGCACTGAAAAACAAGAAGATTAAGAGTGCCACCTCAACCCTCAAAGTGGTGGAGACCGGTGCTGTCACAGCCAGCACCTATATCCTGCAGGGTTTGGTTGGCCTGATTATCACTGTCCCGCTCTTCCTCTGGTGGAAAGGGGCCGATTTCTTCTATGCTGCCGGACTTCTACTCCCCATGGGCTACGGACAGGGACCCGGACAGGCTCTCAACTTCGGTGTCACCTTCGCCTCGTGGGCTGAGGGGCAGGGATTGGTGTTCCACGGCTCCGATTTCGGCCTCAGCATCGCCGCCACCGGCTTCATCGTGGGCAGCCTTGTCGGTGTGGTCTACATGAATATCCTGCGGCGCCGCGGCAAACTGAAGGTCAGGGAAAAAGCCGCTACCGAGCACTATACTCTCGCCGACTACGAGTCGGAGGGCGAAATACCGCATTCGGAGTCGATTGACAAACTCACCGTCCAGCTCTGCTTGGTGCTGCTGGTCTATGCGATGGTGTTCCTGCTCATGTACGGCGTGCAGCAGCTCGACCTGGGCAATTTCGGCGTCAAGACCCTCAAGCCCCTCGTATGGGGATTCAACTTCCTCTGGGGCACCCTCCTCGGCGTACTGGTGCGCTGGCTTATTGGCCGCTTCCGCAAACGCAACCTCATGCAACGCGAGTATATCAACAACCACTACCTCGACCGCATTGCAGGCACCTGCTTCGACTTTATGATTGTGGCTGGAACCGCCGCCATCGACTTCAACAACCTGCGTGGCCTCTGGCTACCGCTCATCCTGATTTGCGCTGTCGGTGCCCTCGTCACCTTCTTCTATGTGCTGCGCTGCTGCCGTAAGCTGTATCCCGACTACGAGTACGAAGGCTTCTTTTCGATGTTCGGCATGCTTACCGGCACGGCCAGCAACGGTATGATTCTGCTTCGCGAGATCGACCCGCGATTCGAGACCCCGGCCGCCAACAACCTGGTGCTGCAGACCATTCCGGCACTCGCCTTCGGTTTCCCCGTGCTGCTGCTCATGGGCTTTGCTCCGCAGAGCCTCAGCAACACGCTCATCACCATGGGCATCATGGTGGGGGCATTGCTGCTGTTCGGACTGTTCATCTTTAGAAAAACAAAAAAACACTGAAATATGAAAAAGTCAGTTATCATCTCATTGTTGTTGGCCTTTGCGTTGACTTTACCGGCACAGGAAAACCATGTGCGTCAGGGTTGGACCTTCGGTGTGCTGCCCAGCGTGGCCTTCGATGCCGACCTCGGTTTCCAATACGGCGCACTGACTAATATTTACTACTTCGGCGACGGTTCGACCTATCCCGAGTACCTGCATTCGTTCTATGCCGAGGCGGCCTACACCACCAAGCATTTCGGCATTTTCCGCACTTCGTACGACTCGAAGTACCTCATTCCAAACCACCGACTCAGCATCGACCTCACCTACCTGCCCGACCAGATGTGCGACTTCTACGGCTTCAACGGCTACAACAGCTATTACGAACCGGCCTTCACCAACCAGGATGACCCGGCCTACATCACACGCGCCTTCTACAAGTACCGCCGCGACCTGTTCCGCTTCAGCGCCGACCTGCAAGGTGAAATCAAAAAGCCATGGCACTGGAATGCAGGCCTCGGCGTGCTCTACTTCGGGGTCGGACCCGTCAATGTCGACCGTCTCAACAAGTTCACCCGCAATGAAGCGGATTATCTACCCGACACGGTGACGCTCTTCGACTACTATGTCAGCACTGGCTACATACGCCCCGACGAGGCTAAAGGCGGCCTCCACCCCTACCTGCACGGCGGCATCACCTACGACACCCGCAACCGGCTGCAGAACCCCACCCGAGGCATACACACCGATGCATTCCTCACCTTCTATGCCGGACTGGGCAACACGAGCAACTACAACAACCTGAAGTTCAACTTCAACTTCCGGCATTATATTTCGCTCTACAGCGACCGCCTCATCCTGGCCTACCGCATCGGCACTCAGCTGACCCTCGCCGGCGAAAGTCCCTTCTACCTCAACACATACCTCAACCAGCTCTACATGCAGCGCGTGGTGTATGAGGGCCTGGGCGGCGCCAATTCGGTGCGCGGCATCATGCGCAACCGTATCCTCGCTCCCGGCGTGGCCTTCGCCAATGTTGAGCTGCGCACCCGCCTCTTCAGCTTCAAGGTGGGCAAGAATATGTTCTACGTGGGTCTAAACCCCTTTGTCGATGCCGGCATGGTGGTGCAGCCCTACGAAGCTCAAACCCCATTGTCTAATACCACAGCCCCCTTCCCTGCCAACATCGACCCTTATGGCGTCGACAGGGGCCTCTACGTACCCCATTTCGGTGGCGGCTGCGGCCTGAAAGTGGCCATGAACGACAACTTCGTCCTCAGCGTCGACTGGGCCACCGCCTTCGACCGTCAGGACAACTCCAAGTTCAGCAACCTCTACATCAAGATGGGCTACATGTTCTAGTGTTAATAATTTAAGAATTAAGAAATATGTTTACAGGAATTATAGAAACAACGGCCAAAGTCGTTAAGATAGAAAAAGAAAACACCAACTATCACTTCACCCTAGAGGTACCTTTCGGCGACAAACTGGCCATCGACCAAAGCATGGCTCACGATGGTTGCTGTCTCACAGTGGTGAAAGTCGACAAGGAGAAGAAACAATATGTCGTTACCGCCATGGACGAGACGATGCTCAAGACCAACCTCGGAACATGGCAGGTGGGCACCGAAGTCAATGTGGAGCGCTCGATGCGCATGGACGGCCGCTTCGACGGGCACATAGTCCAAGGCCACGTCGACCAGACTGCCACATGCACCAAAGTTGTCGACGACAACGGCAGTTGGCGTTTCTACTTCAATTATGACGCCAAGAACGCTCCATCTATAACCGTACCCAAAGGTAGCATCAGCATCAACGGCGTGAGCCTCACGGTGGTAGACTCCGAGCCAGGAATGTTCAGCGTCGCCATCATTCCATATACCTACAAGGTAACTAACTTCCACAATTTCAAGCCCGGTACCGTAGTCAACATCGAGTTTGATGTCTTTGGCAAGTACGTTCAACGTCTGCTTGAGCAGTACCTAGCCGCACAAAAAGCATAAACAAAAATAATATCAGTTAATAGTCCGTCACCGAACCTCACGTTCGTGACGGACTATTTGCATCATATACCAGACAAGCAATACCAGCGAAGTCATAGCAGAAACAGCAGCGAACAATCTCACAGCCAATAGAAAATCACCTTTAATGATACCCAAAGCGATAGATCCTATACGCATTGCCAACTGAACAAGGTATATAAAGAACTCCGTACGCTGTGTACCGAAAATATTGGGAACAAACATCAAAGGCTGACTGCCCACAGCCGCAACAGCCCACGGCAACAATGCCCTGACATACTCACCGCAGCCGGCCCATCTACCACCAAAGCATATTGAAAACAACGGCTCTGCGAAAAACCAAAGCAACAATGCAACCACAACTGCCACAACCTCAACCGACAGCACAAAGTTTACTAACTGATGCCATACACTGCGACCCTCACGTACAGCTTCGGCTATACGGGCATAAAGTACTCGTTCGAAAGCGCCACTTATCAATTTACATGGCTGCATTATAAATGTTATGGCAATACCAAACAAGCCAACAAATGCATTATCAAAATATAGAGCCAGCCAAATAAACGGCAAATTCGACGACAGGCTACTTATGAAATCTTTAGGTGCCACATATCGCGGATAGTTTCTCTGACTGCGGGCAACACAGCGTTGCTCAGCAATGTCTGTATCGGGCAGATCAAGACGCTTCATTCCAAGACGGTAGTTGATATTAGCAGCCGCCTGGCCCAAAACTGCGCCGACTGGCAGGCCGCTGCTATGTATACCCAACAATCCGAGTACGGTCTTCACTAAAGCTCCTGAGCCAGCACCAACCACATCAGATGTAGCAATGGCACGGTATCTATGGCAACGATTATATAATGCGCTGTACACACGATTATTGCCACAAAAGAAAACCATCGGTGCAATAAGTAGCGCCAACCACCCTAACTGTGCAAATTTACCTGGCAGCCATCCAAAGATGGTGAGTACTATGAGCAGCGCAAGCAGCATCAGCGACACAATAGTATTTAACCTCAACGCAAATCGGGACACCGAAGCTGCTTCACGGTCGGTATCAACTGCCACAACAGCCATCTCGTACTTGCACGTCGAAGCAATAATCAACACTTCAATGTACGAATAGAAAATGGTAAACAAGCCAAAGTCGGCAGGAGTATATATGCGCAAAAGCACGAAGTAGGCCACCAACGAGACGACCTGCGCCACCAAACTGCCAGATAGCAAGGTGGCCGCTTCTTTTATAGCTCCTCTAAACCTCACCGTTCCATTTTCTTATAAACCATTCAGCAACCAGCAGACCCACAAGCAATATCAACACCAACGGCAATGCAAGCAAATCAGTATAACGTGTATGGCTATAGATAGTTGGCTTAAGTTCCGATAATCTTTCTTTTATTTTCTGAATATCAGATGGTGTCACAGCCACACCTCCTGTAGTCTGGGTCACAGCGCGCAGCAAGCCATGGTCGGCCACCAAGCGGCGCTGTTCCAGGCCTAATGCCTCGACAGCGAAACTTCCTTCTGCAGAAAGGCCATCCGCAGTACTGGCACGGTACCGATATACCCCCTCTTCAAGATCGGGCAGAGTAAGGCTATACCCTTCGCCTTCACGGTGGAATATATACTCCTGGCCTTCGTTCAGCTTCAAAGCCACCTCAGCAGTGTTGGTTGGTTCATAAGCCTCGTTGTATAATTGTGCGCGCAAAGTTATTGGCAACCCTGCCTCGTATGCACGTCCTGCCTCCACGCGCAGACGTTGTTTGTCGGCATTCATCGCTGCCACGGCCACCAACTGTTGTACCATACGGTCAAATCGGTCGTGCGATTCCGCCTCTGCATAGTCTGCAAGACGCCATCGCCATAAGCCTTCTCCCCACACAAACACTCGTCTCTGCTCACCCTGTGCTGCAACCGCAACTATAGGCTGACGGGTATCTATACTTCCTAGACGAGCGGCGAAGAGGGTCTGCACACCCTCTGCCATACGTGCTTCACCAAATGGCGCCGCCAGAGGTGGAAACTTTTCGAACGGCAGAGCATCAGACTCGTCTAGGTTGAACAACGAAAAAGAAGGGCGGTATATGGCCGTCACATCATTCACCCTCATTGTCTTGGCTTCAATCTCAAGACCCGCATGCAAAGCATTGAAACGAGACAAATCTGTTTGCAAACCGATAATAAACATCTGCGGCAATCCAGAGGCAAAGCTGATATCATTATGCTGGCGTGACGGCAGGTTATGTAGAATTACAAGGCTATAATCATCCCATTTATCGTTTTTTATCACACCTTTTTCATTCAAAAACGCTGTAGCCTCATAATTTGGATTGCTCTCTATGGCGTGTTTTAGGGCCGCCACATCAGGATGAGGTGCATCAGCAACAATGGCAACCTTCCGTCGAGTGTCTATCACGTCCACATAAAATGTCAGCGCATTATTCTCTCTGTTTACTTCGACTTCGTCAACCGTCAGCCGCACGGTAAAACCCTGCAAACCCACTTCCCTGGCCGGCAATTGCACCGAAACAGTCTGGCTGTAGTCATCACCGTCATACGTCACCACCTGACTATGTAATCTATGACCACCTGCATCACTTACTGTCAGTTGCGCACGTCGACCTCTCATCATTGTAGCTCCAACCGTAAACTCCACCGGTACCATACCACCCAGCATTGCTACTCGATTAGTACGCAACCCTCCTAGTGCAGCATCTCGTTGCGGAGTGGTGTCGCCAAGCATAACAGCACAAACCGGGATTGCCAACCTCTCAGCAGCAGCCACTGGGTTAAGACCTCGGTTGTAAATGCCATCCGTAGCTAGCACAAGCGCATCAACGTCACTGCCAGCACATTCTTCAATCACACTGCCTATATCCGTTTGTGCTGCGTCACCAAAAGTCACCAATGTTACACGACAACGTTTATCCAAGTCATCGGCCAAGACGTCGAACGAGTACGCGCTGTCCTGACTCTGCATAACCGATGCCGAGCGGTCCATGGCCAGCACCACATGGGGTTTCTGACGCTCATGTACCGTACGACGCGTCATCGGGGCCAGCAACAGAAATGCTATTGTACTCACACTCAAGAAGCGGAATGCTGCAAGCAAGATATTCACCCACTTTCCCTTTGTCTCTACCTTTTCCTTTTTCCCTTTAAGAAAATAGAGCACCCCAGCATAAGCAGCACCTGCCAGCAAGCACAACAGCACCATATACCACGGATAATCAATAGTCATAGCCCATTCGTATAATCATTCGACACTTTTGCAAAGATACTAAAAAAAGATATACCGACATAAAAAATCAGTTGCCATATACAAGAGTACTATATCTGGCCGGACCGAACCAACGGGCTGCCACATCCCTCACCATATCAGGCGTAAGCGCCATAATATCACTAGTCATCTCGTCGAGGGTATCTACATGATCAAAGTTCATGTAGGCCTTTCCGATGCTTTGCATCTCATTGAGGCCATTGTCGTTGTTGATAGCCATCTGCCCAGCAAACTGGCGTTGCGCCTTCCGCAGTGCTGCAGGTGTCATGGCATCAGAAACCATTCGACCCAACTCGTTACGTATCAGCCCCAAAGCACGCTCTTCGGCATCAAGGTCTACTCCAGCATATACGTAGAACAAACCTGTATCCGAAAAAGGCACATATTGCGACTCTACATTGTAGCAGAAGCCATAGCGCTCGCGGACTGCCACATTCAGACGAGAATTCATCGCAGGACCACCAAGGATATTGTTTATCAAAGTAAAAGCCGTCTTGTCTTGACTATAAATATCTGGGGCTTCACAGCCTAACAGCAAATGAGCCTGATGAGTGCGGCGATTGACGTGATGCTCAAAACATTTAAAAACAGGACGTTCCTTTCGAGTGTTCTGACAACCAGGACTATTCTGATCACCCATACAATACCCACCATAATACCTTTCGCACAGTTTCACCAATCTCTCCATCGACACATCCGCGACAACAGTGACAACCATGCGCGATGGGGTATAGCAACTATCCAAACGGCGACGCAAGCGCTCGGCGGTAAAGTGTCGCACATTGCGTTTACTACCTAATATGTTATGAGCCAACGGATGTCCCTCATAAGCCAACTCCTCAAACTGATCGTATATCAACTCCGCCGGGAAGTCACGATAGCTGTTAATCTCCTCCAACACCACTTCCTTTTCTTTCTCAATCTCAGCCTCGGGGAATGTGCTATGGAAAAGGATGTCGGCATACAACTCCAGGCAACGCTCCAAATGCTCACCCAGCGAGGTTGCATACAAGCATGTTTCCTCCTTGGTTGTAAAGGCATTTAGTTCTCCGCCCACACCATCGATACGACTAAGTATATGATAGGCGCGACGATGGGCGGTGCCTTTAAATAGCGAGTGCTCTATAAAATGTGCAATCCCCTCATCATCGCCCTGTTCGTCACGGCTGCCGACGTTTATATAAACACCAGAGTAAGCCACTCGTGACGGGATACGGCTGAGGATTATTTTGAGCCCGTTGGGCAGAGTATGATACTCGTACATTGTCAGTGTTAAGTGTTTGATGTTGAGCGTTGGGCTTGACGAACTGCCAGAAACCATGTGCAGAAGAGTATGCCGGCCAATGTGTCAAGCGTGTCCTCCGTCAAAAAACTAATCAGTATTGTGAGCGTCCAGGCAAGCATCAATACCGAGCGTTGTGTGTTGCCTGTTGAATGTCTAACTACGAGCGAACGTAAGAACATCACCACAATTATAGACATACCTACGAAGCCAAGCATTGACAGCAACGAAAGGTATTCGTTATGACTCTTTTTGGTTGTACCCGCCAACTCAGAATCCATCGAAACCAACTCGGCATGCATGGCGTCAACAGCGTCGCCCGTGCCTACACCAATCCACGGATGCTCACGCACCACATGCCATGTGGCTCGCCACAATTCAAAGCGTTGCAACATGGTGAATCCTGAGACCGCTCGCGTATGAATGTAGTATTCGCGTTCCAAAAGCATGACATACACCATCTTGCGCAACAGATTATTGCTTTCATATACTGGATTGGCCACGCCGCGCTCCACAGCGTCAATGTCAGTCTCCGACATTGCCGTCATACCTACACTGTCCTTGGTAAGACCTTTGGCGTTGAGGTAGCGCAACAAGGTCGACTCCACATTATACCCACCGGCCGTCAGGCTGTCATAGGGCAGCGCACTGCGTCTTTGCCACTCCGCACGCAGTTCTTCGCGACATACATAGTTGTTTATATAGTTACCATTTTCAACGGCACCGTCACATGCATGTTCGTATGGGCGGCCTCCTGCAGTGTACTCCTTCAGTGGCTGTTTGGCCATAGGCACCATATCGTAATAGCCATGTACCTCATGCGCCACCATCGCAACGGCGCCACCTACTGCCAGCACCCACACCATCAACACAGGCCACCGGCGCGGAGACCTTACAACTGCACGCACCAACAGCACAGACGACACTGCCAGCAAAACCGCCATTGCTGTGTATGAATGTATCAGCAGCAGAAATACCAAAAGCCAGAGTGCAAAAACCCAACGGCAGGCAACAACAGGCCAGGTCCTGACTGGTTTCACCCCGGCGGCAACCAATATAAATATCGCCATGCAGCAATTGAGGGCAAAACGGATATGCGAAATATATGGTACAGCCTCACGGTAAGGCAGTTCCGGCATAGTAACCATTCGCACAGCCGAAATGAACGACACCACCAGTACCGTGCCGACATACCCGACAAGTGTCACCATGCGCTGCCTGCCGCTCAACGGCCGGGTGGTGAGCATAACCAGTGGCACAACTAGCAGCGGCAACTTGACCTGCAGCAACGACCATCCCGCACCCATGTTCTCAGTCCACAACATACCGGCCATAAGCAGGACATAGAACAGCAAATAAGCCTGCAGCAAGCGACTTGCACGAGCCATCTGCCACTTCTCTCGCCAGCGGCCTTCCAGCACCCAGTTGGCTCCCAGAAGCACCCACATAAGGTTGGCCGCCCATGTCGAGCACACCATGCAGCCACCCAAAAGGGTGACCAGCACGAAATAAACAGCTCTATGCACCGACGGCTTGAACACCTCTTATTTCTTTGCTTTCAACTCTTCTATGGCACGTTTCACCACGGGGTCATCCTTTATGCCTCCGGCCACACGTCCCGCGTCATAGTAGTAGCGCATTAGTATCTCTGCCTTGAGCATGTCGCATATCTCGTCACGATGTTTCTGCAGGTCGCCGGCTTTTTCGCGTTCCAATGCAGCCTCCATAGCCTTCAGCTCGTCCTCAATGGCATCGGCATACTTCTCCTCCTTGGCCACATCGCGCAGATCCTTGATCACTCGCTCGGTGACGGTCGAGTAGTTGAGTTCCTTACCCTTCAAGTAGTTGCAGAAGTCGGCATACATCGCATCGGTAATCTCGAATTCCTCGGCAGGTGCTATCTGCTTGTGCGTGCGGCGGAACTGGGTGGCATAGTCAAAGATGAGGTACTTCTGCACCAATGCCACGGCGATGTTCGACATATATTCGGGCTCCACCTCAATGTCGGGCTCTATGCCGAAGCCATCATACACCGTACGTCCCCCCTTGGTTTTGAAGGCTGTCTTGAGCGAGTCGGGCACACGCAGGGCACGACCTTGCTCGTCACGGTGACTGTAGTCGATAGCCTGTATGCAGCGGCCGCTCGGGATATAGGATTTGCTCACCGTAACCTTCATCTGGCTATTGTACGGCATAGGCAGAATGTTCTGCACCAAGCCCTTGCCGTAGCTGCGCTGGCCTATGATGACGGCACGGTCGAGGTCCTGCAGGCTTCCGCTGACAATCTCGCTGGCCGAGGCCGAGTTTCCATCGATAAGCACCGCCACCGGTATCTCGGTATCCTCGGGCTGCATGCGCGTCACACTCTTTAGGTTCTTCGAGGCCACCTTGCCCTTGGTCTCGACAACCAATACTCCACGCGGCACCCATATATTTACAATATCCACAGCCTCGTTCATCAATCCGCCACCGTTGCCACGCAGGTCGAGAATTATGCCCTTCATCGAAGGTTTCTCTTTCTTCAGTGCCACAAAAGCCTCGCGCACATGCTTGGCAGCGTCGGCAGTAAACTCGTCAAGCTTTATATAGCCATAGTCGCTACCTGCCACAAAGCCGTAATAAGGCACGTTGGGCAACTTTATCTCGCGGCGAGTCACCGTGCAGTCGAACTCCCTGCCCTCGCGCTCCAGACGCAACTGCACCTTGGTGCCGGCCTGGCCACGCATGGCGGCGCTGACATCAGACGTGTTCTTGCCACTCGTGCGCTGACCGTCAACGGCCACAATACGGTCGCCAGCCATTACACCGGCCTCGTCGGCAGGCAATCCCTTGTAAGGCTCTGAGATATACACCGAGTCGCCCTTCTGCATGATTAAGGCACCAATACCGCCGTACTGGCCAAGCAGCTGCATCTTCACATCCTCCATCTGACTCTCGGGATAATAGTTGGTATACGGGTCGAGCGAGGCCAGCATGGCGTCGATGGCCACCTTGATGGTCTTGCCCGGGTCCACATCGTCCACATAGTTGAGGTTGATGTTCTTATACACCGACGAGAAAATCTCCAGATTCTTTGCAATCTCGAAGCCCCTGTCCTCCTGCGCCTGCGCGCCGACTGTCATCAGTGCAACCGTCGCAAATATTATCGTTATCCTTTTCATTATACTATATAATTATAACCACAATAACACAAAACCCACCCTTTTATTGTGTCGCCGCCAAAAACTCTCACTTCTTTCACCAATCCATTCTCCCGCCCCGCGAAATCTTGAAAATCTTTTAATGTCTCCAATTTTTATTTTTTACTCCCCAAAGTTTTCCTACTTCTCATTATGTCAAAGAACTTACGTCGACCGAAAGTGTCGGCATGGCCGACAACTTACACAA
>JAIKVZ010000033.1 GCA_024685285.1 Bacteroidales bacterium
GTTCCACACAATCTTCAATGTGGGCAACACCATCATCCTCGCCTTCTTCATTCCCCAGATTCTGAAGGTGGTGGATTGGATGGTGAAGACCCCCGTGGAGGATTCCGAGGACGAGTTCCGCCTCACCTACATCGAAGGCAATTGGCTCTCCACCGCCGAGCTCAACCTGCAGAGCGCCAAGAGCGAAATCGAGGAATTCTCCAAACGGGTACTGCGTATGTACACCTTCCTGCCGGCTCTGCGCACCGCCAAGAAGGATGATGAGTTTGAAACTACCATGGACCGCATAGCCAAATATGAGGGCATCACCGACCGCATGGAGATGGAAATATCGAAGTTCCTCACCAAGGTTGCAAGCGGCGACATCAGTGCGCACGCCTCCGAGCGCACAAGCTCTATGTTGCGCATCATAGACAACCTCGAGTCCATAGGCGACACAATATATCAGATAGCTATGACGCGCAAGAACAAACGCGAGGACGCTGTGCACTTTGACGACACCCTCAACGCCAACCTCGAACAGATGAGAGACCTTGTGCAAAAAGCTCTCGACGTCATGGACAGCAACCTGCACGACTACGACCACGTCGACCTCGACGCCGCCTACAAGGCCGAACACGAAATCAACCAGTTCCGCGACCGTCTGCGCTCACAGCACCTCAACGCCCTCAAACTCGGTGTATACGACTACGCCATAGGCAATGCCTATTCGAGCCTCTACGCCCTGTACGAGAAATTGGGCGATTATGTCATCAATGTGTCGGAAGCTATCGACGGCAGCCGTAAACATCAGGACGACTGATTGTTAGTCGGGTTGGGTTCGGGTTGAGGTCGGGTTAGGTTCGGACAGCCCTTGCAAATCAACGCTTTATAGGCGGTCATTTCCCGACGAAAGTCAATGTTTGGCCCCTCTGTAGCCCGTTGCCATTGTCACCCCGGCGGCGGCCAAACCCCAGTACATCGGGTCGGCAGGCAGGTTCAACAGCCCCGCTATCAGCATTGTGGCGGTGCCTAACACCATTGATAGGCGTACTGCCCGTGCGTTGAAACGTCCCGGCAGCCACAGCGCCGCGCTGAGCGGCAGCAGCAGCGCGGCGGCCCTAAGTCCCAGCGAAAGGAAACCCAAATCGTTCAAGAAGGCACCGCTTACAAAGTGTGCAGCCACAATGCCTGCAATCAGCAGTCCCACAATCGAGAGCCTCGTTGCCGTCAATGTGCTGCGATCGGTGCGTGGGCGGAGCACGTCGCGCGTCAGTATGGTGGCGGCCCCCAGCACCAATCCGCTGCCGCAGCCCAGAATGTTGACCAGCAGCGTACCCAATGCCACACCGCCAAACCATGCCGGCAGATGGGCTGTGATGAATGTTGGGAAGGCCTGCAGCGAGTTGCCCAGAACCCCTGCGCCGGTAGGCAGCGGCACTCCGTCGGCCTGCAGGGCCGCAGCCTCGGCGGAGGTTATGTAGTGGCCGCGCATATAGAGTCCCACCAAGGTGCAGGCAGCTCCGATGAGAGGGATGAGCATGGCGCAGTATATGGCTCCGCGGCGTGCTTTGGCAGTGGTGGAGGCCGAGAGGACGGCCTGGGCGTAGGTTTGCGTACACACTACGCCTAACGTCAGTGAGATGCAGCCGCCTATGTCTTTCAGAGGCCCTCGGGCTATGAGGTTCGAGTAGCGGCGGTGCACGCTCTCTGCTGTGTCAAGGCCGTTGAGGTCGGCTATATGCGGGTTGGTGTACATCTGTTCTATGCTTTGTTGCAGGCCTGCGAGCCCGTTGCCCAGTCGCCACACGGCTATGCCTGCCACCAACGAGCTGACATATAGCAGCACCAACTTGGCTATGCCGCTGGCGCCGGCACTCCTAATGCCGCCAACGAGCACCAAGGCCGCTATCAACGTTGCGCCTATGGCCAGCGCTGCTATGGTGGGTAGGCCGAAAAGGCTGGTTATCATGGCGGCCGATGAGAGCAGCTGCGAGGTTATACTTATAAATATTCCTGCCAGAAATAGCACGGAGCCCAACGTTTCGGCACGTGGGCCGTACTCGCGGCGCACCATCTCCATTATGGTGTTGCATCCGCTGCGGCGCAGTGGGCCGGCATAGGCCAGACCCAGCAGCAAGGCCCCCAAGGCAGCTCCGATGGTAAACCACCATGCCGACAGACCGTAGCTGAATGCCAGCTGCGCTGTGCCTATGGTCGACTGGCCGCCGACCAACGTGCCCAGTATGGCACCACACACCATCCAACTGCCGGCCTTGCCGCCGGTGGTGAAGCTGTGAGCGTCCCTCACGCGGCGGCCAGCTGCCACGCTCACCGCCACCAACAAGGCCACGGTGAGCAGAATGCCCGCGATATGTATAGTAGTCAGCATGGTACGTCGGTTTTCAAAAAAACTTCCGTCTGCAAAGATACAAAATTTCTGCCGTCAGGCAAAATAAAAATTCATGTCCCGGTATTGCAAAAAACGAGAGGGGCCGCTTGTGTGCGACCCCTCTGCATGTTTGGTATGGGCTATGGCTCATTAGTATTTCACCATGGGCTCCATCTCCTTGGCCTGGGCAACCATTTTCTCTATCTCTTTGACAGAGGGTATGCGGTTGCAGAGGTTCTTTTCGGCGTTTACGGCCTCCATCTTGGCGCGGAGGTTGGCGGGCACGCGGTGGCGGAACTCTTTGATGGTGTCGACGCCGGCGGCTTCGAGCAGCTCTGAGAATTGCCCGGCCACGCCTTTAATGCGGAACAGGTCGGCATGGTTGGTCCAACGCAGGATGAGTTTCTCGCTTATGCCGGTGGCTTCGGCCGTTTTGCGGCGGCCGCTTTTGGTTGCGCAACGGGCAAGCAGGTCGTCGGTGGTTTTCACACCAGCCTCTTTGAGCTTGGCGGCGTAAGTGGCGCCAATGCCTTCAATGTCAATGATTTTGTGTGCCATGATGATAATATTGTTTTGTTGTATAGGTTGGCGTTACTTGGCATCGCGGCCAGCGCGTATGGCCTTGATGTTTGTCTCTACCACGGTGTCGCCCTTGCGGCCAAAGATGGCCTTGATGGCTTTCTCCAACTCGTCGAAAGCAATCTCGAGGTAAGGGGCGGCGGCTCCGAGAAGTACCATGTTGCCGCGGGCGTTGAGCTCCTTGGCAATGGCGTTGGCGTTGAAGCTGACGCACTTCTTAAGCTTTGCCAACTCGGCGTTTACCTTCTCGATGTCGGGATAGTTGGTAATATTGACAAACGGGTCGCTGTTGGTGATGACAACACCGTCGGGGGCCAGGAAGGTCAGGTAGCGCAGGGCTTCCATGGGTTCAGAGCTGAGTATAATGTCGGCCTTGCCTTCGGGTATAACGTCGGCAAATATGGGGTCGCTGCTGACACGCAGGTGGCTGAACACGCTACCACCGCGCTGACTCATGCCGTGGATTTCGCTCTGCTTGACGTTGAGGCCGAGGTTGAGGGCGGCATCGCTGATGATTTTGGCCACGGAGACAATGCCGTCGCCGCCTACGCCGCAAAGTATGATGTCTTTTTTCATTGTTGTTTTCCTTTCTTATTTGTTAGCTGCAATACGTTTCTTGTTCTCGACAATGCAGACGCGCTGCGGTATGATGACGCTCACGCCGTTGTAGGCAATCTCCTCTTCAAGGATCTTGACAAACTCGTCGTGGTTCTTCTTCAGCGGCACGATGGTGCGTATGTGGTCTGGATCGACACCGAGCCCCTTGCAGATATTGAAGAGCTTCTGGTTGGCGCTCGAGGGCTGGCCACCGGTCATGGCGGTGATGTCGTTGTCGAGTATCATAATTATTACGTTGGCTTTCTCGTTCACGCAGTCGAGCAGGCCGGTCATGCCGCTGTGGCCGAAGGTACCGTCGCCTATGACGCCGATGGCAGGGAATATGCCCATTTCGGCGGCACCCTTGGCCATGGTAACGCTGGCACCCATGCACACGGTGGTATTGATGGCACCCATATTGAAACCGAGGGTGTAGCATCCGATGTCACCGAATACGCGGCCGTTGGGATATTTCTTCATAACGTCGATAACGGCCTCATAGCTGTCGATATGAGGGCAGCCTACGCATAGAGCCGGTGGGCGGTTGGTAACCACCTCGGGTACATCTGGACCTTTGGGCATGGGTTTGCCAAGAGCTATGGCCACCTTCTCGGCGTTGAGTTCGCCGTCGCGGCGTATGGTCTCGTCTATGCGGCCGTGCACGGGCTTGCCTTTGCCAAGGAAGCCTTTGATGTGCTCCTCTACAAACGGCTGGCCGTCTTCGAGCACCAATATCTCGCCAACCTCGTCATAGAGCTTGTTGAGCATATTGTAAGGCAGAGGGTACTGGGTTATTTTAACCACAGGGTAGGGGCATTTGCCGCCGGGGAAGTTCTCCTGCAGGTAGTTGAAAGCTATACCGGTGGTGATGATGCCGCGGCTCTTGTCAGTGCCCGGGATGTACTGGTTGTAGCCGCTCTCTTCAGAAGCTTTGGTGAATGCGGGCTGTTTGTCGATGAGGTCGCGGTAGAGACGCTTGGCGTTGACAGGCAGCAGCACGTAGCTCTTCGGGTCGCTGGGGCTCGAAAGTGGGTTCTGCTGGCGTACGGCTTTACGCTCAACGCCGGCGCGGCTGTGGGCCAAGCGGGTGGGAATGCGCATGAGGATGGGGGTGCCCATCTGCTCGCTGAGCTCATAGCCATAGAAAACCATGTCGTATGCCTCCTGCTGGTTCGAGGGTTCGAGCATGGGTATCATGGCCCAGTGACCATAGTAGCGGCTGTCCTGCTCGTCCTGGCTGGAGAACATGCTGGGGTCGTCGGCCACTACGATGATAACACCCTTGGTGCCGATGATGGAGGCGTTCATGAAGGGGTCGCCGCAGACGTTGAGACCGACGTGCTTCATACAGGTCATGGCGCGTTTGCCGGCATAGGCCACGCCGATAGAGGCCTCGAGGGCGGTTTTCTCGTTGGCACACCAGTTGGCTACCACGCCCTGTTCCTTGGCCTGTTTGCTTTTCATCACATATTCGGTAATCTGGGTCGACGGGGTGCCGGGATAGCTGTTGATGGCGCTGCCGCCAGCATCAATAAATGCCTGTGCAATAGCCTCGTCGCCTAAAAGGAGAAGTTTTGACATAACGTATGTATTTTGTTAGATTTTAATTAATTTTAATTGGTGCAAAGATAATAAAAATTTCCGAATGTCAATAAAATATTTATAAAACACTGGAAATCAATTAATATTTATTACATAAATTACAAAAAATGCAGACGACGGGACATCATATCACCGCGTTTTTGTATGGAATTTATTTCCAACGAAGGGTCTCAATGAGGTGATTGACGTCGGTTTGCAGATAGTTTAGCACCGGGGCGAGGGAATCGTTGTTGGGACTTTCGTTGATGTATAGGGCTCCGCGCAGGAAATGTCGCACGCTGTCGGTGGCCCAGAATTGGTATGTTGAAGCCACTTTGTTGCCTTTGATGTGGTATGTGGTGGCATACACATGGTGCTCTGGGTCGGCATACTGCTGCTCCTCCACGCCTGACGAGAAGTCGAAATGCTGTTCCAGCAGACGGTAGGCGGTGTCAACTTGGCCTTTAAGGTCGTCGGGTTTGTCGAGGCGGCGATAGGTGAGGAACACAACTCCGTTTTGTTCGGGGTAGGTTACGTCCGCCCAGCATTCCTGCCGGCTATTCTGTTTAATAACAATCTGACTATGTGAGTTCTGACTAAACGAGAAAGGTAGAACTGCTGTGTCAAGCGTTGAGTAACTTGCCTCAGGGAGGTCTATACGTATGTAGGCTGTTGGCTTCGGGGTCGGTTTGCCGCCGTCGCCGCAGGCTGCCAGGAGCAATGCAGTCAAAATTGTTGGTAGTATAATCTTTTTATGCATAATCGTTTAACGTTTTTTTTTGCTAAAAATTGCGTAACAGGGGTAAATTTTCAATTTTTTGTTGTATTTTTGCATTTCAGATGAACTATTAAAACATTCACGCCATGCAAGCCCTTTTGTTAGCTGCCGGGTTGGGAACCCGCCTCCGCCCCCTTACCAACGACCGTCCCAAAGCTCTTGTGGAGGTAGGCGGCATGACCTTACTGGAGCGTAACCTGTTGAATCTACGCTCCCAAGGGGTCGTAAGGGTTGTTGTCAATGTCCATCACTTTGCCGAACAGGTCGAGGCTTTTTTGGCAAGTCGCAGTTGGGGCATGGAGGTGATTGTCAGTGACGAGCGAGACCAATTGCTTGATACAGGTGGTGGTTTGAGCAAAGCCTCTCGCTACTTCGTTGATAGTATGAATATTGCGGTGCATAATGTCGATATTTTGTCAAATGTTCGTTTGCTTGACCTTGAGACAGAAATGATCACCACCGGCGCTGATGCGGTATTGGCAGTATGTAAACGTCAAACATCACGTTACCTGCTATTTAGCTCTGATGGTAATCTTGTGGGTTGGCACAATTCTGCCTCGGGCGAATATCTTTGGGTGAATGAGGCTATAAGCGATTATAAATGTCTTGCTTTCAGCGGGATAAGTCTATATAATCCTTACCTTGTCAAGCAGTTGCCCCCGGCCGACCACCCATATCCGTTGATCCCGGCACTCTTGAATTTGGCTAAAAATCATACTATCAAATGTTTGGAACATCCATGCCAAGGGTGGCTCGATGTCGGCAAACCAGAAACATTGGCCGAGGCTAACTCTTTTATAGCAAGGTATTTATGAGCAATATGGAGCCTTTCTTGAGTCAGGTTGCCAGACAGATTTTGTCAGAGCACCCAAACGATACCGATAAGGTAACAGTGGTCTTCAACAACCACCGTTCTGGTCTTTTTTTGCGCAAATACTTTTCGCAGCAGGGTAATGGCAGCTTCTTCATGCCGCAAATCACTGTAATAGATGATTTTATAGAAGAGTTGAGCGGTCTGCAGATAGTTCAGCACGAGTTCTTGCTATTCGAACTATACAAGATACACTGTAAAATTGGTGGAGAAAATAGAAAGTATGCTAATTTCCAAGATTTTATCTCTTTTGGCGACTTGATGTTGGCCGATTTCTCAGAACTGGATCTGTATATGGCAGATGCTCGCCAATTGTTTATCAACCTACAAGGTATCAAGGCAATAGGTGAGTGGAATATTGAGGGAGACTCCCTCTCTCCGTTTCAAGAACAGTATTTAGAGTTCTATCGGTCGCTGTATCAGTATTATACTTCGTTGCGTGAAGTTTTACTGTCGCAAGGCAAAGCCTATTCGGGCATGGCATATCGGTATGTGGCAGAACACATTGATTCTATGATAGATGTCTGCGCAGGCAGGTTCTATTATTTTGTTGGTTTCAATGTCATGTCGGAGTGCGAGCTTAAAATCATAAAAACGCTCTACAAGGCGAATCTTGCCCGAATAAAAACCGATGGTGACTCTTACTATTTTGATGACGAGATGCAAGAAGCTGGCCTTTTCTTGCGCAAACATAGTGTCGATTTTCCGTTAGATGAGGCCTTTGAGTCGCACTTTGATGTTGGTAACAAGATGGTTACGTTGGTTAAGTGTCCGGAAAATGTATTGCAGTGCAAGTATGTAGGCAATCTGCTTGACGAGCATAGGGAGTGGGTTGAAGACAGCACCCAGACTGCTGTTGTGTTGGCCGATGAGAAATTGCTTATACCAATGTTAAATTCTCTGCCAGAGAATGTTGCGACTGTCAACGTAACCATGGGCTATCCATATGCCGACAGCAATGTGCACGAAACAGTACTGAAACTTTTCTCGCTCTATCAACACGTTCGCAACTGCAAGTTTCATCATGCCGACATAGTGGAGGTTCTTGGTGACTATAATGTAGCTAAACTCCATGGAACAAGAGATTTGCGTAGTGTCATGACGCGTCAACTGGCAGCAGGCAACTTTGTCTACGCCTCCGCAGATGATATTGGTGAAATGCTTGGCAATGAGGGATTCGCCTCAGAAACCACTTCGTTCATCTTCAGGATAAACGGCAATGTGGTTGACGAGTTTTGGAATGTTTGTCGTGAATTAGCTGCACGTCTTGTTGGGTGTGATGCCCTTGAAAGCAACCGCAAGGAGAGCGAAGCTCTGACTTCTATGGTTGAGATGGCTGATTACCTTTCGAGTTTACAGGTTGAAAATCACTTTATTGAGAGCCTCGAAACATTACAGAAAATCTATACCCGTCTGTCGCGCAGACATAGCATATCGTTCTTCGGTCAGCCTCTCTCTGGGTTGCAGGTTTTGGGTATGCTTGAGACGCGAAACCTCGATCTCAAACGAGTGATACTGCTCTCGGCCAACGAAGGTATATTGCCGTCAAGCAGAAGTGATAATTCGCTGATTCCATACGATTTAAGGGTCGCTTTCGGGCTGCCTACCTACCAGCAAAAAGATGCCGTTTTTGCCTATCATTTCTATCGCTTGTTGCAGCGTGCCGAGGAAGTTTGGTTGGTGTGCAGCACTGAAACCGATGTTTCTGGCAAGGGCGAACCAAGCCGGTTTGTGCTACAGGTGGCAAAGGAGTTGGTCCAGAAATTCGCAGACCACATTACTTTGAGAGAGCAAATAGTTGAAGTAGAGAATGTTGAGCTGCCAACAGCTGGCCTCGACGAGGTCGCAAAGAGTCCCTTTGTAATGCAACGGCTTGCCGAAATCAATGAGCGCGGTTTTTCACCATCGGCACTCAATAACTACAGGGCTTGCCCAATGAAGTTCTACTATGAGAACATATTGAAAATCAAAGAGGAGAAAGATGTGGTTGAGGACCTTGACCAGTCGGATTTGGGCACCTGCATTCATGAAACTTTGCAGCAGTTGTTTTCGGCCGATGTCGACGGCAGGCTTCGGGCAGAGACTCTGCGCAGCGAGCTGGAGCATTTTGATGAAACTCTGCAACAAAAGTTCGACAAACTGTTCAACTCGGGAAGAGCAATCGAGGGTCGCAACCATTTGCTGTACGCTATAGCTAAATCGCAGATAACCAACTTGTTGAAGCTCGAAATCAATGAACTTGAAAAAGGCCGTGTCATTGATGTGATTGGGTTGGAGAGTAAGCTTGAGCATAGTTTGAGCGTTAACGGCAAGTTGGTGAAACTTAGCGGCGTGGCGGACCGCATAGACCGCCGTGGCGGCGTGTTGTGCATAGCCGATTACAAGACCGGCAAGGTCGACGAGAAGGATCTGGCCATGGATGAGGCAAAGTTCGACTCTGGCAAGGTACCGGACAAGTGGTTCCAGGTGATGTTCTACGCATTGCTGTACAACCGCTCGGTGTCAAGCACAGAACCCATGCTATCAGGCGTTTACCCTCTTCGTCATATAGGCCACAATATGGTGCCGGCCACATGGGAAGGCGAGGCTGTGATTGAGGCTGAACTGCTCGACAGGTTCGAGGCAATGGTGAAAAAGATTGTGAGCGAGCTCTTTGACGTGTCGACACCCTTTGCGGCGAGCGATGACAGCACGGTCTGTCCGTTCTGCCCTGCTAAAAATGTGTGCAAAAAATCCAAGTGTTTCTGATTTTTTTTGTACCTTTGCAAAAAGTGCAACGGAGTAAACGCTGTGTTAAATATCATGGTATGAAGAATTTATTGATTGTAGCGATGGTGCTGTTTGTGGTTTGTAGTGTGCGTGCGCAGGATGACAGGCGCGTGCAGTCGCCCAATTTTGGCCATGCCGACAGTCATGCGGCAGAAGTCGACGAGCAGGGAACTAGGCTCTCTCCAATGGCCGCATTGTTGCGCAGCGACCTTGAGAGGCTCGGCCGTCAGGTACGCCGCAAAGATACTGCTCTCATTGAACGCTACAACCTTGTCCGCCAGTGCAATAGATACTATGTGCAGGCCTTCGTGTTTCCAGCCGACAATGTTAGCGAGCGCGACCTGAAACGATATGGAGTGCTGTGCAACGGATTTGCCCCACAGGGCTGCACGGCTCTGATTCCCACGCGCCGTTTTGTTAAACTTGTCAAATCGGGTCGCTTGGTGCGCATCGATGTGTCGGCTCCATTACAGAAAAGAATTATAAGATGAAGAATATGAAAAAGATAGTTGCCATGGCATTAGCCGCGGCTTTTGTGATTTGCGCTTCGGCACAGGAGCGTCGTGTTTCGGCCTCGGCTTTCGGACCTGTCAGCAACGAGGGCATGGTAGTCTCCACTGCCGGCCTCTCGTCAATCACCGCATTGCTCGTTGCCGACATGCTTACAGGCGTGGCCGACGATGTTTTGCAGGCATCCTACGGCCTCACCTACGTCGATGGAGAACTCAGCGTAGCTCTTTTTGCTGTGCTTGCCGACGATGTAAAGATTTCGGAGTTTGAGCATTACAATGTTGTCGTCAAGTCGGTTATGGGCAACCGTGCAACCTTGCAGGTGCCGCTGAGTCGTCTGGTCGAGTTGAGCGCCTCTGGTCTATGCAAGCTCTTGGACGTGGGCGTGAAGGCTTATCCTCGCCTTGATGTAGCTCGCGTGGCCATGGGTGTAGAGGACGCCTACAACGGTGTCGGTCTGCCTCACCCCTACGACGGCTCAGGCGTGGTGGTAGGCATAATCGATGTGGGATTTCAATACGACCATCCGGCGTTCATGGCAGCCGATGGCAGTGGCTTAAGAGTCAAACGTGTATGGAACCAGACCGCCCGCACCGGAACCCGTCCGTCCGGCTATAACTATGGCGCCGAGTATACCACTGAGGATGCGATTCTCGCGGCAAAATACAGCAGCAAAGACGAAGTCCACGGTACACATGTTGCCGGTATAGCCGCCGGCATTGGCGGTTTGACCCCCGAAGGTGCCGTCTATCGCGGCATGGCACCGGCCTCAGAGATAGTGTTGGTGGCCACCACTATGACCGACGCAGGCCTTTACGACGGAATACAGTACATATACAATTATGCCCAGTCGCAGGGCAAGCCGTGTGTAATCAATATGAGCATCGGCAGTCATGTGGGACCCCACGACGGCACGTCGAGTTTCGACAGGCAGTGCGATGCTTTTATTGACAACCACCCAACCGGATTGCTTTTGGTGGGTGCTGCCGGCAACGAGGGTGCCGACCGTCTGCACCTCTCGCACACCTTTGCCGGCGGCGACACACTGCTCACCACTCTGCGCTTTACCAGTGGTTGGTTTGGTGGCGGCTCTGGCTATGTCGATATCTGGGGTTCGGCAGGCTCCAATATCGAGGTGGCTTGCGGCATAATTGACAGTATTACAGGCGACTTCGACGCTGCCGGTGACTACCGCTCGGCGTCCAGTGCCGGCACATTCTACGACCGCCTCACCGACTCTGACGGCGAGGTTACCTCGGTACAGTTCAGCTGCACGCCCAACACGCAAAACAGCAACAACTGCCCCAACATCACTTTGGCTGTCGATGCCTCCAGGCAGAGCTCGCGCAATCAGAAAGTGTTGGTGGCTGTGGTGGCACCCGAGGGCACCACGGTGCACCTCTGGGGCACGCAGTGCGGTTTCAGCGACTGCAACTTCCCTATGCTCAGCGCCGGCAACAACGACTGTTCTGTGGGCGAAGTGGGTGGCGTGGGCAACAGCATAATCAGCGTGGGGGCTTACACCACCAAGAACGAATGGATTACGGCATCGGCTCGATACATCTCGATGGCCAGCAAGTATCCGCTGAACGAACTTGCCTCGTTCTCGTCGCACGGCCCCACGGCCGACGGCCGTGTCAAACCCGATGTCACCGCCCCAGGGTGGGTGGTGGCCCCTATCAACCGCTACTGCCGCAGCGAAGCCACCACCAATAACAGTTATGTGGTTACAACCGTTGATGACGGCTCCAACACCGAGTACTACGCCATCGAGGCAGGCACTTCTATGGCCACGCCCTGCGTCACAGGCATGTTGGCCCTCTGGCTGCAACGCAAGCCAGACATGAGCACCGCCGACGCACTCTCGCTCATACAGCAGACTTCGACCGCCGACTCCTACACCGGCACCATCCCCTCCAACAGCAGCAACCTCTGGGGCTGGGGCAAGGCCAATGCTTGGGCTGGTTTGCGGGCCTGGCCCAGCAAGGTGACCGACCTTGCGGCTGCCGGAGTGGCAGTGGGCTGCCAGGGCTTGACCCTCAATGTGGCAGGATGCGACGGCCGCCAACTGACAGTGGTCGATATGTCGGGTCGTGTCGTGGTGACCGCCCGCCCCACCGGCCACGCCCTCTACAACCTGCCGACGGCAGGCATATACATCGTAATGGTCGACGGCAAGCCCGCCGCCAAGGTGGCAGCCATAAGATAACCCGACCGTTTTTTGGTCAAGATAGAAAACCGTAGCCCATGCCTTAGGTATGGGCTACGGTATGTTTTTGATTTTCAACGAATTAAATACTGTAGAATAACTTGCTGTAAATCAGTGCAATAAATGGGTTAGGTTCGGGTTAAGGTCGGGTTGGGGTCGGGTAGCCTTCGGAGACCGCAGCGCTGGCTCCGATGATTTCACGTCCAGACCCCGATGTTTATACGTTAGTTGGCTGATTTACAGGCCTTGTTAGCCCTCTTGCTGCACCCTCACACTCTCGGCGTGGATGGTCTCGAGCAGGCGGCTCACAAAGTCCTGCTCCAGCCCCAGCTCGGCAGCCAGTGCTTTGCGGTCGGCCATCAGGGCCTGCCAGCGCTCGGGCTGGTATAGAGCCATGCCGAGCGGCCGCTTGATGGCGGCAATGCGGCGCGAGGTGTCCATACGACGGGCCAGCAGTTGCAGCAGCTGGTGGTCTATATCGTCAATCTGCGAGCGGCAGTCGGCAAGCGCCGCGTTGGCTCGCTGGCTTCCGGTGCGGCGCGGCACCAACGAGGCCGTCATGGCCGCAAAACCGTCGGGGGTGAGTTGCTGGGCGGCGTCGGTGAGGGCGGCGTCGGGGTTGGGGTGAGTCTCGACCATTAAGCCGTCGAAACCCAGGTCGAGAGCCATCTGTGCCGTCTGCGCCACGATGTCGCGCCGTCCGGCTATGTGCGAAGGGTCGCAGATCAACTCGGTTTGAGGCATATAGCGGCGCAACTCGAGTGGTACCTCCCAGAGGGGGTGGTTGCGGTAACCGAGGTTGTTGTAGAGGTTGAATCCGCGGTGCACGGCGCTCACGTCGCCGGTGGTGGCTTGGCTGCAGCGCTCTATGGCACCGAGCCACAGCCCGAGGTCGGGCACAGGTGCGTTCTTAACCATCACCGGCATGGCGGTGCCTTGCAGGGCTGCGCAGAGTTCCTGCACCTGGAAGGGGTTGGCGGTGGTGCGGGCTCCGAGCCACACCGCGTCGACACCGTATTGCAGGCACAGCTCGACGTGCTCGGGCAGGGCCACCTCGCAACAGAACTTGAATGTGTGCTTGCTTTTCAGTTCGGCCATCCATCGCAGGGCTGGTTCGCCCAATCCCTCGAAACCGCCTGGACGGGTGCGTGGTTTCCACACCCCTCCGCGTATCATCTGCACGCGTGGGTCGGCGGCCAGCGCCTCGACGACGGCGGCCAGTTGCTGGCGGCTTTCAATGCTGCAGGGTCCGGCAATGATTTTCATGATGGCCTGTAATTTTTTTGCAAAAGTACACAAAAAAGCCGACATATGGGCCGCAAAATGCAATTTGGTTTTGTTTTTTACGACTCTTGTCTGGCTGTCAATGGTTTGCGATTCGGAACTACGGGTTGCTGCGGTTCAGCATTTTGAGCACAAGGCGCGACACTATGGCCTCGGCCTGGCCCGCTGTCTTTGGGGCGAAGATGTAGACGGTGCGGCTCAGATAGGATATGCCGAGGTAGCAGCTGGCCGAGGCGTCGACCTGCTCGCCGTTCATGGGGGCGGGTTTGCCCGGCCACTGGCTGTCGCGTTGGGCAAAGAGCACCACGTCGTTGCCTGTCAGCAGATCGCGTTGCTGCTCGGGGGCGGGGTCGCCAATGGCAAACTCGCCCTTCATCCACTGCCAGCCTGCATCGCTCACGGCCTCGACCACCAGCACATCGATGGCGGTGGCACTGTCTATGCGGAAGCCCTCGACTTCGGCCACCCTCACACCGGCGCGGTTTGCGTAGCGGTTGTATAGCTCGCTCTGGGCTGCCGCCATGGGACTCAACCACAACCATAGCGACCCCACTGCGATTGCGGCGAGCATAGGCAGCAGGGCTGTCCGGGTTCTTTTGCGTGATGTATTGTTCATGCTTTCAAGAATTTCCATATTTCGTTAATCACCGAGTCGGCGTTGCACTGGGTGTTGCACACCACGATAGGTTCGGCAGCAGGGTGCTCTATATAAGCCTGTTCCGGCTCTGCCTGCGGTTGGTTCCCGGCCTCTTGAGGCGTTGGTTGCGGTGCGGGCTGCTGCGGTTTTGCGTTGCGGGGAGCCATGACCGGCTTTGGCTGAACGGCTGCGGGGGTTGCTGCGGGGGTGGGTTCGGCGGTCTGGTGCGATGGACCTGCGGCTATCTGCGTGGTTCCAGGCATGGGAGGTTGTGTGGCGGTCGGGTCGCTGCCTGCCATACGTACCCCAAAGGTAACCACGGCTCCGATTGCCAATGCAGCCGCCACGGCAGCTGCACGGCGCCGCACCCGTATGCGGTGGGCGCGTTTCACGGCTTGTTGCAGCACTGTCTGACGGCCGCTCAGTTTCTCAAGCTCGGCGGCCTCGGCAGGGGTTATGTCTCCTGTGCGGTAGCGCTCGAGCAAGGTGTCGAGTCCGCTGTCGGGGTTGGGTTTTGCTTGCTGTTCCATATCATTGATGTTATTTTTCGTTCTTGTTATTGATCATTCTGCGCATCTTATCGTGAGCGTAGGCTATGTCGCGTTTTATAGAGGATATGCTTCTGCCGGTCAAAGCCGCTAAGTCGGAGTAGGTGTAGCCCTCCACGTCGTGCAGCTCCATCATGACACGCAACTGTTCGGGCAGTTCGTCTTTGAGTTGCCATGCCTCTTTGGCCGCTTCGTCGGGGTAGGTTTCGCTGGTTAGTTTCATGATGTCCCTAATTGGTGCCAAGCGTCTGCGATGGCGAAGTATGTCGACGCAGTTGTTGCGCAGGGCGTGCCGGCAGAAGGCGTAGGGGTCTCGCGTAAAAGGTCGCGCCAATGTCGTGGCGATGGCCTCTTGCAGAGCGTCTCTGGCGTCATCGCTGTTTTGCACGATGGACATGGCTAAACTGAATAGGTCCAGATAGCGTTCCGAGAGTTTCTGTAGGCGGTCCTGCTGGCTCATAATTTGCCCGTTGTATATATAATAGACGACGAGAAGGCCAAAATGGCTCAAATTTTAACATTTTTTTTTTCGTCAAGCTCTTCCCACGAGGGTATCGACGGCATGGGACTGAGCGTTTTCGAGGCCGCTTCAACCCTCAGACACAGGCACTTGCGTCCGTTAGTGAGCATCAGATAGGGCACGCCGAGGGTTATATTGTACCGGCAGGCCTGGTCGGCCACGCGCTGGGTAATTTTAACATCGGGTCGTTTGCACTCCACAATCATGACCGGACGCAGTTGCCGGTTGTAGACTACAATGTCGCAACGCCGTGTGAGTCCGTTCACGCTTATTGCCCCCTCGACTTGCATAAGCTCCAGTGGGTAGCCGTAGTGTTCATGCAGTACGCCAATCACAGCCTGCCGTACCCCCTCCTCGGGTGTCAGCGCCACACGGCGTCGGCGCACTGGGTCAATAACCTGCGCACGTTTAGGACTGTCTGGGCTGCTGTTGCTCATATAGGTGATTTAATAAACGTTGTTTTCACCGCCGTCGTCGTCCATGTCTTGCTGCTGGCGCTGTTTGAGGCCGTTGTTGATTTTCCAGGTGAAGCCCACTGTGACGGTGGGGGAGAGTCGTCGACTCTTGAACACGCGGTTGAAGGTGGCGCTGTAGGTAGTGTGACCCCAGCCTCCGGTGCAGAATACGTCGCTGACGCGCAGGTTGACGGTTCCGCGCTTGTTAAAAACGTCTTTCTTTACGGCCAAGTCCACCCAGTAGTTCGGGTCCATTTGGGTCTGCAGGTCGAGCCACGGCGCCCAGTACTGTCCGCTAAGTTGTATGGTCCAGTCTTTGGACAGGGTCATGAACGAGCTGAATTTGCCGCTGGCCTGGAACGACTCGCTGCTCTGGTTGTGGAGCAATTCGGTGCCTTCAATATGGCTTTGGTAGAAGTTGACACTGACGTTGATTTTCCACCATTGGAATATCTGCCAGTCGACGATGAACTCCATGCCGTAGTTGTATCCAGTGCTTAGATTGAGGCGTGTCGAGGCGCGATAGCCGTCGTACTGGCTGTTGTATGGCTCCCACCAGGCATAGTGGTCGACGCTGTCCTGGCACCAGGTGAAGCCGTAGTGGGTAATCATGTTGTTGGTCTGGCGGTAGTAGAGCGAGGTGAATATGTTCACCTTCTTGATTCCGAGGTTGTAGCTGAGCTCAAAGGCGTTGGTGTACTCGGGGTCGAGGTTGGGGTTGCCGAAACTCATCTGGTTGTCTTCGCGGATGTCGAGGAAGGGGTTGAGGTCCCACATGTGGGGGCGGCGTACTCGGCGGCTGTAGCTGATTTGTGCGCTTTGCAGGTCGGTGATTTTGTACGACAGGTGCAGGGTGGGGTATAGTTGCCAGTAGGGTTTGTCGACAGCGGCGGTGTTGGGGTGGTTGATGTCCTTGCCAAAGATGTGTGCGTATTCGCCGCGCAGGCCGCCTTGCAGCGACAGGGCTTCGGTGATGTTGCCGCCCAGTGTGGCATAGACAGCGTGCACCTGCTGGCGGTAGTTGAAGTGGGTCGACGACAGCGAGTCGTAGTAGCCGTAGTACTCGTAGGGGCTGGTGGTTGTGTCGAACACTGTGCGGTAGTAGTCGGCTCGCTGGTCGGGCCAATCCATGCGGCCCTCGTATCCGCTCTCCAGCCGCCAACCATCTTTGCCGAGGAACGAGTCGAGGGGCCGCAGCCAGTTGAGTTTGATGTTGAGTGCCTGGTGGTGGTTCTCGGTCAGGCTGGTGCGTTTGTAATAGTTGGCGTAGTTGGCGGCCAGGTCGGCATAGGTCTGCTCCTGCACCCCGTTGCCTTGCACCTGGCGGGTGCTGAAGGTGGCGTCGAAGGTCAGCTCCTCGTCCTTGCGGTCGAATTTCTTGGTGTAGAGTAAGTTGAACGAGTGGTTGGTGTTGTGGTTGTCGCTTGTGGCGATTTGGGTGTAGTGCAGCGAGTCGTTGTAGAGCAGGTCGGTGGCGTAGCTGCTGCTGTTGCGCCGCCGGTTGCCGCCGCGCAGCTGGTAGGAGAGCAGCAGGCTGTTCTTGTCGTCGAAGTAGTATTCGCCGCCCACTTTCACGCTGCCCATGAGGTTGGGGTTGAGGCTGTATTGCTCTATGTCGTTGTGTGTGGGTATGCTGCCTGCCCCGAGCGGCCGGTTCTCGATGTCCGAGGTGCTCTTGCTGCCGCGTTGGCGCAGGCCCGCGTCGGCGTTGAAGAAGAGGTTGTATTTCTCGGTGGTGTAGTTGAGGCTTATGTTGCCCATGGCGGTGGGTATGAACGGGGGCAGCGAGTCGGGCACCATGAATGGCAGCGGGGCGCCGACGTTGAGGTTGACCACTCCGTTCAGGCCCAGGGCCCCGGCGGTCTTGTCCTTGAGTTTGATGTTGATGATGCCGCTCATGCCCTCAGGGTCGTATTTGGCCGAGGGGTTGGTGATGACCTCGACATTTTCGACCGTCGATGCGGGTATCTGTTCAAGTAGTGTAGCCAAGTCGCTGGCCAGCAGTTCGCTGGGGCGGCCGTTGACGAGCACCTTGACGTTTGACGAGCCGCGCAGGGTCACGTTGCCGTCGTTGTCTATGGCCACGCTGGGCACCTGCTCCAGCACGTCGGTGGCTGTGCCGCCGCCGGCCACGATGTTCTTGTCCACGTTCACCACGCGCTTGTCCAGCTGGTACTCTACCATCGAGCGCTCGGCCGTTATCTCAACCGCCTCCATCGTGGTGGCTCGGGGGTTGATGGCAACCTTGCCGAGGTTTGCCGAAGGGTGCTCGGCGCTGAGGGTCACGGTGTTCTTGTAGTACTGCGGCTCATAGCCCACGAAGGTGATGCGTAGCAGATAGCGTCCGTATGGGGCTTCAATCTTGAAGTGGCCGCCGCCGTCGGTAACGGTGCCGCCTTTGAGGGTCGAGTCCTTGGGCGAGAGCAGGGCCACGGTGGCGTATTCAATGTTTTCGCTTGTCCGTGCGTCGGTCACCCGACCGCGCACAACGCCCTGCTGAGCCTGTGCACCGAGGGCTAAGAAAGTTATTATCAGAACAATAATGCGTTTCATCGTAGATGGAATAATCATGCAAAAATACACAAAAAATTGCTATTTGCAAAGAATATCTTTCACCAATGCAAAAAAAGAATACATATTAAAAAAGACGACGACAATTTATTCAATTGCCGCCCCCTTGATAGTTTTCACAACGGAATAATCCTTATTGTGAATTGCTTGAAAAGTGCTGCAAAGATACAACTTTTTTGCAAACTGGCAAAAAATATTTTGAAAACTACAGAAAAATTTGTATCTTTGCACAATAAAATAATCATTAATTATGGCGAAAATACTTGGACTAGACCTTGGTACCAGCAGCATAGGTTGGGCTGTAGTAAGAGAAGCGGAAAACAGCAATGAGACCTCTTCAATTATCCGATTGGGTGTTCGCGTCAATCCACTTACGGTTGATGAACAGACAAATTTTGAAAAAGGAAAACCAATAACGACCAATGCAGAAAGGACATTGAAGAGAAGCATGCGTCGCAATCTGCAACGGTATAAGTTGCGTCGTGATAATTTAATTGCTCTATTAAAAAAACAAGGTTGGATAACAGAGGCTACCTTACTATCAGAACATGGGAATAATAGCACTTTTGAGACATATAGATTGAGAGCAAAGGCCGCGTCTGAGGAAATTACTTTGGAACAGTTTGCTAGAGTGCTTCTAATGCTCAACAAGAAAAGGGGTTATCGTAGTAACCGTAAGGCGCAGAATAATGAAGAAGGTCATTTTGTCAATAGTCTTGATGTTGCACGAGAAATGTATGATTTAGATCTAACGCCGGGTCAATATGGATACACTTTAATAAAAAATGGAAAGCATTTTATTCCGGATTTTTATCGTTCAGACCTACAATCCGAATTAGATAAAATATGGGCGTATCAGTATAAATACCACAATGCTATTTTAACACCCGACTTTAAAGCAGAGATTGCCAATCAAAGCAAAAAGGGAACGTCGAATGCTTTTAGAAAGAGACATAACATATTTACAATTGATATTAAAGGCAACAAATTTGAAAGAAAAGAACAGTCTTTCAAGTTACGCAACGATTCTCTTGTAAGAGAATTAACCACGGAAGAGCTTGCCACCGTTATAAGCGAGGTTAATGGACAAATAAATAGTAGCAGTGGATACCTTGGTGCTATAAGTGACAGAAGTAAGATTCTTTACATTAACCACTATACGGTTGGCCAATATCTCATGCTAAAATTGGACAAGAACCCCAACGAAAGCCTGAAGAATCAGCCATTCTACCGTCAGGATTATTTGGATGAGTTTGAGCAACTTTGGGAAACTCAGACTCATTATCACACCGAACTTACTCCAGAGTTAAAACATGAAATCAGGGACATAATAATATTCTATCAGCGGAGATTGAAATCACAGAAATGGCTTGTTGCCAATTGCCCTTTTGAAAAACGTAAAGTGTGTCCCAAATCGTCGCCGCTCTTCCAGCGTTTCAGAATCTGGCAGGTCTTAAACAATGTTACATTCTCTATTGAAGGAGAGTCGTATGTTCTTAATGAGGATCAGAAAGCTATTTTATATAGGGAGCTGCAATACAAAGAGAAAATTAGTAAGAGCGATGCTTTAAAATTGCTGTTCACAAAAACAAAAGGAATCGATTTGAATTTTGCTTCTCTTGAGGGAGATCGTACAATGGCCAAAATGCTTTCCGCTGCGCAGGAGATAATTTCACTAAGCGGACATGGCGAATATGATTTCACAAAAATGTCTGCCGATAATATTCAAGATATAGTTTGCACTGTTTTTGGAGGCCTGGGGTATGCAACGAACTGGCTGTCATTTAACACCGATGCCGAAGATGTTGAGAATGAACCACAGATGCGCTTATGGCACCTTATATACTCTTTTGAAAGTGACAATTCTGCAACAGGCGATGAAAATCTGGTAAATCGCATTATGCAAATGACTAACCTGCCCAAAGAGTATGCCAGACTGTTTGCCAACATACATTTTGAAGACGACTATTGCGGCCTTTCGAGCAAAGCAATTAGGAAAATCCTACCATTTATGATGGCAGGACATATATACAGTGAGGCATGTGGATTGGCTGGATACAAACATTCTGAACAATCGTTGACTCGGGAAGAGAACGAAAACCGTCCGTTGAAAGACCATCTTGATCAACTTCCTAAGAATAGCCTGAGAAATCCTGTGGTGGAAAAGATTCTCAACCAGATGGTGAATGTTGTAAATGGAGTTATAGACACCTATGGCCGACCTGACGAGGTTCGTATTGAGTTGGCTCGCGAACTAAAAAAGAATGCAACAGAACGCCAGGCAATGACAGATGCCATCAACCGTAACACTCGTGAAACAGAGCAATGTTGCGATGATCTCCGAAAGAATTTTGGCCTTACTCATGTAAGCAGGAATGATGTTATTCGATACCGTCTTTACAAAGAGTTGGCCAGTAACGGCTATAAGACGCTCTATTCCAACCAGTACATTCCTCAAGAGAAACTGTTTAGCAAAGAGATAGATATTGAACATATTATACCTCAGGCACGCCTGTTCGACGATTCTTTTTCGAATAAAACGCTTGAATATAGAAGCATCAATATTGAGAAAAGCAATTCTACGGCTATTGACTTCGTAAGACAGAAATACGGAGAAGAAGAGGTGTCCCGATACAAAGACAGAATAAACGGATTGCTTAAAAGTGGTGCCATTTCTATGGCGAAGGCAAATAAGTTGAAGATGTCAGAGGCCGAAATTCCAGACGATTTCATTGAGCGCGACTTGAGAAACACTCAGTATATTTCACGAAAGGCACAGGAAATGCTGCGTGAGATTGCCAGAGTTGTAACCGCGACAACGGGCAGTGTCACCGATAGACTTCGTCAAGACTGGCAGTTGGTCGATGTCATGCAGGAACTCAATTGGGATAAATACAATCGATTGGGCTTGACCTCCACCATAACAGGGCGTGACGGTCAACAGATACGGCGCATCTCCGATTGGACCAAACGCAACGACCATCGCCACCACGCCATGGATGCATTGACAATAGCATTCACCAAACCCGCTTACATCAATTATTTAAACCATCTGAATGCCCGCAACAGCGACGATATGCGGACCTTGGAACGTAAATTTCTTGAGCGCGACGGAAACGGGCACCTGCGTTTCAAATCACCGGTTGAAGGCAATTTCAGGGCCGAAGCCAAGCGCCATCTTGAGATGATACT
This sequence comes from Bacteroidales bacterium, assembly GCA_024685285.1. GTDB lineage: Bacteria > Bacteroidota > Bacteroidia > Bacteroidales > P3 > Colimorpha. The sequence continues at coordinate 21,473 of JAIKVZ010000033.1, forward strand.
TGTTTCAATCAAGGCAAAGAACAAAGTTGTCACGCGCAATACCAATACAACCAAAACAAAAGGAGGAACAAATAGTAAAGTACAACTCACTCCCAGGGGCCAGTTGCACAAAGAAAATGTCTACGGTGCCATTCGGGTTCCACAGACCAAGATTGTAGCTGTGGGCGGAAAGATGACTGCCGATATGATTGCACAGGTTCAAAATCCTGTTTACCGCAAAGCCTTGATGGAACGATTGTCGTTGTTTGGTGGCGACCCCAAGAAAGCTTTCACCGGCAAAAACAGCCTTGACAAAAACCCTGTCTGGATTGACGATAAACATACTGATAACGTGCCCGGCCAAGTGACAATTAAATGGTATGAGCGGCAATTCACAATAAGGAAACCTGTTGACAAGGACCTTAATGTGAGCAAAGTTTTAGACGGGGGCGTTAAAAGATTGCTCCAAGCACGGCTCGACGAATTTGGAGGCGATGCCGGTAAAGCTTTTGCCGACCTTGATAAAAACCCAATCTGGTTGAATCGTGAGAAAGGCATCGACATCAAGCGTGTTACTATTGGTGAGAATATCTCAGGTGAGCCTCTCCATATCAAACACGACAAAGAGGGCAAGCCAATCGCCGACGCTAGCGGCAATCCGATACCTGCCGACTATGTCAATCTCAGTAGCAACCATCATGTGGCAATATTTATGGATGCCGACGGCAACTTGCAAGAACATATTGTTTCGTTCTATGAGGCTGTTGCCAGAATGGTGGAGCTCGGGCTACCGGCCATCGACAAAGAATACAACAAGGACAAAGGGTGGCAATTTCTGTTCACCATGAAACAGAACGAATATTTTGTGTTCCCTAACCCGGCAGAAGGTTTTGACCCCAACGAGGTTGACCTGAAGGATGAGCGTAACTATAGCCTAATCAGTCCAAACCTTTACAGGGTGCAAAAACTTTCAAGCAAATACTACGTTTTCCGCCATCATTTAGAGACTACTGTTGATGACAAAAAGGAACTTCAAAATATTACATGGAGGCGAATAACCGCGTTAAACAACCTGAAAGGGATTGTGAAGGTACGTATTAACCATATCGGACAAATTGTTCAAATAGGCGAATATTAAGGCACCATGATCAAACGCACGCTCTGTTTCTCACATCCGGCCTACCTGTCGCTGCGCAACAAACAGCTCGTCATCAAACTCGAAAAGCACGATGGCGAGCCCGACGAGCAGGTTTCAGTGCCCATCGAAGACATAGGCCTCGTCATGCTCGACCACAGGCAGATTACCCTCACCCACGGCGTCATGGCTGCTATGCTCGAGAACAACGCTGCCGTTGTGACCTGCGACGACCGCCATATGCCCGTTGGTCTCATGCTGCCTCTCGAAGGCCACACGGTGCAGCAAGAGCGTTTCCAGGACCAACTCAACGCATCGCTGCCCTTGCGCAAACAGTTGTGGCAACAGACCGTGCAGCAGAAAATCCGCAACCAGGCCGCACTGCTCTCGCAGTTGCATGGCATCGAGGTGGGCAATATGGCCGCCTGGGCTGCCGATGTGCACAGCGGCGACAGCACCAACCTCGAGGGTCGCGCCGCCGCTTTCTACTGGAGCCAGATGTTCCCCTCAATCCCCAGTTTCACACGAAGCCGCGATGGTGCCTACCCCAATGCCTTGCTCAACTACGGCTATGCCATATTGCGTGCTGTCATAGCCCGTGCCCTCGTGGGCAGCGGTCTCCTCCCCACGCTCGGAATCCACCACCACAACCGCTACAACGCCTACTGCCTGGCCGACGACGTGATGGAACCCTACCGCCCCTATGTAGACAGGCTGGTGGTAGAGACCATGGCCGTGTGCAGCGACGTAGAAGTAACCACAGCCATCAAAAGCCGCCTGTTGACGGTTCCCACCCTCGAAGTGCGCATAGGCGGGCAGCGCAGCCCCCTGATGGTGGCCGCCAGCCAAACCTCAGCCTCACTTGCCCGCTGCTTCTCGGGCGAAAGCCGACGGGTCAGCTACCCCGAAATGTGATGGACCGCTTCAGCGAATACCGCATCATGTGGCTGCTCGTGTTCTTCGACCTACCAACCGATACAAAAAAGGAACGCAAAGCGGCTGCCGACTTCCGCAAACACTTGATAGGCGACGGTTTCACTATGTTCCAGTTCTCAATCTACGTGCGTCACTGTGCGAGCCGCGAAAACGCCGACGTGCACCTGCGGCGCGTCAAAGCCCACCTGCCTGAACACGGCGAGGTGGGGTGCCTCACCATTACCGACAAACAGTTTGGCGAGATAGAGCTCTACAAAAGCAAGAAAGCCGTGGAACCCAACGCGCCCGGGCAGCAGCTTGAACTCTTCTGACCCAACCCCATGCCGACCGCCGAAAACACTGTCAATATAACCATCATATATACAGGCTGTTAGATGGGTTAGGTTCGGGTTAAGGTCGGGTAGGGGTCGTTTAGAGTTCGGTTATTGCCTGTTTTTCAAGCATGTGTAAGCGGTTCTGAGCCGAACATACCCTCAACAGACTACCCATTTCGGCCCCGTGGAATAGGTCGGCACAAATTAAAAACCGTAATAAAAACAAGAAAATCCTACTTTTTAAAGCAGGATTTTCTTGTTCTATAACATTAGATAAAAGACTGGTTCTCACCAAACTTACATAGATCGTATTGTCAAATATCTATGTCAAAGTTCTCTTTTCAAGCAATTCACAACTTCGCGTCTGGCCTCATTATAATTGTTGGATTGTCAAATATCTATGTCAAAGTTCTCTTTTCAAGCAATTCACAACCACCTGGACACGCTCAGACAACCAGTGGCAATTGTCAAATATCTATGTCAAAGTTCTCTTTTCAAGCAATTCACAACGCTAACAGTTGTACCTCCTCACGGGACCAAATTGTCAAATATCTATGTCAAAGTTCTCTTTTCAAGCAATTCACAACCGCCTGTCGGTACTGTTGTTTGACGGCACGATTGTCAAATATCTATGTCAAAGTTCTCTTTTCAAGCAATTCACAACACAGTCGAAGTTTGGCAGCTCATCGACGGCATTGTCAAATATCTATGTCAAAGTTCTCTTTTCAAGCAATTCACAACCACGAGGAGCAGCCACACATACTCTATCTATTGTCAAATATCTATGTCAAAGTTCTCTTTTCAAGCAATTCACAACCGTTCTCTTACATAGGCTTCGATATTAACATTGTCAAATATCTATGTCAAAGTTCTCTTTTCAAGCAATTCACAACCGGGTATCTCAATAGTAAACTCGTTGAACGATTGTCAAATATCTATGTCAAAGTTCTCTTTTCAAGCAATTCACAACCCTTCGGGTCAAAACAACTCCAATACAAGATTGTCAAATATCTATGTCAAAGTTCTCTTTTCAAGCAATTCACAACTGCTGCATAATCATTCAGTTACCGGCACACATTGTCAAATATCTATGTCAAAGTTCTCTTTTCAAGCAATTCACAACCAATGATACGCATAACAAACGAGGCAATAAATTGTCAAATATCTATGTCAAAGTTCTCTTTTCAAGCAATTCACAACTTGTGACAGTTGTTCCGCTGCTGTGAGCCATTGTCAAATATCTATGTCAAAGTTCTCTTTTCAAGCAATTCACAACCGCGCTGTGTAATTTATACAGAAGTCAGAGATTGTCAAATATCTATGTCAAAGTTCTCTTTTCAAGCAATTCACAACAATTTGTGTCATTTTCAAACACCCAATCAAATTGTCAAATATCTATGTCAAAGTTCTCTTTTCAAGCAATTCACAACCGTCGCGCCTGGCTTTGAGTTGCACCCAGAATTGTCAAATATCTATGTCAAAGTTCTCTTTTCAAGCAATTCACAACTACTAATGTTTTATCTTTAAGCATTGCTGCATTGTCAAATATCTATGTCAAAGTTCTCTTTTCAAGCAATTCACAACGTCTAATTTACGTCAAAACGCTGCAATGACATTGTCAAATATCTATGTCAAAGTTCTCTTTTCAAGCAATTCACAACCCTCACATTGACATATGCTCCAGATTGTAAATTGTCAAATATCTATGTCAAAGTTCTCTTTTCAAGCAATTCACAACCATGTCAATAAAGATAATATAAAAAAGTCTATTGTCAAATATCTATGTCAAAGTTCTCTTTTCAAGCAATTCACAACTGGTAGTGTATTATTGTCTATTGTTATACTATTGTCAAATATCTATGTCAAAGTTCTCTTTTCAAGCAATTCACAACACTTCGGACGCGACTATGTGGAGAAGTTAAATTGTCAAATATCTATGTCAAAGTTCTCTTTTCAAGCAATTCACAACAAGAAAGTGATTAATGTTTCCAATTGTATATTGTCAAATATCTATGTCAAAGTTCTCTTTTCAAGCAATTCACAACCGGGCGAGGGAACTTTTTGCATTAATGTTGATTGTCAAATATCTATGTCAAAGTTCTCTTTTCAAGCAATTCACAACCAGGGGTTGTGATTTCTGTATTGTGGGGAAATTGTCAAATATCTATGTCAAAGTTCTCTTTTCAAGCAATTCACAACTTTCATGGGTGCACGATGTTGTATAACTATATTGTCAAATATCTATGTCAAAGTTCTCTTTTTTTCACGCTGCAAAGGTACAAATCTTTTTTCATTTGGCAAAAATAATTTTATAGGAGGAAGTGGCATTGTTTTGTCAGCGTATTGTTTGGTGGCTCTCTCACCGACAAATTTTTCACACTGAGGCCATCCGGTGAATGACCTCAGTGTGAAAAATTTGTCGGTTAAAAACGACTGAGAACGGTTTTATTATTGTTTTTTTGGTTGGCGGACGTAGTGGGGCATCTCGAAGGGTATCTCGATGGAGTATTCGATGAGGCCGCCGAAGGAGCCGTCGGCGTTGTACCAGGGGGTCTGGTAGATGAGTTTCTTGACTTTGCTGCCGTCGGCCAGTGTCTTCTCGATGGTGTAGGCGTTGAGTTGCTGATGTTCCAGCAGCCCGCGGAGTTTGGTTTTGGCGGGCTCGGGGTGGCAGTTCATCAGGTTGTAGCCGAGGATTTTTTGGCTGTGGCTGTTGACGTCGGCCGAATGCTGGTTCATGTCGAGGATGTTGCCCTCAGCGTCACAGACGGTGATGGCGATGTTCTTCAGGTTTTCAAAATAACAATCCATATCTATTCTATTTTATATCAAATAAATAAACCAGTAGGTATCATTACCTTTTAGAAAGCAAAGGTACGAAAAATATTTGAATCCATGCAACCCTCAGTCGTTTTAAATTGTGGTGGCGGATGAAAAAAAATCCGCCAATTGAAAAAAAAATCGTACTTTTGCTGGCGATTCCGGTGAGCGTGTCGGTAGTCGGAACATGGTGTGAATCTGTAAGAACCATGCAAGTTGGGCACATGTTTAACTTAATGGTTTTTTCAGAATGAAGTCTCAAAATCAGATTCAGCATTTGGTGTATGCGTTGATTACGGTGGCCATCACCGTTCCGGCGTTTGTGTTTTACAGTTTGTATGTCATCGAGGGCGACACCCTGATGCAGGCCACGGGGTCCGCGTCGGTGTTGCAGGCCCTTGGCTGCCAGGGCGGCGTTTATATGTTCGGCGGCTATCTGCCGCTGTGGCTGGTGGTTGCCGTCGAATTGGTATGCGCCTATGTGCTTGCGGTGTTTATGGGCAGCCCGCTGGCCTTCCGGCTGGCTAGTCGCAAGTTCGACCCTCGACGCAACCATCCAATGATTTTCGAGTCGGCCATTATCACGTCCACCGTCTGCCTGATGTGCCCGTCGATGAGCTTGCTGGCTGATGTGTTCTATTACCCTTATCACGAAGGGTTTGATGTCTTCACCCTGCTGTGCCGCTGGTTCCGTCTGGTGTGCTACAACCTGCCGTTTGCCTACTTCTCGCAGATGTTTTTCATCCAGCCGTTCGTGCGGTTTGCCATACGCAGGATTTTCCCCAGCAACATCGCACGGCGCAACGAGCGTAACGCCAGCAAGACGGTGAAGCCAACCGACGAAGCGGAGGCCATTGCCGATGTGATTATCCGCGAAGACGAGATTGCCGCCGCAAACTGACCTCCAGTGGTCTTTGCTGCCATTATTGACACAACCTTATGGCTGTTGTCTCGCAATATCAAACCTTCAAAAAACATTCATGGAGTTGTCCGCTCTACCAAGCGTAAAAACAGGCACTTTGCCGATAGTGCTTGACCTGTATTTTCAAGTGCAAAGATACAAAAAATATTTTTTCTAATCCGAAAAAATTGCTATTTTTGCATGTGTTGGTATGAGAAGCGGACAATCCGTGCAAATTCCTGTTTTCGAGTGTTATCGACTGACGGCATACTGACATATAAAATGAGCGAAAATAGCGTGTATCAGCATCAAAAAAGAACAAAAAAAACAGATATGACAAAAGCAGAAATTGTAACCCGCATCAACGAGCGGACAGGCATCGAGAAAAGCTATGCATTGACGATGGTGGAAGCCATCATGGAAACCATCAAGGAGCATGTGACCAATGGAGAGAGTGTCTATCTTCGTCATTTCGGGACTTTCGGCGTCATTACACGCCGTGAGAAACTCGGTCGCAACATCAGCAAGGGAACCTCCATCATTATCCCTGAACACAAGATTCCTCGCTTCAAACCGAGCAAGACGCTGATGGGGATGATAAAGCAGTAAACACAATCAAGGGGCGCAAGCCCAATAATAATCAAAAATTAAATATTATGTCAGTAACAAATTTGAACGAAATCGACAAGGCAGATGTGCTCGTAGCCGGTCTGCGGAAACACCCCCAAGAGGTGAAGGAACTCGGCATCACCACCGATGCCATCAACCGTTTGGAAGAGGCCTCCAAAGCATTGCGCCAGAAAGACGCCGAGGTGGACGAACTGCGCCGCCAAGCCACCCTCAAGGCGCACGAGAATTTGGAATTGATTGCCGACCTCAAGGCGCAGATGCTCACCATGCGCAAAGCCGTCAAGGCCCGCTACCCGCAGTACGAATGGATCAAGTACGGCGTTCAAGACAAGCGGTAGGCGAAAAGGTACACAACACCCAAACCTCATCGTCCGACTGACGTGCCTTTACATGGCTTCCTGACGTAAAGGTACGTCGCGGCTGATGTATAATTGTGCTGTAAAAAAACCGCCGACACACCGCCGAGGGGTCACCGAGAGGTCGTGGGGTAAAAAAAAACTTGCGCAGGTGCAATTTGAAAATTGACCTGCGCAAGCAGTTTATCGGATTAGTCTAAATAATTCCCCGCCGCGGGGACGCGGTTATTTGCACTGCAGGGCGGCTAGGGCGATGCTGTAGAGCTTGGTCTTGGCGCTGTCGCCGCGGCTGGTGAGGACGCAGGGGACGCGGGCACCCATGACCATGCAGGCCAACTCGGCGTGGGCGAACTTGGTGCAGGCTTTGTAGAAGATGTTGCCGGCCTCGATGTTGGGGAACAGCAGGCAGTCGGCATCACCGGCCACTTCGCTGGTGAGCTTCTTGGTCTGTGCGCTCTCTTTGTCGATGGCGCAGTCGAGGCTCAGGGGGCCGTCGACGATGGCGCCGGGTATCTGTCCACGCTGGCTCATCATGCCGAGCCAGGCACCCTCGGCGCAGGCGTTCATGCCGACGCTCACCTGCTCGGTGGCGGCCAGCACGGCCACTTTGGGTTTGGGGTTCTCGAGGCTCTTGGCCACGCTGATCTCGAAGTTCATAATGGCCTGCTTCTGCTTGAAGTCGGGGGCGGGGATGATGGCCATGTCGCTGCAGATGAGCAGTTTGTGGTAGGCGGGCACTTCCATGACGGCCATGTGTGTCAGCATGTCGTTCTTCTTGCCGGGCATGAGGCCGCTCTCTTTGTTGAGGATGGCGCGCATGTACTTGTCGGTGCTGAGCAGGCCCTTCATGAGGAAGTCGCCCTTGCCTTCGTTGATGAGTTTCACAGCCAGGGCGCCGGCCTTGTTGTCGTTGGCCTCCTGGATCATCTCGAATTTGTTGGGGTCGATGCCCTCTTCGGCGCATACTTTCTTCATGGTCTCTATGTCGCCCACGAGGGTGGCTTCGACTATGCCGCGGTCGATGGCGGCGCTAACGGCGCTGATGGTGTGGCTGTCGTTGGCGTAGGCGGCCACCATGCGTTTTTTGCCTTTGGATTTGACCAGCTCGAGCAGGTCGTCAAGTTTTGTAATCATCTTATTGATAGGTTTTTGTTTAAAAATATACATTAATTAGTAGAACTGCAAATATACAACATTCCGTTGTATTATCCAAATAATATTTTGTCAAATTGGCAAAAAAACGTATCTTTGCAAAAACGATAATAAAAAGAAATACCATGAAGAGATTGTTTATCACATTGTTTTTCATACAGTTGGCCGTAGTTGGTGTCTTCGCGAGGCCGGTTGATGTGGTCACGGCACGCCGTGTTGCCGACACCTACATGGAGGCTATGGGGATGAAGAATACCGCATCGCTAAACGATGTCACCGTCCAGACCCCGTTCACAGAATTCTATGTCTTTGCCTCGAGCGAGGGCGGGTTTGTCCTTGTCAGTGCCGACGACTGCGTGGTGCCGGTGCTCGGATACTCTGTTGGCGGCCGTTTTGCGGTCGAGAAAATCCCGGCCAACGTGCGCAGCATACTCGACGGCTACGAGCGCGAGATACGCCACCGGAAGAGGTTTGATACCCCGCAGGGCGACAGGCCCGACAACGCGGTTGCACTCCAGTGGGAGGCTCTCACTAACGGCCGGATGTTCACGGCACCTTTGACAACCACCGTCACGCCCCTGCTGAGCACCACCTGGGACCAATGCCCCTATTACAATATATTATGTCCCTACGACGAGAATGAGGACTATTCAGAGAATTACCACATAGTCACTGGCTGTGTGGCCACCGCCACAGCCCAGATTATGAAGTACCACAACTATCCCGCCACAGGCCACGGCAGCCACAGCTACTACCACGACAACGGCACGGTGAGCTACGGCACCCTCAGCGCCAATTTCGGTGCCACCACCTACAACTGGAGCAATATGCCCAACAGCCTTTCGAGCACCAGCACCACCGCCCAGGTCAACGCTGTTGCGACCCTGATGTACCACATAGGTGTGGCCGACGAGATGGAGTACGACTATGCCGATAACGGCGGTAGCGGCGCATTCAACTACAACTACGGTTTGGAGTTGGTTCCCTGCTCGCAGACTTCGCTGGCAAAGTACTTCAAGTATCGTCCCGACATGGCTGTAATTGAGCGTGACTCATACAGCGACGAGGACTACTGCGCCATTCTCCGTTCCGAACTCAACATGCAGCGCCCCATTCTCTATTCAGGCTATGGTGGCGGCGGCCACAGCTTTGTGTGCGACGGCTACAACAACAACGGCCAGTTCCACATCAACTGGGGCTGGGGTGGCGTGTATGACGGCTACTTCACCATGGGCGACCTCACCCCTGGTGGCAGCGGCACAGGCGGCAACAGCACCCATAACTACAGCTACGGCAACGTGGCTCTCATAGGCATCAGGCCCAATAACAACTGGAGCGCCACCAGTACCACCACCGTGACGTTGAGCACCACAGGAGCCAGCGGCGCCACCGCTACGGTTGGAGGTGCCGGTACATACCAATTCGGCGACACGGTGGAGCTTGGCGTCAGTGGAGTCAGCGAAGGTTACCGTTTCATCGGATGGACCGACGGCGACAAGAATAATCCCCGCCTGCTTTATGCCAACGGTGGCAGCTACAACTTTACGGCAAAAATGGAGCAGCTTGCGGGCGATACCCTCTCGTACTGTGGCAACTACACTACAGAGGTCTCCAGCTACTCTGTAGACTGGGCCGACTACCGTTGGGGCATCCGTCTGCCTGCCTCTGCACTCACCGCAGGCCATAACCTCGAAGCAGTTCAGCTGTATGTGCCCGATGCCGGTACATACACCTTGACCGTCTACACAGGCACCTCCTCACCCGCAACGGCTGCCTACACCGCTTCGCTCACCTTCAGTGACGAAGACGAGGACCAGTGGCAGACTTTCACCCTCTCGACCCCTGTGACCGTCACCGGCTCGCAGAATCTCTGGCTCACCTTCACGTGCAGCGATGCAGACTACCCAGCAGCTATCACCCACTCCTGCGGCAACTCCGACGGCTTGCTGTTCGGCGACGACTTGACCGGGTACGACTCCTACACCTTCCTCATTCGTGGCATTTTCGGTACCTCAACGTCGTCAGACCCCTGTGCCACACCGGCCACGGTGCCTTATGTGCTTGACTTTGCGGCTGACGACTTTGACGATAAGATTAACTGTTGGACGATATACGACTACGACGGTGATGGCTACAACTGGGAACTCGGCAGCTCATACTTTGTGTCCTATTCATGGGAAAATAGCTCAGCCCTCGACCCCGACAACTGGCTCATAATGCCCAGCATTCAGCTTCCTGCCGGCAATAGCAGCATACTTTCGTGGTATGATTTCACCGCCAATATCAACTATCCTGACGAACATTATGGCGTTTACATCTCGACCACAGGAGGTGCCAGCATTGACGACTATACCATGCTTGTGGATTATACCCTCGAGGACACTGTATGGACACCTCGTGCCATCGACCTTGGTGCCTATGCCGGCCAGGTTGTCAAGCTCGCTTTCCGCCACCACAACTGCCCCGACAGGTTGGCTATGGCCATAACCGACATCTCGGTTACCCTGGCGCCGGGCTACGTCGTCAGCGCCACCGCCAACAACACCGCGCTGGGCTTCACAGTCGGCAGCGGCACCTACAACTCTGGCGACACCGCCACCCTGTGGGCCGTCCCATACTCTGGAACCATGTTCATGGGCTGGAGCAACGGTACCGAGGACAACCCATACAGTTTCATAGTCAACAACGATGTCAATCTTGTGGCCAACTTTGCCCTTTCGACCAACGATACTCTCTGGCAGCACGATACTACAACGGTTGTCATTCTCGACACCGTCACTCTTTATGATACGGTGATTAATACCGAATATGTGTACGACACCGTTTACACCGATCCGGACACTGTCACTCTTTACGATACTGTTAATGTGACCAATACTGAATATGTTTACGACACGGTCGTTGTTACCAGCATCGAGTATGTTCATGACACAATTTATTCGGATGCCGACACCATCACCATCATACGCGTTGACACAGTTATAATCAATAACTTCGATACCATTTGGTCTTTTGACACCGTCACGTTTACAAACACCGAGTATGTGCACGACACTGTGACTCTCACCAACACAGAATACGTGCATGATACAGTCACTGTCACCAATACGGAGTATGTGTATGATACAGTTACTGTGACCAATACGGAATATGTGCATGACACTGTGACTCTCACCACCACCGAGTACGTGCATGATACGGTAACTGTGACCAATACGGAATATGTTTATGATACCGTTACCGTCACTAATACTGAATATGTCTACGACACTGTCAATATCATCGACACAGTGACCCTTGTACAGCGTGACACCATTTACGGTGACACCATAGTGCTGACAATTCACGATACTATCCACATTACCGACACTGTCTTTATAGACACTACTCAGACCGGCATCGGTGATATTGAGGTTAATTCGGCCAAAATCTATCAGCGCGATGGTTGCATTGTGGTCGAAGGGGCCGAGGGTCACAATGTATATCTCTATGATGCAGTTGGACGTATGCTGGCCGTCAAGCACGACAACATTGGCGAGGCCATCGCTTACCCCATTGCCTCAAGCGGTGTCTACCTCGTCAAGGTAGGCGATGCCCCGGCACGGCGCATTGCAGTCATCCGCTAAACATTAGTGAGTCTAATAAAAAGGGCGACGAAAACCAATTCCGTCGCCCTTCTTTATTGATGCCGATTTGGTTAGAGGTCGCTGAGGGCTTTCTGCATGGTCTCAATTATTGCCTTCGAGGTGTAGGTGGCACCGCTAACGGTATCGACCTTTTTCTTGCGGGCTTTCTTTATATTGAGACCGTTCCATGCTTTGAGGAGGCCAGCCTGCTCAATGCTTTTCACATAACGCGGCCCTTCGTTGTTGGCAAGCAGCTCAACAGAGATGATCTTCTTCTTGGGCGACAGGGCTATGAGTAGCGGCGTCTCGCCGTTGAAACCTTTAATGCCGTCGCTGGCAGGCTTGCTGTATAGGGCGTAGCCTAAACGTTTGCCGTCGGCATCGAGAACCTCGACAAGACGCTCCTTGTTAAGTTTCTTCACGGTTGGGAATGCACGCACAATGGCCATGTCAATGCCGTCGGCATTGAGTTCGGGACCTTTAGTGCGGCGTTGTGCATCGGGTCGGTTGAACTTGCCAACCATCTCGGCACGTCGGTCGTTGGGTCGCTGGGCGTTGTTGGCCCGCTGGCACTCTTCGTGATGTTGGCAGTGTTTGTTCTGATTTTTGTCAATGCCATGGCTGCCGCCGCCGTTATTGGCCGGTTGTTGGGCTGGTGCCTGTTTCTGGGGTGCGGGAGCGGTTTTCTGTGGAGGTTGAAACTTCTCTTTCGGTTGTTGTACAGGTTGTTGCGCTAAGGCGGTACAGGTGGCCAAAGCCAGTAGCACTGCCGTGGCAAGGGTTGCTTTGTGTGTCATGACGATATGTTTGTTTTTGTGTGTCATTGTTTTGGTATTCAATAGCTTGACGGTTATAGACGAGCCGCAATGCAATCGACAAAGATAAGCATTTTACTTCATTGGCAAATGTTAAAAAATGCAAAATCTTTTCCCCGTTCCAAAAAAAAGTTGTAACTTTACGGCCAGAAAATAATGAAAGAAAAACATTGGATATTTAGGAAAGACTATGATTTAGAGACCGTTGACAGACTTTCAGAAGCTCTTGGAGTAGACAGAATTATAGCCATTCTGCTGGTCGAGAGAGGCGTGACCACCTTCGAGGAGGCGCGCGCTTTCTTCAGACCAGGTTTAGAACAGTTGCACGACCCATTCTTGATGAAGGATATGTCGGCTGCCATTGAGCGGATTAACAAGGCTGTTAAACGGCACGAGCGTATCATGGTTTACGGCGACTACGATGTGGACGGCACATCGGCGGTTGCTTTAGTCTATTCCTACCTGCAGGAATTGGACTCGAACATCGATTTTTACATCCCCGACCGCGACTCTGAGGGCTACGGCATCTCCTTCCAGGGAATTGACTATGCCCACGAGACGGGTGTGCGCCTCATCATTGCTCTCGACTGCGGCATCAAGGCCATCGAGCAGGTTGACTATGCCAATTCTCTCGGTATCGATTTCATTATCGGCGACCACCACCTGCCTGGCGACGAGCTTCCCCGTGCCGTGGCGGTGCTCGACCCCAAACGCTCCGATTGCCCCTACCCATATAAGGAGCTTTCGGGCTGCGGCATTGGTTTCAAGATTGTCGAAGCCCATCTCGAGCAGCGCACTGGCCTCAAACTCAGCGCTCTGCCACAAGACCTCAGCCCCGATGATGCCCGTCGCCACGAGGCTCTTAAACTCAAGTTGCTGAAATATTTGGACTTGGTGGCGGTGAGCATTGCATCGGACATTGTGCCCATAAACGGCGAGAACCGTGTGCTGGCCGCTTTCGGTCTCAAGGTGCTCAATACCCGTCCGCGTCCCGGCATCGAGGCAATATTGCGCTACGGCAACGTGGCTCCACGTACCGAGACAGAGCGCGCCGAGGGTCAGACATATTTCGTCAAAGAGCTGGGAATAAGCGATCTGGTGTTCTTGGTAGGTCCGCGAATCAACGCCGCAGGACGCATACGCAACGCTTTCGACTCTGTGCGCCTCATGCTGACGCAGGACACCGAGATTGCCAGCCTGCTGGCCGAAGAGATTAACAACTACAACCTGCAGCGCAAAGACCTGGACCAGGCCGCCACCGACGAAGCCAAACGCCGCATCGAAGCCAACCCGGCCTTGGCGTCGCGCCATTCCATTGTGCTCTTCGACGAGAGCTGGCACAAGGGCGTGGTGGGCATCGTGGCGTCACGACTTGTCGAGGCATACTACAAGCCTACCATCATATTCACCCGCTCGGCCGACGACCTTATAACCGGTTCGGCCCGCTCTATAAAAGAGTTTGACGTGCACACCGCCCTCGAGCAGTGCAGCGACCTGCTGGAGCATTTCGGTGGCCACAAGTGCGCCGCCGGAGTGTCGCTCAAACCCGAGAATTTCGATGCCTTTGTAGCTCGTTTTGAGGATATTGTGGCTGCAGGTATGCCAAGCGGCGATTTCACACCAGAGCTTGAGGTCGACGCCGAGATAAGCCTTGCGCACAACGTGACTCCCAAGTTCCTGCGAATCCTCAAACAGTTCGCCCCATTCGGTCCCGAAAACAATGTGCCGATGTTTGTCTCGCGCAACCTTGTCGACACAGGCTACGCCCGTGTGGTTGGTCAGAAGCACTTGAAATTCAATGTAATATCGCTCGAGGCCAGCCATCATCCCTTCCCTGCCATAGCCTTCCAGCAGGCCGAAAACTACCGTCGCATAAAGCGCGGCGAGCCTTTCGACATCTGCTACCAGTTGGAGGAGAATTTCTGGAACGGACGCACCGAGATGCAACTCAACGTCAAAGATATCAGATTCGACGGCATAGATTGGTGATTGCCAGGGCGTTAAACCTTTAATGCAAGGGCCATGTACGCCTTTTGTTCGGATGGCGGGCATACCGCTCCGATGTTGACCCGACCTCAACCCGACCTTAACCCGAACCTAAACTATCTAACGACAAGAAACCCAGCGAGTTAAGTATTTAATACTTAACTCGCTGGGTATTAGTGAATTGGCTTTTAAGCCTATCCTTTTTGGGTTGAGAGGATATTCCGGCGATAGGTTTTGGCTGCCAACACCAAGGCACTCGCCAGGGCGGCTATCATAAGTAGCAGGCTTGCAGCCACTTGCCACATAGCTATGCCGAAAGGCAGCCTCAGCAGTGCGGCCGCAGGTGCGGTGAGCGGGAAGAGGGTGAGCGTTACAGCCAGCGCCCCCGACGGGGCGGCCATGACGGCAGGGCCGAGCAGCAGAGTGGCTATGAGTGGCAGGGCTATGAGCAGCACCGTGCCGGTGGTTTCGCCGCCGTGTCGAGAGGCTCCGGCACCGGCATACAGGGTGGCGTAGAGCAGATAGCCCAACACGAAGTATATCAAAAACATTATGGCAATGAGCGGCATGTTCAAGGCTTCGAGGCCTCCCAGCAGCAGGTCGCTCTGGGTCAGGGTCTGGGCGTTTTCGAGTTGTGCAGTGGCTTCGACCCCCTTGGTGGCTATCAGTGTTGTGGGCGCTGCGTTGGCAAAGCGGTCGGCCCAAATGGTGCGCACCGCCGCCATGCCGCCTCCGGCAAGCAGCACCCAGACGAGGAACTGTAGCACTCCAGCCACGCCTATGCCGGCCACCTTTCCGGCCATCAGTTGCAGTGGGCTGGCCGACGAGAGTGTCAGTTCGGCAATGCGGCTGGTTTTTTCTTCGGCCACTCCGCGCAGCACGCTGCCGCCAAACAGCAACACCGCCAGCACCGCTAGGGCGGCCAATGCGGCACCGGTGGCAGTACGCACTGCGGTGTGGGCTTCGCGCCCGCTCTCAATGTCCTGGGTGCGCACCTTGACGCGGGTGGTCTGCAGCAGGTGGTAGTCGGCAGGGCTTATATTGTAAACGTCGAGCAGTATGTTGTTGCGCAGTATGGTGTGGAGCTGTTCGGCTACATCGGCCTGCAGCCATGCCGGCGGTGGTGTGGTACGATAGTAAAGGAAGGCATCGTGAGGTATCGACACATCGCGGGCAGGTATAAACACCGCCGCTGTGATGTGACCTTGGGGGTCGGCCATGAGTTTGGCGGCGTAGGCCATGGTGGGTGCCGAGCGGTATACAAGTCTTTCGGTCGATGAGAAAGCGCCTTCAAAAAGTCCCGTTTCGTCGACCACCAGCACGGTGTGTTGCTTTTCTGCCGGGTCGGGGATTATTAGCGGCAACGCGTAGAGCAGCACTAAGGCTGCCGGCACCAACGCGGCCACTACCCAGAACATGGGGCGGCGCAGACGGGTGCGCAGTTCGCGTCCTATTATGATTAAAGTCTTTTTCATAGCGATGTTTTTTGGGCAAACAGTTGTTGCAGAGTGGTGCCTTCGGGGCATAGCTGGTCAAGGGGTCCTTGTGCGGCCACACGGCCATGGTGCAGCATGGTGAGCGAGCTGCAGAGGGTCTGCACCGAGTGCAGGTTGTGGCTTGAGAGCAGCACGGCGGCGCCTTCGGAGGCCAAGCGCAGCACCTCGTCTTGCAGCTTCTGGGCGCCTGTGGCATCGAAACCGCTGAAAGGCTCGTCAAGTACTATCAGGCGTGGGCGGTGCGCCACGGCGATGGCGAACTGCACCGTTTGCTGCATACCTTTAGAGAGTTCGGCCACGCGGCGGTTGTACCATTGGCCTATGCCCAAGCGCTCCAGAGTTTGCCGCAGGTTCTGCTCGGCCTCGGTGCGGCTCAGTCCGCGCAGACGTGCAAAGTATATGCCCTGCTCGCCCACGCTCATGCGGCGGTAGAGGCCGCGCTCTTCGGGCAGATAGCCCAGCAGGGCGGGGTCGGCATCGGTGACAGGACGGCCCATCAGGCGCACCTCGCCGCCATCGGGTTCGATTATGCGGTTGATGATGCGTATCAAGGTGGTCTTGCCGGCGCCGTTTGGTCCAACAAGGCCGTGCACCTGTCCCGGGTCGAGGGTCAGGCTCACGCTGTCGAGCACGTGGTTGGCTCCAAACAGCTTGCTCACATTGTCTACTTCGAGCAGGCTCATTTCTTCTCTTTTTTTGTTAATGGTAGAAGTATCAATGCAATTTCAATGCCAATCATGGCCAGTGCCAGCAGCAGGCATAGACGCCACAGTTCACGTCCGCTGTTGCGTGCGCGAATCTGCTCGTCGAGAGGCAGGCCGGCTCCGTTGAGCACGCTGTATGTACCGAGGCCGGCGGTGCGGAGGCGTGTGGCTAAGTCGGTGCGGCTTATGAAAGTCATGTCGGACTCGCGGTGGTCGTAGTTGAAGGCCAGAGCCTCCTCCATGCCTGACGACAGCCGCAGGCGGTAGTTGCCGGCACGGTTGGGCTGGCCGTGGGGTATGAGCACAGTCTGGCGACCTAAACGGCGCAGGTCGGGCACTATGTCGGTGCTGCCGTCGGTACTCACCAGGTGGGGGACCTCGTCGGGGTTGGCGTTGCCTCCAAGCACTATGGGACTCTCGCTGCCCAAAATGAAGTAGGGCTGGCGTACCTGGCGGCTGAAAAGGGCCATGTTGTAAATTGTGGGCACAAAGAGCGCCTGCTCGGCAAAGTCGCTGTAATTGGCGTCGAGTGGGGCGGTGAGCAGATAGGCAACACCTTTGCCCACGGGCGTGAGGAGCAGCAGGTCGCTGCCGTCGGCAAAGCCTATAACCTGTTCACGCACGGTATTTGCAGACATAGAGGTAGGGTAGTGGCCGTTCACTGTTGGCATCTCCATATCGTCGTTGTGGCCCGCAAACACGTTGCGGTAGAGACGGCTGCCGAGGTCTATGTTCGTGGCTCGGAGTTTGCGACGCTGGAATGTACCCATACGCGGCATTGACAATTGCGACAGGAAGTCGTTGTAGGAAGCCAGATCGGCTTCGGCCGGCGGCACAATGAGCAAGGCCCCGCCCTCGTCGAGATATCGGTGCAGTGTTTGTGCCAGACCACTGCTTATGCTGCGTAGTTCGTTGAGGACCACGAAGTTGCTGTTGCCGAGCACAGTATAGTCGAGTGTAGCGGCGTAGGTCTGGCGGCAAGTAACGCTTGAATCGGCCTCAAACAAACGCGTGAGGTAGCTGTTGGTGGCGGCACCGTTGACTATAGTGGCCTGCACAGGTCCGGCAATATTGAGCGAGAAATAAAGCTGGTCGTCGAAGCACACCGGGTAGTCTGTGGTCTCCACACGACAGTCTTGTGGGCCATCGGCCTCTACCGCAAAGCGCATTGCGGCGGTGGCGTGTCCACCTGCAGGAATGTCTACGGAGGCCATGGCGCGCTCGCGTCCGTCGACATATAGCTTCACTGGCAGTTTCTCCACATCTCGGCTGCCTGTGTTGCGCAAAGTGGCTTCGGCTACTACGGTGGCTCCGCGTACATAGGCTGGAGCGTTGAGAACGAGAGTGTCGAAAAATATATTGTCGGTAGAGGCGGCCTCGAGGGGTACCAAGGTAGCCTGCACGGAACTGTCGGAGGGCAGTTGCTCTATGTCGGTCACGGTTTGTTGGAAGTCGCTTATTATATAAAGGTGTAGGTTTTTGGCATTCGAGTTGTGCAGGAAGTCGAGCTGTCGGCGTGCCACCTGACTAAGATTCACAGTATTAGCCGACTCTTCAAGGTTAGCAGCCGCCTCAATAAGTTCCTCGCGGTCGAGCCAGCGGAATTGATGGCCAGCCATATCGCCGCTAAGTAGCTGGAAGCGGGTCTCCGGACCGTAGGCCGCCGCGATTTCGGCAACTTTGGCTGAGGCCTCGCTTAGCAGGCTGCCGTCGGTGCCGGCATTCTCCATACTGTAAGAATTGTCCACAAAGATGCTCACTGCCGTGCTGCCGCTCTGCAATTGCTGCTCACGGTTGGGAAGCACAGGCTGCGCAAAGGCCAGCACTAAAAAGACTATGGCGAGAATGCGTGCCGCCAAGATAAGGAGACGGCGCAGGTTAGAGCGGCGGCGTGTCTGGCTCTGCATGGCGCTTAGGCGGCTCACATTGCTGAACAGAACGCGTTTGTAGCGGCGGAAGTTAAATAGGTGAACCACCACAGGCACGGCCACTGCTATCAGGCCCAACAGCATTATGGGATTGGCAAAAATCATGATGTTGCTGTGGTTTTGGTTGAGTGTGACTTGGAATAGTGGCGGCACAGGGCGGTCAATCCGCACTCATCGCATTTTGGCTTGCGTGCCTGGCAAACATAGCGTCCGTGCAGTATCAGCCAGTGGTGGGCACGTGGTATCTTTTCGGCAGGAATGTTCCGGACCAAGGTCCGTTCGGTTTGCAGGGGTGTACGGCTGTTGTTGGTTAGCCCGATGCGGTTGGCCACACGGAACACGTGGGTATCTACCGGCATAGCTGGGCGGTTCCATGCTATGGCCTGCACGACATTGGCTGTTTTGCGCCCTACGCCTGGCAGAGTCAGCAGGTCGTCCATGGTGTCGGGTACTTCGCCACCGTAAACATTCACTATGCGGCGAGCAAGTTCTACCAAGTGCTTGCTTTTGCTGTTGGGGTAAGACACCGAGGCAATATACCGCAGCACCTCGTTTGGTTGGGCAGTTGCCATGGCGGCTGCATCGGGATAGGTGGCGAAGAGGGCGGGGGTTACCATATTAACGCGCTTGTCGGTGCATTGTGCCGAGAGCACCACAGCCACCAACATCTGGAACGTGGAGCCAAAATGCAACTCGCTCTCGGCTAATGGACGCTCGGCCTCAAACCAGGCCATCACTTTTTCGTATCGTTCCTTCTGTGTCATGGTGTGGGTTTGGTTTGCAGGTTGAAGGCGGCCATTATTGGGTAGTGGTCAGAAAATTTTACGCGGAAGCGACGGAAAGCGGTGCACTCAAGCTCGGTAGAATGGAAGATATAGTCTATCCTGAAGGCTGGGAAGTCATGCCCGCAGAAGGTTACACCCATGCCGCGTCCGGCATCCACAAAAGCGTCGTCAAGGTTGCGTCGCACAGAATGGTAGAGATGAGATGACGGTATGTCGTTGAAGTCGCCAGCCACAATCACTGGCACCGAGGCTGCTTGTACAAGCGGCGAAAGTTCGTCGCTCCATTCTGCTTCGTGTGAGCGTATGGTGCTTTTAAGTTTGGCCACTGTTTTGCCTGTGGTGCTGTCCATGTCGCCATGGGCTATGCGGTCAATCTCTTCGCGGTCAGAATCGTTGAGACGGTAGGATTCAAAATGTACGCATATAACCCTCACGGTGTGCCCGTTTTTCACAATGTCGGCATATATTTTTGAGCCGTTGCCTATGCTGTTTACATAAGTAATAGGCTCACGCGAGAAGATTACTGAACTGTAGGGATGGCCAGTGCGCGAGGTATGGGCGGCATACTGTTCGGTGTAGCCCATGAAACGCAGGCTGTCGGCCAGCGACATTCCTTTCACGGCGGCAAACTCTTGCAAGCATAGCACGTCTGGGCCGTTTAATTCCACAGTGTTGAGGAAGAGTCGGGCGTTATCGGCGGTCTGGCTCATATCGGCTTCACAACCCATAAATAGGCGCACGTTGAGCGACATCACCGTGAGTGTATCGTTGTCGGGCTCGGGCATATCGGGTTTGCCGAACAGCTGCAGGTAGAGTGGCAGCAGTGGGTAGCGCAGTGCTATGGCGGCGATGGAGATAAGGCACTCTTTGCGTCCAAACCATAGCCAAATCAGTGCAAAAACCACATTGACTATCAGCATTGGCAGGTATGCGAAAGTGAGCAGCGACGGTAGCATACACCGCGATGGGGAAATGTAGCCCGCCACCGTGGTGAGCAAGAAGGCCGTAACAACCAACACGTTAAGCACGACAGCTATTATGCGCACAAATTTTTTCACGTTGCAAATTTACACAATTTTTTACGAAATCCAAAAAAAATATGTAAATTTGCACCTTATTATGGACGGTAAAGGGGTTTATATTGAGACCTATGGATGTCAGATGAATTTCGCTGACAGTGAGGTTGTTAGTTCAATATTGAGCAAGGCTGGATATACTATGGTTGCCGATATTGGAGAGGCCTCATTTGTACTAATAAACACTTGTGCCATCCGTGACAATGCAGAGCAGCGTATACGCAACCGTGTGCGCGAGCTCCGCGCCCGCCAGGGCAAGCATCCGCGCCTACGTATAGGCATATTGGGATGTATGGCCGAGCGTCTACAATCTCAACTTATGGCCGAGGAGGATAATGTAAGTTTTGTGGTGGGACCCGACTCGTACCGCAAACTGCCAGATATCCTGAGTCGTGTGGCCGAGGGACAGCGTGCTGCCGAGGTGGAATTGAGTACTGTCGAGACATATGCAGATATAGAGCCGGTACGAATGGGAGGGAACGGCATTTCAGCCTATATATCAATAATGCGCGGTTGTCAGAATTACTGCTCCTACTGCGTGGTGCCCTACACCAGAGGCCGTGAGCGCAGTCGTGACCCTGAGACCATCGTGGCCGAAGCCCGCAGTCTCTATCGTGATGGATACAAAGAAGTGACTCTGCTGGGGCAGAATGTAAACTCGTACCATTGTGGCGGTGTGAACTTCGCCGAGCTGATGGCTCGTGTGGCAGAGGTGTCGCCACGTCTCAGAGTGCGTTTTGCCACCTCGCACCCAAAGGACCTAAGTGATGAATTGTTGCACACCATGGCCAGCTACGACAACATTTGCAAGTGCATTCACTTGCCTGTGCAGAGCGGAAGCGACCGCATATTGAAACTAATGAACCGCCACTATGACTCTGCATGGTATCTTGACCGTATAAGTGCAATACGTTCCATAGTACCCGAATGCTCAATTACCACTGACGTTATTGCCGGTTTTTGCACCGAGACGGAGGAAGACCACCGTCGTACCCTCGACCTTTTCAAGCAGGTACGCTACGACTATGCTTATATGTTCAAATTTTCTATGCGTCCAGGTACATATGCCGAGAAACACTTAGCCGATGATGTTCCAGATGATGAAAAGACTCGCCGCTTGGAGGAAATTATTGCCCTGCAGGGCCAGATAGCCCTTGAGAACAACCGCCAGGAACTGGGCAGGGAATATGATGTGCTTGTCGAAGGTCCTTCTCACCGCAATAAAGAGCAGTATTTTGGCCGCAACAGTCAGAACAAGGTACTGGTGTTCGACCGCAATAGTGTTGAGCCAGGCCAGTATGTGAGGGTGCGAGTGACCGACTGCACCGCCGCCACTCTTATAGGCCAGTTAGTGGATTAAAGTTACAACATACCGTATTATTATGGCAAAGCAAACATTCATACAGTTTTTACAGAAATATCCTGTTGTGAAGCACCTACTTTTAATGCTGGGGGTATCTTTGGCAATATTGGTTGTGGTTTTTGTGCTCATCAAGATTTATGCACGCCAAGGCCAGGAGTATGAGCTGCACGACATTGTGGGCATGAATTACGAGTCTGTGCGCGACAATAACGAACTCTCGTTGCGTTATGTCGTCATGGATTCGATATACAAGCCAGGAGTCGAGGGCGGTCTTATATTGACCCAGGATCCCAAACCGGGCACCATGATAAAGAAAGGCCGTAAGATATACATTACCATGACAGCATACTCGGCCGAGGATGCTGTCATGCCTGAGCTTTCCGGTAGTACTGTGCGCCAGGCGGTGTCACACCTCGAGAGTGCCGGCCTGCAAGTGGGCTCACTAAAGTTCGTCGACGACCCATATAAGAATGCAATCCTTGGACAGTCAGTAGGAGGCAAGAATGTGTATGCAGGCCAACAGATACCACGAGGTTCTATGGTAGATCTCACTGTGGGTCTTGGCGATGGCAAGGGCGAGTCGGTGGTGCCGTTTGTTATAGGCAAGACCTCGTCACGCGCCAGACGCGACATACTGGTATTGTCGCTCAATGTGGGCAGAGAACACTACAAAGGGGTAAAAGACAAACAGAACGCAGTGGTCTACCGTCAGGATCCTGACTACACGGGCATCTCCAAATATCCTTTTGGAACCTCGGTGGAACTCTGGTATTGCGATGCTACCAATGAAGAGATTGACCGTATGGTTAAAGAGTTTAAAGTCGATTCCTCAAAAATAATACTCCCGGCCGAGACCGAAGAAGGTTTCTTCTCTGATGATGACGGCTACCAATGGTAATCCCCATGCGTCGCGTTTTCTCCATAGCCATACTGCTCATTGCCGCCCATATTGTTATGGGACAGGAAGTCCTTGTGCCTCTTGAGTGCCCACCTGTTTCGGCTCCTAAACGTGCAATAAAGCAGGCTGTCGGAGCTGTCAAACTGCCGTTTTTCGACGATTTCTCAAACTACCAAGGCTATCCTGACCCATCGTTGTGGGTGGGCGATCAGGCCTTTGTGGGACGTGGCTACGGCTCCAAACCGCCAACATTGGGAATGCTCACTCTCGATGCCATCGATGGACAGGGCAACCTTCATGTCGATGCGAGCACCGATATTTTTGGAGGCGACACCGCCCTCAGTGTGGCTATTAGGCTCGACTCGGTGTGGGATGCCAGTCCTCACCCAGCAACTGCTGCCGATTCGATAGTATTCAGCTTTTTCTACCTGCCGGGCGGAGGCTCTGGCGAACAGTGGGAACGTACAACAGGACGCCCGTCCGAAGAGGACTCATTGTTTCTCGAGTTTTATCAACCCCGGATAGGAATGTGGAAAACAGTATGGAGCCGAGGTGGAATTCCAGCAGATAGCGTCGGGTTAGGTTCGGGTCAAGTATGGAGATATGTCGCCCTAAGCATTACCGATACAGCCTATCTGGATAGCGCTTTCCGATTCCGTTTCCGCAACCATTGCTCCCTGCCCAATAGTACTAAGCCTGGTAGGGTGGGCAACTGCGACCACTGGAATATTGACTACGTATTCCTCGACTGGGGTCGCAGCGTGAGAAACAGCACTTTCGACGATGTTGCGTTTGTTGACGACGCACCCTCAATGCTGGCCCACTATCGTGCAATGCCAGCACGCCAGTATACTCCGGCCGATATGGCTGCGAATTTGCAGATGACCATCACCAACCTCTACTCGTCACCGATAGCCACGCACTACGGCTACACTGTCTACGACCAAACCGGAACCGAGGTGCACAGCTACGACGGAGGCAATAACAATGCACCCTCCTTTCAGCAAACAGGCTCCTACCAACAATGGGCGCCACACGCTACGCCGCCTGTTGATTTCAGTTATACCGTTGGTGCCGAACCCCACACATATACCGTTGTTCATGTGGTGAGTGAGGGCACTGGCGACACACATCCGCAGAACGACACAGTTTCATTCACGCAGGTGTTCGACAACTACTATGCCTATGACGACGGTACTCCCGAAAACGGTTACGGCCTATCTTCTGTGGGTAAGTTGGCATATCGTTTTGACCTCAATATAGAAGATACCTTGACTGCCGTCGACCTCTACTTCAACCGCACTCGTAATGGTGAGAACGAGCGTGTGCCTTTCTACATATCGGTGTGGAACTGCGTGGGTGGCAAGCCGTCACAATTGCTATATCGCGATACAAGACGCCGCTATCCACAGTTTTCGGGTCTCAACAAGTATGAGCGCTATGTGCTTGAGACCGAGGTTGTGGTGTCAGACACCATATTTGTGGGACTTGAACAGCTCAATGCTAACTTCCTCAATATAGGATTCGACCGTAGTTTAAATACAAGCAGTCGCATATTCTGCCGCTATGGCACCGAATGGGAGGGCAGCATTAATGCGGGCTCTATTATGCTAAGACCATACTTTGGCCGGAAGGCTACAATGAAGGTCCCGCAGGCCAATGCTGCGCAATACAGCGTTTATCCTTTGCCTGCAACCAGCGTGTTGCACGTGACAGGTCCTGTGCAGGGATGCATGGTAACATTGGCAGATATGTATGGGCGCGTGTGTTTTGCGGCCAAAGGTGCGGATGATATTGATGTAAGTGCTTTTCCAATAGGGATTTATGTACTATATATCGCCGACAGCCAAAAACATACCCTCTACACAACAAAAATCGTGATTTCGCGTTAAACATCTATGGAAGAGCTTGAAGACACTGTCATCGATCAGCCCGAAGAAGGCGAACTCTACGAGCACCACCGTATCGTGGTTGACCGTGGACAGGAGATGGTACGCATAGACAAGTATCTGCAGTCCAGGCTCGAAGGTGTGTCGCGAAACAAGATACAGGCTGCTGCCAAAGCAGGCTGTATAGTGGTGAACGGCAAAGCTGTGAAGTCCAATTACCGCATCAAGCCTCTTGATGTCATAAGTGTGCTTTTGCCAGAGCCTCCTCACAATTTCGAACTGCTGCCGGAGGATATTCCATTCAATATAACCTACGAAGATGAAGACGTGTTGGTAGTTGACAAGCAGGCTGGTCTTGTGGTGCATCCAGGAGTGGGCAACTACACCGGCACACTGCTCAACGGGCTCCTATATTACTACCAGGGCAAGACCGATGCCAATGGTGAACCGATAGAGCCACGTTTGGTGCATCGTATCGATAAAGACACCACAGGTCTGCTATTGGTGGCAAAGACCGAGGGCGCACAGGCAGTTCTTGCCAAACAGTTTTTTGAACACACCATCGAACGTAAGTATCTGGCTTTGGTGTGGGGCGATTTCGCTGAAAACACAGGCACTATTGAAGGCAACCTTGGACGCTCGCCCAAGGATAGGCGTGTTATGTGCGTTTATCCTAAAGACGATACCCTGCCCGAGGAGCAACAGCGCGGCAAGCACGCCGTAACCCACTACCGTGTGGTTGAGCGCTTTGGCTATGTAACCCTCGTGGAGTGTGTTCTTGAAACCGGACGCACTCATCAAATCAGGGCCCATATGCGTCATATTGGGCATCCTCTCTTTAGCGATGCGGCCTATGGTGGCAACGAGATCTTGAAAGGTACAACATTTTCGAAATACAAGCAATTTGTCGACAACTGCTTTACTCTTATGCCTCGGCAGGCCTTGCATGCGCGTGTGCTTGGGTTCGAACATCCAACGACTCACCAGCATTTACACTTCGAGAGCCCTATGCCTGCCGATTTTGAAGCGGTGCTGGCCAAGTGGCGCAACTATTCAAAGTCAGTCCAACTCGATTAGTTTATGGGCAAGATAAACAAGACCAACGCGGCACGCATTCTCGACCGCCTCAAAGTGTCATACACCTTGGTGCCATACAAAGTAGACGAGAACGACTTGGGTGCCGAGCACGTGGCGGCACAATTGGGCGAGCCTGTCGAGCAGGTCTTCAAGACATTGGTGTTGCGTGGCGACCGCACGGGACATTTTGTATGCGTGGTGCCGGCCATGGCTGAGGTCGACTTGAAAAAAGCCGCCCATGCTTCGGGCAATAAGAAATGCGACCTCATTCCTTTGCGCGAGTTGCAGCCTTTGACGGGATACATCCGCGGCGGTTGCAGTCCCATAGGCATGAAAAAGGCACAGCCAACATATATCGATGCCACCTGTATGAATTATACATATATATATGTCAGTGCAGGTATGCGCGGCTTGCAGTTCCGCATAGCCCCGGGCGACCTTGTAGAGGCCTCGCAAGCCACGGTGGTTGATATTATTTAGCCCTTTTTGGCGTGCAATTGCAAAAAAATATGTACTTTTGCAAAAAGTTTTAGACACAATATGAGCCGCCATCCATCTATAATACTGCTCGTTTTGCTGTTGCTTGCCTCGTGCGCCAAGCAAGGCTACCCCACTGGCGGCCCCAAAGACACCCGTCCGCCTGAGCTTGTAGCCACCAAGCCTGCCAACGGCACGATGGATTTCGCAGCCAAGGAGTTTTTCTTGGAGTTTGACGAATATGTGAATATCAAGGATGCCGAGAACAATGTCATTGTCTCGCCTCCAATGAAGTATAAACCGGAGTACACCACCAAGGGTCACGGCATAAGAGTGCGCTTGCGCGATACCCTGCAGCCCGACGCCACCTACCTCTTCCAGTTCAAAGGGGCTATTGTCGATTTCAACGAGGGCAACCCACTGCCTTCGCTCGAGTACGTCTTCTCCACAGGCAGTAGCATCGACAGCATGGCCTTGCTCGGAACAGTGGTCGACGCCCTCACAGGCCAGCCGCGCAAAGAGAGCCTCACGGTCATGGCCTACCCAGCCGAGTCGTTGACAGACTCGACCGCCATGCTCGTGCAGCCCACATACATAACCCGTGCCGGCGCCGACGGCAATTTCGCGTTCAACCATATCAAAGCCGGAAAATATCATTTGGTGGCCATTGTTGATGACGACAAGAATATGCGCTTGGCTGCCACCGAGGCTATGGCTTTCTTGGACACACTTGTGCCGGCTTGCCTCATGGGCGATTCGGTGCCGCTGACTCTGCGCATTGCCGATAGCGATGTGCCAAAGCCTCAACGGGTGCTCAAAAGCGGATACCGCCAGCGTGCCCACGCTTTTGTGGTGCTTGCCCAGCCAGCCGTAGGTCTTCAGGTTGGTGCCGACTCGGTGCGCTGGCGCCTCTGTCACAGCCACGACACCATAGACCTCTGGCATTTGAACCCCGAATGCGACACCATGATTGTGACTTTGACAGACTCGGCTGGACTGGCCGACACCCTCAAGCTTGTCTACCGTGCGCGCCAATCTATGCGCCGTCAGCCGCAACAACTTCAGCCGCAGTCCAAGAATTTTGTGCGTGCACTGCGTTCAGGCTCGTTTGCCTATTTCGATACAGTTCGCTTTGTGTTCGAAAGCCCGGCCACACAGTTGCGCCATGCCGACTCTGCCGTCATGGTGTTATGCCTTGCCGACAGTTCGCTAACTTATTACCCTCTGCAGCTTACCCCGGATTCGACAGGCGCCACAATCGACTTTACTCCCAAACAAAGCACGGCCTACCGTATTACCTTGCTGCCACGCACCATAGCCGACCTCTACGGCCACTGGAACGATACCCTGGCTTTCGGCTTGCAGGCAACACGCCCCGAAGACTACGGCAACATAATTCTCCACTTCAACCCCGACACAGCACAGTTAGGCCCGGCCTACTTGGTGCAGCTGCTCGACACCAAGGGCCAGGTTGTTGAAGAGCGCCGTGCCGCCGGCGCCGCCACGCTGCGGTTCGAGCACCTGAAACCTGCCACCTATACCCTGCGGGCCATTGCCGACCGCAATGCCAACGGACGCTGGGATTGTGGAAACTACCCCTCGCGCCGCCAGCCCGAAGATGTGATGTACATTGGCAAGGATTTCGAACTGCGAGCCAACTGGGACGTTGAGGAGCGCATGGACTGGCAGTCGGCTCAGCAGCAACCATTATTGAATAATTTTAACCAACAAATTGATAAATAACACATTTTATGAAAGCATACGTCTTCCCTGGACAGGGATCCCAGTTTGTGGGCATGGGCAAGGACCTTTATGAAGGCAACAAAACTTGCCGCGATATGTTTGAGCGGGCCAACGAGATTATTGGCTTCCGCATTACCGACATCATGTTCGGCGGAACCCCCGAAGAACTCAAGCAAACCAAGGTGACCCAGCCGGCCATCTTCCTGCATTCCACCATCCTGGCCGCCTATCTGGGCGACAAATTCCGCCCCGATATGGTGGGAGGCCATTCTCTTGGCGAGTTCTCGGCACTGGTAGCCGCCGGTGCCATGCAGTTCGACGACGGTTTGCGCCTTGTCATAGCCCGCGCTAACGCCATGCAGAAATGCTGCGAGTTGCGTCCTTCGACAATGGCCGCCGTGGTCAAGCTCGACGACAAGACGGTTGAGGATGTCTGTGCCTCGATAACCGACGAGGTGGTGGTGCCTGCCAACTACAACTGCCCCGGCCAGTTGGTCATCAGCGGCAGCATAGAGGGCGTGGCCCGTGCCGGCGAGAAGCTCAAAGAGCTTAAAGGCAAAGTGTTGCCTCTGGCGGTGGGAGGAGCCTTCCACTCACCGCTCATGGAGCCCGCCCGCATAGAGTTGGCCGAGGCCATAGAGCGCACCACCTTCAGCGAGCCCGTGTGCCCCTGCTACCAGAATGTCGATGCATTGCCGCACAGCAATCCTGCCGAAATCAAGCAGAACCTACTTATGCAGCTCACCGCCCCCGTGCGTTGGACCGCCACGGTGCAGAATATGCTCAAAGATGGCGCCGAAGAGTTCATCGAGGTAGGCCCGGGCACCGCCTTGCAGGGCATGGTGAAACGTGTCAACCCCGACGCCAACGCCCATTCGGCAGAGTATTGATTTGATTTTCAAACTATTCCGAAAATCACCAAAAATGGTTATTGTGGGGTCTCGGCTGAGGGTGTATCTTTGCACTCAGAAAATGGAGCCATAGAAAGTTCATAGTACCCATTTTTGTTTTAGGATTAATGTTAAATGGAGAGTCCTGGTTCAAGGGCTCTCCATTTTTTCAATGTGCTCATTTTCAGGAAGTTGACATTATCGGTATAATTACCTGAAATTCAATGCGTTGAATGGGTTAGGTTCGGGTTAAGGTCGGGTTGGGGTCGGGTAGGCCTCGGCAGGAACAATGGTTTCTATATATTCTATAGGTTCTATAGCAGTCTAAAGCTCGACTTCATCGCGGAAATGGGGTATGCTTATGCGCTTCCAACCCACTTCGGCGAGGGTCTGGCTGAAGTGTTCTTGGGTCTGCTCTTCGCCGTGCACAAGGAATAACTGCTTGATTTTCCGCTTGTCTTGGCAGCCGATGTAGTTAATCATCTCGCTGTAGTCGGCGTGGCCGCTGAGTGAGTCGATACGGCGCAGTTCGGCGCGCACGGTGTGTGGCTGTCCGAAGATGCTCACTGTGCGGTCGCCCCGCATTATCTTGGCTCCGAGGGTGGAGGGCTCGCAGTATCCCACGCAGAGGATGGTGGTGGAGGGATCCTCGATGTGGTTGGCCAGATGGTGTTTGACGCGGCCGGCCTCCATCATGCCCGAAGCGGCTATGATGACGCAGGGTTTGTGGCGCATATTGAGTTCCTTGGAGGCTTGCACGCTCTGTATATATTGCAGGCGGTTGAAGCCGAAGGGGTCGGGGTCGGTGCGGGTGTATTCCACAATGTCGTCGTTGAAGCACTCGGTGTGCAAACGCATGATGTTGGTGGCCGAGGTCGAGAGGGGGCTGTCTACAAACACATCGATGTCGGGCAGCAGCTTGGCGTGCTCCAAGCGGTCGAGGGCGTAGATTATTTCTTGCGCGCGTCCAATGGCGAAACTGGGTATGATGAGTTTGCCTTTCTTTTTGGTGCAGGTATCGAGCACGGCCATAAGGAGCTCCTGCTCAGCAGTGTCGAGGGTGGTGTGCAGGCGGTCGCCGTAGGTCGATTCCATCATCAGGTAGTCAACTTGCGGGAACGGTTCGGGGTCTTTAAGGATTTTGGTATTGTAGCGGCCAATGTCGCCGGTGAAGCCGAGGCGTATTGTGCGGCGGCCTTCCTTGATTTCGAGGTACACAAATGCCGAGCCGAGGATGTGGCCTGCGTCGAAAAACTCCACCTTCACTTCGCCCTCAATGTTGAAGGGCTTGTGGTAGGGTATGCTGATGAACGAGTTCATGGAGTTTTGCGCGTCTTCCATAGTGTATATGGGTTCAACCGGGGGCAGACCCTGTGCGCGGCGCTTCTTGTTGAAGGTCACGGTGTCCTGCTCCTGGATACGGCCGGCGTCGGCCAGCATTATGGCGCAGAGGTCGCGTGTGGCCGGGGTGCAGAGCACGGTGCCGCCGAAGCCCATCTTGTATATGTAGGGTATTAGACCGGAGTGGTCTATATGTGCGTGGCTGAGAATGAGATAGTCTATCTCGGCCGGGTCGAACCCGAGGTCGCGGTTCATGGCGTCGGTCTCCAAGCCCTTGCCTTGGTACATACCGCAATCGAGCAGTATCTTGAGGCCGCTTTTGGTGGTTATGAGGTGCTTGCTTCCGGTCACTTCGCGCGTAGCACCTAGGAATTGCAGTTTCATGGTCGGTTGGGTTGGGTGTTACAAATCAGCGGCAAATTTACACAAAAAAATTGATATGGCGCACATTTTTTTGCCCAAGTGTTGCAAAAAGCATGACAAAATGGCAGTCGACTTTGACGTGGCACACTTTATGCAAAGGCTTTAACGTGGGCGCAACGTGGCCGTGTGAAACTTTTTTGCCATTTTTGCGTATACAATATCTGTTACATTGCGAACAACCAACTGATGAAAAAAAAACCAGAACAGGACGAGATAGCAACCGCCGGCATAACAGGCCGCGCCGAATTTATACCGCTTATTTCAAAAGACGAAGAGGATTTCCTGCTGCGTGAGCAAGATGTGCCCGACCGTTTGCCGGTGCTCACCATAAGAGACAACGTGCTTTTCCCGGGTGTCATCATGCCCATAGCGGCCAACAGGCCCAAGTCGGTCAAGCTGCTTAAAGAGGCTGGCCGCAAGAGCCTGCGCATAGGTGTACTGGCCCAACTGGGCGACGATGACGACCCCTCGCTTGACCAAGTGTACCATGTGGGCGTGGTGGCGCGGGTGCTCAAGGTGTTCGACCTGCCCGACGGCACTACCATGGCCGTGGTCCAGGGCTCGGAAAGGTTCGGTTTGACCCAGCTTTACATCTCATCGCCTTACAACTACGCCGATATAGTGCTCCTGCCCGAATTGCCAAACAAGCGCAAACGTGCCTTTCGCACCAACATGACCGTGCTGCGCAACCAGTACACGGCGTTGCTGCAAGCCCGCAACCAGGGCGGACCTGTCGACAGTATTAAAGATATTGGCAGCGACAAGATTCTTATCAACTTCATTGCCACCCATCTCGACATCAGCACCGAAGACAAGCAAAACCTGCTCTGCACCGACACCTACGAGGAACGCTTGGAGATGTTGTTGGTCCAGTTGGAGAAGGAATTGCAATACACCAAGGTGCGCGACGACATCCTCGACAAAACCCGCAACGAGATGGACCGCCAGCAGCGTGAATACTACCTCAACCAGCAGATGAGGGTTATCCAGGACGAACTTGGCGGTTCGCCCACCGACCACGATGTTGAGGAGCTGCAAGCCCGTGCCGCCAAGAAGCATTGGAACAAGAAAGTCTCGTCGGCTTTTGACCATGAACTCGACAAGTTGAAGCGTATGCAGCTTCAGTCGCCCGACTATTCAACACAGATATCTTATCTTGACTTCATGCTCGATCTGCCGTGGGACGATGTGAGCCGCGATGACCTGCGCGTTGACCACGCCCGCCGTGTGCTCGACCGCGACCACTATGGCATCGAGAAAGTCAAAGATCGCATTATAGAACACTTGGCCGTGCTTTCGCTCAAAGGCGATCTCAAAGCCCCGATTCTGTGCTTGGTTGGCCCCCCGGGTACTGGAAAGACCTCGTTAGGCAAGAGCATTGCCGCCGCCATGAACCGCAAGTATGTGCGTATGGCGCTTGGAGGTATGCACGACGAGTCGGAGATACGCGGCCATCGCCGTACATACATAGGTGCTATGCCGGGTCGTGTCTTGCAGAACATCAAGAAGGCCGGCACCTCGAACCCCGTGTTTGTGCTTGACGAGATAGACAAGGTGCAAGGGCAGACCGTGAACGGAGACCCAACCTCGGCTTTGCTCGAAGTGCTTGATCCTGAGCAGAACGTGGCCTTCCATGACAACTATTTGGATGTTGACTACGACCTCTCGCACGTCATGTTCATAGCCACCGCCAACACGCTCTCCACCATACAGCCCGCTTTGCTCGATCGTATGGAGGTGATAGACCTTTCGGGCTACATCTTGGAGGAGAAGATCGAGATAGCTTCGCGCCACTTGGTGCCTCGTGCCATGAAGGAGCACGGCTTCACGCCGTCGGCCCTTAAGTTCTCGAAAGAGATTTTGACACTCATAATCAACGACTATACACGCGAGTCGGGCGTGCGTGGGCTTGACAAGGCATTGACCAAGATAATCCGCCGGCGTGCGGTGCGTGTGGCCTCGGGCGAGACTTTCGGCCGTGGCGCTGCCCGCAATATTACCGCCGACGAGGTCCGCGAGGCCCTCGGCCTGCCTATACACAACAGCGAGCGCCGTGCTCAAGAGCCGTCCGTGGGTGTCGTCACAGGCTTGGCATGGACTCAAGTCGGTGGCGAGATTCTCTTCATCGAGGCCTCTACCTCGCATGGCAAGGGCACCTTGAGCATGACTGGAAATTTGGGCGACGTGATGAAAGAGTCGGCCACTTTGGCATTCGAGTACCTCAAAGCCAACGCTGAGAAGTTCGGGATAGCCACCGACCTCATCGAGAACAGCAACATACACATCCACGTGCCCGAGGGTGCCACACCCAAGGATGGCCCGTCGGCCGGCATAACCATGTTCGTGGCTATGGTGTCGGCTTTCACCGGCCGAAAAGTACGCCCCGAGACCGCCATGACTGGTGAAATAACGTTGCGTGGCGCCGTGACACCCGTGGGTGGCATAAAAGAGAAGATTTTGGCCGCAAAGAGGGCCGGAATTACCAACATAATATTATCTGAAGACAACCGTCGCGACATCGAGGACATCAAGGCCGAGTATCTGGCAGGCCTCGAGTTTCACTACATTACCAATATGTCGCAGGCTCTGTCACTGGCCCTGTTGCCTTAAAAGCCCCCGAACCATGCACAGTTTGTTCAGAAAGACCATAGTTGCCGCAGCTGCAGTGTTTGCCACTGCTGCCGCTTTTGCGCAGACCTCGGCCTTGGTTGCACACGAGGAGCCGCTGGCGGCTCTGCCCACAGCCGTTCAGCGTATCTACCAGCTCGACGGCCGTCTGCTCTGCCGCGTGGAAGGTTTGACCATGGTGGCTGATGTTGTCAATGGGCACATTGCCACCTTGCACCCCGACACCGTCCTTGCCGCCATTGACCGCAATGCAGAGTACGCCCAGCGCCATCCGGCCACGGGCGACCTTTATGTGACAGTACCCAACCGCAAAGGCACACCACGCCTCTACCTGTGGACTGCCAACGAGCGCCGCCCCAAGCTGCGAGAGGTGGTGCTGCCAGGTTTTGAGGACAAGGCAGTAGCCATTGTGGGCCATGTGTTCACTGCTGACGGCAGCCTGATGATATTCGCATCAAACAGTCGCAGGGGCAGCGGCGGCTACGACCTGTGGTACAGCGAGTACCGCCAAGGCGCGTGGCAGCGACCGCACAATCTTGGCGGTCGCATCAACACCCCGGGCGACGAGCTCGACCCAACGCTATACGGCCCGTATCTTGTTTTTGCCTCGACAGGCCACCGCAAAGAGGCAGCCCCCCTCAACCTGTATGTCACCCGCCTCATTGCCGACCATATAGAGGGCGACACTGTGGGTATGCTCCAGATAGGACGCAGCCGTGTGCAGCACCTGCCCGAGCCAATCAATGCCGCAGGCGAGAGCCGCAGCATGATGGCCGACTCGGCGGCGGCTTTCTGCTTATGGGCGGCCGACGGCCGTATATGCTCGCTTCAGGGACCGCTGCAAAGCACCAGCCTTTGGGGACGCGTGAGTGACAAACTGGGCAACCCCGTGGACAAAGCCACAGTATGCGCGCAAAAGGACGGCAGGATCCTCTGCCGCACCACAACAAATATGTTTGGCTACTATCAGTTGCAACTGCCTTGCAGCGGCAACTATACCATAGTGTGCACCAAACCCAACCGTTATGCCACTTCGGAGCAGGTCACGACTTCGGTTGCCGACAACGGGAACCTATTGGCCGACCTCCAGCTCGATATTGTGCAGGACAGCCTGCCGCTGGGTCAGAAACTGACCTATACCGACCTCTTTGACTACGATGCCTCGCCCGAGCTCTCGCCCGCCGGCAAGGCCGCGTTGCAGCCGCTTATCGCCTACCTGCGCGACAACCCCCACATAGGCGCAACACTGAGCCTGGCCGAGGGGTTGACTGGCAGCGCCGAATTCAACGCGCTGCTGGCGCAAAACCGTGTGCAGAGCCTGCGGCAATACCTGCGCGAGCAGTTACCCGAAGGAACCAAATTGGTGTTCAAAACACCCCGCAGAGCTCCGATGCCGCCCAACTATGGAGGTCCGTGGACTCAGTTGAGCGTGCTGCTGCAACCTGCCAACCGTATGGATTGAGCCGCAGCAAGACGTTGATAATTAATATTTTGAGTACTATTAAGGTGCTCTGTAAGTCTGTGGCTGCCAAAAAATAGCAAAAAAAATTTTGCCATATCAGAAAAAGTTAGTACTTTTGCACCCGATTTCGAAAGAACGAAATCGTCATTCGCTCGGGGTGTGGCGCAGTTGGCTAGCGCACTTGCATGGGGTGCAAGGGGTCGAAAGTTCGAGTCTTTTCACCCCGACGAAAGAAGGAAGAGAGAACACAGTGGTGTTCTCTCTTCGTTTGTTTTACGGGTATAAATAGCTGACAGTCAGTGTGAAGATGGACTATGTTCGGCTTTTGTTCGCAGGGTGGGCGTGGGTGGCCGATGTTGACCCGACCACAACCCGACCTTAACCCGAACCTAACCTATCTAACAGCTTGATTTTAAGGTATTTATATATAAAAAGCCAATCTGTTGATTATCAGCAGATTGGCTTTTGGGGTGTATTTTTCTGTTACCTGCGACGGCGAGCGTTGCGGCGCTCGGTGCGAGGCCACTTGTCGATGACCGCTTTGGTCTCCGGGGTCTTTAGTATGACGATGGTGATACGGTTGTTCTCCTTGGGCTCGTATACCGTTATACCGCCCACGGGGTTGAGGATCAGCTTGTCGCCGTCCATGCCGAATTTCTCTATGAGCATATCGCGCACCACTTCCGAGCGGTTGTCGGAGAGTACCCAGTTGTGTGGTATTGAGCCTGTGAGCGAGTCGGCGGCACCCACCACGTAGAACTCGCAGGTGTCGTAGGGGCCGTTCATTATCTCGCGGGCAAAGTTGCGCAGGCGGTTGCGACCGTTGAGGTCGATCTGCCATTTGTCGAGTTCGAAGTAGACCACCACGGCGGGCAGGTTGAGCAATTCGCCGAGTTCGAGCAGCTCGTCAATCACGTTGGTCGGGCCGCTTATGCCGAGATCGGTCTTGATTTTGTCGATGGTGTCGTTGAGACGTGCGATGTCGAATTCGAGGGCTTTGATGCTCTCCTTGTTCGAACTGTCGGCTTCAATTATAGAGTCGCGTACCTCGACGAGTCGCTCCACGCTGTCGGTCACATCGCGCATATTGATGTACTGGAAACGGTGGTAGTTGTCGATTTCGTAAGATCTTTCGGAGAAGCGGTCGTATTTTACGGTGGTCTTGATAAGGTTCAACTTGAGACCTGCCGAGACGGTGGGTATGTAGTCGAATATGTTGCCGTTGCCGCTGTTGGTGTATGGCGACCAGTCCCATGTCGATTCAGAGACAAAGAAACCTGCTGTGGCGTTGAAACTGAGTTTCTGGCTGGCGATGTACTCGACGCCGAAGTATATGTCGGCCGCGAGTTCGAAGTTGCGGTAGAAGATGCCCACCTCGACGCCGTTTTTCTGTGCCGTAATGGGGTTGCGCAGGTTGCCGAAGAGCATGGAGGGGCCGAAACCAACCGAGGTGAAGGTGTGCCAGCGAGTGCGGTAGCCTATCTCGGTGCCGTAGAAGAAGTTGGTCCAGTCGAGCGTGACGTTGCCCATAATGGAGAGTGCGTTGGCGTGGAAGGGGTAGTAGTAGTATATGGTGCCATCGGTGTTGGTGTGGAAGTTCTGCGTGGGGGTGTCGTTGAGTTTGTCGATGAACGGCTGGCGGCCGTAGTACGACTGTCCGTCGATGCTGTAGAGCGAAAAGCGCAGCGTCACGGCAAGGTCGGGAATCATCCATTTGCCTATCTCGGCGGCCACATGGATGTTGAGTTTGTTGTGTCGGGCTGCGGCGTCGGGCTCGTTTCCGATAAAGGTGTTGATACCGCCGTCGAACTTTACGAACCAGTTGTCAAAAGGCGAGGATATCAGGTAGTGCAGAGTGTCGTTGTCGATACCAAGGGCGAAACCGCGGAACGGTCCATTGTGTGGGCGTGGCACTGCCACTGTGTCTGAACCAAACCACTGGGCCCTTGTAGGTAGTACCACCGCGCAGAGCAGTGTTAGTAGTAGGAGTAGTTTTTTTAGGTTCAAGGCAGTGTGTCGCATATATATATATATATAATTTCGTTAATATTACTTTTTCTTCTTGATTTTGTTATTGGCGGACTCTTGGTCAAGAGCGTCGCCGCCGTCATCGTCTGTGCGCTCGTTATCGCCATAGCCGTAACCGTAGCCATAACCATAGCCATAACCGTAGC
This sequence comes from Bacteroidales bacterium, assembly GCA_024685285.1. Lineage (GTDB taxonomy): Bacteria > Bacteroidota > Bacteroidia > Bacteroidales > P3 > Colimorpha. The sequence goes on from JAIKVZ010000033.1 coordinate 58,477, forward strand.
CATAACCATAGCCGTAACCGTAGCCATAGCCGTAACCGTAGCCATAGCCGTATTTGCGCTCGTATGGAGTGAGCTTCTTGTAGTGCACATCGTTGAGCACTATCGACATCGCGGGGAATACGCCCTCGGTGTAGAGACGGTCGACTTCGGGCATCAGGCGTTTGTCGAACCGGCCGGAGCGGATGATGAACAGGGTGTTGTCTACAAAATGTTTAATTATGTCGACATCGACCACCATGCCTACGGGGGCGCAGTCGAGGATTATATAGTCGTAATGGCGCCGCAGTTCGGCGATGAGGATGTCCATGCGTCCGCTGCTGAGCATCTCGGTGGGGTTGGGTGGAATGACACCCGAGAATATCGTGTCGACCCCGTTGGCGATTACATTGTGCTGTATCAGTGAGTTAATATCGTCTGTTTTGCCTGCCAAGTAGGCCGAGAGGCCGAGACGGCGACGGCTGTAGAATTCGCGTGTCAGCGAGCCCTTGCGTAGGTCGAGGTCGATGATGGCCACCCGCTTGCCGGCAATGCCGAAGCTTGCGGCCAAGTTGGACGAGATGAAAGTCTTGCCCGAGCCAGGGAGCAGCGAGGTTACCATGACCACGGTGGCACCATGGTCGGGGTCGGCGTTGCGTACAAAGTCGAGCTTGGTACGCAACAGGCGGAACGACTCGCTGATATTGTCTGTCTTGTTGCCGATAACCACAATGGGGCGCTCGTCGTCTTTTACGCGTGCAGGTATCTCGCACATAAACGGGGTGTTGGTGCCGCGCTGTACATCGAAATAGAACTTAACCTTGGTATCGAGCAGGCGCCGCAGGAAGAACACGGCCACGGGTATGGCCAGGCCGATAAGCATTCCGGTCATGGTGCGTTTGCGCTCGTTGGGGGCTACAGGGTTGCGGTTTACCAATGCCTCGTCTATAACTTTGGCGCTGCCCTCGATGCTGGGCTGACTTATCATAAGCTCCTCGCGCTTTGAGAGCAGGTGTAGGTAGAGCTCCTCCTTGATTTTCTGCAGGCGCTCAACATTCTCTATGTAGAGCTGCTTGGCCGGCACTTGGCGTATCTTGTTCGAGGCGGCTGAGTTGATGGCCATTGCGTTGGCCATACGCTCCTGCAAAGCTCCTATGTAGACCTCGAGCAGACGAGCCATATTGGAGCGCATTGTGGCCATGTCGGCCTCCATGCCTTTAACCACGGGGTTGTTGGGACTGTCGTATTTGTCGAGCTTGAGCACCGTCTCGTTGTAGCGGGCAATCATGTTTGTGATGTTGGCATCGTCAATGCCGACAGCCGACGATATGATGTGCGGCGTGCCGTCGAAAGACTCGCACACTTGCAACAGGTAACGTGCGATGGAAAGCTGGTCGCGAAGGTGCTTGATTTCCTCTGACGACTCGATACTCGCAGCCACGTAGGTCTGGCCGATGTTGCTAACATCGAGCAATTGGTTGTCGCGCTTGAATGAGGCGAGGGCGTTTTCTTGGTCGCCGAGGTCGGAATGCAGCATAGCCAAACGCTCGTTGATATAGTCGTAGGTGTAGGCTATGATACGGCGTTTGTCGTTCACGGCGTCCTCGTTGTATGTCTCAATAGCGGTATTAATGACGTCGGCAGCGCGCAGGGGCGAGAGGTCGGTGAGCGACAGGGTGACTATTGAGTTGTAGTCGTTGTCGCGAGTCACCTGCAAGGCATAGCGGTATTGGTCTGCTACCGCGTGCACACTTCGCAGGGTCACCGTTATGGGTATGTTGTAGTAGCTGTTGGTGTAGAACCATGTGGGGCTGACCACGATACGGCCCATGGGGGTGGCCACAGTGTCGTTCAAGCGCAGGCGTTGAGGCTCGTAGTCGCCATATCGCATGAGTACGTATTGTTTGTTGATGGGTGTGATTGTGATGGAGGCGTAGCTGTCGCCGTCGTCGTCGATGAAGGTAACAACTATTGGCGACTCGCCATAGAGGTCTTTGGTGCGCTTTACGATTCGGGTGTTGGTAGTGTAAGTGGTATTGAGGTTCAACTTCCGCACCACCTTGGTCATGGTGGTTTTGGAGGTGAGAATCATCATTTCATTGTTGATGGTAGTGTTGTATATTGGTCGGCCGCTGAACATACTACGTATGGTAGCGTCGCGCGCGGCGTTGTCGTAAGAGGCATTGCTCTTAATCATTATCTTGGCCGAGCTAGCGTATATACGGTTCTCTCGGCGCACCATGTATGAGGCGATTATTGCACCCAGAGCTCCGCACAGCACCAACCAGTGCAGGTTGCGCAGAATAGTGAAAAGCACGTCTTTGACGTGTAGGGTGGGCCCTTTGTCGTTGTCGAGGAACGACAGGTTGGCTTTATTCTGGGTTGTGTTGTTTTGCTCGGTGTCCATAGTTGTAAGGCTGGTGGGCTATTGAACGGAGTTGTAGAGCATCAGGGTGGCGACCAATGAGGCCAACGACGTAGCCATAGAGACCCATCCCAACCAGTAGGATACCTCGCTGCGCAGGGTTTGGTTGTTGACCGACGGGGTTATGATGAAATCGTTCTGCTGTAGCATGAAGTATGGGTCGTTGAACACTCTTGACGAGCGTGGGTCGAGGTAGCGCATGGTCATGCGGCCGTTGACTTCGCGCAGCACGGCTATTTTGCTGCGGTTGGTAAAGAGGTTTAAGTCGCCGCTCAGGGCTAATGCCTCCAAAAAAGTGCAGCGCTCGTTGCTTATGTTGATGGCTTTGCCGCCGTCGGCACCAAGGAAGAATATCTTGAAGTTGGCAAAACGCACCATGACGTAGGGGTCGCGTATGTAGCCTCCCCTCTCGAGCATACGGGCTATGGTGTCTTGCAATTGCAGGCGTGTGAGGCCTGCAACGTGCAGCTCGCCCAACACGGGGAACTGGATGTTGCCGTTTACGTCGACCAAGTAGCCGTGGCTCTGGGTGCCGATATTGTTGGTAGTTGCATTGTTGTATATGCTGTTGAAGGGTTTGGCCATGTCGGGGTCGGCACAGCTCACAATGATACTAAGCTCATCGTAAGGGCTCACCACGGCCTCGAACTTGTTCTCGAGCTCTATCTGGCTGCCTTGGAACATATCTTGCAGATAGTTGACCTTGGCCGGTGTTACGCATGAGGTTGCCATTAGCGCGACTATTGCAGCTGCCAGAAATAGTATTGGATTAATTTTGAGTATGTTATCTTTTGTTGTGGTCATTGTAGTGCACTTTATGTTGAGCAGTTTAAATAAATATAACGCGCGTTGTTTGTATTTAGTATGCTTTATTGTGCGAAATTAACAATTTTTATGATTATTTTTTTTGCGGCGTTGCCGTCGCCATAGGCTGTGGGTTCGGCCACCGTGATTCCAGACATACGATAGTAGGCTTGCAGAATGCGGTTTGTATCGGCATCGGCCAGTTCGGCGGCTCCGTTGCGCACTATCTCAACCCACTCGGTTTCGGGTCGCAGAATGACGCACGGACGGCGCATGAAGTATGCCTCTTTTTGTACTCCACCAGAGTCGGTAAGAACTACCTGTGCGTTGCTTTCAAGCTGTAGGGTATCCAGGTATTGTACTGGTTCTGTGAATGTTATGTGTGGATATGATGTTGTGCTTAGTCGTCCTTTGGTTCGGGGATGAAGAGGCAGTACAACGGGTGTACCGTTGGCGGCAATGGTGTCGAGAGCCGTCATAATGTCACCGAGGCGCTTGGGATTGTCGGTGTTGAAGTCGCGATGCACTGTGGCTAATGCAAACCGTTTGCCTTCGAGTCCGAGGCTCTCAACGATGTGCGAGTATGTGCGAGACAGGTTGGCAAAGTGCAGTACGTTGTCGTACATCACGTCGCCACTGTTCACTATAGCCTCTTCTTTATAGCCTTCGTGTCGCAGGTTGATGCAGGCCTCTTCGGTAGGGGCGAAAAGCAGTGATGACAGGCGGTCGGCTACCAGACGGTTTACCTCCTCGGGCATAGCCATATTACGGCTACGCAGACCAGCCTCGACATGATGAAGCGGTATGTGCAACTTGCTGGCAGCCAAGGCTCCGGCAAGGGTTGAATTGGTGTCGCCATAAACTATCACCGCATCGAACTTATCACTCAGGAGAACCTCCTCAATGCCCTCGAGCATTCGTGCCGTCTGTCGCCCGTGCGTGGCAGATCCCACACCGAGGTTATAGGCAGGTCGGGGAATATCAAGCTCGTCGAAGAAAAGGCCTGACATGGCATCGTCATAGTGTTGGCCTGTGTGTAATATGCGTTCTTCGATAAGCTCAGGGTATACCTCTCGCATTGCTCTCGACACTGCCGCTGCCTTGATGATCTGCGGTCGGGCTCCCACTATGGTCAGTATTTTCATCGCCTTATTTTTAGTAATAACGCTTTCGCGACGTTTTTAGTGTTCTGTAATAAAAATTCTTCAACCCATGTCAGTCCAAACGGCATCCACCTCTGTGGGTGGGTGTTGATGAGTAGTCTGAGGTTGTGAATTTTGTGGTTTGGGTCGACAAGGGCGCGAATGATGTCGTTGGTGGTGTGGAATACGAGTCCTTCACGTTTCCATTCTTTCTGATACTCAGGCACCTTGTCGCGTATGCTGACGCGGCTGCCGTCCCATCGCCGCCCTGTGTCGGTCAGGTATAGTGTGTGGCTCCAATCGGTGTCCATCATCGGTTCGTAGTCAATGCCCAGTGTGTGGATGTCGTGGTAGTTCCAAATGTCCTGGCTGTTCCATGGTGATCGAGGGCTGCCATGGGCGCAAGCGGTATGCACAGGCACTAAACGACATAATACCTTTAGCTCGCTAATAAACAGGCGGTAGGCAGCCTCTATATCCCCTTTTGTGGTGGTCAAGCACTCGTAGTGAAAGCCCGCCTCATGCCCCAGCGCTACGATGGCCTTGATGGTGTCGGCATGACTCTTAAAGTGCATGGAACGAAAGTAATAGGTGGCTTTCATCCCCATCTCGGCCTCCACCTGTGCCACCCGCAGCGAGTACTCAGGTCTCAAGTCCACATCATGCCTGATTCTATGATGTTTATGCTTCTTCAGCGCCTCAAGGAGCTCCCTGTATTTCTCAATAGTGAAGTCCATCAGATGTCAAGATGTTTAATGATTTTGGCCGGTACTCCGGCAGCAAGTGTGTGAGGTGGCACATCTTTGGTGACCACAGCGCCGGCGGCTACGATAGCACCTTCGCCGATGGTTACGCCCGGGAGAATGGTGACGTTTACACCCACCCAAGCGTTCTTGTCTATAACCGTCGGTGCTACAAACGATTCTACGCATTTGGCGTGGTATTCCATAGGGGTGCTATGGGCCAGCACGTAGTTGTTGCCAGCCAGCGAGGCGCCGTCTTCAATGATGACGAAATAAGGGTAGGGGTAGTCAAGGGTGCAGTCGGGACCTATGTGTACCTGCTTGCCTATCTGTACACCCCTCCATCGCTGTAGTCTGATTCTAAGTCCGTTCCATGGGCAGCGCATGGCCCATTGGTTCAGTATGTGGTCTTTCCAGCGGATGATGCCGAACCATAGTGTAGAATGATAACCATGCACTTTCGCCGAAGTGCGCATGGTGTGCCAAAGTCCTTCGCGTCGGTAGTGCGGCAGCGGTTGGCGTTTCAGTTCAAGATAGGCTTTCATACTGCTCTATATAGTTGACAAAAAACTCAGTGGGGTCAATCATATCCTGTAGCATGCGCTGTCGTTTTGCCTCCCATTCTGCTTTCAATTCTTCGGGATTGCGTGCCAGCAGTTGCTCGATGTGGTGGTACATCTCATCGAACTGTGAGGGCTGGTATGCATAGCAGAGATTGTACTTTTGTTCCAACATATTGGGTACAGAAAGCTCTCCTGCGAAGGTGTTGCATTTCAATGCCGGTACACCTAACACGGCCGCCTCGGAGGTCATCGTCTGACTGTCGCCCACGAACATGGAGCAGTAAGCCATCAGTGAGTGTATTTCCTCCGGCGGCACCGGCAGACGGTAGGGCTCAAACTCCGGTTCTATGGCTCGTTCCGACGTGATGATGACACGACCATACGACTTCAACAGCTCCACCAATGCTTTCTTCTGTTCTATCGTCAGCCCCTGTTGTCCCACATCGTGATGTCCCTTTAGCGCCACGAAACGCATGATGAAGAAACGCTCGCCTTTCTGTAGCTCGGCATGCTGCAGTACCGATGGATTGGGTGTAAAGCGCTTGGGATGCAGGTAGGCCAATTCGTGCGTGCCGGCATAATAGACAGCGTGTTTGGTTTTGCGTTGGATA
>JAIKVZ010000004.1 GCA_024685285.1 Bacteroidales bacterium
TGTCGCCCCCCGTTTCTGCATCTTCCTTGCCGCAACATACGATCCGCTGTATTGGCATGCCGATTTCCGCAGCATAGTATATCCCAACCGCTCGTTTGTTCCAATAATTGTAACACCAACAGACACAACAACCGACAGGGCGTGGAGGTACATGTCCTGGGATACGGCAAGGTACAATTATAAGGTTGACGAGACTCCCAACGGGAGATATCGCAACTATGATTCCCCATTCCTTTTCCCCATTCTGACCCCGCCGCCTGCGCCGGACACCACGACGGTGAACGATTCGACGCAGACGCCGGACAGCACCGGCACCGGTGATGACACCAACGCCGCCGTGCTGCCGTCCGACCTTATGCAGAGCTTCGTCACCATCTCGCCCAACCCGGCCGCCGACAGGGTGCAGGTGCTCTCGTCGTTCGGGCTTGTGGCCATAGAGGTATACGATGCCGACGGCCGCCAGGTGCACGCCGAGAAGGTGTCGGGCTTGGCCAGGACTATCGACACAGGCCATTGGCCCCGTGGCATATACATGCTGCACATAACCACCCCCTACGGCTCTGCAGTGCGCAAATTGGTGCTGCGCTGACCTCTCTGACAAAGCACGATGTGGCAGGTTTAATAAATACGTAATTTTGCAGATTCAAAAACGACAACCGGGACGGAGATTGAATTGAAAGCGCTATGACAGACAAGGTTAAATTCAAACTGGGAAGGCCTGAAAGGCTGTCGGACGATAGGCTCATACTGTTGATGTTCGCCGTGCTGGCAGTTATTCCACTCTTCAACGGGTTGGTACTGCTCACCGAGCCTGGCGGGTTGCATTCGCCATACTACTTTGTGGGCTATTCCACAGGCTTCGGTGCCCGCAAACTTTTGGGAACCCTCTTCACCGTGTTGCTGCCCGACTATGCAACCCATAAGCATCTGGTTCCTTACATTTGGGGTGCCTTGCTAATGGTTTTTCTGCTGTTTGCTTTTTATTTCAGCCGCACCTTTAAAGGCACTAACCTCAGCTCGAATCGCAACGCGCTCCCGTTTTTCTTGGCAACGACGGTCTATCTCGCCTCTTCATATAGTTTGCTCTCCTGCTATACCCTTGTTTGGTATGCCGACATTTGGCTGTACCTCTTGACATTGGTCTTTATATCTCTGTTTGCACGGTTTCGTAGCAAAGGGCTCTGGCCTGTGGCCTATGGAGTGATTGTCTTGACGGCTTGCCTTGTGCATCATATCTTCTGCTGTCTGTTTTTTCCGTTGTTTGTTGCACTATTCATACATGAAATCCTTGATGGCGACAAATTGGTGGTCAAGAACCTGCTGGCATACGGTGGAATTATTGCCGCTGTGGGTGCTCTTTTTGTATGCCTCTGGTCATTCAGCTCTATGAATATAGGATTCGAGGAGCTTAGCAGCGAGCTGAAGCAACGTGCCGACGATGTTTGCGACAGCAACCCGTGGCTATTGAATCTCTTGTATGGGTCGTCGGCAGACAACTATCACACCATGTGGACCGAAGGCCAGTTCCCCACACGCTACTATCAGTTTCCTTTTCTGCTTTTGTTATTGTCGCCGCTGATAGCAATTTTCGTGTCGCCGTGGATAATGTGTGTACGACATGCCAAGAACCGTGTCCGGAAGGCTAAGTACTTGCTGATGCTGTGTGTGCCGACCGTGATGTTCCTGCCAGTTTTTGCTGTGGCGACAGACTATGGGCGTTGGATGATGGCCTGGTTTTTCTGTCAGGCTCTGCTGCTTTTGACGATGTACCGGATTGGCGATGTCCACATAATTGCCGCCATGCGCACGCTCTTCAATTGGTGTCGACACCACATGGTTGTGGCGATTTTGCTTGTTGCCTATATTCTCCTGCTCCGCCTCACTCCCAACGACAACTCAGGTGTCAATGTGTTAAGTTTCGCGGCACGGCTGTTAGCCCCTTGATTTTATATTTGGTCATTCCAATATTTTTTCGTACTTTTGCATTTTGAATAACATAAACAACCAAACAATAAAACAATCAAGCATTCAATATTATGACACTCGAAGAATTCCAGAAAGAATTGCGACTCGGTATCCCCGATCCGCTACCCGAACCCCAACCGTATGACCCCTCAGTCAACCATGCACCCAAGCGCAAGGACATACTGACACCAGCCGAGAAAAAGCTGGCTATTCGTAACGCCCTGCGCTATTTTCCAGCCAAATATCACAAGATGTTGGCCAAAGAGTTTGCCGAGGAGCTCAAACAGTACGGCCGTATCTATATGTACCGTCTGCGCCCAACATACAAGATGTATGCCCGCCCCATCGACGAATATCCCGCCCGTTGCCGTCAGGCTGCCGCCATCATGTTGATGATTCAGAACAACCTCGACCCGGCTGTGGCTCAACATCCCCACGAACTTATCACCTATGGTGGCAACGGTGCCGTGTTCCAAAACTGGGCCCAGTATCGTCTTGTTATGAAGTACCTCAGCGAGATGACCGATGAGCAGACCCTCGTGATGTACAGCGGCCATCCCATGGGACTATATCCCAGCCACAAGGATGCCCCGCGTGTGGTTGTCACCAACGGTATGATGATTCCCAACTACAGCAAGCCCGATGATTGGGAGCGCTACAATGCCCTCGGCGTGACGCAGTACGGCCAGATGACCGCTGGTTCCTATATGTACATCGGTCCGCAGGGTATCGTCCACGGCACCACCATCACCGTGCTCAATGCCGCTAGAAAACTTGGTGGTGGCACCGCCGGCAAGCTCTTTATCACCGCCGGTTTGGGTGGCATGAGCGGCGCCCAGCCCAAGGCCGGTGATATCGCCGGTGTGGTCTCCATCACTGCCGAAATTAATCCTGCCGCCACACAGAAACGCTATACACAAGGTTGGGTAGACGAGGTTCACGACAACCTTGACGAGCTGTTTGCAGCCGTCAACAAGTCCATCGCCGACAAGGAAGCCAAGAGTTATGCCTATCAGGGCAACGTGGTTGACCTGTGGGAGTATTGTGCCGTGAAGGGTATAAAAGTCGACCTCGGAAGCGACCAGACCTCGCTGCACAACCCGTGGGCCGGTGGCTACTATCCCGTGGGCGTCAGTTTTGAAGACGCCAAGGTGATGATGGCCGAGAAACCCGAACTTTTCAAAGAGAAGGTACAGGAGAGCCTGCGCCGCCATGTAGCTGCAGTCAACAAGCTCACTGCCAAAGGAATGTACTTCTTCGACTACGGCAACGCTTTCCTGCTCGAGAGCAGTCGCGCTGGTGCCGACATCTGGAATGCCGACCACACCGCTTTCCGTTACCCCTCCTATGTTCAGGACATCATGGGCCCAATGTGCTTCGACTACGGCTTCGGCCCCTTCCGCTGGGTCTGCACCAGTGGCAAGCCCGAAGACCTCGACAAGAGCGACCATATAGCCATGGAGGTGTTGGGCGAGATTGCTGCCACAGCTCCCGCCGAGATTCAGCAGCAGATGCACGACAATATCCAGTGGATCCGCGGTGCCAAGGAGAATCACCTCGTGGTTGGCTCCCAAGCCCGTATACTCTATGCCGACTGCGAAGGCCGCACCAAGATTGCCGCCCGCTTCAACGAAGCTATAAAGAAGGGCGAAATCAGCGCACCCATAGTGTTGGGTCGCGACCACCACGATGTGAGTGGCACCGACAGTCCCTTCCGCGAGACTTCGAACATCTACGACGGGTCGAATCGCTGTGCCGATATGGCCGTGCAGAACGTCATCGGCGACAGCTTCCGCGGTGCCACGTGGGTCTCTCTCCACAACGGCGGCGGCGTTGGCTGGGGCGAGGTGATGAATGGTGGCTTCGGCATGGTACTCGACGGCAGCGAGGCTTGCGACCGTCGTCTCCGCATGATGCTCCACTGGGATGTCAACAACGGCATTTCCCGCCGCAGTTGGGCTCGAAACGAGGGCGCCATGTTCGCCATCAAGCGCGCCATGGACATCTGCCCCGAGCTCAAGGTCACCATGCCCAACCTCGTGGAAGACAGCGTTCTCGAAGGCCTGTTCTAAGAAGATAAGACCCATAGGGCCAATATGACATAGTAGTTGTATAATCCTATGGGTCTTAATGTCTCTCACCGTTTTAGCCAACGAGTTATGAATCGAATCAAGGCGTTTATAATCACCGCATTGCTTCTGCCTGTGGCAATGGGTTGCCACAGGGTGGCCGAGCCGCAGCCGCGACCCACGGCGGCCGCCGGTTATGTGGCCGTTGACGGTAATCATTTCGTGCTGGCCGACTCGGTGTGGTTTCCATTGATGATAAACTACTGTGTGCAGCTCGACACCGATGGCTCCGACACCACGCTCGTTGCCGCGCCATACTACACACCCGGCACCATGGCCGACCATTTTGCCGCGATAGCGGCCTGGGGGTTCAACAGTGTGCGCCTTTGCGCCGACCGTATGGCCGACGCCGACGTGGGCCCAGCCCTTGGGCACGCCCTGCGATGTGTGGCCGATTTGGCCGAGGATAACGGTTTGAGGCTCATGGTGCTGCTGCGCACACCCTGGAACAGGCAGCAAGAGCAGCGCATAGCCACGGTGCTCGACTCGCTGGCTGACTGCACCGCCGTGTGGGCCTACGACTTCATGAACGAACCCCTTTATTTTGACCCCGAACCCGACCGCACCAAAAACAATGCCGTTAAGCTCGCGAGCCGGTGGCGCGGCCTGGTGCAACAACACGCCCCGCACCAGCTTTTCACCATCGGCCAAGCCGAACCAATCGAGGTGTTCGAGTGGGACCCTGCACTGCTGCCGGTCGACTTTGTTCAGGTTCACACCTACCACCCACTGCGTGTGGCAAGCGAGATGTGGTGGTATGGCCGTTATGTGGGTCGCCCTTGGATGGTTGGCGAGACCAGCCTGCCGGCCGATGGCGACTCGGTGCCAACCGAGTGGCAAGCCACATTTATGCGCGAGAGCTTTGCATGTGCCGTGGCCAACGGTGCCGCTGGCTACGGCTGGTGGGAGTTCCAGGACTTTGCCGACGGGGTCAACTTCGAAGCTCAGTACAGCGGTCTGCGTTTTGCTGACGGCACAGTCAAGCCGGCCGCTGCTGCGGTGGCAGACCTCAAGAATGCAAAGGCGGCCAATGCTGCCGAGCATCCTGCCAACTACTACAATATGCTGGCATATAGCAACATGGCTATTTGCGGCCGCGTGGTCGACAGTCGTGGCAACCCAATCGAGGGTGCTGTGGTGCGTGGCTGGAACGACGACTGGAGTGTGGGCATGAACACCTACACACGTGCCGACGGCTCTTTTGCGTTGTGCTGCAACGACATCTGCGTGCACTTCGAGGTGTCGGCACCATGTTACAGCCGTGCCAAGTTCAACGCACATCCTATGTTCGAGGGCGCCGAGCCCGACCCTGGCAGCCTCCCGCAGCGCGGGCGCGAGTACCAAAGCATTGACTACAAGCCCTATCTGCTCAGAGAGGAGAGTATGCTTGCCTTCGACACGGCGCTCTTCGCCATACCGGAGTTGAGGGCTACAATCCCCACGGTAAGGCTTAAGAGGCTGGTTGCCAGCAGGTAATAGCGCCTACCATCGAGTTTTGTTCGCATCCAGTCGGCGGGTCTCCGATGTCTACCCGATGTCAACCCGACCCTAACCCGAACCTAACCTATTTAAGACACTGAAACTCAGTTGGTTATAGTTAAGTGCTTAATTATTTGATAATCAAGTTGTTGGGATTTTTCGGGCGGTTTTGAGGACCTGCTCGGCCGTGCCGATTTTGTAGCCCTCGCTATGGTAAAGAATTTGCCCGTTGCGGTCGATAAGGACCACGAGGGGGTAGTTGCCCTTCAGATCGAGTTTGAGGGCCTGCAAAAGCTTCTGTTCCAAGGCTCCGCTGCGGTGGGCTATGTCGGTGTTGGCAAGGTGCCAGTCGGCCATGCCTATGGTGGCCGGGCCCACCATGAGGGTCATGCCGCCCCAGTTGCGCATTTCGGGTTGCAGGGCTTGCAACTCCACCACAAGGTGTTTGGATGGCTCGCCGTAGTTGCCGAGGTTGATATAGAGCATGCCCTCGGTGCCGGCGTAGTCGGCCAGGGTGGCGCCGTCGAAGAGCTCCATATTGGGGTCGAGAGCCGGCAGCTGGTCGTCGCGGGCCGTCAAAGCGGGTATTACTATCTCGCGTGTTAGGCTTTGCCCTTCGGCCAGTTCAAAGAAGTCGAGGCGTGAGCGAACAGTGCCGTCGGGGTAGCGGTTGCCGGTACTGAGGCAATAAATGCCTGGTTCGAGCTCAATGGTGGCAGGGAATGTGGCCATGCGGGGGTCGTCCTCGAAATCGAAGGTGCGCAGGTCGCCGTTTTCTAATTTGGCGAGGGTGAAATGGGGCCAGTAAACGGGCTTTGCAGGCTCCTTGCCACGGTAGGTGAGGGTTAATTTAGCATTGTTAGTTGTACTAGAGCTACTAGTCATACTAGAAAAATTAGTAATCTGCCAAACTTTTCCATTCCAAGCATAGAGGGTGTTGGTGGCATTGTCGAGGTAGGCAGGTACGCCGGCGGCGCGGCAGGCGGCCACGAAGAAGATATCGCGGCTGTGGCGGTCGGCATGGCGCAACTTGTAGACACCGCGTGGCGACAACGGGACACCGAAGTAGTTGCTCGTGTCGTCGACGGTGATGCTGTCTATTGTCCATTGGCGAATTCCCTCGGCCGTCATGCCTTTGAAATTGGCCAGCTCCTGGCGGTAGGGGCGCACCATCTCGTTGCTGATACGTGCAGGGAGGAGCCCTCGCTGATATGTCGATAGGTTTATGTCTTGGTACATCTCGGGTGTTGTCCAGTGGGCTTCAAGTGTGACGGCGGTGATGTCGCGCAGGTCTTTGTCGCTGTAGGTCGACAGGTAGGTGTCACAGTCGGGGTGGGCAGCAATAAACTTCTCGATCTCTGCCCAGTTGCCTTCGCTTTTGCGGACGAAGGGGTTGGGGCTGTCGCTGTGGAACGTAGCTGTGTAGGCGGTGCGCAGCGAGTCTTCATAGGCCAGACGTTTGGCGTTGGCGGCGGTCTCCTCGTCGGTGGACACCTCCTTGGGTTCGCCAGCCACAGGAGGAACCATCTCAAAGTTGAGAGTTGAGAATTGAGAGTTGGGAGTTGAAGGTAGGGTCAATGTCAAGGTACTGTCTTGACGCACGTCGAGTTTCTCGAAGGCGTAGCGCTCGCCGTCGGTGGCCCAGATGAGCAGGTCGCCGAGGCCGGTGGTGAGGCCGGCGCAGCCGCGGCTGTCGGTGGTTTGAGTCGACAAGGGGTAGTATTCGGCGTAGTTGTAAATCTTGAATCTGACCTTGGCGTCCTCGACTGGCTTGCCTTCAGGGTCGAGCACGGTGACGGTGACGTGGCGTGTGGGGGCATAGTGGCTTAACAGGTTGAGCTCGCTGTAGAGACCGGTGCGGCGCACCACCTCCTCATCGCCATGGTAGCGGCCAAAGGCTTTGCTGTGCACCATCATGCAGCGTGTCGATGGCACCGAGAACCAGCCCATGTCGAGGCGTGGGTCGGGCTCGCAGGCCCCGAGGAACTTCCACTGGCCGTCGACGTAGACCTCGACCCATGCATGATTGTCGTCGCAGTGAGCCCAGCGCGGTGTGTAGCATTGGCGGGCCGGTATGCCCACGGCGCGCATGGCGGTGACGGTGAATGTGCTCTCCTCGCCGCAGCGTCCCAAGCTGGTGCGCAGCGTGGCCAAAGGTGCCGAGGTACGGGCATCGCTGGCGCGGTAGGCCACATGCTCGTGGCACCAGTGGTTTACCTCCAAAGCTGCCTCTTCCATGGTCATGCCCTGCACGCGATCTTTGAGTTCGCGGTAAAAGACTGCGCGGGCCGAGTCGAGGTTCTCGTTGTTCACGCGGTAAACGAGCACAAAGTGACGGAACACATCCTCTGGCACGCTGCGGCCCCAAGCCATCTCCTCGCGGGCCTGGAAGGCTCCGCGAACCTGCTCAAGAAAGAAGGCGGGCTCGTAGTCGGCCATGTCGCTCAGCGGCATATAGGCGTAGAGGAACTGCATGGCCTCGCGCTCGGCACGGTTCAGGGTGTCAAGTCTTAGTTGAGAATTGAGAGTTGAGAATTGAGACATCCTGCACTCAAAGTCGTTTTCCACCTGTTGGCGGTATTCTTTATTTGTTATAAAGTGCGGATTGCGGCCACAAGAGGCCAAAAGGACTGCGCAAAGCAGCAAGGGTAATATCTTTCTCATTGTTGTGTTAGTTTTATCAGTTCATTAACGGTGGCGGGGTCGGTCTGCACAGTGCCATCGGGCATGGTTGTTTTGCACGAACCGTGAACCTCGCGCACGCCAGTGAGTTGCATCAGTTGACGCACGTTGGCCGGAGTTACGCCTCCGCCAGCCATTACCTCAACATGTGTGGCTCCTACCAAACCGGCAATTACCTCGGCTCCTTCCAAAGCTGTGGGTTTTTGGCCCGAGGTAAGCAGACGGGTGCAGCCGCAGTCGGCAATGGCGTGCAGGGCGTCGAGAGGTGGTTGGTGAGCTTCGTCGAAAGCGCGGTGGAAGGTTACCTCCATACCGTTGGCAGCCTCCACGGCAAGGCGTGTGAGACGAGTGTCGATAAGACCTTCGTAGGTAAGGAACCCCACCACTACGGCGGCGGCACCAAGGCGGCGGCAGGCTTCGATGGTGCTGATAATCTCGGCAACCTCGTCGGCATTGTAATAGAAATTACCTGCGCGCGGACGCACGAGCACATGGGTGCGCAACCCGAGCCGGCCTACACAGCATGCCACGTTGTCCATACTGGGGGTCAATCCGCCGCACGACAGGTCGCGGCAGAGCTCAATACGGTGTGCGCCACCAAGTTTTGCAGCCTCGGCCGATTGCAGCGATGCGGCGCATATTTCCACATTAATCATGTTGCAAAAATACATTTTTTTTTGCACATATTGAAAAAAATATCTAAAAAAGCCGAAAACATTGACTTTCTGGAAGTTCTGATGTTTTCGGCTAAGCTGTTCTGATTGTCAGCCAGTTAAGGTTGGAGATTATCGTAGATAGTACTCCACGGTGGTCACCACGCGAATCTTTTTCACCTGGGGGGTGTTTTCATCGAGGTCCTCAACCTCGAAGTAGCCTTGCGAGGCGGTGCGCATTTTGCCTATGCGGCTGTGGCTGTTTTTGGCAAATTCGTTGGCGGCTACACGTGCGTTCTCGAGGCTTTCGGCAATCATCGAGGGCTTAATGTCGTTGAGTCCCAGATACTGGTAGTCGGCCCAAGTGCTGGCCAGTATGTTCTGGTTAACCAGGTCGGTCTCGAGGGTCTGTTGCAGTTTGCGCACCAGGTCGAGGTTTTTGGTGAAGACAGTGACTGTTTGGCTGGCATTGTAGCGGAAGGGAATCTGGTTCGGGTTGCTGGCCCACGAGTAGCGGTCTTCGTAGCTGGCGTTGCCAACCTTTATTTCATCTTCGGTGAAGCCGGCATCGCGCAAGTGTTTTACTATAACGTCGTTGTTTTGGCGGACGGTGGTGCGTAACTCGGCCAGCGAGTTACTCTTCTCGCCGTAGTTGATGCGCCATACAACGCGGTCGGCGGGCACCTCTTTCTCGCATAGGCCGCGCACTTTAACCGTGTTGTCGAATGATTTGAGTGTGCGCACAGCACACACAGCCATCAGGCCCAGAACCAAGGCTGCCAGCACTATGCTGGTACCCAAAATGTAGTTTTTCTTGAATGGGATTTGGCTTCCTTTCATGTTGTTGAGATTTTTTGATGTTAGTGTAAAATTAACGCCGAAGCCTCTCGATTATTGCATGAAGCGCCAAAAAAAATACTGCGAGAGTATTTTTTTTTGCCAAATCAAAAAAAAAACGTATCTTTGCAGACGCGTTATGACCCGAAGCGAAAGGTCGACGTAATGTTTTTGAAATTAGTAACATATTGGATATGAAGATTATGAAGAAATTATTATTGGCTCTGTTCTGCTTAGCAGCAGGCACCATGGCCATGGCGCAGGGCGCCATACCCGTCACCTTCGGCCAGCCGGCCGACAACTATTCTGCCCGCCAAGCCGAGCAGACGATTTATTTGGGCGAGTACAAGACCTATACTTGCGTGGCCATCCGTGCCGTCAGCAGCCGCGGAAAAGAGGGCGAACTGACAGTGGCTCTGGTTGACGGAGATATGCGCATACAGCGCCGCGTGACGATACCCAACTCAAAGAAACTCGACCTCCTTTCGGCTCGTCTTGACCACGGCCTCGCATCGCTCATACTGGTGAATAGCGACGACAAGAAGTTGTTGCAGATTTTCACCGTTTTAATCAATGTGGAGACAATGCAGATGGTATCGGCCGAAGACCTGATACACCCCCTGCCCGTGGGTTTGCAGGAGCTCTACCGCATTGAGCTGAGCAGAAAAGATCAGCCATACTATTGGGCCGCCTCGTCGCCCGACGGTGCCTATGCAGCCCTCGTGGTGGTGATTTCTAACAGGGAAAAGGGCGAGTATACCGCCACCGAGGTCTGCCTCGACCGTATGCTCAACCGCGTATGGGAACACCGCGAAGATGTAGGCTCCATAGGTCAGCTGGCCGTTACCAACGACGGCATTGCATACTCCCTTGGTTTCGAAACCCCTGCCCCGGGCGAGACTAACTTCACCGTGTGTGAAATGGGCATTGCCGGCGTCAGCAAATATACTTTTGGTGGCAATATGGGCGAAGTTTTACGCGCGAGCATAATCAACGTTACTGGTGGCCGTTTGATAGCTGGCGGCACAATCAAGAGCGATAAGTCGACCAAGAAAAACGATTACTGTTCTGGCGTGTTCGGACTGGCATTCGACCTCAAGTCCAAAGCCCTCGCCGGCAACATCAGTGTGCGTCCTTTCCAGAACGAGGACATCTGTGTGCTCACCAACAAGAGTACCAAGAAGAGCTTAAAACAGGATTATATTAAGAACGAGATAGAGTACATCGGCTCTGCTCCCACTTCGTGGGGCGGGGCTATGGCTTTTGGAACCACAGAGACACGTAAAGTGACTGACGAGGACGGCATAGCCACCGAGACCAAATACTGCCTTGGCATACATATTTTTGCTGTTGGTAGCGACGGCACCGTGATGTGGACGCGAAACGTGCGCCGCAACGACTTCCAGGTGCTCGACGATATCTACCTCAACGCTATGCTGATTTCGTCAGAAAGCGAGGTGGGCCTCCTGAAATGCGAAAGCCCCAAGTTCCCGGCAACTTACAACATCACCAAACCCGCCAAGAAACTACGCATGGGCACTGGCAAAAACAACTTGGTATGCTACCGCATAAACCGTGACGGTGAAACCACGAAAGTCATACTTGCCACCAAGAACAAACTCATGCCAGTCGGCACACCCTATCCCAAAGCCGATGGAGGCTGGTGGTTCCTGGTTGGTTTGGACAATAAAATCCGCATAGGTGACATCAGACTGCAGTGAAAAACATCGAGATTAAGGGTGCTCGAGTCAACAACCTGAAAAACATCGACGTGACACTGCCGGCTGGGAAGTTGGTGGTTGTCACTGGTCTTAGTGGCAGCGGCAAGTCGAGTCTGGCATTCGATACCCTCTATGCCGAGGGTCAGCGTCGTTACATTGAGAGCCTTAGCACCTATGCCCGTCAGTTCCTTGGCCGTATGACCAAGCCAGATGTGGACTATATTCACGGTCTTGCACCTGCTGTGGCTATTGAGCAGAAGGTCAATACAAGCAATCCGCGTTCAACAGTAGGCACCTCAACCGAAATCTATGAGTACCTGAAACTGCTCTATGCCCGTGTGGGACGCACATATTCGCCTGTGAGCGGCACCGAGGTCCGGCGCCATTCGGTGAGCGACGTAGTCGACTTCATTTACTCTATGTCCGAGGGCACAAGGACAATGATACTCGCTCCGCTCGAAGCCACGACTGAGCGTCCAATACGCTCACAGCTCGAGATTCTGGCTCAAGAAGGCTATGTGCGAGTGATGATAAAAGGCTCGGTGTCGCGCATTGATGATGTTCTCTCGTCGAAACAAAACATAGCCGACAACGACTGCAACTTGCTGGTAGACCGCATTGATGTGCGTCCAACCGACGACGAGCAGGTGGCAAGGGTGGGGGAGTCGGTGCAGACGGCCTTTTTCGAGGGACGCGGCAGCTGCTTGGTGGCCACAACAGACCCCGGTAACGAAGCCGGTGAGTTGCAATTTCATGCGTTCAGTAACCGTTTCGAGGCCGATGGCATCACCTTCGAGAAGCCCAACCCCAACTTCTTCTCGTTCAACAACCCCTACGGCGCCTGCCCTGTATGCCAAGGCTATGGCAGCGTGATAGGTATCGACGAGGACATAGTGGTGCCAAACAAATCGCTGTCGATATACGACGATGCCATAGTGTGCTGGCGCGGCGACAAAATGGTCGATGCCAAACGCGAATTCATACGCCATGCGGCAGTCATCGACTTCCCGATACACACCCCCTACTACCAACTCACCGAGCAGCAGCTTGATGTGCTGTGGCATGGCGACGGCGTTTGGGAGGGTATCGACGGTTTCTTTAAATGGATTGAAAGCCAGGCCTACAAAATACAGTACCGCGTCATGCTTTCGCGCTACCGCGGCAAGTCGGTGTGTCCCTCTTGCAAAGGACACCGTCTGCGCAAAGACGCCTCATACGTCAAGGTGTGCGGCAAAGCCATCACCGAGTTGGTCGATATGGACATCAACCATTTGGCCCTGTGGGTCGAAGCTATCTCACAACCCGACGGCGGCCTCACTCAGCATGAGTTGGCAATGACAGAGCGCATACGCACCGAGCTCCGCAACCGTGTGGGATATCTGCTCGACGTGGGTTTGGGCTACTTGACCCTCGCACGCCAGTCCAATACCCTCTCCGGCGGCGAGAGCCAGCGCATAAACCTGGCCACATCCCTCGGCAGCTCGCTGGTGGGCTCCATGTATATCCTCGACGAGCCATCCATAGGCCTGCACAGCCGCGACACCGAGCGCCTCATAAAAGTGTTGCGGCAACTGCGCGACTTGGGCAATACCGTGATTGTGGTCGAACACGACGAAGACATTATACGGGCTGCCGACTATCTGCTCGACATAGGCCCCGGAGCCGGCCGCCTTGGTGGCGAAGTGGTTTTTGCCGGCCAGGTGACCCCTGAGGTCGAAGCCTCGTTCAAAGGCAGCCTTACACTCGACTACCTGTCCCATCGGCGCAGCATCGCAGTGCCAGCCTCACGTCGGCCATGGCGCGACCGCATAGCCATCAAAGGAGCCTACTGCAACAACCTCAACCACATCGATGTCGACATACCGTTGGGTGTGCTTACCGTGGTCACCGGCGTGAGCGGATCAGGCAAAACTTCGCTTGTAAAATCGGTGCTCTATGATGTGCTCAGCAAACGTTTCGAGGGCAGCGATGACTACATAGGACGCTGCGAAGCCTTTGGTGGCGACCTGCGCCGTCTAAGCGGGGTGGTGCTTGTCGACCAGAACCCCATAGGCCGCTCCACGCGAAGCAACCCCGCTACCTACATCAAAGCCTACGACGAGATACGCCAGCTCTATGCTTCACAACCTTTGGCCAAAGCTCGTGGCTATAAGGCCGGCTACTTCTCCTTCAATGTCGAGGGAGGTCGTTGCGACGCCTGCGAGGGCGAGGGCTACATCACAGTCTCTATGCAGTTCATGTCCGACGTACACTTGGTGTGCGACGAGTGCCACGGTACCCGTTTCAAGGACGAGACCCTCGAGGTGCTTTACAATGGCAAGAACATCAGCGAGGTGCTCGACATGACCGTCGACCAGGCCATAGAATTCTTCGCCTCGGCAGAGCCGCAGCCCACAGCAGTGATCACGCGCCTGCAACCTTTGCACGATGTTGGCTTGGGCTACCTCAAACTTGGGCAGTCGTCCAGTTCCCTCTCTGGAGGCGAGGCCCAGCGTATAAAATTGGCCTCCTATTTAGTCAAAGGCGAAGCCGAAAGCCCCAAGATGTTTATTTTCGACGAACCCTCCACAGGCTTGCACTTCCACGATATACAGAAACTAATCACAGCATTCGATCGCCTTGTCGAGCGCGGTCACACCATAGTAGTCATCGAACACCACCACGACATCATAAAAGTGGCCGACTGGGTGATAGACATGGGTCCCGAGGGAGGCGACCGCGGCGGCAAAGTCGTCTTTGCCGGCACACCCGAGCAGCTGGCAACATGCACCGGCTCCTACACCGCCCGTTTCTTAGCCGAAAAGTTAAAAGACAAATAATTTCGCGATGTCTCGGGAATGGTCGGTTGAATACCTATCCCATTACATCCCAGAACACTTGGGGCAGGTAGACATTGGCCAGCGTTGAGGCTTCCTTGAACAGCGGGGCCACCTCCTGCGGGGTGTAGCCGGCTATGCCGCAGCCCACGGCAGTGACGAGGAAGGTGAGCTCTGGATGTTGTTCGGCACAAGACGTGAAACGCTCCACGGCTTTCTTCAGTGCGGCTTCGCCCTCCATGGTGGGCAGGGCGTAGGTGCGCCCGGTGAGACCCTCGCCGACACCCCATTCGGCACCGAAATTCTTGTGAGCGAACCATGCCGCCCCGCCGCCGTGCATACCCTGCACGTTGCTTCCAAACACAAACACCTCGCTGTCGGCCAGTTTCCGCACGTTGTCGGAGGCTACGCGGCGACCGTTTACCACATACCTGTTTTCCATGTCAGTTGCTGTTTTTTGTCTCAAGTTCGATTTGCAAATTTACGACTTTTTGCCGAAACTTGCAAGCCCGAAAGTTTAAAATTGCCAAGTGTTTGAAAGTCAACAAGTTGCGTAATGTAATGTAATTTGCTGGATTTCAGATATATAGACGGGTTAGGTTCGGGTTAAGGTCGGGTTGAGGTCGGGTAGGGTTCGGCGGTGACGGCCCTTGACTGCACCAAACCCCGATGTTACTGCGTCTTTGCTTTGGTTTTCAACCATTTGTAGCAATGTTTAAAACAGAATTATCATCGAGGGTATACAACTTCTGAACAGTCGGGATTTTTTGGTTGGAGTTTTTTATTTCTTCCGTTTCGGAAAAAGGTTGTATCTTTGCACTGTTTTTAATGGGTATAGTTTTATGGACGAACAACACTACATCAAGAAGATAAGGTCTGCCGCGGCGGTGTCGCTGTGGGCTTCGGTGGGTCTGGGAATTGTCACGGCCCTCTACTATTTCGCCAGTAAATACCGTTTTTACGCGTCGGACTACACTGTGCGCTGGATGACCATCGCGGCCACTGTGCTGGCCGTGCTGGCGGTGGGTATGACCCTGCTGACCCTGCGCCGCCAGGTGCCGGCGTTGCGCCAAGCCTCGGGGCTTGACCGCAAACTCAAAGGCTATGCCTCTATGGTGGCCAACGTGTATGGCACGCTGCTGTTTGTGGTTGCGGTGTTGTGCGCGGCGGTGGTGCTAACCAACCGCAATGTGCTTTTTATGCTGGTCATGGTGGTTGCCATGGTGATGTTTTTGGCCTATCCCAATCCTTACCGTGTCAAGCACGACCTGGGGCTCACCGACGAGCAGATGAGCTCGCTCTATGGCGATAAATACCTGCCTGCCAATGATGAGCAATGACACTATTGCCGCTGTTGCGACCCCTGCCGGCACCGGTGGCATTGCGATGGTACGCCTGTCGGGTCCGCAGGCTGTGGCTATTGTGCAGCCATGCATAGCCGTCGCAATAAGCGAGCCGCGCAAGGCCGTGCTCTCTACTTTTGCCACGGGCGAGGGCGTTATCGACGAGGTGGTTGTAACATTCTACCGCGCTCCGCACTCGTATACGGGCGAGGACGTTGTTGAACTTTCGTGCCATGGGTCGCTCTATGTGCAGCAGGCCATCCTGGGGCACCTTATTTCCCTCGGAGCCCGTTTGGCCGAGCCGGGCGAGTTTACGCGCCGTGCCTTTGTGAACGGCAAGCTCGACCTCTCTCAGGCCGAGGCTGTGGCCGACCTAATTGACGCGGCAACTCCTGCACAACACCGTCTGGCGGTTAGTCAGTTGCGCGGCGGCTATGCACGCGAGCTGGCTGGCCTGCGCCAGAGGCTGATAGACCTGACGTCGCTGCTTGAACTGGAGTTGGATTTCTCTCAGGAGGATGTGGCGTTTGCCGACCGCGGCGAGCTGCTGGCCACAGCCCGCGAGTTGGCCACAAGTGTCAATTCGCTACTGGACTCTTTTGCCCTCGGCAATGCCTTGAAGCAGGGTGTACCGGTGGCTATCACGGGCAGTCCCAATGTGGGTAAATCGTCGCTGCTCAACGCTTTGCTGCATGACGACCGCGCTATAGTCTCGCCCATTCCGGGCACTACACGCGACTGTGTCGAGGGTCTACTCACCGTGGGAGGCATCACGTTCCGCCTCATAGACACTGCCGGCCTGCGCGATACCGCCGACGAGGTGGAACGCTTGGGCATTGAGCGTAGCCATCGAGTCTGCAACGAGGCTATGATTGTGTTGCATGTGGCCGACTCGACCGGTAACATACAGCCTACAGAGCCTCCACACGACGGCCGCCGCCACCTGTTAGTACTTAACAAGTGTGACCTTGGCACGCTCCCGGTGCCCCCTGCCTACGAGGGTAGCGCAGTGTCAGTGTCGGCCCTTACGGGTTATGGTATCGAAGAACTTAAACAGTTGATGGCCAGTGCTGTGAGTAGTGAGTCTGTGGGTAATGCACTGCTTACCAATGTGCGGCATCGTGATGCACTACTGCGTGTGAGCCGGGCTTTGAATGCTGTGGCCGAGGGGCTGGCGGCAGAAGTGCCTGCCGATTTGGTTGCTATTGACCTGCGCGATGCGTTGCACCACCTTGGTACGGTTACTGGCGAGGTCACTACCGACGAGGTGCTCGGCAATATCTTCTCGCGTTTCTGCGTCGGTAAGTAGGTATTTGCCTGGCCGAAAAAATGAGCCGGATGGCTAATTTTTTCGTATATGTTGTTTTTTTTTGCTATTTTTGCACCTCCGTTATCTGACGGAGTTTTATGGCATGAACACCGACGACAAGATTACGATACTGGGTGCCCGAGAGCACAATTTGCAGAATGTCGACATCACTCTGCCGCGTGGCAAGTTGGTGGTTTTCACTGGCTTGAGTGGCAGCGGCAAGTCGAGCTTGGCTTTTGACACCATACATGCCGAAGGTCAGCGTCGCTACTTGGAGACTTTCTCAGCCTATGCCCGACACTTTATCGGCAATATGGAGCGTCCAGATGTAGACCTCATCGACGGCCTCAGCCCAGTCATAGCCATAGAGCAGAAAAGCACTAACAACAATCCACGCTCGACAGTGGGCACAGTGACCGACACCTACGACTTGCTGCGTCTGCTTTATGCCAGAATCGGTGTGGCCTATTCGGTGGCTACTGGCAACCGTATGGTAAAATACAGCGAAGAACAGATACTACATATCATTTCTGAGACCTACGATGGCCGCGATGTCACGGTGCTTGCTCCGTTGGTCAAGCGTCGCAAAGGCCACTATCGTGAACTATTTGCCCAAGTGGCCAAAAAAGGTTTTCTGCGGGTGAGGGTTGATGGCGAGGTGCGAGAGTTGACTTATAATATGCAAGTGGACCGCTATAAGGTGCACGACATAGAGTTGGTTATTGACCGCATACGTGTTGGCAAGAACGAGCAGCGTATGCGTGAGGCAGTAAAGACAGCTTTCCGCCAAGGTAAGGGAGTCCTCATGGTGCTCGACGGCGACAAGGTGAACTACTACAGCCGTCTGCTAATGGATCCTGAGACGGGGCTCTCCTATCCCGAGCCGGAACCAAACACTTTCTCGTTCAACTCGCCATACGGTGCATGCCCCAAGTGCAACGGTTTGGGCGAGATTGCCGAGATTGATTTGGCTCGCATAATTCCCGATGGCAAGAAAAGCATCCGTCAGGGAGCGATAGAGGTGCTTGGCAAATACAGCGAGACCAACTATATGTACCGTAGGCTTGAGAGTTTAGGTAAGCAGTACGGTTTTACACTTGACGACCCTATTGAGGAACTCGGCGAGGAGGCTCTTGGGGCTATTCTTTACGGCACCAGCGACTATTCGGGCCTTGACGACCCTTACGACACTTCGCTCCATGGCGGCTTTGCCGGTGTTGTAAACTACATACGCCGTATGTCCACTGACGAGGCTTCGCCAGCCGTACAGCGCTGGGCTGCCAGCTTCATGAACACCATACCGTGTCCAGACTGCCATGGTCACAGACTCAAACCAGAGTCGCTTAGTTTCCGTATCGAAGGTAAAAACATAGGCGAACTGGCCGACATGGATTTGACTGAACTCTACGACTGGCTCCAACATTTGGAGGAACGTCTTGACGATCGCGACCGCACCATTGCTCATGAGGTGTTGCAAGAGATTCTCAAGCGGCTTGGCTTCCTTGTTGATGTAGGTCTGGGGTATCTATCGATGAACCGTAGTGCGGGCTCCCTTTCTGGCGGCGAGAGTCAACGTATAAGGCTCGCCACACAAATTGGTTCGCAGTTAGTCAATGTACTCTATATACTTGATGAGCCGTCGATAGGCTTGCATCAACGAGATAACCGACGCTTGATAAAAGCGTTGCAAGATCTGCGCGACTTAGGTAATAGTGTGATCGTGGTTGAGCATGACCGCGACATGATGTTGGCGGCCGACTATTTGGTAGACATAGGCCCAGGTGCAGGAGTGTGCGGAGGCAAAGTGCTGTTTGCAGGAGCCCTGACTCCTGACATCCTGAAAAGCAAAAGTGCACCGGCGAGTCTTACGCTCGAATACCTCTCTCGCCAGCGCGACATAGCATTGCCAGACCGTCGCCCAGTCGAAGGCCGTAAACATCTGCTGCTTGAGGGCGCTTCCGGCAATAACCTCAAAAACGTAACCCTTGATCTTCCGCTTGGGCTAATGGTTTGTGTCACCGGAGTTAGCGGAAGCGGCAAGAGTACACTTATTAACGAGACCCTCCAACCACTACTAAGTCAGTTGCTCTACCGCTCCGTTAAACGCCCGTTGCCATATAGAAGTGTGACCGGTACAGAGAACATCGACAAGGTAATACAAATAGACCAGAGCCCAATTGGACGTACCCCACGCAGTAATCCGGCAACCTATGTTGGTGTGTTCGACGACATACGTCACCTCTTTGCCCAACTACCTTCGGCACGTATCAGGGGGTACAAACCGGGCCGTTTCTCGTTCAATGTCACTGGCGGTCGTTGCGAACACTGCAAAGGTGCAGGTCTACGTACTATTGAAATGAACTTTCTGCCCGACGTATATGTTCAGTGCGAAGTATGTGGTGGCAAACGCTACAACCGAGAGACACTTGAGATTAGATATAAGGGGAAGAGTATATCGGACGTTCTTGACATGACCATCAACGAAGCCGTGGAGTTTTTCGAACCATACCCCAAGATATATCGCAAACTCAAGGCTATACAGGATGTGGGCTTGGGCTATATAACCTTGGGTCAGCAGAGCACCACCCTCAGCGGCGGCGAAGCCCAACGCATAAAGCTGGCCACCGAACTTAGCCGTACCGACACAGGCAAAACGCTATATATACTTGACGAGCCCACAACTGGCCTCCATTTCGAGGACATTAGAGTCCTTCTTGGGGTTTTACAGAAACTTGTCGACAAAGGCAACACCGTACTAATCATCGAACACAACATGGATGTTATTAAAGTAGCCGACTGGATAATTGATATGGGCCCTGACGGTGGCCGGGCTGGTGGCAATGTGGTGTGTACAGGTACTCCGGAGCAAGTGACGGAGTGCGCCGAGAGTGCCACTGGGCAGTACTTGAAACTTGAATTAGAACAAACCGTTGCATCCGTGCAATGATACGCATACTGTTCATAATATATCTGCTGGGAACACCGTTGCTGCTTATGCTCCTGGCACGACGTTGGCGGTGGATAAACGCCGTCAGTCCCATGACCTTGCTTTACATTATTGGTCTTGCAGTAGCCAACACAGTTCATTTTACTGATACCATCTCAGCTACCTGCACCATGGTTGGCAACGTGGCTGTGCCGCTGGCCATACCGCTAATGTTAATGAGTTGTGATGTGCGTTGTCTTTCATGGCGCAAAGCCGGCAAAGTGTTCTTGAGCGGCCTGGCAGCAGTTCTGATAGTGAGCGTAGGGGGCTATTTTCTGTTCCGCCATGGTAGCGACGATATTGATTTTGCACGTGTATGTGCTGTGGCTACAGGCATATATACCGGAGGCATACCCAATATGGGAGCCGTTGCCAAGGGGGTAGAACTCAATGGCGACTCGTTTCTCTATCTCACTTCATATGATTTGATAGCCACGGGGCTGTACCTTGTCTTCATTATCTTTGCCGGCAAACAGGTGTTTCGCAAATTGTTGGGTTCGGGTATTGAGCGCTCCAAGGTTTCAGCCGAAACAGTTTCCATACCCAAAGACAAACGGCGCAACAATATGTTGTTGGTATTACAAATAGTGGCTGCGGTGATCATAGCCGCGGCGAGTTTCATATTAGCTATGGTTGTGCCGCCCAAAGGCGAGGTGAATATGACAGTGCTCATACTGGCCTTGACTACGTTGGCAATAGGGGTTGGATTGCTACTGCCTGCCAGGCAAGGCGACGAGGCTTTCAACATTGGGCTCTACTTGGTCTATCTTTTCTGCTTCTCAATTGCCAACAGCTGCGATGTGAGTCAGATGGACATAGGAGGCAGCCTCAATATTCTTGGCTATGTGCTGTTTGTAATCTTTGGTTCGTTGGTGCTACAGATTTTGATGGCTAAGTGGCTCAAAATCGACGGCGATACGGTCATGGTCGCATCGGTGGCTCTCATCAACTCGCCTCCTTTTGTGCCAATGGTGGCTGCATTGTTGGGCAACCGTGATGTCATGGTTGTCGGCATCAGCATAGGCCTGCTTGGTTATATGATAGGCAACTACATAGGTATTGCTGTGTACCATCTGTTGACTCTTTTCTGAAAGACGAAAAATATTTGCCCGTCTGTATACTATTTGCTGCGGAGTTGCGTTACATATAATGTATGAAACGCTGGATGTTGGTTGTCATTGTCGCTGTGTTTGCCATTGCGGCAACAAGTTTGGTTGTTATTCAGATAGACCAGACCCGTCAAACCTATTCCATTAGTGGCAACTTGTTCAATACCACAGTCGGAAATGCAATGGACAATGTGGTTTCGGAACTCGAAAGCGACAGCACCGCCGCGCAGGTGTCGCAGATGCGTACCTTCGGCTATCTCGATTCGCTTATTGCCGACGAACTGCTCGAAGCAGGTGTGGACCTTGACCCAGAGGTGGGCATATACGACGCCACAACCGACGAGTTCTACTATTGCAGCCGCGCCGGCATGGAGGGCAAGTTGCGAACCTCGCCATTCAAATACAGTTTCCATCCAACCGGGGTCTACAGTCCAAACCAGTATTTCATAGTCCTGGCTTTCCCTTCGGCAGCACTTTTCCTGCGTCAAAACGCTCACCTATATGTCTATATGAGCATCTTTCTGATTGTGATTGTGGCGCTGTTGTTCGTCTTCTCGGTGGTGATTATTGTCAACCTCAGCAAGGTCGATGAGATGAAGACCACCTTTGTCAACAATATGACACACGAAATCAAGACACCCATAGCCACAATAGCACTGGCTTGCGAGATGCTCGGCGAGCAGCAACCCGACGGACAGCCCAATACCGCACTCGGTATCATTGCCGATGAAAACCGGCGTATGCGTTTGTTGGTCGAGACTATCCTGCAGAGTTCCAAGATGTCAGACCCACATTTTCCACTCAACAGGCGTGAGGTTGATGTGCATACCGTGGTTGGGAGCGTGCTGCAGAGTTTCCGTATGTCGGTGAGCAATGCCGGTGGCAGCATAGAGACCCACCTCGAGGCCGAGCCGCACATCATATTTGCCGACGAGCTGCACATAACCAATATGGTCTACAATCTGATCGACAACGCCATCAAATACTCCAACGGGCAGCCAAGGGTCATCGTGTCGACATCATGCCACAGCGGTGTGTTCAGCCTGAGCGTCGAAGACCATGGGATAGGCATTGCCAAGTCGGAGCAGAAACGTATCTTCGACAAATTCTATCGTGTCTCTACTGGCGATGTCCACAATGTGAAAGGCTTTGGCATAGGACTCAATTATGTTGCCCAGGTGGTGCGCCTGCACAAAGGCCACATTGCTCTGCAAAGCGAACCGGGCAAGGGCTCGAAATTCACGGTGAGTTTGCCCTGCGGGTTATAGTTTTTTTTCGATAATTATAAAAAAAAATGTATTTTTGCACTTTCAAAAATACACATCTATGAGTACAATCACCTACCGCCCATTGAGTAAAGCCGAGATTGAGACACTTGAGCGCCTCGGCAACAGTGCCACCGACTGGCAGACTATCATGGTAGCACCGGGAACCGACCTGAACCGTGTACGCAACAACAGTTTCGACGGCCGCGTATGTTTTGGCCCCTTTGGCCAGGAGCCTCTGACCGACGGTCTGTTGAGCCTGCCGCAAGGTATATCTGGCAGCCATATTGCCAACAGTACCATAGGCCCTAACTCGGCACTGCACAGGGTGGCATACATGAGCGGATACACTACCGGTGAGGGCTGCCTGCTGAGCAATATCGGCGAGCTCACTGCCGGCGGTGAACTACAATATATCGAGGTAATGAACGAATGCGGCGGCCGCAGGCTGCTGCCTTTCGCCGGTATGACCATGGCGCAGGCCTATATCTGGGCCCGCTATCGCGACCGCGAGGCCTTGATGGACCGTCTTGACGAGATGACTCGCCGCCACATAACCGCAAACGGCGGTATGGGCGTTATTGGCGATGCCGCTGTGGTGCGCAACACGGTGCACGTGAGCAACGTGATAGTCTGCTCGTCGAAGCAGGCCCCAAGCCGCATTGTGGACTGCATCACGCTCACCGACGGCGTTATTGGCTACGGCTGCAACCTTACCTACGGCGTTGTAGCTCAGCGTTTCTTGCTCGGCGAGAATGTACACCTTGAATACAGTCTGCGCCTCAACGACACCGTGGTGGGCGACAACTCCACCTTGGCACGTGGCGAGGTGGCCTGCAGTATCATATTCCCGGCCCACGAGCAGCACCACAACAGCTCGTTCTTAATCGCCGCCCTCGTCATGGGGCAGAGCAATGTGGCCTCCGGTGCCACGTTGGGCTCGAATCACAATGGTCGCACCGCCGATGGCGAGCTGGCCGTGGGACGCGGCTTCTGGCCCGGCCTGTGCGTCAGTCTCAAGCACACATCGCGTATGGCCAGCTACACCCTGTTGGCCAAGGCCGACTACCCCTCCGAACTCAACATCACGCTGCCCTTTGCCCTTATCAACAACAACACAGCCAAGAACCGCCTCGAGGTTATGCCGGCCTACTGGTGGCTCTACAATATGTATGCCCTTGACCGCAACGGGCGCAAGTTTGCCAAACGCGACAAACGTGTCTATGCCCGTCAGCATATTGAGTTTGCACCACTGGCACCCGATACCGCCGAGGAGATAATGCTTGGTCGCGACCTGCTGCGTATGTGGACCGAAAAGGCCTACGCCGAAGCCAAGCTGCAGGCAGCACCGGCCGATGTTGCCGACGCTTTGGCCGCTTCAACGCCCATCGAGGTGCAGGCCTACGGCATGGAGCGCGGTAAGCGCAAAACCGTTATACTCAAGCCAGGCCAGGGCTACCGCGCCTATACCGATATGTTGGTCTATTACGCCATGGGCCAGTTGGCAGAACGCTACGGCAACCAGCTTCCCGATGCAACCGCTTTGGGCGGCGAGCGTTGCGTGCGCTGGGTAAACTGGGGCGGACAGCTCATACCAGGCAGCGAGGCCGACCGCTTGCTGGCCGACATCGAGGCTGGCCGTTTAAGCTCGTGGCAAGAGGTCGAAAACCGCCTCGACGAGCTCTGGACCGCCTATCCCGAGCAAAAAATGCACCACGCCTACCAGACCCTGTGTGCCCTCTCGCAGGTCAAGAGCCTCGACGAAGCCGAGTGGAACAAGTATCTGGCTCAATATGCCGAGTTGCAGCAGTATGTGGCCGACCAGGTGAAGGTTACACGCCAGAAGGACGATGACAACGAGTTCCGCAAGTCGACATACTGGAACGAGGCTGAGATGAAAAACGTACTGCAATGAGGCATAGCGTTGGCATATTTTCCGCCATACTCTTCATAGTCTTGGCGGCAGGAGTGCAGGCTCAGGCACGCTTCGACGCCTCGGTATGGGGAGGGCTCGCCATGGGTCAGATTGACGGCGACGGGGCCGGGTCGTACAACCACCCTGGACTTACGGCTGGAGTTGAGAGCTCGTTTGCGCTGGGCGACATTGATTCGCCCCTGCGGGCCATGGTCGGTGTGGGATTTATGCAGAAAGGGTCGCATGTAAGCAATATTGGCCGCATCATAAGCCTAAATTATGTCGAGATACCAGTTATGCTCACCGCCTCGTTTAGCCGCGACAGGCTGCGTGCGGGCCTCGGGTTTGCACCGGCAGTGCTGGTGGCCGCCAATGTGCACGACGACGGGGTCGACAACCCAACACAGTCTGGTAACTACCGTCGTTTCGATGCGCTGCCGTTTTTGGCCAGCGTGCGTTATCTGCTGAGTGACCACTTCGGCTTCGAGCTACGCTACGAGAACTCGCTGCTGCCTGTCACCAAGCAAAGCGGTTCCGGCACATACCGCATAGTGAGAAGCAACCAGGGCGCGTTCAATCGCCTTCTTACCATAGGTATTGTATACCGTTGGTTGCCAAGTAGGTAGGCTCTATCGTCGGGAAAAGTATGCAGTTTGGTCGGTGCCAATGCTTCGATAGCCGACCGTGACCCGACCCCAACCCGACCTCAACCCGAACCTAACCCATTCAAACACTTGAAACTCACGTAGTTATATTGAAAATTCGCTATATAGCACTCACAGTCAACGATTTAAATCCATGAAAAGTACCCTAATAGAGCTTGCCGAGGTTGTGTTTGCCGCCGACCGTTATGCCACCGAGGCAACCGGCATAACCATTGCCGAAGTGGAGCCGCACCGTGCGGTGTGCCGTCTGCGTCTCGAGGCGCGTCACCGCAACGCCCGCGGGGCGGTGATGGGTGGTGTGATTTTCACCATGGCCGACTTTGGCGCCGCCATTGCCGCCAACACGGATTGTCTTGAGGTCGGCGGGCTGCAGTGGGTGTCGCTCGGCAGCACGGTGAACTATTTGGCTTCGCCGCGTGGCGACGAGCTGTGCAGCGAGACGGTATGTGTCAAACACGGGCGCACCACGGCTCTCTACCGCACCACGGTTAGCGACGGTGCACGAGCAGTGGCCGAGGTGTCGGCCACCATGGTGTGCGTGGGCGGTAGCGACTGTTAATCGCGTTTCATGAATGTGTAGCCGCGCATAATGCCGGTGTTGGCGTTGCCGATGAAAGCCAGTACGGTCTTGCCCTCGTCGGTATGGCCAAAACGTTCTTTTATGGCCTCGACGGCCTCGGCGGTGTTGAGCCCTTTCTGGAACAGCAGACGGTAAATGCCTTGAATGTTGTTGACAGCTTCGGGGCTGAAGCCGCGGCGTTGCAGGCCCAAGGTGTTCACTCCGGCATAGGATATGGGGTAGCGGGCCGCTTTGACGTATGGAGGTATGTCCTTGTCGACGAGCGAGCCGCCCTGAGTGATGACGTGAGAACCGATGTGAATGAACTGAAGGCAGGCTGTTTTGCCGCCAAGTATCACGTAGTCGCCCACAAGTATGTGCCCGGCCAGGGTGGCGTTGTTGGCAAAGACGCAGTTGTCGCCTATGACGCAGTCGTGGGCCACATGCACGTAGGCCATGAGCAGGTTGTTGTTGCCTATGACAGTGCGACCAGAGGCCGAGGTGCCGCGGTTGATGGTGCAGCACTCGCGTATGGTGTTGTTGTCGCCAATCTCGACGGTGGTATATTCGCCTGCAAACTTGAGGTCCTGCGGCACGGCGGCTATAACCGAACCGGGAAAGATGCGGCAGTTGCGCCCAATGCGTGCGCCGGGGAATATCGTTACGTTGGGGCCAATCCAGGTGCCATCGCCAATCTCAACATCGTCGGAGATGGTGGTGAAGTTCGATATGGTGACGTTCTGTCCAATCCTGGCTCTGGGGCTGAGGTCGTATAGTACCATGTTTATTGCGGGTTGTTCTTTATATAATCAATAAGATATTTGGCAAAAGCCACATTGGCTTTGTGCCCGGGTTTATAAATGTTGAATTTTGCATTGAGCATTGTGCCTGCCAAACGCACGTCGCCTATGAAGTCGAGCAGTTTGTGGCGGGCCGGCTCGTTGCTGAAATAGGGGTCGGTGGTGTTAAGCACGCCGTCGTGCACCTTGAAGTGTGAGGCATCTTTGTTGAATGTCTTCTCGAGCCGTTTGAGTTGTCGCGAGCTTAATTCGTTGTTGACGAAGACCAACGCGTTGTCCAAACTGCCTCCCTTGATGAGGTTGAGCTTGAGCAGGGGTTCCACTTCGTGCAGAAACACGAAGGTGCGGCAGGGGGCTATGCTGGCGGCATATTCGGAAAGGTTGTCGATGGCGGCCTCTTGGCGACCAATGACGCTGTTGGGGAAGTCTATGGTGCAGTGCACTGCAAAGTGGTCGAGTGGCTCAACGTCGTAGGTTGAACCGGTGGCTTTAAACTCGAAGTGAAGGGGTTCGGCTATGGTGTATGTTTTGCGCTCGGCATTGAGTTCGACGGTGCCTACGCGTGATAACTGTAAAAGCCACGGGCGCGACGAGCCATCGAGAATAGGCACCTCGCCGCCGTCGAGCTCGACAACGGCGTTGTCGATTTGGCTGCCGTTTATGGCCGACATAAGGTGTTCGATGGTAGCTATGCTGTTGCGGCCGGTGCCGAGGGTGGTGCCGCGTGCGGTCTCGCCCACATGGTCGGCGGTGGCCCGCTGGGTGACGATGTTGGTGCGGTCGGTGCGGCGGAATGCTATGCCGAAGTCGGCCGGTGCAGGTTTCACCACCACAGTGACAGTGCGTCCTGTGTGCAGGCCTGGGCCGGTGAGGCGGAACTCTTTTCTTATGGTTGTCTGTTTAGGCATTGCAGCTTCATTGTTTATCGTGGTTTACGGCCTGTATCATCTGCAGGTCGCTCATACGGTAGAGTATCGCGGTGGAATTCTCGTAGCCCGAGGTGTTGTCGGTGCGAGTGAGGCGAATGGGTTGCAGCATACCGTGCACAGGTGCGCCCGGGTCAATCCAGAAATCGGCTCCATGACGGCGCAGGCCACCGACGATATAGAGAACAATATCGTTACCCATTGCGGCAAACTGGCTTGTGGGCTCGCTCTTGTAGGCCTCGCGGTAGGCGGCCAAGAAGTCGGAGTGCACGGGGTTGCTCATATCCCAGTCGGTGTAGAAAGTGTGGTAGTTGAGATGCTGTAGCTGCGAGTAGTCCACGTCGGCGTAGTCATGTGTCCAGTCGTTGAAGGTGTAAAGGGTGGGCTGGTCTTTCTTGAAAGCACACAGTTTGTTGAGCAACGAGCTGACGTAGATGCGGTTCTTGTTGCGGTCTTGGTCGTATATACTCAGCACCACCGAGCCTGGAGTGGCTTTGAGGGTGGAGGCCAGTTTGGCGTTTTGCGACCAGTTGAATATTGTGTATGCAATGTCGCCGCGGCTGTCGAGTTGGCTCTTTATTTCATCGAGGGTCTCTTTCTCACCCTTGGCACCAGAGTGTATGATGTACAGGTGCTTGCCATGATACTCTTTGCTTATGTTGCTGAGCATTGCCTTGACGCGGCCGCGAAGCGATGGTGTGCATTTGACCACGTAGGGGTTGGCTGTCGTTATCTCGCTTCGGGTGGCCATGGGGTTGACAATATGCACGCCAGCCTGGTTGGCCAAAGTGGCGGCTTCGGCAAAGGCATCGCGCATCAGGAGTGCTATCACCACGTCGTTACCGCCAAGGTTGTATTTCTCGAAAGCCTTATCTACCGAGGCGGCCGTGCCGTCGGATACATCGGCCACGGTGAGCTCGACTTTGCAGCCCTGCTCGGCCAGCTGGTTGAGTGCCAGCATTATGCCTTCATAGAACTCAATAAACTCAAATTGCTTGTAGCTGCGTTTGCCGCGTTGCTCTACGTCGAACTTCGAGGTTGAGATTGATTCTATTTGGTCAAGATACAGAGGCATAATCAAGCCTACACGTATCATGTTCTGGTCTACGTATTTAGGTTTGGTGGCTCGGTTGGTAGCCGGTTTGGGTCGCGAACCTGAAGATGCGTTGCCGGCAGAGTTTCTGCTGCCCGTGTAGACTGGTGCCGGAGTTGGCTTTGAGTCGGTTTGTTCGGTGGCAATGCCAGGCTGCTGGCCGCGGCAGGGTAGCCATACGGTGTCGCCAGGCTCAAGATAGTGTATATCCTTGTGGGTAACGGCGTCGTAGGACTTGAGTCCATAGGCTTTGGAGATGGAGTATACGGTCTGTCCTTTCGTTACAATATGCACAAAATATTTGCGCCCGTTGAGCATCTGGGTCTCGGTGCTTATGGTTACCGGTGCAGTGCCTGGGGCTTGTGCCAGTGTAAACAGACTGGCGAGCAGTGCTATTGTTGTAAGAACTGTCCTTTTCATAATTATTTTACTCCCATTCTATGGTTGCCGGCGGTTTGGAGCTTATGTCGTAGACCACGCGGTTCACGCCTTTGACGCGGTTGATAATGTCGTTAGATACACGGGCTAAGAAGTCGTAAGGCAGATGGCTCCAGTCGGCCGTCATGCCGTCTACGCTTTCCACAGCGCGCAGGGCCACCACGCTCTCGTATGTGCGCTCGTCGCCCATCACGCCTACGCTTTGCACTGGCAGGAGCATACAGCCGGCCTGCCACACCTTGTCGTACAGGCCGCTGTTGCGCAGACCGCTGATAAATATGTCGTCAACCTCCTGCAATATGCGAACTTTCTCTGGGGTGACGTCGCTCAGTATGCGTATGGCCAAGCCGGGGCCTGGGAATGGGTGGCGGCCGATCAACTCGTCGCGTATGCCAAGTTGGCGGCCTACACGGCGCACTTCGTCTTTGAACAGACTGCGCAGGGGCTCTACGAGTTGCAGCTTCATGTAGTCGGGCAGTCCGCCGACATTGTGGTGGCTCTTGATGGTTTGGCTTGGTCCTTTGACGCTCGACGATTCAATAACGTCAGGGTATATGGTGCCTTGTCCCAGGAATTTGGCATCGGTTATGAGCTTGGCCTCGGCGTCGAACACGTCGATGAAGGTCTTACCGATAGCTTTGCGTTTCTTTTCGGGGTCGGTGACGCCGGCCAACACGCTGTAGAAGCGCTCTTTGGCATCTACACCTTTGACGTTGAGCCCCATGCCGCGATATTGCTCCAGCACACTCTCGAACTCATTTTTGCGAAGCAATCCGTTGTCGACAAATATGCAGTGCAGTTGGTGGCCAATGGCGCGGTTAAGCAGCACTGCGGCCACGGTGGAGTCAACGCCGCCGCTAAGGCCAAGCACTACTTTGTCGTCACCGACTTTGCGGCGCAACTCAGCCACAGTGGTCTCGATGAACGAGTCTGGAGTCCACGATTGGTCGCAGCCGCAGATGTCTACCACGAAGTTGCGCAATATAGTGAGTCCGTCGGTAGAGTGGTGCACCTCTGGGTGGAACTGTATGGCGTAGGTGGGTTCGCCCTCAATCTGGTAGCCAGCGTTGGCAACACTGGCAGTAGAGCATATAATGTTGTAGCCTTTGGGTAGTTTTTCAATGGTGTCGCCATGGCTCATCCATACTTGGCTGCCTGTGGGCACATTTTTCATCAATGGGTTGCTGCTGTCGATGTATTGCAGATTGGCACGTCCGTATTCGCGAGTTTGCGACTGCTGTACGCTACCGCCACCGTATTTGGCTAAATACTGGGCTCCGTAGCACACAGCCAGTAGAGGTAAGTGGCCTTTGATGCCGGTCATATCTGGCACGGGTGCGTCGGGTGCATTGCAACTGTATGGGCTGCCAGAGAAGACTACGCCTTTAACATCCGGAGTGAGTGCCGGAACTTTGTTGAAAGGGTGTATCTCGCAATAAACATTTAGTTCGCGGATTTTGCGCGCAATAAGCTGAGTGTATTGAGAACCAAAATCTAAGATGATTATTGTGTCCATTTTTCTGCTTGTTTTTAAAATACAAAGGTACTAAATATTTTTAAATTGGCAAAAAAAAGTTGGCACAAAGTACAATAAACATCAGAAATCGTCGTTGAAGATATACTGAATATCCGATTCCACGCTGGCCGTCATGTATGATACGTATGGTGCTGAATCTTTCAGGCAGTCAAGCACTTGGTATGCAACATCGCCATAACGGACAAGTTTGCGATGATGGTCGTGGCCTTGAAGTACCAAATCCACATCGTATATCGTCATAAGGTTTATCAGGCGGTAGGTTTCTTCAATGGGCAAGTTGCCCGAGATGGTCTGCGACAGGTCGGTGCGAAACAGGTTGACGTGGGTGCATACCACACAGTGACGGTATTGTTTGCGGTTGGCAAGCACCTTTTCAAGCCACTCCAACTGGGTTGAGCCATGACATCCGCCGCCGGAGTCAAGCATGATATATAGGTCTTTGAAATTCGGTGTTGTTACGGTGAAATAGTATGTCGATGAGCCGAAGCAGTTTTTGAAATCATCCCATTGGCCGAAGAACAGGTCGTGGTTGCCCGCCAAAGCCAGCAGTGGCGTGTTGTAGAGATGTGTGGCCGAGTCGAACATCGAGGCCTCGCGGGCTGTGACAATGGCACCCTTGCGGTTGGCAATGTCGCCGAGAAGAAGTCCGAAAGCGGCAGTGGAGTCGTTGCGCAGACGACGCATATATTCGATGAAACGTTTGGGTTGGTACTCGTTGTGTATGTCGCCGCAGGCGTAAAAACAATAGTCGTCGGAGCCAACGGCAATATCGGTCACGCCGGCGGTGTCGTTTATCTTGAGCGATTCGTTCACCCTAAGCTCAACGTTTTTGCTTGCCGGCATGATAAAACCACGAACATCTAAAAAATCTTTGCTACAGGCGGCAAACAATAGCAAAAATGCGGCAATCAGTGTTTTACGGGCTACCATAATATGTGTGCTCCTATGCTGGTGAAAAACTCGAAATAGTTGGCACTCAGTGAGAATATGCCTGTGGGTCTGAGCACTGCACGGGCCCAGAGGTTGACTTTGTCGCTCACCTTTCTATCTACTTGTAAGGAGAGTAGAGGCTGATAGGCGCGGTCTATGATGAAGTCGTCGTAACTGGCCATACGTAGGGTAGCGCTCCATAGTCTGTTGGCTGTGAAGTTGAACTTGTATTCGATTGCGTAGACCAAGTTGAGAGGTTCGAAGACATACTCGGTGCTGCCAGTGCGGTCAACCGGCTGCATGGGGAATATCCATCTGTTGGCCAGTCCAATACCCATATGCCAGCCGCCAACAGACAGACCTCCTTCAGCCAGTGCACCCATTTCTCGTATATTATAACGCCAGTACATATTGAGCCAATATCTGTTGTGGACAAAAAACTTGAACCGTCCTACGTTGAAAGAGGAGTACCAGCCGAGAGCTCCTGACATGGGTGAGGCTCCCGTGCCGCACTGCAAGCCTGCCAAGGCAACGAAGTTTTGTCCCACATTATAGCTGCCAATGGCAGCGACCCTGGAGTAAATGCCGTAGGCGTAGTTGTGCCCTGCAGTGCCGTAGGTTTCGAGCCCCCAGCGATTGCTCTGTGCAGGGCTCCACAGTGCAGGCAGCACAAATAGAATCAAAAGGCTCCTTCTTTTCATGATTTACGGTTTGCAAGGTCTTGTTTTTCAGGCTCTTTGTATATGTCGGCGTGTCATGGGGAGAACCGCACAGAGACTGCAAAAATACAACTTTTTTCCGGACTGGAATAAAAAAAATGCGGAAGAAAAATCTATAATATAAAAAAAAGTAGTAATTTTGCCAGTTATGAAATTGGGCAAATTGATTTTTGGGACCGTTGTAATATGTTTGTTGTCAACCAGTTGCAATGGTTATGAGAAACTGCTTAAGAGCGACGATTTTGAAGCAAAGTTCGCCGCTGCCGAGCGTTATTACAACGAGGGGAGCTACTCTCGTGCCGTTCAGCTGTTAGAAAATCTCACCATTTCCTACCATGGTCGCGAACACGCCGAAGAGATAGCCTGGTACTATGCAAACGCACTGATGAAAGAGAAAGACTATTTCACCGCCGGCTACCATTTCCAGCGTTATGTGCGCCAATACCCGTACAGCACCCACACCGAGGAGGCCGCTTTCCGCTCCGCATACTGCAAGTATATGGATTCACCGGAGTATTCGCTCGACCAAACCACCACAGCTGAGGCCATAAAAGAGTTTGAGCAGTTTGTGGCCCGCTCCCCGCAAAGTTTGCACGTAATAAAGGTCAATGAGTATCTTGATGAATTGCGAGCCAAACTGATGAAAAAAGCTTACGAGACTGCCTATGAGTACTACAATATCGAAGAGTATCATGCAGCATACGTCTCGTTCCAGGCTTTCCTCAACCTCTATCCCGAGGCACAGCAGCGCGAGGATGCCACCTTTTACCTTTTGCGTTCCGGATACCTCTACGCCATAGGTAGCCGCGAAGACAAGATGAAAGAGCGTTTGCAGCAGGTGGTCAATGACTTTGACAAGTTTGCCACCTCGTTTCGCGACTCGAAGTACATGAGCCAGGCGCAGGACATATATACACAAAGCCGTGCCGCTTTGGCTAAGATTGAAGAATCTGAAAAAGTAAAGTAAAAATATAACCGACATAACACTCCATGGAAGAGAAAAAGAAAAAAATCAGCAACACCGCCATTACCCGCAACACGGCACTGTTCAGCCAGCAAACCGATAACATCTATGAAACCGTGGCCATGCTCACCAAGCGTGCCAACCAGATTGCCGCCGACGAGAAACGCGAGTTGCGCAAAAAGATCGACGAGTTCTCCGCCCACACCGACGGCCTTGACGATTACTACGAGAATCGCGAGCAGGTTGAGGTGGTGCGTCACTACGAGAAGATGCCCAAACCCACCCTCGAGGCTACCGAAGAGTATCTTGACCACGAGCTCTACTACCGCAACCCATCCAAAGAGGACTTGCAGAGCCGCATGATAGAGCAGGAGATAGACGAGACCATAGCCCAGAAATAACAGCACTAAGTCTACAATGCGCATAGTTTTAGGCATAACAGGAGGCATAGCAGCCTACAAGGCGCCGCAGTTGGTGCGTCTGCTTGTCAAAGCAGGCCACGAGGTGCAGTGTGCCGCCACCGACCATGCGCTGCAGTTCGTTACCCGTGTCAGCCTTGAAACTGTGTCGGGCCGACCGCTGTATAATGACCTTTTTTCCCCTGCCAACAACCGCTCCACCGAGCACATCTCGCTCAAAGACTGGGGCGATGCCTTGGTGGTGGCTCCGGCCACGGCCAATTTTATAGGCAAGCTGGCCAACGGCATTGCCGACGACGCCCTCTCAACGCTTGCTTTAGCTTTTTGCGGCAAGCCCATAATGATTTGTCCGGCCATGAACACCCAGATGTGGTTTGCTCCGCCAATGCAGCGCAACATGGGCTACCTTAGGTCGCTTCCGCTGCTGAGCGTGGTGGGCCCCGAGGGTGGCGAGTTGGCTTGCGGAACCACAGGCGACGGCCGTATGAGCGAACCCGAAACCATTGCCAAGGCCGTTGAGGCTCTCTTTGCCAATCCGGCCATGCCGCTTACAGGGCAAAGGGTGCTGGTTACCGCCGGTCCCACCTACGAGCGTATCGACTCGGTGCGCTTTGTGGGCAACTACTCCTCCGGCAATATGGGTTTTGCACTTGCTCGCTCTTTGGCCGCGCATGGCGCCGAGGTCGATCTCGTCAGCGGCCCCACCCATCTCGATATTGACCACCCTGCGGTGCACCTCACCCGTGTCGAATCGGCACGCGAGATGTACGATGTTGCCACGGCGCTTTATCCTGCTTGTCAGGCGGCGATACTCAGTGCTGCGGTGGCCGACTACCGTCCTGAGCATACAGCCGACCACAAACTCAAGAAGCAGAGCACCGATGGCTTGACACTGCACATGGTGCAGAACCCCGACATCTTGGCCTCGCTCGGTGCTTCAAAACGCAAAGGACAGACCCTAATCGGTTTTGCCCTTGAGACCGACAACGAGGAGGCCAACGCTTCGGCCAAGCTTCAACGCAAAAACCTCGACTATATTGTGCTCAACTCGCTGCGCGACAAAGGCGCCGGTTTCGGGGTCGACACCAACAAGGTCACCATTATGGGTCGCGACGGCTCACGGCTCGACAGCCCTTTGATGAGCAAACAGCAGGTGGCCGATCTTATTGTAGAACACTGCCTCATCCATCAGCAATGAAACGTCTTGCCATAGCAGCCATAGTATTGGCCTCGCTGGCTGTGGCTGGCGAGATATTTATCTTTGCAACCCGCAAAGAGGGCAACGACGACGAGACCCTGCGCCGTGCCATCAAGGCCGACTACCGCGTCTATGCCCCTCCGATACCCGACACCATGAGCTTTTGCGGCGAGCTCGTACCCCTCAATATATATTATGTGCGCGAGAGCCTCGACCGCGAATTGGTCTCCAATATGTACTGGCAGTCTAATATGCTGCTTTGGCTCAAACGGGCCGGACGCTGCTTCCCAGTCATCGAGCCAATACTTAAGCGCAACGGAGTGCCCGATGATTTCAAGTACCTCTGCGTTATAGAGAGCGGCCTCACCAACGTTACCTCGCCCGCCAAGGCGCAGGGCTACTGGCAGTTTATCAAGGCTACCGGCGAGCGCTACGGCCTTGAGATAAACGACGAGGTCGATATGCGCAATGACCTTGAGGCCTCGACCGAGGCGGCCTGCCGCTACCTCAAGTCGCTCTATGCCCGTTTTGGCAGCTGGAGTGCCGCCGCCGCGGCCTACAACTGCGGCGAGGCGGGCTTGGACCGTCGCCTCAGCCTCGAAGGGGTAGGGAGCTATTACGATGTGCGTCTCAACCGCGAGACGGCTCGCTACGTCTACCGCATTCTGGCCGTCAAGCTCATATTCCAGAACCCGCAAGACTACGGCTTCTTTGTGCGCCGCTGCGACCTCTATCCCGTGCTGCCTTACCGCGAGGTGACACTTGACGGGCGCGATGTCGACCTATACCTCTTTGCACAGCAGAACGACTGCTCGTACAAGATGTTGCGCGAGATGAACCCCTGGATAACCACCGACCGCTTCAAGAACAAAAACGGACGCTCCTACACCCTGCGCCTGCCCACCAAGAAGGGCACCGAGTACAACACCATAACGCGCGGCCACAAAGACACTTCGGTGGTGACCAACCTGTAGCGACACGATTATCTCAAAATATTAGCCGACCTTTCAAAAAAAATGTGTACCTTTGCAGCATGAAAGCAATGGACTATTACGACATATTCTGGCGGCAAGTGCTTGACTACCACCAGACTGACTCGGTCGACGCCCCCACCGTCAACCCATACGCCGAGGGCACCCTCGAGGCCCTGCTGTGGCAGAAAAGCCATATCGACACGGTGCAGTGGCACTTGGAGGACTTGGTGCGCCCGGCCGACGTCGACCCCGTGGCTGCCTTGGCCCTCAAACGCCGTATCGACGCCTCCAACCAGCACCGCACCGACCTCGTCGAGCGTATCGACGACATCTTTGTGCAGCGTTTCGCCAACGTCAAGCCGCTTCCCGGTGCCCGCATCAACACCGAAACCCCGGCCTGGGCCATCGACCGCCTCTCTATCCTGGCACTCAAAATCTACCATTTTGGCATCGAGGTGTCGCGTACCGACGCCACCCCCGACCACCGCAGCCGCTGCCAGGCCAAGCTCGATATGCTCGGCACCCAGCGCGCCGACCTCACTCAAGCCATCGACTGGCTGCTCGACGAGTTGGCCGAGGGCTCGAAGGTGATGAAGGTCTACCGCCAGATGAAGATGTACAACGACCCGTCGCTCAACCCCGCTCTCTACAAGAAATAACCCCGCCGTCATGCGCCGCATTCTGGTCATACGCCTCTCGGCACTGGGCGATGTAGCCATACTGGCCCCCGTGCTGCGCCAGCGCGCCGCCGCCAACCCCGATGTCGTGTTTGTGGTTGCCGGCCCGCCGCTGCTCGAGCCTCTCTTCGGCGACATACCCAATGTGCAGTATGCCGGACTTGACAAGCGTCAAGGCACGTGGCACATATTTAAGACCCTGCGCAACATCGAGGCCGACGCCGTGGCCGACCTGCACGTGGTCAACCGCGTCACCGTGGCGCTGCTCCTGCTGAGGCTCCACCACTGGCTGCGTCTCGACTTTGGCGTGCGCTTCTGCGCTTTGCGCAAAGGACGCCGCTCGCGCCGCCGTATGCTCACCCATCGCGACATGACGCCCCGCCGCCCGCAGTGGCAACGCTACGACGATGTCTTTGCCCGCCTGGGGCTCAAGGGCGCCGCCGTCGAACCCTGTCTGCAACCAAAGCCACGCGCAGGCTCGCAGTGCACCGTAGGGGTGGCACCCTATGCCCAGCACAGCGGCAAGGTGTGGCCGCTCGAGCGCACGGCGCAACTGGTGCGAATGCTCGCCGAGACGGGCCACCGCGTGCTGCTGTTCGGCAGCCGCGCCGAGGCCGCAACCCTGCAACCCTGGGCCGACGGCTGCGAAGGGGTGCAGGTGGTGGCTGGCAAAGGCTCGTTTGAGCAGGAGCTCAAGGCCATCGCCGGCCTCGACATCATGGTGAGCATGGACTCGGCCAATATGCACTTCGCCTCGGCGTTGGGGGTGCCGGTGGTGAGCATCTGGGGCGCCACACACCCCGATTTCGGCTTCTACGGCTTCGGCCAGCCGCGCTCTGCCGCCCTCTGCACCGGCCTCAGGTGCCAGCCATGCTCGGCTTTCGGGCAGCGCAAATGCCGCTTTGGCACCTACCAGTGCCTCACCGACATTACCCCGCAGATGGCCTTCGAGCGTGTGGAAGATATGCTTAAAAGCCTGTAATAAAGCATTATACACCTACCATCGTCGCCTATAGAACCTATAGACTCTAAAGAATCTATAGCTCCCGCCGAACCCTACACGACCTCAACCCGACCTTAACCCGAACCTAACCTATCTATATTATTGAAAACCAGCCTGTTGTGTGGTATTTTACAACAGGCTGGTTTTCAATGGTTTAATAAATTTTAAGCTAACGTATGGTCAATTTTTTAGTGGTGGTGCCGGCGGTGGTGACCAGGCGCACCAAGTAGCTGCCGCGCGGCAGGGCTGTGCAGTCCACCTCGGCGGCGGTGCCGCGGGCCGGACGGCTCTGCACCAAGCGGCCGGCGGCATCGTAGAGCTCGATGGCCTGCAGGTGGAACGACGAGAGCACCGTGGCTGTGCCGCCAGCCTCGACCACGCTGGGTATCAGCTGCGTGTACCTCTCGAGCAGCTGCGGCGAGTAGATGGCGGCGCCCGTGGTGTCAACACCCGTGGTGTCGTCACTCGGGTAGTGGTAAGGATTTGTTATTGTGTCGCGCCCCGGTTCCGGTGCCAGTATGGGATAGCACAACAGTGTGACATATATCTCGCATTTATACCATTGCCCTCCAATATATCGCATTTGTGTGGGAGAGGGGTTCTGCGGAAGTTCGCCGGTGCAGCCGCCAAACAATGTTATTACGTTGACTTCTTGAGGCCATTCATCGTAGTAAGTATGTATTCCATCCGGACATGTTGGTGTTAACGGCTTAACTAACGTGCCTACCCAGAAGGTGTCGCTTATCGTTATGGGGTATTCAAAATAGGCCTCGTGCATCTCGGCCCAAAAGGTG
Organism: Bacteroidales bacterium; assembly: GCA_024685285.1. Classification (GTDB taxonomy): domain Bacteria; phylum Bacteroidota; class Bacteroidia; order Bacteroidales; family P3; genus Colimorpha. The sequence goes on from JAIKVZ010000004.1 coordinate 37,906, forward strand.
TCCTGACAGCCGACCCTAAGGCCTGAGAAGAGATACTTGGGCTCGTCGAAAATGTTGTAGGGTGATTCGGCAACCAATATCATATTGCCAAGGGAGTCGGTGACATATAGTTTGGCAGATGAGCGCCAGTTCTCGGTTGTGGTATCCAATACTATAGCATTTTCACATAACCAATCAAGGGGTTTTGAGCATACGGCTATGCCGTAAACCCTGAGAGAGGTGTCGGTGTAGCGCTGTTCTACTAAAATGCCATCTACAGTATGATCAACCGTAAGTATGGAGTCTAATATCAAAGAGTCGAAGTTGGTGTAGTAGTAAGGGTAGTCCAGTCCAAGCATTTGGTGGGGATTATGGCTTTGCGCGGCGACATGCGAAGCCATGGCAACAATCAAGGCTAATAATAAAGACTTTTTCATAATTATGATATTTTAATTGCAAATCAGGGTGTATGCTAATGTAGTTTTTGGCGCCGTGAAAGAAGAGAATACAAGTGAAGTGAACACCTTGTCATAAAGGCTTTCTTCGGAGAAAGTGTAGGTATTTATTGTTATGCACGGGCCTGAAGTGGGGCTGTAACAATGGTAGTCAGTGTCGGTGTATTTGCGATGGTGAACAATGAGTTGTTTTAGCCTGTTCCCGGCAGTGTATGCAGAAAGAGGGTCGTTATAGTCATGGTCTAGTGTGTATATGTGGTCTGGTTGAAGACTTAGGGCGTTAAGGTTGACCACCGTGCCTGATTCGGCAGCAGGAATGTAGTCTATTACATAGTATTGTGGATTGGTGGTGTATACAATTACAGGATATAGTTCGTACAGGTGGTTGCCGATATAGGCAATATCTTTGATATCGTATACCCTTTGGGGATAGAAAGTGATTTTTACGCTTTTGAAAAGGGTCTGGCCTTGGAAATGTGTGGTAATGTGAGGCTGCCCTGTAATGTTGTCTGTTACAAATGTGGTTACAAAGTGGTCTTGCTCAGTATGAACAATGCCGCTTGATGTGAGGGTGTTATTGCCAAAATATTGCAGCGTGTTGCAGGTTGTTGTGTTAAAAATGGATGTGGAGGAAGTGGTGGGTTTGTCGTAGAAACGGATAGTGGGACGATTGGAGTAAGTGGCTGTGCCTACGGTAGCCACAAGGGTGTCTCCCACGGCTATGTCGTCAAAATATTCGTTGCATTTGCCCTTAGCCATCAAATACAACGGCCATGCTGAACTATAAATGTTGGAGTTAAACATATCTACCACACAGGAATTGTTCACATCGCCACTGGTGCACCGACAGTCGCCCACCATAACAAAATGTACATCGCCTCCTGCATAGAAAGCCTCAATACGCTTGAAGTTGGTAGGTTTGAAATAGCCTATAAAGGTGTTGACAGTGAGAATTCTATAAGGTATTGATGACGTGGAAAGCATATAACTGTAGTCGAAATAGCCCACAATGGCGTTGTCGGAGCCATCGGTACCGCAGAATACCACATAGCGGTTGTCAAAGATTTCGAAATCATTGACACGTGCGTTGGTTGCCAAAGACAGTTCTATTCTTTCAGCATAGATGCTGTTGCTGTCGGCATAGCAGAAGTAATGCTTGGTGCTGTCGGAATAATATACAATATTTGCACTGGAATTGTTGTTTATGTTCCGAATAATGGCGTTGGTAGGATTAAGATTAAGACCAATGGACCAAATTTTCTCTTGTGCCTGCACCAGAGTGGTGGAGGATGTTACCATAAATAACACCCATAATGCTAAACGTCTGGTATTCTGTGTCTTCATAATAGTATGTATTAATATAAATTATGCAAATATACAAACGTTTTTTCGACTGTGCAAGTCTTTTGCGTTATTTAACATTTTGTGCAGTTTTGCGGTGTCAACTTATTGTCAGCTTCTTGGTGGTGGTGCCGGCGGTGGGTTATTCTTGCTTCAGGTATTCTTTGGCATACTCTACGTAGTGGGCTGCGTTGTCGGTTTGGCCGGGACGGGTGGGTTTGATGTATTTGGCAGGTACGCCGCCCCATATCTCGTGGGCTGGTATTTTGGTTCCTTGCAGCACCAACGCCCCTGCCGCCACGATTGCCCCTTCGCCCACCTCGCAGTCGTCGAGCAGTGTGGCGCCCATACCTATCAGGGCCCCGTTGTGTATGGTGCAGGCATGCACGGTGACGTTGTGGCCTATGGTGACATCGCTGCCTATGTGGGTGGGCCCTGTTTCGTGGGTTACGTGTATGCAGCTTCCGTCCTGCACGTTGCTGCGGTCGCCGATGGTGATTGGCGCCACATCGCCTCTTACCACCGCGTTGAACCACACCGAGCACTGGTCGCCCAGAGTCACGTCGCCCACGATGGTGGCGTTTTCGCTGAAATAGCATTCTTTCCCCCAGCGCGGCGTCAGCCCTTTGTATGATTTGATTAATGCCATGATTGTTATTGTTTACAGGGTTGCCGAGATGGGTTGCACCTGTTTGCGGAGCAGCTCGATGTCGAGTTGCTGGTAGAGCGACTGCGTGGTGTCGGCAAAGTGCTCGCGGTTGGCGCGGTAGGTCTCGTCGTTGTATGCCGAGGCGCGGTCGAAGAGCTGGCGAGCCAGTTCGGTGCGCAGCTGCTCGAAGGTCATGCGGCCCGATTTGTACTGCTCAATCTGGGCTTCGGTGAGGTATTTGGCCGCTTTGTCAAGCTCCTCCTGCGGCAGGCGGCCGTCGGCATCGAGACTTTTCTCCATCTCTGGGAAGTTGACCCATGAGGTGATGGTGGTTTCGAGGAACGCCAAGTGGCGGCGGTTCTTGTCGGTGTAGTAGCCAAGGTAGGCGTGGCAGGGTTCGACGAAGATGACGGGCTTGAGACCTATCTTGCGCATGATGGAGGCGAAGAAGACGCAGGCGTCGACGCAGTTGGCCTGTTTGTTGTTGTATACCTCGTCGAAGAAACGTATGTGCTGCACGTTGGCTTTGCGCGAGGGGTTGGCGGTGCACGAGATGGAGCTGTAGGTTATGCCGCGGCTGAGGGCGTAGTACCAGATGGCGAAGACCTGTTCACGCACTGCTTTCTCGCCGGACTGGTAGCCTACAAAGCGGTTGACGTTGCCTTGATTGAGGATGTCGGTGAGGATTTGGTCGATGTAGGGGTGCTCCTCGTTCACGTAGGCTGAGAAAAGCCAGCGGAAGTTGTGTGTCTGGCTGCCAGCGGCCAATGAGAGAGGACACTCGTTGACCGAGCGGTAGTTGAGACGCAGGTTCTTGAGGTCTACCTCCTCGTCGTTGATGTAGCAGGTGAAGGTGAGGTCGATGAAGCCCTGTTGGCGTGTGCGGTAGAGGTTGTCGTATTTCCACTTGACGGAGGGGTTGAAAGTGTAGCGCTCGCCACGATGCGGCAGCACCTCCTGGAATATAGTCACGTAGTTGAGGTTTGACGAATCGATGACCACGCGCAGCACCGCCCCGTCGCGCGGAGAGGTGAGCGAGACGCTGAAGAGGTTCTGGTCGGGGCTGGCGGGGTCTGAGCCTGCCAGGGCCAGCACCACCGAGGGATAGAGTTGACCGTCGAACACTGGGTTGTAGGCCGCCTCGAAGTTGACGGCGGCTGGGTCGAAGAGTTTGGTTTTTGGCTTGCAGGCACCTGCGAGCAGAAGTGTGGCCGCCAGGATTGTTACTATAGCTATGCGTCTCATATTGAATGTTGTGTTTGCTGATTATGGTTAAGAAAGCCTGTCGGGATTGTTGTTGACGAAGGTCGCCCAGGCTTTTTTGGACGATTGCGACCGCTTTTTGTGCTTTGGCATGAGTTCGTTGCGCAGTTCGGCCATGGGGTTGGTGTGCTCCATGTGGAAGGTGTAGGCCACGGCCAAGGCGTCGGTGGCGTCTAAGTAGGCGGGGTTGTCGGCAAAACCGAGTATTGAACGCAGCATGGCGGCAACCTGCTCTTTGGCAGCGTTGCCGTTGCCGGTGACTGTTTGCTTGATGGTGGCGGGCTCGTATTCGGTTATTGACAGGTCCCGGCTCATGGCGGCGGCTATTGCCACACCTTGGGCGCGTCCCAGTTTGAGCATGGACTGCACGTTCTTGCCGAAGAAGGGTGCCTCGATGGCCAAGTGGTCGGGGTGGTAGGAGTCGATGATACGCAGTGTGGTGTCGAATATCTTGCGTATGCGCAGGTTGAAATCGGCAATGCCCTTCATATACAGCACATCCATCACCTCTATGCGGGGTGTGGTGCCGTCGGTGTTCAGAACGCTGTAGCCGAGTATGCGTGTGCCGGGGTCTATGCCGAGTATTATCATGATTTAGACTTTGTTGCGTGGTATTTCAATCACCATGCCGTCGCTGGCAATGATGGTGTTTGCAAAGATGGGTGTGGCTTGGTCGAGTAGTATTTGGGGGTCGCGGTATCGTGCACTGATGTGGGTGAGTAGCAACTGCCCCACACCTGCCTGCGCTGCCAGACGTGCGGCGGCAGTGGCGGTGCCGTGCTGTTTTTCCTCGGCCACGGCGGTGAACTCTTGGCCAAAAGTGCTGTCAATGGTGAGCAGGTTGGCTCCTTCGATGTAGGGTATCAAGGTGTCGCTGCAAAGCGTGTCGCAGCAGTAGACCATGGTGCGAGGTCCCGAGCGGCTGCGTTGTTTCTCGGTGATGCGGAAACCGTAGGTTGGTACCGAGTGTATGAGAGGAAATGCCCATGCAGTGTAGTTCTTGGTATCGGCAATAAGTTGCAGTCCGGAGTCGAAGTCCAGTTCGTGGAAACGCAGTTCATAGTCTATATTGTGCCCCGATGCTGTCATTAGCGCCATTATGGCAGCCTCAATGCCGGCCGGACCGAAAACATCGACAGGCTCAGTGCGGCCGCATAGGTGCATGGTGGAAAGTATGCCCGGCAGACCGAAGAAGTGGTCGCCGTGCATATGCGATATAAATATAGTAGAAAGAGACTGGAGCTTCTGTCTGTAGCAACGCACCTGGTATTGGGTTCCCTCGCCGCAGTCGATAAGCAGTTTGCTGCCGCCAATGTTGACTACCTGTGAGCAGCAGTGGCGTAGCAGGGTGGGGGTGGCGGCACCGGAGCCTAATATGGTGATGTAGAAGTTCATGCGGAGCGACGGGGTTTGGCAAGTATAAGTCCTATGAATGTGATAAGTCCGTTGAGCAACAGGATCTCGAAACCGAATCGGTATCCCCATAGCCACTGTTCGGAGTGGGTTTTGAGCACATAGCAAATTACCGGTGCCAGTACAGCCACAATGGGTACTATGCGGTCGTCGGCTTTACGCTTAGTGAAGAGTCCAAATGCGTACATACCGAGCAGCGGCCCGTAAGTAAAGCCCGCCACGTCAAACAATGTGTCGATCAGCGATTGGTTGTGGAACGGGCGGAAAGCTATGATGACCAATAGGTAAAGCAGGGCAAAACCTACATGTACGAGGCGGCGTAGGCGCAACTGTTTGCGTTCGTTGGCATAGCGGTCGAAGTGCAGAAAATCGTAGCATAAAGTAGTGGTGAGGGCGGTTAAGGTACCGTCGGCACTGGAGTAGCCAGCTGCAACCATTCCAAGTATGAACACGATGGCTGTGAAGGGTCCGAGATTGAATGCAACCCACGGGAATATTTTGTCGGGTACAACTTGGCCAATGTCGTTGACGGGCAGTGGCAGACCTGTATTGGCGCAATAGGTGAGAAGTGCTGCTCCAAGGCTGAGAAACAGCAGGTTGACAACAACAAACAGCAGGCTTGATGTGAGTACGTTTTTTTGTGCCGATCTCAATGTGGGGCAGGTGAGGTTTTTCTGCATCATATCTTGGTCAAGGCCGGTCATGGTTATGGTGATGAACATACCGCTAAGCACTTGCTTGAGCCAGAATTTGTTGTGACTTGGGTCCGTCTCCATGACGCGTGTGTATCCGGCCTCTGCCGACTGGTGCATGAGTTCGACATAGTTTATTCCGAGATTTTTTAGTATGGCCATCACGGCAGCAGCCGCTGCCAGTAGAAGGAATGTTGTTTGCAACGTGTCTGTCCAGACCACCGTCTTGAGCCCGCCGCGGAAAGTGTAGAGCAGTATTATGGCAATGAAAACCACTGCCGGTACCCAGAAAGGTATTCCCCACTCTTTGAATACAAACTCGTATAGCACAAAAACCACTAAGTACATGCGCAATGCTGAGCCTAACAAGCGTGACACTATGAAGAACAGAGCTCCAGTGCGCTCGGAGTGGCCGCCAAAACGTTGCTCAAGATAGGTATAGATTGAGGTTAGGTTTAGCTTGTAGTATAGTGGCAGTAGAACAAAGGCAATCACAGCGTAACCCAGCACGTAGCCTATTACCAACGGCATATATGTGAATTGGCCGCTGTAGACTCCGCCAGGTACAGACATGAAGGTGACACCCGAGAGCGAGGCTCCTATCATGCCATAGGCCACCACAAACCATGGCGATTTGCGGCCGGCTCGGAAGAAGGCATCGTTGCCGTTGCTGCCCTTGCGCGAGGTGAGCCACATCACCGCAAAGAGCAGTAAAGTGTATAACACAAAGCAAATGAGTATCGTGAGTTGCATTGCGGTCTGTTTTTATCTGCTGCAAATTTACATTTTTTTTTCATTCTGACACATTTATTTTATAAAAGTGTGTAAATTTGCAAAAAAATATGATGAGATGAAACGCAGGCAGAAGTTGCTTAACAAGCCGTGGTTCATAGCGTTGCTGGCCTTGTTGCCGGTGGTGCTGACCTATCCTGTTTTTGAACCCGATTTTGGAACGGGACTCGACTCGTCATATGTATGGGGACTCAACTGGCTGTTTGATAACGACTATAGTACTCTCAAACACTTGATATATCCTTATGGCCCATTGGCATTTCTCAAAATACCCACGGCTCCAAATGGCCATTTTGCTTTTGCTTTAGCTTTCTATACGGTGGTCAAGTGGGCTTTTGTTGTCTTGATGCTGCGTTTGGTTGCAAAACGTGGCCATGGGGTGTTGTGGGCATTGCTGTTGTCCTTGCCTGTGTGTGCAATGGGTAATATCGACAGCTACACCGTTGGTTGCGTTGCTTTGTTAACCCTTATGGTTCTCGAGGGTGGGAGTTTGTGGCTTTTTGCAGCGGCGGCTATTCTTTTGGCGATTGCTTTGTGCATAAAGTCGAGTTTCGGTTTGCAATGTTGTTCTGTATTGTTTGTTGGCTGGTTATTGTCTATGTTCCAGCGGCACGGATGGTTAAGAACAGTAGCTATGGCGTTTTTCACGCTCATTGCCATGTTTGCAGTTGGGTGGGCCGTATACGATAACCTGTCCACAGCCACCGGTGCAGCTGAGGGCATGGCCCGCTTGGTGGAGGGCTATTCTGCCGCATTGGTTCTTGAACCAGAGCACCAGCTGTGGGCGTTGCTGCTCTTTGCGGCCGTGGTTGTGTTATATCCAGTATTGTGCCGCGACCGCCGCTCGCGTTGGCTATACATATTATTATTAGTACCGCTTTTTGCCAACTGGAAACATGGTGTAGTGCGCGAGGATTTCTTCCACTTTCGCCAACTACTCTATTTTGCGGTCTGTATGTTTATGCTGATACCGTTGGCTCAACGTCATCAACGTTTACTGCCATGGGTTGCGTCTATTGTGGCGGTACTGTCGCTTGGTGTCAACCTGCGCAGCCTTGGCAGTTACCCATTGACAACCTCAAGTCCGAGCAATGTGGTTACTTCGGTGTTTGGCTATAGTCGTGTTGTGGCACGCAGTGAGGCTGTTATTGATAGCAGTCTGGCTCTGCGCCGTTTGCCAACGGCCACATTGAAGGCAATAGGAGACGCAACTGTTGACTGCTATCCGTGGGAGCACCTCTACTGTGCCGCCAACAACCTCAACTGGCAACCCCACGCTACATTGGAACTTGGCGCTGGCAATTCTCTTTGGCTAAACCGTAAGGCGGCGACCAACTTTGAAGGTTCCGCTGCTGTAGACTTTGTGCTGCTACACCATGCCGATGGCAGCGACATACCAGGGCTTCGCTCGCTTGACGGACGCTATATGCTTAGTGACGAGCCTGCCGTTATGGAAGCTATAATAGTTGGTTATGAGCCTGTTGACAGTGGCGATTATGGTTTGTTACTCGTCCGTCGTGACACTCCTTTGAACTTGCAAACCACATCAAACGTTGCTGTCAATATTGCACAAGATCAGTGGCTCAAATTGCCAGAAACCGACTCTGCTACCTTCCTGCGATTGTCAGTGAATAACAGTAATAATATAATGGGATGGTTGCGTTCTGTCATCTACAAACCAGATGTATGCACCATTGAATTGATGATGGCTGACGGCAGTGTGACTCTTTACCGTTACTCTCCCGCCACTGCACATGGGGGTCTATGGCTGAGCCCGTTACCGGCCTCTACAGTCGAACTGGCTGATATGATGTCTGGCGGCAATCGCTCTGCACGTCCTGTGGCCGTAAGGCTCTCCTTCACACACCCACGCTGTCACTGTGACAGTCTGCGTGTAGAGTTGCAAACTCTGCGTCGTCAACTATTCAACAACACCGCACCAATACAACAACAGCCATGATGCAACTCGATATAGACTTGACCCCGGAGCAATACCTTGTACCGTCGGAACTGACGCGCACCGTGGCTCGCAAACTTTGCATCGCACCAACCGATGTGGCCCATGTGGTAACCGTGAGGCGCAGCCTTGACTCGCGCCACGGCCATGTGCGTTATCATGCTACATTGCAGGTCTATAATGTCGGCGAGCCATATTCTGAGCCAGACTATAGCTCGCCATATCGTGATTGTACTTCAGCCGACCCCGTAGTGATAGTTGGTGCAGGCCCAGCGGGTCTGTTTGCTGCTCTCAGGGCTCTCGAACTCGGGTTACGACCAATAATTATCGACCGCGGCAAGCCTGTTGACGAGCGTAAATACGACATTGTCGCAATAACGCGTCAGGGACTTGTGAACCCCGACAGCAACTGGTGCTTCGGCGAGGGTGGGGCGGGAACATACAGCGATGGCAAGCTCTTCACTCGCAGCACCAAACGCGGTGATGTAGCTGCCGTGTTGCGCAAGTTTGTGGAACATGGTGCAGACCCATCCATAATGGTCGACGCTCATGCTCATATAGGAACCGACCGCCTGAGTGGCATAATATCACGTATGCGCCAAACAATAACAGAGCACGGCGGGCATTACCTTTTTGGCACACGTGTGGTCGACTTAAAAATTGAGGGTGGTTGCGTCAAAGGTGTTGTTACCGCCGATGGAAATACCATCGATGGTATAGCCGTGATTTTGGCCACAGGCCACTCGGCACGCGACATTTATGAGCTCTTCAATAAACGCCAGTGGGCCTTGGAGGCAAAGCCCTTTGCTTTGGGTGTGAGGGTTGAACACCCACAGGAGCTCATCAACCGCCTCCAATACCATACCAACAATCCATCGTCGCTGCTACCGCCAGCTGCCTACAGTTTGGTGACCCAAGTGGGTGGACATGGTGTGTTCTCGTTCTGTATGTGTCCGGGCGGTGTCATAGTGCCTGCCGCCACAGCTCCCAGGCAGCAGGTGGTCAATGGTATGAGTAATTCGCGCCGCAATTCGCCGTATGCCAACAGCGGCATAGCTGTGACAGTGAATCCCGCTGATGTGCCACAATACACCGACCATGGTGCATTGGCATTGTTGCGCTTTCAGCAGGATGTGGAGCAGCGTATGCATGTTGCCACAGGCCGAGAGGCTACAGCACCGGCGCAGCGCCTCACCGATTTCTGTGCCAATCAAGCTTCTTCTTCCATCAATCCCACAGGTTACATGGCCTCAACCGCCATATTGCCGTTGCATGAGTTGCTGCCGCCGTTTGTGACTGAAGCGTTGCGGAAGGCCTTTTCCGATTTCGATGCCAAGATGCACGGTTTCTTGACATCACAGGCCAATTTACTGGCGGTAGAGAGCCGTACCTCGTCGCCAGTGCGAATAGTACGCGATAATAGTGGAGTACATCCGCAGTTGCCAGGTCTCTACCCTTGTGGCGAAGGTGCAGGGTACGCCGGAGGGATAGTCTCATCAGCCCTCGATGGCATTCGTGCCATTGAGCACGTGTCCAACGTGTGCAGTAGGCATGATATAGAGCCTCAATAACCCTGTTGTCCTACGTCGTGAGAATGATAAAACACGATGTGACCATTTGGAAACAGAGGTGTGTCTGCCAGCAGAATAGTATGATAATCATTGTTTTATAGGACAGACTATTCTGTCGCGCAAAAAAAATTTTGCCATATCGGCAAAAAAGTGTACTTTTGCAGCCGATTTCGAGAGTTGAAATTGATTGTCCCATGGTGTAATGGTAGCACATCAGATTTTGGTTCTGCTTGCCCAGGTTCGAATCCTGGTGGGACAACCTAAAACGCCTCAAATGAGGCGTTTTTTAGTGCCCTAAAGTGTTGATTCTTAATTGGTAATAGCTAGTTTTCAGTAAGTTGCAAAAAGTTGTCTTTTTGACCCTATTTTACCCTTTTTAGGTACATTTTTGTTACTATTTTGTTACTCGTGTCGTTTTTTTTCGTATTTTTGCATTTTGAAAAGAGAAATTAACTATGCCAAGAAAAGCAACATCGAAAGTAAAAGAGCTGATTCGATTGAGAGAAAAACAGCTCGCGAACGGTAATGTATCACTGTACCTTGATTATTATAAGGACGGTCATCGCGAATATGAGTTCCTGAAACTCTACTTGGTGCCAGCCAAGACAGCACTTGAAAGGTTACAGAACGCAGAAACAATAAGGGCTGCCAATGTAATCAAGGCAGAGCGCACCACAGAGTTGATAGCAAATCAGGCCGGACTTAAGCAGATGAAGCAATCCAAGATATTGCTTATAGATTGGATGCTGCATTGTGCTGAAGAAGCAGAGAAGCGGGCGAACACAATCAACCGCAGCACATGGGGTAACACCATCAAGCTTACTGCCGAGCTGGTGAGGCAATATGACGGGGAGCATACCCTGTTAGTTGATGTGGACAAAAGATTTGTCAAAGGCTTTGTGGAGTTTC
>JAIKVZ010000032.1 GCA_024685285.1 Bacteroidales bacterium
TGTTTAATTGGTACCGATCATGGAGTTTTCATTTCAGCATGCTATTGTTTTACGAAGTATGTTGTGTATTTGTTGTGGCGGCAGGTCTCGACCTCAAGCAGATAGGTGCCTGCTGGCAGCGATGCCACTTCCACCCAGCTGATGCCGACATCGACCGGCCAGGCCTGCCCCAGGACGGATTTCGCCGTGGCATGCAGCAGTATCTCGCCTCCGAGGTCGAGGTTCAGCACATCTCTGGCCGGGTTGGGATATACCGCCAGGATGGGCCTTTCGCCTTGGGCGATACCGGTGCTGCTGACATGCAGGAGCTTCGTCATCGGGTCGGCGGGGCGATACTGGCTGTTGCCGGGCTGCGACGCCGTGACCAACGCATCGCCCTCGGAGAGCAGGTGCAGCGTCGAGCCGACGACTCGGGCTATATTTGTGTCGCTGCAGGCATACTTCACAGGCAGACCGCTGGTGCTGGTGGCGGTCAGCGCCACCGTGCTGTCAGCCAGCGATAACTGCAGTTCCTGGTCCCATTCTATCGACTGCGCCAAGCGCTCGCTTTCAGGGAGATAAGGTACCATAAATTCCGGGTCGACATATTTGGCGATATAGGCGTAGCTAGGACCTACTGTATTAGTTGTCAATGTGCCCCATGTGGCATTATCATACAAAGAACCTGTCAGATAAACTATGCTGTCAATAACAATAGGCTTGTTGGCAATATTGTCGGGGTGACTAACGCCTCTGTTGTCTATTGATAATTCGTGCCCTTCATTATCCCATACCATAAAGGCCAAGTCTTTTCCGTTAGTAGTATTTGCATGTAACAATGTATCCCCAAAACACAAACCTTCATAGAAAAATGTTTGCGCAAAAACCCTGTTACGGCATGTTGCCAACAGTGGATTATGAGTCTGACCGCCAGCCATAGGTCTAGATTTCCAATAAGATTCCAATTCGTCGTTACAATTCAAACGAAGCCAGAATCCAGATAAATTTTGCATCGCTATTGTATCCTGTGAAACTGGGACTCTAGCTATATCAGGATTGATCGATGACCATTTACAACCTCCAGATAAATAAACACAATTGTTTTCATCGTCAAAATGAGTATTTATGACTTTTATTGAAACAGGGAAATTATCAATTGACTTCAATTGGAACAAGCCTGTCGGTTGTAAATTAGAATTATATTTTAGTATCCATGTAGGGAATAGGTCAGACTGTAAGTCCACAATAAAGGTATTAGAATTTGCAATTCTTATCGATGGAGGAAGTGTGCTACCTATCATATTAAAATACATATTACCATCAGCATCGAACTCGGACGATACAATACTAATATTTATATCCCTTGACATTTCTTTTGTTGAATCAAACACGTACACAGCGGCAATCAGACTGTCAAAATGAGGTGAGAACTTAAAAATTTGCTGGTTCCATAGAGCGGAACGCTGCGTGGGATAGCAGTAAAGGGCATGAACCCCGTCAACCATTATTTTCAGTGCACCGATTGTTCCGTCTACAACACTCCATTCCTGGCCATTGTCAGGATTGAATTTGCAATCATTTGATGTGCGGATAACATAAATATTCCCTTCGCTATCAATATTAAAGGTTTCACTAGAAAACATGTTACAAAACATTTTATCCATTGTATTTTGCCCTAGGAACAGTGGAGTAAGAGTGTTTCCGTTTGTATCCTGCCAGCCAACACAAAGGAAATGCTGCTCAAGTACATCGCCGTCATTCTCAAACGTTATGAAAGCATTAACAATATATTCCCCAATGCTATCAGTAGACATCAAATAGTCGTTGCCTCCAGTCAACAGGGTGTCAAGATAATACAAGTTGTTGAACTGGCCATAACCAACATCAAATGGTAATTCAATACCAACCTTGACCATGAAGGCAGTATCCCCCATCTGGCATAGATCATGTGCATAACATGATGAATATGTACCATATATTGATTTGTGCCATAAAAGGTTTCCATCCGACGACAGTTTAGCTATCACAACTGCCCTTCTAAGGGGTGTTGTAATTATTTCATGTGGAAGCAGGTCGACGCCGCACAATTGAGCCTGTGGCGAGAACTCGCCGAGGATATACAGATTTCCCAACGAGTCCACACATGAGCCAACAATCTTGTTGGTCGTCATGCCCGAAATATCAGGCCCGGTGTAGGTCCTCACCCACTCAAACCGCTGCCCCTGCGCCGTGCAGAGAGCCACACAGGCCAACAAAACAAAAAATATCTTTTTCATGGTATATTGCATGGTTTAACTATCAGTATATCAATATCAAGAGTCAAATTCTACAAACATTTGACTACTGCAAACATACAAACAATATTTCAATTTTGCAAGCCCAGGGTGTACTTTTTTTCTCCCTTGTGTTGCATTTATGAGTTGAACTTAAGGGATGTAAAAAAAATGTTAAAAAACGACCTGTTGAAAAAAGCTAATCGATTGTCCTATAGGGTGTAATACTGTTAAAATGTTTGTAAAACGCTAATAATCAGGACCTGCGCCGTACCCTCGCCGTACCCGGTCCGACATTTCGACGATAGAAATGGGTGTTGGTACGGCGAGGGTAGGGTGAAGGGGCTGGGAAGCAGAGTGGTAGAGGGGGAGAGTGGTAGAGTGGAAAAGTAGAAAAGTGGAAGAGTGGAAAAGTGAGGTGGAAAGAAAAATTTTTTGCCAGAATGAAAAAAGTTTGTATCTTTGCAGTCCGATTTGATGGTCAAAATGGCTGTTAATATCGCCAGAAGAAACTAATTAACAAACAATTAAACAAAATGTACGCAATCGTAGAAATCGCAGGCAAGCAATTCAAGGTCGCCCAAGATCAGAAGATTTTCGTCAATCGTCTCCACCAGGACGAGGGTAGCGAAGTGTCTTTTGACACCGTGATGCTTAAAGACAATGATGGCAACGTCGAGGTTGGTAAACCTTACATTGCAGGTGCTAATGTCAAGGCCACTGTCCTCCGCCACCTTAAGGGCGATAAGGTTTTGGTGTTCAAGAAAATCCGTCGTAAAGGCTTCCAGAAAATGAACGGCCATCGCGACTACTTGACCCAGATCAAGATTGACAGCATCAACTAACGGAGTGTTAACCTTTTAAAAAAGTATAGAAATGGCTCATAAAAAAGGTGTTGGTAGTTCCAGTAACGGTCGCGAGAGCGAAAGCAAACGACTTGGCGTTAAGATTTTTGGTGGCCAGAAGTGCATCGCCGGCAACATCATCGTGCGTCAGCGCGGCACCGTCCACAACCCCGGCCAGAACGTCGGTATGGGTAAGGACCATACTCTCTACGCCCTCATCGACGGCGTGGTGAAGTTCCACAAAGGCCGTGAGGACCGCAGCTTCGTTAGCGTAGTCCCCGCCGAGTAAGCAACTGCCTGTAAAAATCAGACTCTAAGCCTTCCACCCACAAGTGGAGGGCTTTTGCTGTATCATTATTCCTCCATCTGGACGCGGACGCTCTCGCCGTGTATCTTTTCGAGGATTTCTTTTACGAAGGCTTGGTCGAGTGCCAGGCCTTCGGCTTGTTTCAGACGGTCGGTAAGCACGGCCTCCCAGCGCTTGGGCTGGTATACGCTCATGCCGGCCTGGCGCTTCACCTCGGCAATCTGGCGCGACACGGCCATACGGTTGCCCAGCAGCTGTATCAGCTCGTGGTCGAGGGCGTCGATTTTGTCGCGCAGCAGGTCGAGGGCTGGGCCGTCGGTATATCCGGTGGCGGTGTGGCCAGGCAATGTGGCTATGAGGGTGGCCAGCGCCTGCGGCGTGAGCTGTTGCGTGGCGTCGGTGAGGGCATCGGCAGGGTGGGGATGCACCTCGACCATCAGGCCGTCGAAGTCGAGCTGCATGGCAGCTTTGGCCACCGTGGCCACCAGGCTGTCGTCGCCGGCGATATGGCTTGGGTCGCACAGCAGCGGCAGGTCGGGCAGGCGGCGATGCAGCTCCATGGGCACCTCCCACAGCGGTTCGTTGCGGTAGCCGTGGTTGTCGTACATTGAGAAGCCGCGGTGGATGGCCGCAGTGACTGTGATGCCGCACTGCAGCAGTCTCTCTATGGCTCCGAGCCACAGGCGCACATCGGGGTTCATCGGGTTTTTCACCATCACCTGCATCTTGCTGCCTCGCAGCGTCTCGCACAGCTCCTCGACCATGAAGGGGTTGGCTGTGGTGCGTGCGCCGAGCCACACGTTTGTTATTCCGTGGCGTGCGCATAGTTCGACATGCTCGGGCCGTGCCACCTCGCAGCAGAACGGCTTGCCGTATTCTTTCTGCAGCTCCTGCATCCAGCCCAGAGCTGGCTCACCGAGGCCTTCAAAACCACCTGGACGGGTGCGTGGCTTCCACACACCGGCGCGTATCATGCTGATATTGGGTATGTCGGCCAGTTGGGCGACGACTTGCTGCAACTGCTCGCGGCTCTCGGCGCTGCAAGGGCCTGCAATAATTGTCGGGTTCTCCATTTGCTTATTTTTCAGGCTGCAAATTTACATAAAATTCTCGACATAGGCGCAGGCACATGAAAAAAACGGCGAATTATACGAATTGCGCGAAGCTGCGCAGTCGTTATCGTGCAGATTGTCTGCTAATTACTCTAAGCAGGCGCAGTCTGTGTGATTGCGTAGCTTAGAGTAATTAGCAGACAATTGGACTGCGCAGCTTCGTTAAATTAGAGTAATTAGCCGTTATATTTTACAGCGGTTGCGGCGGGAGAGCAGCACGACGGCCGCTATGGCCACGGAGAGGGTCAGCAGTATGGCCCACCAGTTGACGGTGTCGCTGTGCTCTTCTATCACATAGTCGCCCAGTATCATACGGTCGGCGCTGACCATGTGCTCGACGCTGCGGCCGGGCAGTTCGGTGCGCCAGATGACGCGGGTGTTGAGATTCCAGTTGTCCACGGTCCAATGGAGTGCGTCGAAGCCTATGCTGTTCATCCTGTTGATGAATTCCAGCTCGGGGAAGGCTGTTGCCACATTGCCGATTGACTTGAACTCATTGGGCAGGACGGCGAGGGAAAGGGCGAGCAGGGTGTCGTGGTATTTTTCAAGCAACGCACGCTGGGCGCTGTCGCAGAGGGCGGCGTAGGCTTCCAGCTCTTTTTCGAAGAGGCAGTGGTCCCACCACTTGACATATTTGGTGTTCAGATTGTCGAGCAGCGAGTAGAGGTCGGTGCCGGTCCAGTCGTCGGGCAATTCATTGCTGTTGAGTAGCAGGCGTTGCTCGTCGGGTGTGAGATAGTCGGAGATGGGCACCGGCAGGCTGTCGAGCTGCGGGAAACGGGCTGTGTAGCGATAGCGGGTGGTGAACCAGCGGAAACTCTTCCTGACGGTTACCTCGGGTTGCAGCAGACGTGGCATGCTGTCGTATTGTAAGGTCCAGCTGTTGCGTAGCATGTCGATGGTGTAGGCATATCGCATGGTGTCTTTCTCGCTGCGGAAGTCGAAGGTCAATGGTGTGGCCAGGGTGTCTAGCTGCCATCCGGTGAAGTAGTCATCGGTCGAGGTGGCCAGCACTTGGCGTGTACCGTCGAGGTGGCAGTCAACGCTGTCGGTGGCCACGTAGTGGACGGCGCAGGAGGAGATGAGCAGCGAGGCTGCGGCGAGGATAAGGGCTGTGTGTTTCATATTATTGTCATTGTTTGATGGTTGCGTAATGAATTGCGGTAGCCCGCCAACGGGGCCGGAAGTTCACCGGGCGCCGGACGGACGGTGGCGCTGACGGTCTCGGCCAGGGTGGGTGAGGTGCTGCCGGTGTTGAAGGTGAAGGCAAGCGGCGTGGCTGCCAGCAGAAGGCATGTAATGGAGGCTATCGCCGTCTGCCGCCTGCGGCGTACATGAAGGCGGTGGTGAACCTGAAGGAGTACCTCATCGGTACCAGGTGCGTCGGTGCCGGATTGCCGCACCATTTCTATCATTTTATTGTATTCCATAGCGTTTCAGTTTCTCTCTTACTGTGTTGCGAGCCGCCCAGAGGTTGGCTTTCACCTGCTCGAGGCTTTGCCGTGTGGCGCTGGCGGTCTCTTCGGCGGTGAGACCTTCCACTTCGCGCAGCTGGTAGACTACACGCTGCTTGGGTGGCAGGCTTGATATGATGCTTCGAAGCAGTGTGGCCAGTTCGGCGGCCTCCATGGCATCGGCCTGTATGATGGGCTCTGCCTGAGGCAGTGCGGCACGCAGGCGGCGGTGGCGACGGAGCTCGTCGTAGCAACGACGGCAGCAGATGGTATAGAGCCAGGTGGACACAGAGTGCAGAGGGTTGTAACGGCGCGCATGTGTCCAGAGCCGGATGAACGTTTCCTGCACTGCGTCGTCGGCAGCCGCGCGGTCGGGCAGCAGGTTGTATGCCAGCCTTTGCAGCCGCTCGCGGTAGCGGGATACCAACTCGGCGAAGGCCTTCTCGTTGCGCTGGGCGGTGAGCGCCATAAGCTCTATATCGGTCTTGTCGTTCATCTGCCTATTATACGTCCCATTATGTTGCAGGTAAAAATGTGTTATGAAAAAAGCAACTTTTTTCGATTAACGTGAAATAAAAGCTCCGCGTATGCGTTACTATTGGAAAATTACCAAATTATCAGAAAAAAGATGAAAAAGACAGGTCTTATTATCGGAATCGTGGCCGTGCTGGCCATCATAGTGCTTTGGGGCATCAGCGTCAACAACCGTCTGGTCACCGCCGACGAAGGCGTGCAGCAGGCTTGGGCTCAGGTGGAGAATGTCTACAAGCGTCGTGCCGACCTTATTCCGCAGCTGGTAGCCACAGTGCAGGGCGCCGCCAACTATGAGAAGAGCGTGCTCACCGAGGTGACCAACGCCCGTGCCGGTGTGGATAATGTAAAGGTAGACCCCTCGCAGCTCACCGAGGAGCAGGTTGCCGCCTATCAGAAGGCTCAGGACAACCTCTCGAAGGCTGTGGCCAATACTATCAAGGTCACCGTAGAGCGCTATCCCGAATTGACTGCCACCCAGGGCTTCCGCGACCTGCAGACGCAGCTTGAGGGCACCGAGAACCGCATCACTGTCGAGCGTGGCAAGTTCAACGAGGCTGTGCAGGCCTACAATACCTCGCTGCGCCGCTTCCCCGCCAGCATCATCGCCGGTATCTGCGGCTTCGAGAAGAAAGGCTACTTCAAGGCCCCTGAAGGTTCGGAAGAGCCTGTGAAGGTGGAATTTGATTTCTAATAGGGCTATAGTTTTTATAGTAACTATAGTGTCTATAGTAACTATATACAAATACCCACAATGAAACGCCTTTTTGTCATATTGCTGGCATTGCTGTCGCTAGGGACTGCAAGTGCCGAGTGGCTGCCCGAGAAGAGCAACCGGCTGGTCAACGACTATTCCGGTATCCTGGCGTTGTCGCAAAGTCAGGCGCTTGAACAGCGATTGGTGGCCTTCAACGACAGCACTTCGAACCAGGTGGTAATTATCATCACCCCCACTATCGAAGGCGATGACGAGGATGCTGCTGCGCAGCGCGTTGGCCAGCGTTGGGGTGTGGGTCAGGAGAAGTTCGACAACGGCGTTGTAATCCTTATCAAGAGCAAGACATCAGAAGAGAATTGGGGCGCAGTGGCCATCGCTACCGGCTATGGCGTCGAGGGTGCTTTGCCAGACGTGTTTTGCAAGCGCATTATCGACGATCATATGCTGGGCCCACTGGGCGACGGCGACTACTACCGTGCTTTGACGCAGGCTCTCGATGTTATGCTGCCGGTGCTGGCTGGTGAATACAGCTATGCACAGTACCGCGCTGACGAACGTCGCGAGGGTTTGATAGCACTTGCAGTGCTTTTGGGCCTAATGGCGCTTGTGGTTGTTGTACTGGTTGTTGTGGCCAAGAAACACCCTGACCAGTGGCGAAACAACGGCAGCAACGGCGGCGGTACCTATCTGGGAGGCCCCGTTGGCGGTACCTGGGGCAGTGGCACCTGGGGAGGCGGAAGCTGGGGCTCGTCGGGCGGTTTTGGTGGCTTCGGCGGTTTCGGTGGCGGCAGCTTCGGCGGCGGCGGCGCCTCCGGCCGGTTCTAGTCTAATTGAATAGGCCAAATAATTTGATATTCATTATTTGTTTCTTTTTCTAAAGATAGAGCTTTATATCTATCAAATAGATAAGATTCGCATTGTTGCGCATCAGATGGTCTTTTTATAGAGATGCTTCTATTGCAGTTATGGGTTGAATATTTATTAGAATACCAATGATACTTACAAACCCAGCAGTTTCTAACATTAAATCCTTTTAAATTTGCTATTGCAACACCGGCTTTGTAGGCATGACATTCATTCGAAAAGTGTATCTCAAAAGATGTCTCATCTTCTAAATGACCTAGTCCGTAAAAGTTACAGCATCTATTATGCATTGCTACTTGACCTCGTCCATTATTGTTGATAAAGAATACAGGAATGCTATAAATTTCGAAAGGGTCTTTTGAAACATAATTTCTTTTAAAATTATAGAACCCGATTGAGATTTGTTTGCTTTTTTTTCTTTCGTATTCGTAATCGTCGGTTTCTGAAAGTAATGTTAAATCGTTTAAATTATCTGTTCCTTTTGGGAGAGTAATTTCTATTATCTTTATTCCTGAATTTT
>JAIKVZ010000003.1 GCA_024685285.1 Bacteroidales bacterium
CCTCGCTCCAGTCGCGGCGCCAGAAAGCGTCGCGCAACGTGCCGGTGACGGTGCGGAACAGTCCCTTGTGCAGGAAGCACCATGCCGCGTCGATGTCGACCGTCTGCACGAAGCGGTAGCTGCGCTTCGGCATATCGGCATCGGGATAACGCCGCTGCAGTGCGTCGCGCAGCATGCATGCCCACTGGTCGACCACCGGCTGGTGCAGGAAACCAGCTCGGCCAGCCAGGCTGTCCTGCGGCATAAAACGGCCGTGGGCATCCTCACGATGAGGCAGATACTCCTCATAGCGCGACACCATGTAGAAGGTGGCCGCAAACATGTCGAAATCGAAGTCGAGATCACGCCCATATACAGGGAACAAGCGCCACTGACCGTCGCGCTCGAATGGTCGAGGCTCCTGATCGTTAATCGATGTCTCGAACAGCAGGTCGCAATTCTTGATATGCAGCGTATCTCCCACACGGTGCGGCCCGTAGCACAACCGCATGCCGTCGAAGGCCTGATAGTCGGCCTCGTTGACAGTGATGCTGAAATCAATACGCAACACGTGCTTCAACAGCACATTCAGCGTATAACCCAGGCGGTTGGTCAGTTTCGGTACGTATACGAGCAGCATATCGATTGTATTTCGGTGGGCTTGTATTGATTGATAACGCCAGCATTAAAAAAAAATTGTGCCAACACAGAAAATATCCTCCCTGCAGACACTACTTATCCAATGTCATCCTTTTGTAAATAAACTAGTTACAGAGATTCAACAGGTTTAAACACCTAAAACACAGTACCTTCGCCGTACCCTCGCCGTACCTTCACCGACCGTTTTACAGTAAATATCGGACAAGGTACGGACCAGGTCCGTGTTTGGCACGTATTTACCGCTTCTACCTTACGGCTACTCGTCTTTCAATGAAAGGGTTACATTACCCGCATCACCCATCTCCAGGCGTGCCATTCTGCCCAACGGCAGAGCCATGTTCCCGTCGCCAATGTGCCCGAACGGGGCACCAAACAGCACTGGATAGCCATAACCCGCAACCACCTCGGCCACAATCTGTTCTGCCGTGCGGCCAAATGGTATGGTATTGTCGTGCATGTCGCTCAAACCACCAACTATCAATGCCTTGATGCCACTGAGCATATCTGCGCGACGCAGGGCCTGCATCATGCGGTCGATATGATATAGGTATTCGTCGAGATCCTCAATCAGCAGTATTTTGCTATGCGTATCAATCTGAGAACGTGAACCCAACAGGCTATAGAGAATGCTCAGGTTGCCACCTACGACCACCCCTTCGACCGATGAGGGATGCGGAACGGGAAATGAGGAATCGGCATCCCAGCGGTATTCGATTTTCTCGCCGAAGAGGGCACGGCGGAGGCTTTTGGTGGCCGGTGTCGGCGCGGGGCCAAAATTTATTGGCATCGTGGCATGCAGGGTAGGCAGTCCCAACGTACTGTGGATGTGCGAATGCAGCACAGTGACGTCGCTATAGCCTACTATCCACTTAGGTTTTAACGAGAAACGAGTGAAGTCGAGACGGTCGACTATGCGGACGGAGCCATAACCGCCACGGCAGCAAATGATTGCGCGGATACTGTCGTCATCGAGCAAGCGCTGCATCAGCATGGCACGGTGTACATCGCTGCCGGCCAGCTGACCTTCGCGTTCATAAAGCCCCTCGGGCACAGCCACGTCGAGGCCCCACGATGAAATCTCGGCCACCGCAGCGGCCATTTCGTCGGGGCTCACTGCACGTGCCGGCGCCGCCAGCGCCACACGGTCGCCCTTGCGCAGATAAGGTATCGTTTCCATATCCGCCATAACGCACAATGGCATAATTTATTGTGTAATAAATTTGGTAGTTTCGCGAAAAGTTCGTATCTTTGCACTTTCAAAAAACTCAAGAATATAACAAAGTAAATATTATGACTTTACAAGCAATCGTAGACAAACTGGGCGCCACCGTTGGCCTGGGAAGCGACAAACTGGGCATGGAGGTGGAACATTGCTTCGCCTCGGACCTGATGAGCGACGTGCTCACACTGAAGGACACCCCGGTGCTTATCACCGGTCTCTGCAACGTGCAGACCATACGCACCTGCGACATGGCCAACCTCGAAGTGGTCATCTTCGTGCGCGGCAAACGCCCGACCGAGGACATGGTCGAGCTGGCCGACGAGAACGACATGGTGCTCATCTGCACCCCCTACTCCATGTTCAAGACCTGCGGAATGCTGTACGAGCTGGGGCTCAAACCTCTTTATTAATGCGTAATTGCGTGAATGCGCAAATGTGTGAGCATGGCCACACCAGCCACTTATGCATTAACACATTAACACACTAACACAATCAAAAATTATGCATCAGGAATATACAGTCATAGAAGGCGACTTTGTCAATGCTGGCAAAGCGTCGAGCTCGGTCAAGAAGACCCTCAAACAGTTGAACGTCAACCCGCAGGTTGTCAAACGCGTCGTGGTGGCTCTCTACGAGGCCGAGGTCAACGCCATAGCCCACGCCTACGGCGGCACTGTGAGCGTCGACATCGATGCTGACAAGATACACATGGTTGTTGCCGACCGCGGCCCCGGCATACCCGACATTGCCCTGGCCATGCAGGAAGGCTACTCCACCGCCCGTCCCGAAGTACGCGACATGGGCTTCGGCGCCGGCATGGGCCTGCCCAACATGCAGAAAAATGTCGACAAGCTCAACGTCACCTCAGAGGTTGGCGTCGGCACAACGGTCGAAATGGAAGTAAATTTCGTATAATATGTTTTATCACGCCTTACAGATTGACGAGCCACGCTGCATAGGCTGCTCACGCTGCATGAAGATATGCCCCACCGAGGCCATACGCATCAGTGGCGGCAAAGCCTTTATACAGGAACACCGCTGCGTGGACTGCGGCCGATGCTACGAGGTATGCCCGGCGCAAGCCATAAGCATCAAAGACGACGACTTCGAAGCTTTCCGCCAATACAAACACTCGGTGGCCCTGCTGCCAGCCGTGTTCATGGGCCAGTTCCCGGACGATATCAGCGTGTCGAAAGTCTATGCCACCCTCTACGAACTTGGCTTTGCCCATGTGATGGAGGTGGAGAGCGCCGCCCTTATATACCGCGATGCCAAAGAACGTTATGCCAAGGAACACCCCGACATTCGCCCGCTCATCTCGTCGTTCTGCCCCGCAATCGTAAGGCTTATACAGATAAAATATCCATCACTGGCCGAGAACGTTATGCCCATCAAGGTGCCCCTCGACCTCAGCGCCATGTACGCCCTCGAGGAGTTGCAGAGCCGTGGCATTCCTCGCGAAGAGATAGGCCTGTTCTACATAACGCCATGTGCAGCAAAGGTTTCTGCAGTCAAAGCCCCTGTCGGTGAAGAGAAATCGATTATCGATGGCGTAATCAACATGAACTCACTCTTCAACCGCGTTTATAAACGCATGAAAGACAATGGCAAAGACCACCAATACAAGCCTCTGGCTCGCCAACGTCTTTCGGCCGACGCCATTCTCAGTACCCTCACCAACGGCGAGCGGCGCATCTGTCCGGCCAAACGGTCATATTCTATCGACGGCATACAGAATGTCATGGATTTTCTCGACAAACTGGAGAACGATGAGGTTGAAGGCGTCGAATTCCTCGAATTGCGCGCCTGCGACCAGTCGTGCGCCGGCGCACTGCTTAGTTGCGACAACCGATTCCTATGCGGTGAACGCATGTATGCCCGTGCACGCAAAGCCGCCGAACGCGAACGCAACGGCGAGATGCCACGCGACCGTGAGATGGAGAAATACAAGGAGTTCCTTATCGAGCACTCGCTTGTCGACGAGGTGCAGCCTCGCTCAATGATGGTGCTCGACGAAAATATCGGCAAAGCCCTGGAGAAGATGGAAAAGATAGAGCGTCTTAAGGTGCAACTGCCACAGATAGACTGCGGTGTATGCGGTGCGCCGACCTGCGAGGCTTTCGCCACCGACGTGGTATGCGACAAGGCCAGTCTGCACTCGTGTGTCTTCTACCGCATCCACCTGGAGCAAAACGGCAAGATGACCCTCCGCGAAGGCGGTGCCAACATGAAGAGCATCTGGGGCGAAGACCGCATCGAGAAAGAGATAGAAATCTGACGATAAACTCTGAATACAAAAGACGGGAGCAATTTTTTGCTCCCGTCTTTTTTGTCTAATCAGGTTTAGTTACGCTGTAGCCAGGCGTGATTGAAATGGTAATAATACAACGAGCAGTTGGTGTCGGGGCCGACCTCGACGTACAGGCCTATGCTGCCGTCCTTCAGCCGGGTCATAGACGAGTAGACCGACGGCCCGTCGACCATCAGCACCGGAGAATGCCACGTGCAACCCTCGTCGTTGGATGTGTATATGCTAACATCCTCGCGGTTCATCGAGTTGGGTATGCTGTGCAACAGCGTGGTGTCGTCGACACGCAGCATCTCGCCATTGCAGGCGTTGGCCTGCATCTCTGGCCATGTGCCCTGGCCACCCCAGGTGGCACCGCCGTCGGACGAGCGATTGTAGCCGCGGGCACCTGTGCGACGCACACTTATAAGTACCGTGCCATCGGTTAGTTCCACCAGCTTGGCCTCGTCGCCAAGGCTATAGGCTCTGGATGAACGCTGCCATGTACAACCGTTATCATCGCTGTAAATCACATAGTTGTCACTCAGATTGCCCGAGTTGCGGCAGGCAGCAGCGGCAAAGAGCACTCGGCCGGCATGCTCGCCACGCTTGAGGCACAAGCCATTGCCAGAAGCCACAAAAGCACCATGGTGTGTGCTGCCGTCCCATATCACCGATGTGATATTCTCCGGACCGCTCCACGTATGCCCACGGTCGGTGCTGCGCATAACATACACACTGATAGGGTCGGCAACCGAAGAAGCCCAGTAACCGTTGCCACCGGCAAAGAGGCACAGCACATCGCCATTTTGGCATTGCACCACGGCAGGGTCGCCATAGCCATGCTTATAGCCGGTACCGGCAATGATGGTCTTGGGCTCGCTCCACGTGCGTCCGTCATCATTGCTGCGTCGCACCACGATATCAATATCCTCCGGCAGATCCCTGAAGTTATTTTTGCGTCTGTCGTTGATTGCCAGCAAGGTACCATCGTCGAGGCATATAATGGCCGGTATGCGCCACTTGGCCGAGCCATAGTCGCCTGGATGGTAGAGGCAAACGGTGTCGCAGAAAGGTTCCTCGGGCGCCGCAGGCTCGTCTGCCGGCTTCCGGCATGCCACCGCCACAAGCATCAGCACAGCGGCCAAAAACATTGTTTTCTTCATTTCCACTTGAAATTGCGGTTCCACAAATGACTGTTATAGTCGGCGTTAATCTTGTTCATCAGGGCATAATGGGGCATCTTATTATCATATTTAATACCACGGCGGTCGGCCTCGCGGTATATGATAATATCAAAATCCTCATCGTAGTCTTCTTTCCTGCGCAGTAACATTATCAGGGCTAAATAGATCAGGAATACCGATTGCGCTACCGGCACCATCCACCATGGTATTTCGCCACTGATGGCCATTAGCACAGCTACGATAGTAACGCCCACCATCGGTATCATGGTGCTTATTGCCGCCGCTTTGTAGTTATACTTCATAGCCGCCTTGCGGTCGGCCTCGCGGACCTCCTCGGGCCACACCGACCGCACGATGTACATATCAGCAACAAACTGATCGTAATCGTCCTCCG
Source organism: Bacteroidales bacterium (assembly GCA_024685285.1). Classification (GTDB taxonomy): domain Bacteria; phylum Bacteroidota; class Bacteroidia; order Bacteroidales; family P3; genus Colimorpha. Next base: position 5,730 of record JAIKVZ010000003.1, read on the forward strand.
TATAGTTGGTGCGCAGGTGGCCTGGCTTTCGCTGCGGCGCAGTGCGTCGACGTTGGCGGCCACGGTAGCGGTTGTCCCGTCGCTGGACCATCGCAAGTTACTCCGCGTCACGTTTTGCCTTGAACCACTCGACGAACTTCGGCAGGTCGTCCAGAGGCTGATAGCCAGCCTTAAAGGGCTCATCGGGCACAGGCACGGTCTCCATGTAGCCGATAAGCGTGGCGCAGTCGAACTCACCCATCAGGGCTTCGAGGGTCACATATACACCCACCTGGAAGTCTTCGTCCTGACGGGCACCGTCCTCGACCGCAACGCGCAAGCCCAACATCTCGGGTTCTTCCTCGCATTCAAGCTGTTGGAAGTACATCTTGCGGGTATCGAACAGCATCTTGTCGAAGCGCACCTTCAGCTCGGTGCCCATGGGCTGCTTGAAAGCCACGAACTCCCACCAGTCGAGGTCGGGGGCATTGTCGACAAGTTCAACCACATAGCGGAACAGGTCGGTGTCGCCCTCGGCGGTGAATGTCAGGGTTCGGCCGTTGGCCGTGGGCTCGCCCATCTCGTAGGTGAGTCCGTCGCAATACTTTGTGAGCTGGTACTGCAGTGCACCCAGCAGCTCGTCGCGCTCTTTGTCCTGCAGGTCGCCCATGGCAATCAACTGCTCATTGTGGTCGGTAAACCACTGCCAAAATTTATCTACTTTTTCCATATCAACTTTATTTACAACAACATACTTGTTTCTAACGACAACTCGTGTTTTATTAACGACAACATAGACAACAAAGACAACTTGAAAAACGCAACATGCGTTTTTCTTACAGTCTTCACTATTTCAACGCCGTATAATCTTCATAACCGCTCCGTATTCTTATCCTGTTGTCTTTGTTGTCTAAGTTGTCGTTAATTAATTACTCTGGTTGTCGTTCATACCATTATCGCTTCGGGAATAAGTGTTATGCCGAACTTTGCGTGCACGTCGTCGACAATCTCGCCAGCAAGGGCCGTCACCTCGTCGCCGGTGCAAACACCTGTGTTATAAAGCACAAGGGCGTTCTTGGGCCACACCCCTGCCCCACCCTGTGTGTGCCCTTTCCAGCCAGCACGGTCAATAAGCCAACCCGCTGAAAGCTTGTACATTGCCATGGCTGTAGGGTGAGCCTCGGGCATATCCGGATATTTCTCCTTGATGCCAAGGTACGTAGCCTCGTCAACCACAGGGTTTTTGAAAAAGCTACCTGCCGAGCCATGTTCCTCGGGACGCGGCAGCTTGCTCCACCGCAAGTCGGTAATCGACTGGCGCATCTGCTGTGCGGTGGCGTGTGGCACGTCGGCCAAAGCCTTGTAGCTGAGGTTGGGAACAAAATCCGACGACAGCCGGAACGTAACCCACAGCACCACATAGCGGCCGGGGTTATGCTTGAACATCGAGTCGCGATAGGCAAAACGGCACTCCTCGGCTGTGAACGAGCACATTGCACCCTGCTGAAGGTCGTAGGCCTCGACGTTGGCAATGACATCCTTGGCCTCGACGCCATAGGCACCCACATTCTGCACGGCGGCGGCGCCCACAGTGCCGGGTATGGCCGACAGGTTCTCAGCGCCATATAAGTCATGTTGCAAGGTCCACTCAATCAGGCGGTCCATAGTCATACCGCCCCACGCACGCACCATGCCGTCGCCTATCCTCGTGACGTTGTGCACATCGTCCAACCGCACCACCGTGCCGTCGTATGCACGGGTAAAGACAACATCGCTGCCTGCACCGAGCACGAAATAGCGCCCATGTACTACCGGCAGCAACTGCGACGGGTCGTCGCCGGGCTCGAGCACGGCCATGCGGCGTGCCGGCACATCGATGCCAAAAGTGTTGTAGGGCTTGAGGGATATGTTCTCCAGCAGTTTCATCAGTCGTTGGATTTAGGTCCCAGTTCCTTGCGCGGCTTACGAAGCGGGGGCACATAGCCCGGGCGGAACACCTTGAGCTGGGTGCTGAGCAAGGCACCGGCAAGGGCGGCACCGAGCACGTCGCACACCGTGCAGGTCAGCCACAGGCCCGTCAGTCCGCTGCCACCGGCATTTTCCATCAGGGCAGGAATGACGAACATCAGCGGTATGAGGAACAGCACCTGGCGCGAGAGCGAGGTGGTGATGGCAATCCACGGCTTGTCAATCGATTGGAAAAACTGCGAGTTGGTGATGGTGAAGGCTATCAGCGGCATCATAACATTGAGGTAGCGCATGGCCGGAATACCGATACCAATCAGTTCGTCACTCGATGTGAATGCCCTCAGTATCAGTCCCGGAAGCACCACAGCAAGCAGTGCACCCAGGGTGCCGACACCGATGCTCACCTTCATCGTCATGGTGAACACCTCGCGCAGGCGATGGTTATGTACGGCACCATAGTTGTAGCCGGCTATGGGCTGCATACCCTGGCACAGGCCGAGGATAAACATCACAAGGAAAGCGCCATAGGTGTTGACGATGCCATAGGCGCCCACGGCCATGTCGCCACCGTAGCGTATGAGCTGGCGATTGAGCAAAGCCACCACAAACGAGGCAGCAAAGTTCATCAGGAACGGGCTCATGCCGATGAGCAGCACATTGCGGAAGATGTACAGCTTGGGTGCCCATGCATGGCGCTTGAAGCGTATGAAACTCTTGGGACGCACAAAATGGATGATGGCAACCACGGCAGTGGAGAACATCGAAATGGTTGTAGCCCATGCCGCGCCCTCGATTCCGAGGCCCAACACCATGATAAACAGTGCGTCAAGGAAGATATTGAGTATGGCGCCACCGGCCATTATCCACATGCTCTTGGTGGGGTAGCCACTGGCACGGATAAGGCCTGTGAGGTTGAACGTCAGGGTTGTGAAGAACATACCTGGTAGCACAATCTGCATATACTGGCGCGCATAGCCGATAGTGTCGACCGAAGCGCCAAACATCTGCAATATGCGGTCCATGAACAGGTAGCCCCCGGTGACGAACAGGAAGCCGAAGAAAAACGTCAGCAACATGCTGTTGCCCAATATCTTCTCGGCCCATCGCACATCCTTGCGACCCAGCACGATGCTCATGCGGCTGCTGGCGCCGACGCCCACAAGCGAGCCGAGGGCGTGGATAATATTCATAATGGGCAGCGTGATGGCCAGACCGGCAATGGCCAGAGCACCGACATATTGGCCCAGGAACACGCGGTCGACTATGTTGTACACCGACGCCACCACCTGCGTGATGACTGCCGGCAGGGCATACTGCAGCAGCAGCTTACCTATAGGTTGAGTTTCCAGTTTGTGAATGTCGTCCATCTATTATAGCGATACTAACAAATTATATACCAACACCTTGCCAGCCCAACAAGACCAGCGGTGTAAAATGCAAATATACGCCAAAAAGGGCAAACCGCCAAAATAAGTTATTAACAACCAAGCACCATGTAACCCTGCTTGGTAGCGGCACGCGAGGGACCAACGGCCAACCATCACATAGCCAAGCGTTTGTAAACGCCTTGTCATCTCTTACTCGAAAAAAGCATGATAAAGGGTATAGTAGGAGCGGAGTAAGACTTGAGTAAGACCAAGTCCCTCTCAGGTGCTGAGAATGAACCTCTTACAAAACGGCAAAAAATTACACTTTTTACGGCGAATTACTCATATTTGTCCAAGCTTGTACAGTATGATTTTAAAATTGTCATTACTATATGATTTTCAGTAAATTACCTGAGTGCTGGCGCCAGATTAGAGCAATTCGATTAATTAGCCGTTGAAGAAGAAAAAGAAAGTCATGTTAATTATGTTAAAATGCCTTCGTGGAGGTTGGTGCGGAGCAACTTTTTCTCAACAGCGGATTACCCAGATATATTCTGCCGGCAACAGCAGTTTATTCTGGTGCCGAATATTAAAATAAAATTTTAGATGTAAAATAATGAAAAAAAATCGTACTTTTGCATCATCAATAAATAAAGTTAAATTAAGTCCTTTGGGGCAAATGTCAAACGTTTAATACAAATATTTATGAAAAACAAATTATCAATTCTTTTTTTTAGTGTGTTTCTGCTGACATCAATGATGCCTGCGATGTCTCAGAATGCCACATATTCTGTTCTGTTACAATCAACTAACTCAATTGTGCGTGAGTATGGAAGTAATGTTTACATTGTCTACAATATCAATGCAACTGCAGGCTCTGTGAACTACGTCGATCTCGGATCCGGGATTGCCGTTTCCGCTCAAGTTCCGGCAATCGACATCAACGATTTCGAAATATATAATGGCTCTGTGTATTTCTGCGGCTCGGCTTATGGCACTCCGATAGCGGGTATGTTCGATATTAACAGTGTGTTTTTTGGAGGTGGAGATATTAGATATATATTATTTACGTCAGCGCTGGTTTGCAATCATTACACATCTACTACGGAATATGACCAGGTACTTTCTTTAAGAAAGATAGAGGTCTTGCCGCCGATTTCTGGAACAACCCCGCATCTACTAATGGTGGGGGATGCAAGTTGTACAAAATTAACAGGATGGGTTAATCGTTGCATAGTTGAATTGTACTATGATGGAACTGACTGGGTGTCAGCGGTATCACAGGAACATGATGGAATTGCATATTATGACGACTTGACTGTGACAGACAACTATGTTGTGGTAGTTGGCCATAAGCATGGCGCTGAAGGGGAATATGTATTTAGGTATCCAAAACCGACAATAACCTTCCCAAATATTTTTGAGCAAGCGGGGGCAATGCCTCCATTCAACGCATATTCCCTTTTTTACATCGCTGCTGGAGGCGTATATGCATACGACCTTGAAACCGACCAGGAGTTACTTATTGAGCATCTGCCTGGAGACAGATTTGCTACCTTGTGCCACGGATTCTACAACGACAGTTACGGACGGCACGAAGGTACTGTGCTTAATTTATACAATCCGACCCCTGCTGTGGTTAGCAGGTACATGGTTTCGGATTACAGCTCAAACTACCCTTGTCTGAAATACAGCAAAAAAGCGAACAGCCTTTATCTACTGCCCGGAGTTGGCTCTACATGTCCTGATAGCTATATAGAATATAAGTTAAACAATACCTACCTTGCAGTAACTTCCACAAGACGGCATTCGGATGTTTCATCCATGTCCATTGTTTTTACATCGCTGGATGCCACGCCGACTTCTTTAAGCGGCAATGTTGGGCAATCTATTTTATCAGGGCAGATAGGGGGCAGCCTTTATTTGTGGAGACACTTATACAATGTAAGCAACCGTTGTTCCAATTCCGACGAGATTGTGCTGACAGGTCTTGTTCCAGATTATGGTTCAGATTATTATAGAACTGAATATAGTTCTGAAACACAAACTGCCAGCAATTACCAACCTTCTATCACGATACTACCAGCAGATGCTATCTGCACCAAATAGGAATTGTAATCATGAAAACGATTGCGAAAATAGTATCATTTTTGTCCGTCATTATAGCATTGTTTCCTTCTCATGTCGTAGCACAGGACACAGTTTTTGGTGTGTTCCCTAACTACTATTACAACTGGTACGAATACTGGCCGCAAGCGGAGACACATAACGGTACAACAACATGTACATTAGACCAGTATTGGGGGCATTATACTTACTTTCACAACCCGGAAGACACTGTTCAACATTTCATTGGCGATGAAATGCTGAACGCTTTGCTACATGATAGTCAGGAGATTGCAATAGAAATGCATCCAGATTCCCCGCTGAAGATTACTGGGATTACCTGTGCGAATCCATTATTTTGGGGTGGCTTTGCAGGTGAATACATCAATCCTGTTATCAGTCCTAGCGATATTACAGCGCACTTTAATGTTTACGACAAAAACATGGCCTTAATATATACCCAGTCGGCTATTTTTGCTGATGTTGACACCTCGCGGTACATAGAGTTCGGTCTTGACAAACTACCATATATGAATGAGAATGAACCAAGTAATTGGTTCCCTTACTATACACCAATGTTTGATTTCTTCTTCGATACAACACTGATATTGACAGACACTTTCTATATTAGCCGGACATTGACATACAACCTTGACGATACTACCCGTTTATATCCACTTGTTTCCATATTTTTCGAAATCCATATACATTATGACTTAGGGCATTTGCGCGTAGTTCCATGGGAGAAACGGCTGTACCGCGACACGCTGTGGACAGGGACATGGCATGAGGAAGAGATAGGCTGGCATGTAACTGGGTTATTCCCAATAATTAGGCGAGACTGCGACAGCTGTCCGCAGGTAAGAGGAGTGGAGGTTATTCCTGCAGGCAATGGGCAGGCGTTCCTTAGGTGGCAGCGCGGCACAAATCATATCGACTGGCAGGTGAGCTACGGCCCTGCGGGCACAGCGCCCGACGACGGTACCATTATTGAGTTCACCAACCCCATCAGCAACATAATATCCTTCAACCCCGACTCGCACTATGTGGCGTATGTGCGCGCACGCTGCCGCTTTGCGCGCTACGAGTGGGGTCCCTGGAGCGACCCTGTGAGCATACACCTGGGCGACAACGGCATCGACGAGGCGGCGCTTGCCAGCATGGTTACACTGTCGCCCAACCCGGCAACTGATGAGGTGAGCATCGACAGCCCTGTGCCTATGGCCCTTGTCGAGGCCTACGACGAGAAAGGCGCCTGCATCCTGCGCCAGGAACTCAACACTCAACACTCCTCACTCAACACTAAGACTTGGTCTTCCGGCGCCTACGTGCTCCGCATCCACACGCAGCAGGGCGTAGCCACAAAGCGGTTGACGGTAATGCGTTAAGGGTCTACAAGTCGACAGGTCTACGAGTCCACGAGTGGCTGACGCATTGACTTGTTGACTTGTCGACTCGTTGACCCATCACCCCGAAGAACCTGCTAAAAAAAATTTTGCCAGTTTGGAAAAAGGTTGTATCTTTGCAATTCAATTGTTAAACAACATTTATTAATAACAAATTAAAAATTAAGCAATTATGCCAGCAAGAATTAGACTTCAGCGTCATGGTAAAAAGAATCAGCCTTTCTACCACATCGTTGTTGCGGATGGTCGTGCACCTCGAGATGGAAAATTTGTCGAGAAGCTTGGCACTTACAATCCGTTGACCAACCCCGCCACCATCGACCTCAACTTCGACCGCGCCGTCGAATGGGTGAAGAATGGTGCCCAGCCCAGCGACACCGTCCGTCGCATCCTCTCTTATAAGGGTGTCCTGCTCCGCCGCCACCTCCAGATTGGCGTCGAGAAGGGTGCCATCAGCCAGGAGACCGCCGATGTGCGTTTCAACGAGTGGCTGCAGGCCAAAGAGGCCAAGATCAACAGCAAGAAGAGCGACGTTGAGAACAACGCCCGCAACACCCGCAAGGCTCGTCTCGAGGCCGAGAAGAAGGCCAACGAGACCAAGGCTGCCGCCGTCGCCGCCAAGCGTCAGGCTGCCGCCGAGGCCGCCGCTGCCGCCAAGGCTGAGGCCGAGGCCGCTGCCGAAGGTGAGGCTCCCGCCGCCGAGACCGAGGCTCCCGCCGAAGCGTAATTTAATTAAGAATTAAGAATTAAAAATTAAAAATGAGAGATGGGACTGATGTCTCGTCTCTCATTGTTTTGTTTCCCCGGCCCCATAGGGGCCAAACAACGGTAGCCAGCCGTTTCAACGGCTGGTTTTTTGTGGCCATTTGTTTCGCGTGCCGTAGGTACGCCAGATGATGTTTTGTTGCGTACCTACGGCACGCATTATTTTATTACGCCGTTGATCACCAGCCAATGAATTGGCTGGCTACCTTTGTTGGATGCCTACGGCATCATTGTTCCCATCTTACCCCATAGGGGCCAAACAATGGTAGCCAGCCGTTTCAACGGCTGGGAACAATAAAAATATTTTTTTGTCGTTAATAAAATCATGGATATAAAGGATTGTTTTTATCTGGGGCGTGTCACCAAGCCCTGGGGTGTGAAGGGGCAGATGGTGCTCTTC
>JAIKVZ010000029.1 GCA_024685285.1 Bacteroidales bacterium
TGCTACCTTTCTTGCTGAAACGCAGCAAAATAAATTAAATTTTCTTTCTAACCAGTTGCGGTGCAAACCGTACAACCAGAAACGCCGAGAGCAGCAACGACAACACCTCGGCAATGGGCCACGACAGCCATATACCGTTGATTCCCACCAAAGCAGGCAGCAGCAACACGCATGCAAGCTCGAACACCAATGTGCGTGTGAACGATGCCACTGCGCTCACCACTCCGTTGTTCAGTCCGGTGAACAATGCCGAGACAAACATATTGCACCCGCTAATTAGGAATGCCAGCATATAGAGATGCATACCCCTGACCGTCAAGGCGGTAAGGTCGGCATCGTAGCCAACAAATATGCGTGCCAGCGGCGAGGCAAACAGCTCGGCCGAGAGCGTCATCAAGGCACCGGTAACCGCCAGAATGACAAACGATTTGAGCATCAACGATCGTTGCTCAGCAACATCGCGGGCACCATAGTGATAGCCGATGATTGGAGTGATACCGATATTGTAGCCGATAAACACGGCGGCAAAGATAAAGGCGACGTACATCACCACACCGTAGGCAGACACGCCGTCCTCGCCCAGGTAGCGCATCAGCTGCAGATTGTAGCATATGGTGACTATATTCATTGCAATACTGCTCACATACTCGGACATTCCGTTGGTGCAAGCCTTGCCGACGTATGGCCAGATGAAACGCGACGGCATGATGCGCAGCGTGCCACGGTTGTGCCGCGAAGCAAAGTAGAACACCGGGAACAGGCCACCCACCGTTGCACCTGCCGCAGTGGCTATGGCCGCACCGGCCACACCCAAGCCCATAGCCCATACCAGCACTGCGTCGAGCACTATGTTGACCACGCCAGCCACAACACTCATCAACGTGCCCAGCTGTGGCCGCTCGGCAGCCATATAGAACGACTGGAAGGCGCACTGCAGCACAAATCCAGGCATGCCAATCATGTTCAGTCGGATGTACTGCACACATTCGTCCATCATCGGCGCGTCGGCACCGAGCCAACGCGACACCGCAGGTGCCATCACTGCCAGCACGCCTCCAAGCACAATTCCCAAAATAAAGCCGAACTGCACCAGCATGGTAAACACGCGGTTGGCCTTCTGCGGATAGCCCTCGCCCTTGATTTTAGCCACCAGTGCGGCGCCACCCGAACCAATCATCAGGCCCAGCGAGCCTATCATCATGATTACCGGAAACGTGAGGTTGATGGCGGCGAAACCAGTCTTTCCGGCAAAATTGGCCACAAAAAAGCCGTCGACAATCGAATACACCGACGTGACGAGCACCATCCCGATGCTGGGCAACACCGAGCGCACAATCCTACCGGGGCCGTAATGGCCTGACAATTCGATATTCACGACAATGACGGTTTTCTGAAATCCGCTGCAAAGATACGGAAAAATTTGGAAATCGGGATTTACTCACTTGTTTTTCCCACTTTCCCACTCTGTCACTTTTCCACTTTACCACTCTTCCACTCTTATACTCTATCACTCTGCCACTTAGCCACTCTTCCACTCCATAACAGGCACCTTCACAGTACCCTCGCCCTACCAACACCTACGGCTACCGAAGAAATGTCGGAGCGGGTACGGCGAGGGTACGGACCAGGTACTGATTATTAGTGCATTACAATTATTTTAACATTATTACGACCTAGAAGACAATCACTTGACCCTTTATCAACACCCCAATTTTAACAAAAAAAGCACGCTTTGCGAAGAGGTGCGAAAGGCGGTAAATAATTTTTTCCGCCATGTATCTTTTTTTGTGTACATTTGCACTACTTAACGGCAAGGTGCACAAATGCATACCGCCGTATAAACCAACATTTTAGCGAAAGAATAAAACAAACAACAATAATAAAAAAATGAAGAAAACCCTCTTAACAATTGCAACTATGGCATTAATCGCTACAGGTTGCCAGCACAAGACCAACCTGACTTCGGGTATTGATCTGGACAACTTTGACACTACGGCACGTCTGCAGGACGACTTCTACCAGTACGCCTGCGGTGGCTGGATGGCCAACAACCCGCTCGACGCCGAGCACTCGCGCTACGGTGCTTTCGACGTGCTGGCCGAGAACGCTTTGAAGAACGTCAACGAGATCATCGACTCGGTGAGCAAGAACGAGAACGAGGCCGGCTCGCTGGCCGACAAGATTGCCACCCTGTACAACATCGGCATGGACAGCGTGAAGCTGCAGGAGCAGGGCGCTGCCCCTCTGATGCCCTTCCTTGAGGAAATCAACAATGTGAAGACCCGCGACGATGTGTGGCAGGAGGTTCTCCGCATGCACAAGCGCGGCAACACTGTGCTGTTCGGTGTGTTTGGCGAAGCCGACAAGGACGACGCTTCGATGTGCATCGCCTGGGCATGGCAGAGCGGCCTCGGTCTCGGCGACCGCGACTACTACCTGCTCAACGAGGGCAACAACAAGAATATCCGTCAGGGCTACGTGGAGCTGATGACCAAGCTCTTCGCCATGAGCGGTTACGACAAGATGAGCGGCAAGAGCGCCGACAAGCTGGCCAAGAGCGTTATGGCTTTCGAGACCCGCCTGGCCATGCATCAGAACACCAAGCTCCAGAACCGCGACCCGCAGGGCACCTTCAACCGCTACACTGTCGAGGATGCCGCCAAGCTTACCCCCAACATCGACTGGAAGGGCTACTTCGAAACCATGGGCATCATGGATGGCATGAAGAGCTTCAACATCGCCCAGCCCGAGTATATCCTCGATGTGAACAAAGTATTTGAGGACACCGATGTCGAGCAGCTGAAGGCCTACTTCGCATGGCACGAGATTGTGAGCGCTGCCAGCTACCTGAGCGATGACTTTGTGAATGCCAACTTCGACTTCTTCGGCAAGTTGATGAGCGGCCGCGAGCAGAACCGTCCGCGCTGGAAACGCGTCACCTCGACCGTCGAAGGCGCCATGGGCGAAGGTCTCGGCAAACTCTATGTCGAGCGTTTCTTCCCCGCCGAGGCCAAGACCCGCATGGAGACCCTCGTCAACAACCTGATCGAGGCCCTCGGTCAGCGTATCGACATGGCCGAATGGATGACCGACGCCACCAAGGCCAATGCCCACAAGAAACTCTCCACTATCTATGTAAAGATTGGCTACCCCAACAAGTGGCGCGACTACAGCGGCCTGGAAATCAAGAACGACAGCTACTATGCCAACGTGGTGCGCAGCAACGAGTTCGACATGGCCTACAACTTCAGCAAAATCAACAAGCCCGTCGACAAAGACGAATGGGGCATGACTCCTCAGACCGTCAACGCCTACTACAACCCCACCACCAACGAGATTTGCTTCCCCGCCGCCATCCTGCAGCCCCCGTTCTTCCAGTTTGACGCCGACGATGCCGCCAACTACGGTGCCATCGGTGTGGTGATTGGCCACGAGCTGACCCACGGCTTCGACGACCAGGGCCGCCAGTACGACGAGAACGGCAACCTGAACGACTGGTGGAGCGAAGAGGACGCCAAGAACTTCGACGCCAACAAGCAGTGCCTCATCGAGGCCTTCAACAACTGCATCGCTCTCGACGACCCCGAGCTGGGCAAGATGAACGGCAACGGCGAGCTGACCCTCGGCGAGAACATTGCCGACAACGGCGGTCTCCACGTGAGCTACCTCGCCATGCAGAACGCCATGGCCAAGAAGCAGGTCAACAAGGAGCAGATGGACGGCTTCACCCCCGAGCAGCGCTTCTTCCTGGCCTACGCCGCTGTGTGGGCCTCGAACATCCGCCCGCAGGCCGCCTTGCAGCTCACCCAGATGGATGTGCACTCGCTGGGCCGCAACCGCGTGAATGTCGCCCTGCCCCAGGTCACCGAGTTCATCGAGGCCTTCGGCATCCAGGAAGGCGACGGCATGTGGCTCGCCCCCGAGAAACGCGTTGTCCTCTGGTAAGCCAACAAGCTTATCCACAGTATACTATGAGGGCTGGAAAGATTTTGCTTTCCGGCCCTCAATATTATTTTTCAACAGTGCTTTCCTATTAGGAATTTATTTCTTATTTTTGCATTTCGAAAACGAATGAGACACTCCCCATGAAAGACAAACGTAACTCATTGATTATATTAAAGTCCACACTCGGCAGGCTTCCCTCCTACTATTGCGAAATAGAGAACAGGGTGGCGCGTGGAGATGAATTTGTCTCATCCTCATCAATTGCTGAAAGTCTTGGCATAAACCCTGTACAGGTGCGCAAAGACCTAGCCAGCATCAGCTCCGAACCTGGCCGTCCAAAACTGGGATTCCGTGTAGACATCTTGCTTGAAGACCTGAAGAGATATCTTGGCTACGACCATTACGACGAGGCAATACTGGTGGGTGTGGGCGCATTGGGTCACGTACTTATGCAATATGGCGGATTCGCAAAATACAGTCTCGACATTGTGGCCGGTTTCGACCTCAAACCAAAAGAAGAGAAAATAGGAGAAAAGCCAGTGCTGCCGATATCCAAAATGGTCTCGTTTCTGAAACGCACACATATTACCATCGGCATCATTGCCGTCCCTGCATCAGAGGCGCAGAATGTAGCCGACATGCTTGTATCGGGTGGCATCCAGGCCATATGGAACTTCGCCCCCACAACAATCAACCTACCAGACAATATCCTGGTAAAAAACGAAAATCTTGCTGCATCTCTCGCAGCTCTCACTACCGAACTCCGACGACGACAATAACCACTATTAATACTTTTTTATCGATAAAAATTGTTTAATTAAAAAATATTTGTATCTTTGTAAAGTCAAACATAAAAGAGATTTTACTCTACAAGACACAAAATCAACAGATAACAAATATTAACAACGAAATCAAAATGACTAAAAAAGAAAATTTCCGCACCGAGAGCGACCTTCTCGGTACCAAAAATGTCCCTGAAGAAGCTTTCTACGGCGTACAGACTTTGCGTGCTATGGAAAATTTCCACATAAGCGGTAACCTGCTGAGCAACTATCCCAACTTCATCCGCGGTTTGGCTATCACAAAGAAAGCTGCCGCCATAGCCAATGTCGAGGTAGGCATGATCACACCCGAGCAGGGCGAAGCCATTGAGTGGGCTTGCGACCAGCTGATTGAAGGAAAGTATCACGACCAATTCCCCATCGACATGATTCAGGGTGGTGCCGGCACTTCCACCAATATGGCAGCCAACGAAGTCATTGCCAACCTCGCTTTGGAACGTATGGGCCACAAGAAAGGCGAATATCAGTATTGCTCGCCTAACGACGTTGTCAACGCCAGCCAGAGCACCAACGACGCATATCCCTGCGCTATCCACATGGCATTGGCCCTCGAGCATCTGGCCTTCATGCCTCATCTGGAGCAGATGATTGCCGCCCTCGATTTTAAACGCAAGGAGTTTGCCAATGTCATCAAGATGGGTCGCACACAGCTGCAGGATGCCGTGCCCATGACTCTCGGACAGACCTTCGGGGCCTTTGCCGATTCGCTGCGCGGTGAATACAAGAACCTGCGCGCAACCGCCGACGAGTTCCTTGTGGTCAACATGGGTGCAACAGCCATCGGTACCGGAATCTGCTCCAAGCCCGGTTACAGCGAGGCCTGTATCAAAGCCCTGCGCAAAATCACCGGATGGAACATCACCCTGGCAGACAACCTTATCGAAGCCACAAGCGCCACCACCTGCATGATTGCCTACAGTGCCGCCATGAAGCGCTTAGCTATCAAGACCAACAAGATATGCAACGACTTGCGTCTGCTTTCCAGTGGTCCCCGTTGCGGTTTCAACGAGATACACCTGCCCGAACGCCAACCAGGCAGCAGCATCATGCCAGGCAAGGTGAACCCCGTCATTCCCGAGGTTATGAACCAGGTGTGCTACCGCGTCATTGGCAACGACATGACTATCAGCCTGGCATCGGATAACGGCCAGCTGGAACTCAACGTCATGGAACCAGTCATAGCCTATACCCTCTTCGAGAGCATACATTTGCTGGAGAACGGATATAGCACGTTGAGGAACTTCTGCATCGACGGTATTGTGGCCAACGAAGAGCGCTGCCGCCAACTTGTCGAGCATTCCATCGGTATTGTCACAATGCTCAACCCCATCATCGGCTACAAACAGAGCACAAAGATTGCCAAGGAAGCCTCCGAGACTGGACGTGGCGTTTACGAGCTTGTACTCGAACACGGATTGCTCACAAAAGACCAACTCGACGAGATACTTAAGCCCGAAAACATGCTTCAGCCTGTTGACCTTACAATCAAAAAATGAATCATAATATCAAGATAAAAAAAGGATTGGACATACCAATCGACGGCGTACCGGAACGTACTGTGCTGGATATGCGCAGCATAGACCGCTACGCCGTCAAGCCACCCGACGTTGTGGGCTTTACGCCACGACTGCTTGTGACTGAAGGAGATGCAGTTACTGCCGGCCAGCCTCTTGTGGCCGACAAGAACGACCCAAGGCTGACGCTACCCTCCCCTGTCAATGGCGAGGTAGAAGCCATCGTCCGAGGCGAAAAGAGGAAACTACTGGAAGTGGTGGTTAGAAAAAACAGCCCCACTAGCCCCGCTGGCCCTGCCAGCCTGTCTCCCGAGTCTCCATGCTGGTGGATGATAAAAGAGCGCCCATTCGGCACGATTGCCAATCCCGACCACAAGCCCAAAGGCATATTTGTCAGCCTTCGCGACACCAACCCGCTAGCTCCCGACATTAACTACACCCTAAAAGGCCGAGAGCATGAGTTCGATGCTGGTGTACAGGCACTTTCAACCTATGCAGAGGTACATTTGGTACATGCCGATGGCCCTCACCCTGCCGGTAACGTCGGCACACAGATTGCCGCCATCAGTCCTATCAACAAAGGAGAATACGTCTGGGCTGTTGGCGCTCAGGATGTTGCCAACATTGGACATTGGTGCCTCACTGGCGAATATTGTCCCACGCGCATCATCAGCGTTGGCGGTCCTGCTGCCAAATCTCCCAAATACTACAAGGTAATATGCGGCACCTGCATAAAGAGAATCAGCGATGTACAGCTTATTGACTCCTGTTATCCCAGCATTAACGGCAGCGCCAGTGGAACTAGAATAATCTCAGGCAGTGTACTTTCTGGCACAACTATAGCTCCCGACGGCTTCCTCGGCATGTACGACCAACAAATAAGCCTGCTGCAAGAGGGCGACCAGTACGACTTCATGGGCTGGCTGATGCCTGGTTTTAAGAAATTTAGCTTCAGCAAGACATTCCTCAGTGGAATGCTGGGGAAACTAGGGAATCTAGAAATTCTAGATTATCTAGGACTGCCCAAGATGTCCTATACCATGAACACCAACGTTCACGGCTCGGTACGTCCCTTCCTTTTCACCGGTAACTTCGAGCGTGTATTTCCCTTCGACATTTACCCACTGCAACTTATCAAGGCTTGTATCGTTGGTGACGTAGAACTACAGGAGAAACTCGGCATCTACGAGGTTGAACCCGAGGACTTCGCCCTGTGCGAGTTCATCGACCCCTCGAAGACCGACATACAGACCATCATACGCGAGGCTCTTGAAGCCCTCAGAAAGGAGGCTATCGCATGACGATTAAATGGTTAGAGAAGTGGTTCGAGAAGATTGAGCCAAAAGGCAAATGGAGCTGGCTAGGAAGCACATACGAAGCATTCCACACCTTCGCCTTCACGCCCAAGACTGTTACCAAAAATGGAAGCCATATCCGCGACGCGGTGGACATGAAGCGTTCCATTATCATTGTGGTGATTGCCTTGATTCCAGCATTGCTGTTCGGCATGTGGAATATCGGCTACCAGACCAAAGTGGCCACAGGCTTGTCCTGGGCTTGGTACAATTGTTGGTGGTTCGGCTTCCTGCGTATGCTGCCACTTATCGTGGTGAGTTATGCCGTAGGCTTGTTTATTGAATTTGCCTTCGCGCAGGTGCGTCACCATGAGGTGAACGAGGGTTTTCTTGCCACAGGTCTGTTGATACCTATGATTGTGCCCGTCACAACACCTCTGTGGCAACTGGCTTTGGCCGTAGCCTTCGCCGTGATTATCGGCAAGGAGGTCTTCGGCGGCAGCGGCATGAACTTCCTCAACCCCGCCCTCGTGGCGCGTGCCTTCCTCTTCTTCGCCTACCCCACCCACATGAGTGGTGACAAAGTGTGGATTGCCAACGACCTCTGGGGCACAGATGCCATCGCTGGCGCAACGCCCATGGGCGAGCTGGCGGCAGGCATGCGTCCGTCGGCTTCTGCATTGGATATGCTTATTGGCACCATTCCAGGCTCCACCTGCGAGACTTCGGTCATCGCCATAGCACTCGGTGCAATACTGCTGCTGTTCACCGGCATCGCCAGTTGGCGCATCATGCTGAGCGTATGCCTCGGCGGCGGCGCCATGGGACGGCTGTTTAATGGCATCGGCTACAACGACTATATGCAACTTCCGTTCTACTATCATTTCCTGATGGGCGGCTTCGCCTTCGGCGCAGTCTTCATGGCCACCGACCCCGTCACTGCCGCACAGACCAACACCGGCAAGTG
>JAIKVZ010000045.1 GCA_024685285.1 Bacteroidales bacterium
CCACCTGCGCGCTGGCGCCGGCAAGCGACAATGTCATGATTAAGGTTATATTAATCTTCTTCATAATCTCCGATGAATTATTTTTGAGTGCTGTTTACCGGCATGCGGTAGCGAGTGGTGGAATGACCAAAGTTGTACAGGTAACCCAAGGTCAGCATCGGATAGCCGACACTGAAAATACCACCCGACACACCTGTGCTGCCGGCAAAGCGCGGCGGAGCCATAACATACTTGAGGTCAACGTAGAAGTCGCCCATCTGGTCGATATAACGGCGAGCCATCACACCGGCGTCGGCAGCCACAGTGAACATGGGGCGACTGCTGTAGCGCACTATGGGACCCGCACCGAGGTACGGCAGGAAGTTCCACTTCACACCGCGATTGAAGTTCATCAAATGCGACACATTGAGCATAAAGTCGGCATGGAGGTAGTTGTATGTATACCAACGACCTGTACGGCCGGTAGTGTCGTCTATCTGCTGGTAACGTTCGCGCGCAAAGAAGCCCGACAACTCGAAGCGTATGGTCCACACATTGCTGTAGTTGCGGCCGAACATACCTTCGGGCGTGGGTATCCACAATCTGCCAACACCGTCGAACATGTGCTCGAAGCCAAACGACGAGAAGCTCATACCGGCACCAAAACCGGCGAACCAGTCATCCGACGTGCTGCGCGACTCGAAGGCGGTGCGACGGCTATAGGGGTTGTCCGACCAGCGACGGGTCAGGCCCACCATGGCCGTGTGCATATAGTTGTTCTCGTAGCTGCCATCAAAAGTCTGCGGCAGGAAGAAGCACTTATACTCCAGAAAAGCGTCCCACCTCGAGCCCAGGCGCACAGGCATGTGTAAGCCCAGCATGGCCTGGAAGTCGTGATCGGCACCGAAAGCTGTGGTATCAACCTTGCCGGCAGGGCGATACGCCACACCAAGGCCAATCAGAGGATAGAACGGGAAAGGATACTGGAAAGTCTTGTTGTACACGTGGAAGAACGTGGCGTTCACATCCCACATAAACTCGGCGCTGCCCATAAGGAACAACGAGTTCTCCGAACCGCCGTTCTGGTAGTAGCTGGGAGCCATAACCACGTCGCCCGCTATACGGAAAGCCAGAGGCTTCATAAGCCAGCGGCCTATGTACAAGCCACCTGCCGGGATACCCATCTGGCTGGTGCCCGAATGCTGATAAAAAGCGCCGCCGACACCTGCCGACATGAAGAACGTGTTTTCAGCCCAGGCAGCCTCTTTCTGCGCCTGCGCTCCGGCACACATTCCCGCCAGCACCAGAATCAGTAAGAATTTCTTCATATCCTTTTTCGGTTTAATGTTTCTTCTGAAAATGATTATTTTGCACGCTCGGCAAATTCCTTGCCCGAAACCTTCTCAACAGAGGGCTTCACCTGATCCTTGAAAATCTTGGCCAGGTTGGCGGCATATATGCGGTCCACTATCTGCTGCACATTCTTGCGGTCGGCAGCGATGGAACGGGCCTGCTGCTCGAGGCGTTCCTCTGTCTTCTCCTTGGTCTCGCCGGCGGCGGGCTTGTCACCGCGACGCAGGATATCCTTGATATAGTCGACAATCTGGTTGCTGGTAGGCTCGACGGGGCTGATTTCCTCGAGCTTCGACTCGATGAGCTCCCATTTCAGCGAGGGAACATACTTTTCGGCCCAGTCAGCCTCGATGCTCTCAGGAGTCATCTCCTTGTCGCCGCGCGATGCAAACCAGCGCTTCAGCATGGCCTCGGGCAGCGGGGCAGTGAAGTTGTCGACAAGTGCTTTGCGCACCTGGTTGACAAACAGGTAGTCGCTCTGCTCCTCGTTAGCCTTGTCGATTTCGGCACGCAGGGCTTTGCGGAAAGCCTCGGCATCCTTGATTTTCTTGTCGGGGAAGACCAGCTTGTACAGGTCGTCGTCCATCTCGTGGGGGATGATGCGCGACACACCCGAGACCGTCAGTTCCACATCAGCCTTAAACTTCTTGGCATCGGCATTCTCAAGATGAAGCGCACGCTCGATATCGGCCACAGGGAAAGCCTTGTACATGTTGAAGACAATCTTGTCCTCAGCCTTCTTGCCCTCGAACAGGGGCATCATCTCGGCATCCTTGAGGTTGAGCAGGTTGAGCGATACAAAAGTGTCAACACCGCCCTCCTTCTTGGCACCCTTCTTGTCCAGCTCGACCAGTTTGCCGTACACAATGTCGCCGGCGCCGATCTGCTCGGGAGTCTCGAACTTGCCATAACGGTTGAGGATATTGTTAATCTCGGCATCAAGTTCCTTGGGCGTAGTCTTAATCTGGTTGTAGACAACATTCACCTTGTCCCACTCAATGTTAAATTCGGGAGCAACGGCCATGTCGAAGTAGAAAGTAAAATCCTTGCCCTTGGCAAAGTCGACCTCGCCGGTCTTCTCGTCGTTGGACATAGGCATGCCGAGAATGCGAATCTTCTCGTCGTCAATGTATTTGAAAAGCGAGTTGTTAAGCTCGTTCTGCACAGCGTCGCCAACGATGGCGGCCTTGTACATGCGCTCTATCAGGCCCATGGGAGCCATACCCTTGCGGAAGCCCGGCACAGTGGCCTTGTGCTGATAGTCCTTAAGCTGCTTTTTTACAGTTTCGATGTAGTCTTTTTCCTCTATGTCTACCTTGACACGGAGCTCCAAATCACTTAAATTCTCTCTTGTGATGTTCATCTGATTGTTTATTTTATTGATTGTTAATTATTTCAATATTTACGATTAAAATGCAAAGATACGTAAAAATATTTAAACAGAAACAATTTTTGCTGTTAATTATAGTTAATAGAGTAAAATGAAGCGACCTGGCAACTCATATCTCATTAAAGGACATACCATTACAGCAATTTTCCGCATTTAAGCATCTGAAACCCAATACCAACGCCCTACCCTCGCCTTACCCTCGCCTACAAAACTACCTCCGGAACAGGTGCAGGTAAGGCGAGGGTACGGCGAAGATACGGTGTATCAACAGAATAAACGAAAAAGAAAAACCGCATTGTCTTAATAGACAACACGGTATACGTTACAAGAATAACAATGTCTACAAACGACTAATAGCAAAAGCCCACCCCAAGCGACTTGAGAAGGGCACGCACACCCACATCACGGTCGTCGTCGTCGCCTGGCACCTGGCGATAGACATGTGTGCGACGCGAACCAAAGACACCAAGGCCTCCGCTGATATTGGTGTACACCTCCACTCCACGGTCTAGGTAATTGGCTGTCGACACACTTTGCATATAGGCATAGAGGGGTTCGTTGCACATGTTGATGTATATATCAAACAGCATCGGATAGACTTTCGTGTTGGTATCATCGGCAAAATAATCGCCAACAGCCTTAAGAAAGGCGTCTCTGTGATATTGGACCGTGAATGTTTCCGCCATACCTGTCGAAAGCCGCTGGTTGCACGGTAAATCAATATAGTGCAAGTCGTTATCAAGGTACTTGTACTTGTAGTAGAAACGCACAATCGGCTGATAGAGACGAGCATTGTCGTATGCTCGCCATACAATGTTGCAATACTTTTTAGTCCAAAATCCGAAAGGCAAATTGTCGTTGGGTTCGATCACAGTCCATGACTCGTGTGTCTTCGAAACAATCAGATACGTGGATGCCGAGGCCAACACCGAATTATCCGCTGTACGACGTATAACAAGTGCATAGTAGCAGTCGTCGCGTAGACGGTCCTTGGTGTAACAAAAATAAACAGGCTGGGCTCCCGAAACAAAGCTTCCCTCGTCGCGGTTGCGGAGGGTGTATGTAAAGTCCATCGAATCTACGACTCCGGTATTGTTAATAGCTAGCAACGTCACCTGCAGCGCCCCTTCTGGATAGTTGATCGAGTCACTGACAGTACCATACTGCCGGAAATCGCCCTCTGACATGTAGCATTTCTCAATCCTCACCCAGGTTGTGTCATCGTCCTGATCCAGCACACAGTAGACCACCGGCACCTCTTTCCACTCGGCATTGGGCGAGAAATCAACCTCGCAGCCGACAAAGAGCATTGCCGTCAGTACCAGCAGAATACATTTGATTTGCTTCATATTACTGGAAGCCCACATTGAGCGACCTTAGCAGAGGCAGCATGCCGACACCTTCGCGGTCGTTGTCATCACCGGGCACACTGCGATAGATATGTGTGCGTCGGGAGCCGAAGACACCAAGTCCTCCACTGATATTGGTGTATACCTGGCCACCCTGGTCCAGGGCACTGTTCGACGCAGTGCTGTGCATGTAGGCATATAGGTTCTCGTCACACATGGTGACGTATATGTCGAAGAGCATGGGGTATCCCTTGGTGTTGGTATCGCCTTGAAAATAATCGGCAACAGCAGCCAGGAAGGCATCGCGCGAGTACTGGATGGTGTAGGTTTCGGCGGCCGGAGGCACCAAGCGGGTGGCACATGGCAGGTCGAGATAGTGGGTGTCGCCGTCGAGGTAGCGATATGTGTAGTAAAAACGTACTATGGGCTGATATAGCCGGACGTTGTTCAGCGAGCGCCAAGTGATTTTGGCGTTTCTGGTCCACGAGAAGCCGAAAGGCACGTTGTCATTGGGTTGAGTCACTATGGACTGAGTGCCTGAGGTTTTGACAATCAGCGATGTGGAAGCCTCGGCCAAAATCGAATTGTCGGCAGTGCGGCGTATACGGAGTATGTAGTAGCAGTCGTCGCGCAGGCGGCGACGGGTGTTGCAGTAATATATGGGCTGGGCATCGAAGGCAAAGTCACCTTCGTAGTGGTCGCGAACGGTGTAGGTGAAGTCCATCGAGTCGACGACTCCATTGCCATTGACTGCCAACAAAGAGACCTGAAGCGACCCCTGTGGATAGTTTATAGAGTCGCTGACTGTACTATACTGGCGTATATTGCCTTCCGATAGGTAGCACTTCTCCACCCTAACCCATGTGGTATCATCATCTTGGTCCAGGACACAGTAGACCACCGGAGTCTCTTTCCATTCGGCATTGGGCGAGAATTCTACCTCGCAGCCGGTAGCGAGAATGCACAGGAATAAAAGGGTGAATATGAGGAATGGCTTACGCATGCTTCTTTTTGTTTTTTCAATTACAATTTTTCGATTATCGCAATCTCGTCCATCAACAGCCAGGGATTGAGCCCTTTGCCTCGATGCCATGCAGGGATGGCGCCGATGGTGTGGGCCTCGATTTTTATCCGTGTCACCTGGCGACCGGCCACTGGGACGCGTACCTCGACCACACGCGCATCGGTCTGCTCTTGACTGGCGGGGTCGAAGGGTATTGTGTCGCGTGCCGCATCGACGAAGCCAGTACCGTCGGTCGAAACGGTGATGGAGACTGCACGCGGAGCAAACGCCCACGTGGCGGGGTTGTGGGCATAGCGCAACACGATTGTTTCCACATCGATAGGTTTAGCCAGCTCGACGGTAGTGGTAACATCGCCACCCGAGAAGCCAAGCCATCCGCTGGCAAGGTTGCTCACCGAGGCGCGCTCGCCATCAAAGAGTATGGTGTCGGTACCAACGTTGTATGGCGTATTAGGCTTGCGCGAGAAGGTGGTCTTGTGGATATAATCATAGTTGAACTTGCGCGATGCGGTGAACGACGGCGGCATGTCCTTGGCGAACAAGCGTGCTTTTACAACCGTTGTTGCATCGATTACAAAGGGTTTGGTATAGAGCGGTGAAAGGGCGGTGGGGTCGCTGCCGTCGAGGGTATAGCGTATGTCACCAGCCGCAGTCGCCGTTATGCTGACCGTTAGAGGCTGAGCAAAACGCACCGCATCGGCCTTTATAACAGGTGGTTCAGGAATACCGGAACTGACCACCGGATACTGCATTGCCGACGCCTCGAATATAGGAGCAAGCGAATCAAGGCCCTGTCGCCATGGTGTCAGTATAAGTCGCACTGTCTGGCTGTTGTCCTTTGGCAAAAGTGTAAGACCGGCAGGGTGCTGACGCATTGTAAACGACGGATCCGCCAAGCGTGCCATCATCGTAGGTCCCTGGGTATTAGTAAGCATGCACCACCTCACCTCGTGTCTCTCTTCCATGTAGCCAAATTCATCGGCGGGAATACTGTTGACTCGTACTGGATGCCAGGTTCCTTTCTCGACAGGGCGAGTGGCGATGGCTGTCTCGTGCTCTTGACCATACCAATATATGGTCTGGTCGTCCTGCCAATTGAGGGCAAAGACAACAGGCGACAGCTTGCCGCCGATGCCTTCTGGCGTTGAATACTTATAATCCACCGTTATATCGCCGTTGCCATATACGACATAAGTCTCACGTACGTCGCACATTGTACGGCCATCCTTGGCCGTGTACCGCACCATTGCATCGATACATAACGTATTGGCATCGATTACCCTATGGTTATATGCCAACAGCGTAGGCGTCCAATCAAGATGTCCTTCGAATGTCAAAGCAGGAGTCGCCAAACAATGCTTCTTGAATGCATTGGCCGGGTATACATTAAGGGATTTGTCGTAAACAATATGCAGGTCGGCAAACAGAACGTGCAGCACACCTGTCGAGTCGGTATACGATTGTATAGTGTCGCCACATGGCGCAAACCGTTTCGGTACAGGACGTCGCATATCCAGCGGGAAAACAGTGTGGCTCACCGGCAGCTCAGGCGTGCGCCCCTCGGCTCGCTGTGAGATATCGAATTTTATATAAGGCTCCTCGCCCTGCTGCAGGTCGAGCTGCGGTATTCGCATGCCGACCTTCTCGCTTTCACCGGCTTTCACTGCCAACGGCAATTCGCCAGAGATGATATTGGGGCGCAGGTTGGTATAGATGGTGTATTCCAGTTTATATTTTGCGAAACTGGCAAAATCGCAATTGTTCGCCACCCGGAACTCTCCCTCGCCACCACCTACTCGAATAAGTGTCACGGTGAATGGGGCATACAGGTTCCGGAGGTCGTAAAGCATGTCTGCCGACAGGGGCCACGCATCAAGGAAGCCACCCTGGAGCTGCGGCCTGTCGTTGACCTGCTGCCACAGGCTGCCTATCTGTGCAAAATGCGGAGCATCTACCGTGCGGGCCATAACTACCGGGCGGTCAGCCTTTTCCATCACCTGCCGCAGTTCACCTTCCTTGGGGAATGTGGGGGCGATTAAATCGGTATTCTCGCCCATCTGTGCACCTGAGAACATCACTGGACGACTCTTGTCGAGCGATGAAAGGCGCTTGTAAGCTGCTGTCATACAGGCACCATTGTCTCGAGTGTTGCCCAACGACCACACTATTATGCTCGGGTGGTTTTTGTGACTGCCATGGAGGTTTTCCACACGACGCTCAAAGAGAGGTATCATATCCTTCTCCGTGGCTACCACACGTTTACCCGACGAAGCCGGCATCAGGTTGGCATCGGCCACAACATAGAAACCATATCTGTCGCATAACGAGTAGAAATATGGCTCCATAGGCGAATAACGCGAAGTACGTATGGCATTGATACCGTTCTGTTTCATTGCCAGCAGGGTACGCTCCATCTGTTGACGGTTGGCTGTGCCCTCGGTATGCTCGACACCATATGTTACTCCACGCAACGTAATTGGTTTTCCATTGACAAGCATCAGCTTGTCCTTAATCTCTACAGTGCGGAAACCGAAGTTTGAACCTACCAGTTCCTCCTCTTCCATCTTCTCGTTACGCAGACGCACAAGAACGGTGTAAAGAGCTGGTTGCTCGGCACTCCAAGGCGATACACCGGGCCAGGTGCGACTGATTTCCGTACTTTCATCGGCTTTCTTGTCGAATATCACCCAGCGACCCATACGGTCCAACTGTCGTCCCTTTGGGTCAAGCACCTCAATTTCAACGTAGTACTTACCTTTCCGACTACTATTGAACAGACTTACATCCACCGTCAACGTGCCGGCACCGAGCGTCGCATCGTAGTCGGCAGCCAACGTGAGGTCTGAAACACATGGGTCGGTCTTGAAAATGATATATGGCTCACCGTTAAGTCCTACGGCTATCGACGAGTCCTCGAGCAACGCACCCACAGGATGCTTCAACGTCTCGACAGTCAGGGTGTTCTGCTTACCATATTTGAGGAACGGACTGAGCAAGAACTCATTCCACTGACGTGAGTCGTCGGCATATCCAACCACCTTGCCACCGATATACACGCGACATGCATGTCCGGCACGTACTCCAAGGAACACACGATAGTCCTTCCACGTGCGTTCGACATCCAACTGCTTGGTGTAGACTATCGAACTGTCGGTCTGCTTTTGACGCCATGTGCCGCCCAATTCCATGAAGTAGGGCGACTCGCGGTAGGCCTCACGGGCCACAGCCTTGTCATCATCATAGGCCACCATCATGGGACGCGCAACGGTAACACTTTGCGCGGCAGCAGTATAGACGGCAATAAGTGCCACAAACAATGCGACATATCGACGTATCATCGGCAGGTGATATTTTCAGATTTTTTTAAAAATAGAAGCTCATACCACCACCCACGCAATGCAGCGTAATGGGGTCGGCAAGCTCTGGCGTGTTGATTAAGTTGTAGCGAGTCACCTCGTTGGACTGCAGCATCTTATATTCGACATGCAGACCAATGGCAAAACCGCGGTCGATGGCATAACGGGCACCTATGCTCAAACCAAAGTACAAGCCGCCCTTGGTGATCTGGACTCGCGGAGGTTCGCTCGAACTGCCCAGTGGCAGGCTGTAACCACCCTGCAACACAGTGTAGGGAGTCAGGCGAGAACGCATGAAATGACTGCGCAACTCAAGATACACAGGCATCTGTGTGAAAGCACCCGACGGGTCGGAGAAATATGTGGCTCCCAAACCTATACCGGCTTCCTTGCTGAACAGGAAACCACCCGAGAACGACACATCTACGGCGCTCACAGTGTCGGCACGGCCATTAAGACCGGTCTCGCGGTTGAGGTTCATACTATAGCCCACATCGGCCACAAAGTAAGCACCACGCCATTTGTACTCTACATGACGCTGGGCGGCTGCCGTGCCCATAAGGCACAGCAGCGCTACAGCGGCTAGAATTGTCTTTTTCATGCATTCATTTTCTTGAGGTCCTTGCTGACAATCAGGGTGGCCTCGGTGGCAGCCTGTACCTGCTCAACAGTGAACTCGGGGTTAATCTCGGTCAGCACAATGCCTTCTGGGGTTATCTCCATCACACCCATCTCGGTGACAATCATATTCACGCGACCCTTGGCGGTAAGCGGCAGATTGCACTTCTTGAGGATTTTGGGGTTGCCCTTCTGAGTGTGCTCCATGGCCACGATGACCTTGCGGGCACCGACCAAAAGGTCCATTGCGCCACCCATACCGGGGGTCAACTTGCCAGGAATCATCCAGTTGGCAATGTCGCCGTGCTCATCGACCTGCATGGCACCGAGCACACTGACGTCGACATGACCGCCACGGATAATGCCAAACGAAGTGGCACTGTCGAAGGTTGCAGCACCGGGGACAGCGGTGATGAAGCCGCCACCGGCATTGACCATGAAGGGGTCTTCCTTACCCTCTTCGGGGGTCTTGCCCATACCAATCATGCCATTCTCCGACTGGAGGATAACGCTCACGCCAGCAGGCAGATAGTCAGGTATCAAGGTCGGCAGACCGATACCCAGGTTAACCACGTCACCATCGTGCATTTCCTGCGCAGCACGACGTGCGATAAATGCTTTGATTTCGTTTTTATCCATAATATTATTATTGTTTGATTGTTTAACTACTTTATTTCCAGCCGCGAGCCACCATCTCTTGGGCGATAAACGAGGCCTCGTCGTCGGCATAGGTATTGGGGCCGAAGCCGGCATCGTAGCCAAGTTCTTTGGCCAGCTCGTGACTGATACGCGGGCCACCACAAATCAGTATCACCTTGTCGCGCAGACCCTCAGCCTCAAGCATCTCAACCAGCTCGGTGAGGTTCTTGATGTGCACATCCTTCTGGGTCACCGTCTGGCTGACAATCAGTGCATCGGCGTGCAGCTCGATGCCTTTGGCGATAAACTCCTCATTGGGAACCTGGCTGCCAAGGTTATACGCCTCGATCATATCGTAACGCTCCAAGCCGTAGTGGCCGGCATAACCCTTCATGTTCATAATGGCATCGATACCTACAGTGTGGGCGTCGGTACCCGTCGAGGCGCCTACAATCACTATCTTGCGACCGATATGCTCACGGATATACTCGTCGCACTCCTTCATCTCCATCGTGGTGCTCTCCACCTTGGGCACATGAATAGTGCTGTAGTCCACCGTGTGCGTCAAACTACCG
>JAIKVZ010000056.1 GCA_024685285.1 Bacteroidales bacterium
GAGGGGCATGAAGTCGACGTTCTCGCCCACCTCTTTCTTCGAACAGACGGTGGCCAGAAGCATCGTGTCGTTCATGCGGACAACGGCAGCGCCGTCGGCCTGTTTGGCCAGCTTGCCGGTCTCGATTTCGATCATGCGGCCGTCGCCGAGATCGAACTTTTTAGTGATAATGTTCATTGTTTTTTATTGTTTTCTATTACTTTACCGCAGCCTCGGGGACCGTCCCCGAGACCCATAAAAGTGTTAATATTCAAATTACTATCTCCGTCGTCGGGCATCAAAAGACCGGCTAAAAGAAAATGCAAATATACAAAAGTTGTGCTACATGGCAAAATTTATTTTGACATGTCCGGCAGTCACGTGATTATATCGACATGAGCACAAAGGTCTGTCATCTTGCAAACTCCACAATGGCGCTGGCTTCTGTACCTATGGCAAGGACGACAGTACATGTGTAGGCTGTGGAGTACACCGTGGGTGTCAGCATGTCGCCCATTTTAGCAGCCACACGGTACTCTACACGCATTCCTTTGACAACGAAATTCTCGGGCAGTAGTTCCATGGCGATGCGGATGTAGTTGGCATTGTTGACATGGCGGTTGTAGTCTATATCAGCACGCATGACTTGAACCGGGTCATATGTCTCGCCTCCCTCCTTGGGCAGAACGATACGGCGGTCGAGGTAGTTCATTTCCAACTTCGAATCAAGGTGCAGGGTGCCCGCGACGGCATCGTCCACACGTTTCAGCTTGCCTGTGGCTTTGTCCACGAAGGCCCCCATGCTCCAGGTGCGGTAGCATGGGTTGCCGTTGGTATCGTAGATGAAGGTGTTGCGGAAGCCGAACATCGACTTCACCTCGTAGACGGAGGTGGTGACGGTGAGCTCTTCCTTAAAGAAGGGTACACGCAAAACCTCCACCTGTCGTGAGGCCAGCAGCTGTGTCATGTTCTCGCGAGCGAAGTAGGCCTTCACATCCGGTTCGCTATCAATCCACATCTCCGAGCAGTCCTGCATCATCTGCAAAGCAGAATACAGCTTAAGTTTTCCTTCGCTGTCGCAGGTGCTGGTGGTGACTTTGCACGTCAGACTATACATATCGCCATTCCGGATTTATTCCTTCACACCTTTGAAACCAAAGCCTGCCTGCTCCACAGCCATGCGAACGGCGGCTTCGGTGGCAGTGCCAGTAACGACCAGGGTGTTGGCGGCCGGAGTGGCCTCGCAGTAGTCGACCCCTTTCAACTGACCCACCGATTTTTCAACGGCGGCCTTGCAGTGGTTGCAGTGCATACCTTCTACGGTATAAACCACCGTCCCTGCGGCGGTTTCTTGTTTTTTGAATTTGCTGAACAGCTTCATAGTTAGTGCAAATATGATGAAAAATATTAGTGTTGCCGAGCAGATAATTTGAAAGGAACTGAGCCTGGCGGCCTCCGTGTGGCAACAGGCACCATTCATTGTGGTCGATAGTTGAGTTGTAAAAGGTATAAATCCGTCAAAAGCATTGATGAGCAAGCCGAAGAGTATTGAGAATCCCACTATTGTGAGCAGATAGATCCAGGTGAAACGGTTGCCCATCGATTTCTTCACCACAAGGATGGAAGCGATGTTGACCGCCGGGCCAGCCATCAGCATCACCAGTGCCGCTCCGGGAGAGAGACCTTTCATCATCAAGGCTGCCGCCACAGGGATGCTGCCCGTGGAGCAGATGTACATCGGCACCGCCACCACCAGGATGACCAGCATCTGCAGCAGTGGCTGCTTGCCGAAGGAGAGGAAGAACTCGTCTGGAACGACCACATTGATTAGGGCCGCCACTATCAGACCTATGAGCAGGCGCAGCCCGATGTCCTGAATCATGTCAAAGTAGGCGTACTTGAGCACTCGCCACAGGCGGTTGCCGCGCTCGACGGTACAGGTGCAGTCGGTGGGTGCCACGGATGTTCCCCCACCAGCAAACCGGTTGACCAGCAGGCCGCCGCATACGCCGGTGACCAACGCAGCCACAGGACGCACCACGGCGAATCCAAGGCCCATCAGCGAAAAGGTGGCCAGGATGGAGTCGATGCCCGTCTGCGGCGTCGCAATAAGGAACGAGGCCACGGCTCCTTTCGACGCACCCTCGTTCTTCAACCCGACAGCCGTGGGGATGACACCACATGAGCAGAGTGGCAGTGGCACACCTAGAAAGGCGGCCCACAGCACAGACAACTTATTGTTGCTCGACAGGTATCTCGCATAGAATGTCTTCGGTACAAACACATGCAGCATTCCTGCGATAAGGAAGCCCAGCAAGAGGTAGGGGCTCATGGCACCTGCCACTGCAAGCAGCGCGTTGAAGAATTCAGAGATGGTCATATGCCAAGATATATACTATACAATAAACGTTCCCTTTTCGTTTTTATTGTCTGAACGAGATGCAAAAAGAAAGGCGTCAGAGTTGTTTCTTCAGCAGCCGTTCGGCCAGGCGCATGGCCAGAATGGCGACGGGGAAGGTGAGCACCAGAACGACAATCAGCATGGGTATGTTGTCGATGACAGGTTGCATCAATTGGTCGTAGCCGGCCGGCATCTCGTCGCGGGCTGCTGC